>DATKWQ010000001.1:0-32952 GCA_035529455.1 Thermoplasmata archaeon
TGCGAAAGCAGGTAGCCGTGTCATCCAGATTGGCATCATCATGCTCGCCTTCGTTGTGGCTGGCATCAGCATCGTGTACCGGCGGCAATGACGGACTACACAAGCCCTTAATCCATCGAAGGCGATTCGGAAACGGGGGAAATGTTACGAATCGTGTCAATGTGAACCTGTTCTGTATTGCAGGAGCAATGATTGGGGTCATAGCGATCTTCTCCAGGTGGGTGGGCAATTGGCTCATTGACCTGAATCTCCTGGACGTAATGAATCTCTCTGATTCCGCAGGAGGTGCATCAAACTATTACCTGCCTGGTCTTGTGTTCATCATTGGCACGTTAATTGCCTTCTTATCACCGTTGGGTGGCTTTCTCCAGATTATAGGCGCACCCTGGTTCATCGTGGTATGGGCAAACCGCCACGAAGGAGAAGTCCTATCCAGCATCGGGGCGTATCTTGGCATCGCCTCAGCGATAGTGGTCCTGGTGTCCATGGTTAGGCCATTGGGGCCTGGCCTGATGACCGGGCCGTTCACAGTCAGGAATCGCCTCTCAGTATTCAGCCAAGGCAAATCCGCGCCGGAGGTTCAGACGAACGTTGACTAGCCATGAAACGCATCCTCGGTGGCCGTATCGCAATCTCCCCAGAGAAGAGGCTAAATGGGCGGAGAGAAGGCCTTAAGCTATGAACGCAATCCTGAACCGAGGAAGTGGCATGAGCTGCATCAAAGACCTGTTGAACGACCTATGCAGAGATGTTGAAGCGGAACTGAAACCAAAAGCAACAGGATTCCTGACCGGCTGGCTGGTTCAGAACTACCTACCTCAGAACTGGGTCTTCAAAACCGAACAAGAGTCGGTCATATTCCACGTGACGAAGACGGGTTCAGCCACTGTGAAAAACGGGGACCTTAAAACGCCCGACGTCATCATAGAATGGGACCACGATTCTCTCTCAACAGTTCTGAGGACAAGATCAAGTGCGGGGATTTCTCATCCCCCAAGAGTATCCATCCGAACCTCCAAAGGAAAGGCTGGATACGACCAGCTCCGCAAACGTATCGGCATTTAGCAGAAGCCGTTACATCGCACATATATATTCAGAAGAAGGCAGAGGACAATGGACCAGCAAGACAACGACAAACCATCAATGCTCGAGGGGCTCACGATGTGGGGGCGCACGAAGTCTATACTCATGGGCCATAGTAGAGGACGAAATCTGATTGTCCTTGGTGTATTCCTGTTCGCAATGGCTGCGGTAATTGACACTATTCAGAAGGCCCTTGTCGAGGCAGACAATGACAGCAACAGTATCGCTATAGCCGCCATTTTCGTGTTTGCCGGAATGATTGCATTCATAGCAGGAATCCAAGACTATCGTTCAGGCGACTAGACATTTCTCAAGAAAACAACCTGGGAGGCTGTGAAATGGGCGTAGAACTTATACAATTCGAAAAAGACTTGAAAAGGATAGAGAATCTCCAATTCGCCTTCGCATATGCCAAAGACAATGATGAGAAGCTTCGCGACCAACTCGAGAAGGCTTCGACAGACCCGAAGAATAGCTACTTTGGAGTCACTTTCGAAGAATTCACGAAAGACTTGGTGGAAGGATTTCAGCTCGCAGAAATAGTGCTCCTACGTCGAGCGGTGGAGCACTACACTTCAGCAATCCACAGAGGGAATGACTGGAGACGACAAAGCGACATAATGGAGAGATGCCCCACGTTCAGAATCAAATACAACTTGAATTACCTAGATGTTCATGTAATTGACCTCTCCTATGACCTCAGGAACATAATTATCCACCCCCTTGGCACCGAGAAATTCAGATTCATAGAAATAAAAGATGTACCTCCCATAGCCATCCTCCAACAGGAAGCGACAATATGGACGAGCCGCGAAACGAAAAAGAAGATACTCATTTTACGTGGAGACGACAGCACGGATGATTATACTACAAGATGGCACAAGATGCCAACGAACTTCAATCACACCAGGTCCGACCTCTTTTCGGGCATTCTATTCAACGAGGTCAGAGACTGTGTACGTACCTATGACTCCGTTAGAGAGATGAGCCTGAGAGAGGCTATCGAATCTTCCGGCTCAGAACATCCTCTGATCGAGTACTTGTGAATCTGATACCCCGCCGCCTGATGGAATTCCACGAGGGTAGACGACAGAATCCGCTTCCTTGAGCCTTAGGTCATGTAAATAGGCGTGCGAAAGGTTTGGCGAGGGGCAATCAACCCCTCTCAAAAAAACAACATGTTTGAGGCTATCTCTCTAATTGGTTTCTCGGCAAGAAATACCGGTTTATACGAAGGCTCATAATGGCACGTCTACGCTAGCATGGTCAAACCACCACTCGTAAACGATCCGGTCACCACTGTCTGAGCTGCGAATCTCATAGCCGAGGTCAAAAGTGTAGCTGCCGCCAGACTCAATTTCGTCAGGCGTGCTCATAGTGGTTCCCGCAGTATAACTGGGGTCATAGACCAGACCGTCTGTCGTATGGAGTTCGAATGCGTATTCCCAGAAGTCCATCTCAGAACTCTTGTAGTTCGTCACCGTCACGCTGTAAATTACATACTTGTTTCCATCTTCCAAGAGCCAACCAGCATAAGACTCATATGCGCTGTTCACCACCAAGACGATGCCCTTCAGTTGCACATCATCTGAGCCATCACTGGAACCATCATCCGACACATCCTTTGCGAGGAATGCAACAGCAATGATGCCGATTGCCACAATAACGACAACAATCACCACCACGGCTACAACGAGCATGCTATTGTCTTTCTCGCTCTTCGATTTCTGTGGTTGACTCAACTGCTGGCCTTGAAATCCAACTCCCTGAAAGTCAAACCCACAAGATGAACAATATCTGTATTGCTCACTAGTGCTACGACCACACTTCGGACATCTCAAATTCCGAACCCCCGACTATCCCGCGCTGTTACTGCGTATCCTCCACGCGATATTTAGAACCTATTCTTTACCCCTGGACGAAACTTAAACAGCAAGCCTCGGCCTCGCTAAGAAGGCATTCGCCTCAATAGAGAAGAAAAAGAATGAAAATAAAGGGTTTCAACCTATCTCTCAATACGGTTCCTCGGCAAGAAATTCCGGTCCGTGGAATTTTTGACCACTAGCCAGTCATCTTCGTGGCACCCAATCCCACAGGGTCCACCATTTCTGAGAAAAGGCCATAGGGCGGAAGGGTATCCAGGTGGGATCCGGCAAACCAGGTCTACGACAAGAGCTACATCGTGGGTATCTCCAGGTCCTCATCGGACTTCGACATCGAGCCCAGCTGGGCATACTGGGTCCACTCGGGTACAGCTAGGTCGATTGTGCTGTGTGGTGATGAGCCGACCGAGACGCAGATCAGGTCCATCACGGTCCCAAGTGGAGGCGGTTGGATCCAAGTCGGGCTAGCATCGCTGCAGACGACCCCTATGGGCGAGCGACTTGGTGGGTATGTACACCGATGACATGCTGAATTCGGTGTCGTGGTGGAACCCAGTCACGCATGTGTACGATAGCTACATGGTGGAATTCGGCATGATCGACTTTCAGCTGAGTCCAGGAGACGGAATGTGGCACTATGTCGAGATAAGTGGAATGCTGGTCTCTGACCCATAAGGCACGGATGTTGCCCAGCGAGGAGAAGATTGACAGGGCCCACCGAGCGCTTGACGCGATCTGAGGAGTGCACCCCGGCGACCTAGATGGTGAATCCTGGCACCTTTCATCCTCTCCTTAGTACGAGGTTCTGTATTTTTGGTGTCAAAGCAGCAAGTGGAACGCGCAACAACTTCGCCAAGGGAGGGGCAACCATCGTCTCTATGAGTTCTGCCATCCTTTCTTTCTTGTCTGTCCGGCCGATGTGGTTCACAACATTGTTATGTCCCTTGAGGAGGTTAACGCATTCGACCTTCTCGGCTCTTAGATACCGCATGATCTCCCAGTAGGTCACACCCCACCCGCCCGCTTCCTCAAGCCCAAGTGGACCTGCGAATACTCCTGGTACGTCGGAATGCCGTGCTCTTCGTATTGCCCTTCTGTATGTCCATTCCGAACCTGGCTTCGTCCACGGACCCCACCAGAGTCGGGTCGAATGAAAATCGTAGGGCCAAAGCCGATTAGGTGTATCGTGAATGTAGAGACAGCCAGAAGGCTTCAACATATTGAATACTGTCTGCACAGTCCGTCCTCTGAGGCCGGTTTTGGATAGAGGGATGTGCTCTAAGACTCCAACTGCAAGGACCATGTCGAAGGAGCCCAATGAATCAGAGACTTCCTGAATATCGTGGGCGCTATAGAATTCGACTCTGCCGTCGTACCCATGTTCGCTCACTCTCTTCCTGCAAATCTCCAGACTCTCCTTGTCGATGTCAAAAGCGCAAACGTTTGCCGAATAAGTTGCCAGGGCAGCGGTTGACGCACCCGTACCGCATCCAAAATCCAATACCCTCTTGTTCCTCAAGGGTGCGCAATGATACTCGATTTCCGGGCACAGATTGTTTGTGATCTCCACCACTCGACTTCTTTGACCACCCAACTGGGTTGCGATGTACTCCTGGTAATTGGCTGAATTCTCCATACCCCTGCAAAGGTTTATGACAAGTCTCTTGAACTCAGCAGAGTATTCAAATCTGTCCAGACGCACGGTCATCTCGGTTGTACCTGATTCGCTCCGACGACTTAACCGCTTCCATCAGATTCATCTCCGGCTTTCTCTTAAAATCAATCATACGTATCTTAAAGAATCTTGCCATAGGTGTTCTCAACACCTCCAAGGAGGTATTCAAGCCCGGACCTGCGCGGTGGCCTCAGATGCTTGATTTCGTGCCCTTTAGGGTGAGAAGAGAAAGAGGCCTAGCTCCGGCCAAATCCCCCATATTGAATCCGAGTCATGACTCACCGGCTCATCAGGGGTTCGAATCCTCTTCGGTCCATTTCTCTTTCTGGATAGACATGCCGTCATCTCACATCGGGAGAAACCATAGGGTGTGAACTGCAGCAGGAACTGAATTGAGTCCATAGGGAACGCCTCCCCTCCACTCTCTATCCATTCTTCGGCAGGAGATCAGAGGTCATCCTGAGCAGAGAATTACAGGCATCCTATCTCGATCGATACGGTCTCCTATTCTGCCGATCCATATTCGGCCTTCTTTGACCCCTTTGTTGTTTTGGCGGCGGTCTCGCAGCAGCGCCAACAGCATTTCTTGCCGTGTTTGAATGAAATGAATGAGACATCACCTCGATGTTCATCTTTATGAGGCTTTCGATTTCTCTCAAGGCGTCCCGTTCATAGCTCGCGCAAAGGGAATATGCAGTGCCCTTGGCTCCCGCTCTTGCGGTACGGCCAATCCTATGAACATAGTTGTCAATCTGGTCAACAGGTAGATCATAGTTTATCACATGGGATATGTCATCCACGTCGATGCCCCTTGCAGCAATGTCAGTTGCCACCAGCACTCTTGCATGTCCAGATTTGAAATTGTCTAGTGCTCTTGTCCTTTGACCCTGTGACTTATTCCCATGTATGGCTTCAGCCTGAACGCCGTGGCTGGTCAGCAGCTTGGCGACGTTATTGGCCCTTCTTTTTGTTCGTGTGAATATCAGTACGCATCTCAGGTCTTTGTGTTTCAGCAATTCCAATAGAATCGCGATCTTGTTTCTTTCGTCTACAAAGAGGACTTTCTGTTGGACTAGTTTCACGGTGGTTGCCTGAGGGGCGGCTTCAACGCGGACAGGATGGTGGAGCAGAGTCTTTGCAAGCTCGCTTATCTTCTGCGGCATTGTTGCTGAGAGAAATATTGACTGTCTGTGTGTAGGCAATTTTGAAATGATTCTCTTGACATCGGCCAAGAATCCCATGTCAAGCATTCTATCAACCTCGTCGAGAACAAGGAATTCTAGATGGTTCAGACGTACGTGGCCTTGATTCATCAGGTCCAATAATCTGCCAGGGGTGGCGACCAGAACATCAACGCCCTTGGACATCGCTCTGACCTGAGCGCCTTGGCTGACACCGCCGAAGACTACAGTATGCCTGAATCTCATGAAGGAACCATAGGTGGCAAAGCTCTCGTCTATCTGCGCAGCCAATTCTCTGGTTGGCGCAAGAACTAGAGTCCTAGGATGCTTGGGGATGATACGCCTAGGTGATTCAGACATTTTCTGCAATATGGGCAGGACAAATGCAGCAGTCTTTCCTGTGCCCGTTTGTGCGATCCCAATCAAATCCTTTCCTTGAAGGATATGGGGGATTGCCTGTTCCTGTATCGGTGTTGGCTCAGTGTAACCTTGCTTAGCGACTGCCTCCAGAAGGGGCTCTATGAGTTTGAGATCTTTGAATGTCATTTGTTCCTCTCTTCAATCGTCATCTCCGGGGGAGGAGATAAGGGCTATTTCAGACTATGCGGGCTTTGGGGACATTTCTTCAGGTCCCAGCGGTTCTGAAGGCATCCGTGCCTGTCGCGATATGGACAACAGGTTCGGCCTCTATCATTGCTTTCGGCTGCGGAGCGATCAAGAACAATGACTGGAAGGATGGGCACTATGGTCGATCTTCGCAGATATTCAAGTACAGTGCATTCGCCTCTTTGAACGAGTCTGTCCAAGCTGCCGTGGCCGCATCAAACCATCTGCTAATAGAGGCACCGCGGGCCATATCCGAGTCTCCAGCCCCTTGACAGTGCTTCTCAGCGCTAAGGCCGTGATTCGTGGCGGTTGTGGTCGTTTGTGGGACGATCCTCTGAGAAAAGGCCATGGGGGTGGAATACCGACCAAAGACTTATCAGTGCATTTCAGTCTATTGACTTACGGAGGAAGGCGTTAATGGTGTTCGGGTTTATCCTTGCGGTCATAGTCGTCGTGACTGTAGTCGACGCCATTCTGCGAATACTCAAGCGCAAGAAGACTTCTGGTTGGGAAACAGCCGGAGATTCGAGTTCTTTCGCGACGAAATTTATGAGAAGGGTTTAGGAGAGGAGGGGCGATTCGGCCCTCTCTGACATCTGCAGATACGCCACACAGCGGGAGAAGAGTCTCTCGTATATCATATCGGTTTTCTTCCGCCATTGGGCATCCTTCTGGCCGTCGCGTACTACCTGAAGTACCCTCTTGGACTCAGGACCTTGGCAAGGAACTGCATTCTCATCTCGATTGGATCGATGGCGGCTTGCACTCTTGCCGTGTTTTTGTTGGACTTCCTCATCTGGTAGAACAAGAGAATAGGAAAGGGGTTGAGTTCCGGTCAATCCCCGTCTTGATTGAAATCAAGAAATGGAGTCTGGCTGTCGCAGGGTGCGCGGCCCGGCGGCCGCACGTCCATCTTTCTGAGAAAAGGCCATAGGGGCGGACGCGCATTCCGAAGAAGGCTGGAGGAGGAATGGCAAGACCAGAAGATGAAGCTGGAGGCCCAGAAGCGCACCGAATGGCCTATTGGGGCGCGGTCATCGGCGGACTTATCACTATCATTGGGGGATTGGTCCTTGCGGGGTTTGGCATATTATTCGTGGGTTTCTACATACACGATCATCTCGACATCCTGATTCCTTTGAGCGCTGCTGTCTTGTCCGGTTCGCTCTTGTCGATTATCGGAGGATTTGACGCCATAGCGCCCAAGAACTATCTGAGGGCACTCGTGGGTTCGGCAATGCCAGCGGCATTCTTCCTCGGCGGGTATGTCATGGCGCTGTATGCCCAGGCTGGTTGGGTTGTGCTCTTGCCGCCCGGATTGATGGGCGTTTCGGGGTTCTTACTTGTGGCGTTCTCTCGAGGGGCCTTTTTCGGTGGAAACCAGAATAACCGCGCCGAAATCGAAGAAGCGTGGAGGAAGCGGCTTGCGAAGAGCTTCTGGGGCGGGTGGGGCGTGGTCATCCTGGTAATCTCGATGATTGTCGTGTTAAAGCTGGTGCCCACCTCCAATAGCGAAATCATGTGCCTCTTGGTCCCGGGGCTCATCGGTCTGCTCTGCTTCCTCGGCTACATCCTGTGGTTGAGATTCCTTTACTGGAGGAAGCGTGGCAAATGAAGGGATGAATCTGAACCACAACCGATTCCCCGTTCGATTGAAATCAGAAAAAGGGGAACTGGCTAACGCAGGGTGCGCGGCCCGGCGGCCGCATATATCTCCTATAGAGAACAGGCTTAAATTCTTTCATCGGCATCCAGACCAAGGTCGAGGGAATGGATACCGATACAAGCCTGAAGGATGGGCAGGAGACGCGTGGAACGGATAGAGTGATAATAGCTCTGATTATTGTGGTGATTCTACTGAGCGCAGCGATTGCAGTCATGGTGTTCGATGACCTCGGCATATTGGAGCCACCATATCCCTCGGAGGACACACCGCTGGAACTGGTAGACGGCGAAATCATGTGGACAGGCGAATTGGATCATTGGATGAACGATAGCCAGACATTTGACTACAGGAATCTGCGGCTTCATTGGCTGGTTGGGGACACAGGCCGTCATACAACCGATGAATTAGCGAATTACACTCAGCTTAGCGTAGGTTCTCTAGTGACTGTCACTCGCCCCCTCATCGTGGAATATAGAGTGGACGGAATCACTTACCACGATGTCCAGGAGATCCATGTCACGGATCTGCTGGGAGATGGTCTGTTCGGACAAGGAGATTCCATAGCATTCGACTTCGCGGAGTACGGCATTCCAGAAGACACAATCCATACAGTGGCCTTGGCGGATATCGTTTGTGAATGGAACCGGGAGTTGAGTTTCGCAATCCATGATGGTGACTTCTACTCATGGGAAAGCGACGACCTGCCATCGGACTACCCCTGGTGGGTATATTGATATCGATGGTGAAATCAGAAAAATGAAGTCCGGCTAGCTCAGGGTGCGCGGCTCGGCGGCCGCACGTTTATTCTTTCAGAGAAAAGGCCATAGGGTGGAATTACGATGATAGGATGGGAGATTGCGTGATGAACCTGACCAATGAGAGTTATGTCATATTGATTGGCACGAAGAACTCTACTGAGCGCTATTACCGCGATGGAACTGGCTGGGTGAAGGTGAGCACACGCGGCCGAGAGTTCCGGGCGACCGCAGAGCAAGTTCTAAATCACGTGCTACCTGCACTAGCCGGCATCAAGCCAAACGTAACCATCAAGGTGGAACATCATGACGACTGAAGCCTGTTCCCTATGAGTGAACTGAGAAAGTGGAAACGGTTTGATGAGGGGTATAGAACCCCTCCTTTTCGCTACCCTTCCCGAGATGCCCATCTGGAATGACTATTCACCCGCTGGGTTGTGGCAGTCCTGTTCAGGATTGCTGCGAATGATCGCCACTTACGGTCTCCTAGTTGTACTCATCAAGCAGTGTCCACCATCCCATGTCGATGGCGAACGCGACCTCCGCGTAGTCATCAGAGTAGGACTTCCAATCGCCACCGTTGGCCCACCAGAGGGTCATTCCTCTGCTGTCCTCTGCTGCTCGTCCTCCCCAGAAAGCCAGCACAGACTCGTCCATCGCAGACACCATCGCCGTCGTGGATGCCCTGAGGTCCGCGTCCGTGATGGAGATATCCGATAGAAGCGCGTCCCCGAAGTCCGCTATGTCCACGTGGTAGTGCGTCGCCCAGGCGTAGTAGGATTCGCTCACAGCCTGCTTGTAATTGCTCGCGTAGATGGGCAGACACAAATACATCGATTGTGTCCAGGCAGAAATGGTCTCCGCGGAGGCGGCTATCGCTGGGACGCTCACTGCAGACAACGCGACTGTGGATGCCCACGTCTGAGGTGCATAGAACGCTTCGAACCCGGCAACCATATCGCTCGCAAGCTGGGCTGGTGACCTCATTGGATCGAGAGCAGCGGGCATAAGCATCATGTCATATGGAAAACCGGTCGTAGGGACGGATTCCTCAGATGCGACAACTATCCCAACCAGTCCAGTCAGAGAGACCTGGTAGACAACCTCCACTGCGGCCATGTTGCAGGCATCGAAAGCCAGCACGTCGATGTAGACTCCCGCGTCTTCGATTGCTGTCTCAAACGCGGGCATTGTGATCCTGGACCCATCTGTGACGTCGTCACTGATGTACCTCCATGCGTAGCCATGGTCCCAGGCTACCACCGCGAGCTTGTCCGATGGATACTTGTCTGCGACGTCGGTCAAGAACCATTGGAAGGTAGCTCCGCTCCCGAAGTCCATCTCCGGATACGTCGTGACTATGTCGTGACTATCTCCGGACACTTCGACGACTTCTATACCTTGCGTGCTTAGCCTGTCAACATAGGCGACGATCTTGAACATGTCATTCGCAGGCAACATTAGCAATCCAGGTAGGCTGCTGTCATCCCAGAATCGTTCGAGACTGTTGTCCCCACTGATGTATAACGCGACGGTCCACGATTCGGTGGCGGCCGACTTTCCTCCAGCTTGCTTCGCGAGACATGCTCCAGGCATAATCACAAGAGTCGCAGCTACGATGCTAAAGCAGCAAACGACGAAACGTCTGTTCACCTCTTTTCCCCCCGAGAGGGCTTAGACAAGAACCTGTTGTCTGCCTATCCCTCAGTGAGGCCGTAATTCTCCTAATGCTATTAGAATTCTGCTCAATATTCGCCATACTGACGGCGGTTTCGGGCAGCGGCAGAGCCCGGCGGGCAGCAGGTTCGCACTCCCGGAGGCTCTGGTCTGAAGTCGGTCGCCCCCAAGCTTTAACTATCCCGCAGTACTCGTAGGTTAGATGCGCTGTTCCCATTGCGAGAAGTGCTGTCACGAAACTGAGATGCAGCTCTGCAAAACGGATATAGCACGACTTGAACGAAGGGATTACAGACGAGAGGACTTCGTGCATCGCGGCGCAGACGGCATAGACCGACTGCGCAACACTGGAGAATACTGTTTCTTCTACGACCATGAGCGAAGACGCTGCAAGGAGTACTCGCGTAGGCCATTGGGCTGCGTCATCTACCCGGTGAATATCTCGGCTGATGGCGAGGTGGTGGTCGACGAGCTGTGTCCCGAGGCTTCTTCGGTTGGCCGTGAGGAGTTCGAAAGCAAGGGGCGACGGCTCCACATGTTGCTCGATACAATCGCTCTTGAGGCGAGATTGAACGATTTTCGCAGCACGAAGTGAGAAATGACCTTCAGAGCAGGAGGGAAATCATGGAGCCATGCGTCAAAAGGGCGTGCCAGCTTAACCTGGTACAGTCACCTGTACTTGGTGTACCTGCTGAGCAGATCGCAGATTTCCTCAGAGACATCCTTGGAGTATAGGCCCTCCTTCTGCTGCACGCGCACATAGTCTCTGGCGGAGATTATCGAGATGCGGGATGCCTTTGCGACCACAGAGGCAATCACGGTTGACGCGACGGCCTCGTCGACGCGGTAGGCGGTCATGATCTCTCTCATATCGTATTTGAAGGGAGTGATTCTGTAGAGATTGAGCATCGAGGTTCTCTCGGTGCTGCCCGTATACCGTCTAGGTTCGTGGCGTTTTCGTGCCTTGAATCTCCCGCTTCTTCGCGCCAATAAACACTCTCCGTCTAATCGTCCATATGTGGCTTGATACTTAAATGTTGACCGGAAATGGCCTGTCCAGTGGTGCGGATATGGGCCTCTCCGCTGCACTTACGTTAGTAGTCGCATCCTCCGGAAATGAGACCGACGGCGTGTCAATCTGAGAGGGTCTTCCGAATGTCCTCGCATACCTGCTCGGAGGCGGCGTCGACAGGTATCAGTTCAATATCTTCGGGAGATCCGGCACCAAGCTCTAGTTCGACAGCCCTCTTGATTTGGTCTTGCTCGAAGACCGGCCTGCGCTCTATGCGCTTCGTGGTACCATGCATCTTGAGGGCCGCGACGCCAACGGCATCAAGCGCGATACGGTCGACTGACGCGAAGGTCAGGTTAGCCGCCCAGCGTGGCCCTCTCATCGGCCCGCCCTTGTAGAACGACTCAACCCCATCCATGATCATCAGGGCTGGAGTGTATGCGACGTTCATCTCCGCTATCATCTTCCGCTGCTTCATCGGCGACGAGTGCAGCTCGGCCATGTTCCTCCTATGGATGAATCCCGTGGCGAGTTTCAACCCCATCGTGAAATGCCCGCCATATTGGTGCGTCTTCAGGCAGCACAGTCCGATCACGGCATCGGCCTCGATGGGCGGCTTGGCGAACAGGAATCCGTTCCTCCAACTGCTTTCAGGTGGGGTGATCCTGACCCATTCGCTACTTGGCAGCTCGTCCAGGATGGAGCATTCGAACCCGAGGTCTTTTGACATCTTGAAGATGCCCTTCTCCTCGAACACCTTCCGAGTCTTGGCAGGGCCGCTTCTATCTCCGACGATCACCCTTCTCGGGCGACCTTGGTTCACGAGCTCGACGATTGCGGCCAGCGTGTCGTTGTGAGTAGATCCCGGTGCCGGATCCGCTGTGTTGAAGTTCGGTTTGATGAATACCTCGGAACCTTTCAGGTCCGGCAATCCGATCACCGAGACAACCTTCTCTGTCGCCAGTCTGCGGTCTGGATTCAGCATGATGGCAACTCTCGAAACAGCCAATCAATACACCTTCGCTAGTCTAGTTATTTGCGGCACTTCATCCACTCGTCGCCGGGGGCTTTACATTTTCGCCTTAATCGCCTCAAGAGCGGCGTCAACAGCCTCTCTCGCCCCATCTGCGTGGATGAGGTTCGGTATCGGGTGATCCGACGCTTTCTCCAGCCTCCAAGAACCGAGTGAGACGACGGTCTTTCCCATGTTCAGGGCGTATCCCATCTCCGAGAGCGTTCCGAACTGCCCGCCGACTGCTATCACCACATCAGCGGTTCTTGTGATTATCGCGTTCCTGGCAACGCCTATGCCCGTCACTATCGGTATCTGCACATACGGGTTGGCATCTTCCTTTCGGTCGGAGGGAATGATGCCTATGGTGAGCCCATCCCTCCTTCGCGCTCCCCTGCATACTGCTTCCATGACTCCGGTGAGTCCACCGCAGACGACCGCTGCCCCCCGTGACGCTATCTCCTCTCCGACCTCTTCCGCGACGGCGCAGAGCTCATCGCCCGCTCGGCTGGCACCAATGACCCCCACCATTATCATCTCTATCGTCCAGCTGCAAGCATATTCGAGCCCTTAAACCCAACTCCCCGAGGGCGGTCATCCAACGACACGTTTATTAGTAGTCTCAGGTGATATTGAGCCATCTCAGGGAGGCATCCAGGATGGCTGATATTCGGGAGAGGATAGAGGAGGACAGAGGTCTTCTGAAGAAGATACAGACTTACATACCGGGATTCAGGGGTTACCGGCAGCGAGAGGACATCCGAGACGCCGACCGGATGCTGCGTGCTCAGCTGGCTCAGAAGCTGGCTATTCAGAGGAGGGGCCTCGAGGAGTGCAGGGGCATACTTGCACAGAGTCCCGGAACGAAGGAACACGATATGATCGGCGGATTGATAAACCAGTTCAAGAAAGTGGAAGGGCGAGTCTCGCACGCCGCGGTCGGGTACTCCGGCATCGCAGCTGACATCCGCATGAAGGAGGCCGAGTTGGACAGACTCTACGAGTACGATGTCAGGATGCTGGACCACATGACTTCAGTAGCCGGCAGCATCGAGTCGCTCAAGAACGGGCTGATGGCTGCGGATGAGTCCACAACATTCAGGGATATGATGAACATAAAGGCGAGGATGACCGATTTCGAGGACACGTTCAACGGTCGCATGAAGGCCATCGAAGGCACGGAGGTGTGAAATCATGAGCCTCATAGGTGCGGATACGTTCAAGTGGGAGGATGCCGACAAGCGTTCGAACGTGATGTATCGCATGCCAAGGAACATCAGGTTCAACGACAACATCGTGGTGAGAGAGGACGAGATCGCGGTCTTCTACAGGGACGGGAAAGCCATGGCGTATATCGACCGACCCGACAGGTACGCGCTCACATCCTTGAACGCCCCGGTCGTGGGCAAGATCGTGAAATTCCTCTCCGGCGTGCAGCAGCAGGCCGAGGTCGTGTACCTGCAGAAACGCGTTTTCGACGCCAAGTTCGGCAGCAAGCAGCCTTACCAGTTCAGAGACCAAGAGTTCGGCATGGTGAACCTCAGGATATTCGGTGAGTTCAGGTACAAGGTCACGTCTCCGGAGAACTTCGTCAACCAGTTCGTTGGAACGCTCAACTTCGCCACAAGCGCCGAGGTCGAAGACCGCATCAAGGAGCAGATGGTGGTCATCATCTACGACTCGCTTGGCGACATGAAGAAGGACGGTCTCGGTGTCGCGGACATCGCGAGCAACCTCACGACGATTGAGCAGGTGGTCTTGGCCAGGTGCAGCGACCACTTCGACCTTTACGGGCTCAGCGTCGACAAGATATCAGGGATGTACATCTCGCTGCCTGAGGAGGTCCAGAAGGCCGTCGACACGAGGTCGTCCATGCAGATACTCGGGGCCAATTACGTGCAGTACCAGGCGGGGCAGGCCATGAGAGAGGCCGCACAGAACCCCGAGGGGGGCACGGCCGGGGCCGGCGTGGGCGTCGGAGCCGGAATCGGCATGGGATGGACCATGATGGATGCGATGAAGCAGCAGCCTCAGCAGGCACCACCACCGGCGGCGCCCCAGGCTGTGCAGGGAGTCCCTTGTCCGAAGTGTGGTGCTGCGAATCAGCCGACGAGCAAGTTCTGCTCCTCGTGCGGTGCGCAGATGGCAGCCACAACCGTGAAATGCGGCAAGTGCGGGTCTGAGATGACCGAGACTTCGAAGTTCTGCCCGGAATGCGGGACTGAGGCGAAGGAATCGAAGAAATGCTCCTCGTGTGGCGCTGAGGTCTCAGGATCGGCCAAGTTCTGCCCCGAGTGCGGAAAGGAAGCCTGATAGGCTAGTAGCGCTTCTCAGGACTGGAAAACCTTGGCGTCTATCAAGTGTCCGAAGTGCGCCGCACCCGTGACGTTCGACACGGGCACCAAGTTCGTGAAGTGCTCCTACTGCAGTTCGCAGATATACATCGACCGCTCGGGGGCGGGATTCTACTACGCGGCGCCGTTCATGGTCGACGAGACCAACGCCATCGGTCTCTTCAGACGATGGGCGGCAGGACCGACGAAGGCGAAAGACCTCGACAGACGCGCCCAGGTCGCCGGGATCACGAAACAGTACTTCCCAGTCTACATGTTCAAGCGTGATGTCAAGGGACGGGAGGAAGTGCTGATAGAGCCCGCTGGGTCGACCACTCTTCCAGGTCTGCACGCGCTGAAGGTCCCCGCCAGCGACCTGAAGATGTTCGACGCTTCGTTCGACACCAGCGGCGCGGAGCTAATCAAACCGGACATCGAGATGCTTTCATACATGGATTCTCTACCGGGCGACCCAAAGGAGCAGGCGCTCGTGTATCTTCCGATATGGCGGGTCACATATGTGTTCGAGCAAAAGCGCTTCGAGGCGGTCGTGGACGGGTCGACCGGCGAGGTCTTCTCTGCGGGCTTCCCGACCAGGAGTTCGGCCGCGTACATGATAGTGGCGGTCCTCGGGTTCTTCGCGTTCGCGCTCGAAGGCCTTCTGGCCCTCGATTCACTGTTGACCGCTGTCGTCCTGATGGCGTTGACCGTGGCAGGCATATTCGCGGCATCGTACTATGTCGCGAGGAGGCTGTAGCATGGCGGACGTCTCAGTCGGCCTCAACTGTCCTGCTTGCGGCGGTGCCATATCCGTCGTGGAGGGCGAGGACATCGTCGTGTGCCCATACTGCAGCTCAACGCTCTTCATAGAGGGAGACGAGGGGGTCACCACCATTGCATTCAAGAACCGCCTGACGAAGCAGGGCGCGATCGCCGCTTCCCAGAGCTGGTGGTCCAGGGGCTGGAAGGCCAGGGACCTCAAGAAGGTGGGCAAGGCCATGGAGGTCTACCCAATCTACCTGCCGTTCTGGAGAGCAACCACGAGAGTCGCTGGATGGATATGCGGATACGAGATTCGCCGGCACACGGATTCCAAGGGCCACGTCCACGAGCAGAAGGTGCCCAAGGAGATCATGGTCCTGAACGATTACCAGTTCTCCGAGATAGCCGCCGACCCAGGTGACCTCGGCATACGGTCTCTTAGGAACTTCTCGGGCGAGACGAGCTTCGCCGATTTCGATATGATACCGACATTCGAGGCCACCACCAGCAGGGACGACGCCGTCTCCCACGCCAAGAACGAGGCTTTGTCCCGCGCCAGGTCCTCCGCCCGGGTGCCGCGCGTGACGATGGAGCGCCTGCACATCCTCCCCAGGAGGCTGTCTATGGTATACTACCCCGTCTGGGTCGTCCGGTACAGCTACAAGGAGAGGATGTACCTCACGACGGTCGATGGTGTCACAGGGCAGCTGCTATCTGGCCGCGCGCCGGGTGACCCGCTATTCCAGAGTCTTGCGATAACGGCAGGCTCGTCTGTTGGCGGATTGCTCGCAGCAGGTGGGATAATGCTGTCCGCAGTGGCCACAGAGCTGGCGATCGCCGGCCTGGCCGCGGGGGCCGTGGTGCTCTATCTGACGTACAGGTTCTTCAGACACGGCTCCGAGATCATCGAGGGGGATTTCAAGCACAAACCCGCGTCCGTGGCCGGGACGATGAAGGAGCTTCAGGACGTGGCGAAGGCGCTGCAGGGGGCGTACCGATGAAGGTTGTCCAGGTTAAGTGCCCGTCATGCAACTCGCCGATATACTCGAAGCAGCGGGACCGGATGTTCTACTGCGACAAGTGCAACGTGATGCATGTCCGGGACGGCGGTGTGGACAAGATCGACTTCGAGATAGCGGAGTTTGGCAGCGCACCCCAGGGTGAGAGCGTCTATGTGCCCTTCTGGCGGTTATACTGCTCGTTCATCATAAGGTCGAAGAGCGTCGAGGGTGGACACGTGTTCAGACTCGCTTCCTGGATGAGGGGTGAGGACGGCAGTGGAACGCTATTCATCTACGTTCCAGCGGCCGATTTCGACCCTGCGACCTTCAAGCGTCTGGCAATTGATTTCACGCTGTCGTCGCCGAAGTACAGCACCCGCCTGAACTTCGGGAGCGTCCGCAGGATGCCGACCTCGATGTCGCGCGAGGAGGCGGCGGAGCTCGCGGATTTCATAGTCGTGACGATGGAGGCGGAGAAGCCGGGAGTGCTGCAGAGGCTCGACTACACATTGACGGTCAACGGCACGAAGATGGTCTATCTGCCTTTTGGCGTCGGCCCGAGAGGGATGGCGCCCGCTCTCTGATGTTCAGACTCCGCGCTGGCTCTCCATGAACTTCTTTACAATCTCAGCGTGGTCGAATGCCATCTCGGGGAGGTCATCGAGCTTGACCCACTCTGCCGAGGCGGCATCGTCGCCAGCCCTGAGCTTGCCTCCGGTCGCATGCAGGTGGTACACCGCCGTTACGAAATGGCCCCTCGGATCTCTGTCTGGGCCTGAGAACACTCCGAAGAGTTCCAGGATTTCAGTATCGATTCCCGTCTCCTCCTCGACCTCGCGGACCACACAATCCTCCATCTTCTCGCCGTACTCGAGAAAGCCGCCCGGCAGTGCATGCATGCCTTTGAAGGGCTCGTTTCCTCTGCGGATCAGCAACATCTTGTTTCCTTTGGTGACCAACCCATCCGCGGTCACTGAAGGTTTGCGCCACTGGTTCTCCAGCTGGCTCGATACCGAGTGGGCTTTGTTCTCGTACTCTCGCAGGATGGTCTCGCCCAGCTTGGTGAGCGTGGTGGCTCCTCCTTCCTTCCCACCCCTTGCAGATGCCACAACATCTCCGCCTGCGTTCTCGGAGATCCTCTGAAGCACATCCCAGGCGTGTCTGTAGGACATCCCCATCTCCTTGGCGGCCTTGGACATGGACCCGAGGTCCTTGATCCTCCTCATCAGCGCCGCTCGTCCGTCGCTGACTATGAATCGGTCTCCGTCCACGAGCCAAAGCTTCAGCTTGAGATCGTACATGTTAACGCGTCGACGCGGATTCCGTTCCCGCGTACTTACTCTTTTCTCATGGTTTGGTGTTTCGACGCGCAAGTCGTAGAGCGGTCGTCACCTGTGATATTTGCTCTTCCTCTCCATCGAGTAGAAGCAGTGAAGGTCGTTGTGCAGTCTCTCTGTCAGCGCGAGCGATACGGACTTGCATCCACCGCTGCACTCATTCTCGTGCTTGCAGCCGCTCGTCCGGCATCTTCATTTCCGCATCGGGACCCTCACGCCAGCACGCCTCGCAACTTCCATTGCCTCAGCGTATCCTGCATCGGCGTGTCTCAGTATCCCCATTCCCGGGTCTGTCGTGAGCACCTTCTCGATCCTCTCATCAGCCTCTTTCGTGCCGTCGGCTATGACGAGGAGCCCTGCGTGGGTCGAGTACCCTATGCCGACGCCGCCACCGTTGTGGATCGCCACCAGATCCGCCCCGGCAGCCGTGTTGACCAGTGCGTTAAGCAACGGCCAGTCGGCGATGGCATCGCTGCCGTCTCTCATCCCCTCAGTCTCCCTGTTCGGAGAGGCTACGGAGCCGCAGTCGAGATGATCACGCGTTATCACGATCGGCCCACTTAGCTCGCCGTTGCCTACCATCTGGTTGATGATCCTGCCGAACCGCGCCCGCTCTCCGTACCCTAGCCAGCAGACACGCGCGGGCAAGCCCTCGAACGGGACCTTCTCATGTGCAAGCCGTATCCACTCGACCAGCTGTCGGTTGTCCTTGAACTCACTCATGACGACCTCGTCTGTCTTGAGTATGTCGTCGGGGTCGCCCGATACCGCTATCCACCTGAACGGCCCACGCCCCTCGCAGAACATGGGGCGTATGTAAAGTGGCACGAACCCCTGGAACGCGAACGCGTCCTCGACGCCTCCTTTCACGGCCTGGGCGCGTATGTTGTTCCCGTAGTCGAAGACGACCGACCCCTTCGCCTTGAACGACAACATCGCCCTCACGTGGACGGCGATGCTCTCGATGGCTCTCTTCCTGTAGTCGTCAGGAGCGCTCTTCCGAAGTGCCAACGCCTCATCGAGGCTCAATCCCCTGGGTATGTATCCGTCAAGTTCGTCGTGGGCCGAGGTCTGGTCGGTGACGACGTCTGGGACCACGCCCATTTCGATGAGCGCCGGATGAGTCTCCGCGCAGTTGCCGACAAGGCCAATCGAGAGTGGCTTCCCCTCACCCTTCGCGTCTTTGACCTGCTTCACAGCCTCGTCGATGTCGTATAGCACCATATCGCAGTATCCGTTGTCGACCCTGCGCTGTATCCGCTTCACATCGCACTCGACTGCGACGCAGACGCCGCCGTTCATCGTCACCGCCAGCGGCTGGGCGCCTCCCATGCCCCCCAGACCCCCGGTGAGCACGAGCCTTCCCTTAAGCGTCCCGTCGAAGCTCTCTCGGGCGCACGCGGCGAAGGTCTCGTAGGTGCCCTGCAATATCCCCTGGGTTCCGATGTACGCCCATCCACCAGCTGTCATCTGGCCGTACATGATCAGTCCTTTCGCCTCGAGTTCGTGGAATGTCTCCCAGTTGGACCATCTGGGGACGAGGTGTGAATTAGCTATAAGCACCCGGGGGGCGAATCGGTGCGTCCTGAAGACACCTACGGGCTTCCCCGACTGGACCAGCAGGGTCTCATCGTCCTCCAATCCCCTCAGAGCAGACACGATTGCATCGTAACAATCCCAGTTCCTGGCGGCTTTGCCTGTGCCACCATAGATTATGAGCTCCTCTGGCTTCTCAGCGTTCTCCAGGTTGTTCTGCAACATCCTGAGGATGGCCTCCTGCCTCCACCCCTTGCAGGTTATGTCCTTACCGCGCGCAGCCGCTATGCCCCTCATGGTCCTCGACGTACAAGAGAAGGATATTGCGATATGAGGCTTTTGATGCCCCGTAGAGAGGGAGGTTTTATCTCATGTACGCCTTTTGAGGGCCGGACAACATGCTGAAGATACCCACGATACTCACCGCCGACGAGGTGCTGGACAAGGCGTTCAGGAAGGCCTCGAAGGTGGATTACCAGGGCCTCACGAGGATAGATACGGTCCGTGAGATCAACATATCGAAGGTCCGGTCGGTCAGCGATGTCATAGCATCGACCCTCGGCAAGTATGTCAAGGCGTTCCCGAGCATAGAGCGCATGAGCCCCTTCTACGAATCGCTCATAGATATCACAATCGGCAAGGACAAGCTCAAGAAATCACTCGGCGCGATAGACTGGTGCCGAGGCACCGTGGCGCGAATCTCCAGAGACGCGATCAGGAACATCGCGAAGGCCCGTTCGATCGACGCGATCGACACCGCCAGAAGGGCGGCCTATGGCAGGATATCGTCCATCGTGAAGCAGATAGAAAATGAGCTCAAGTTCGTGGCCATCGCCAGGAACACGATCAAGAAGTTCCCAACCGTGGACGTTGACATCCCGACCATCGTGATCGCTGGTGCGCCGAATGTGGGCAAGAGCCAGCTCGTCGGGCAGATATCGACAGGCAAGCCCAGGGTCGCCGTGTACCCGTTCACCACTCAGGAGATATCCCTGGGCGTGTTCGAGCGGAAGTACCTCAGATATCAGGTGATCGATACGCCTGGCCTGCTGGACCGCCCGCTCGAGGAGAGGAACGCCATGGAGTTGAGGGCCGTCCTCGCGTTGAAACACCTCGCGGACGCGATAGTGTTCGTCATGGATCCGAGCGAGACGTGTGGCTACACCTTGGAGCAGCAGGAGCATCTGCTGGAATCGCTCAAGGCCGAGTTCGGCTCGACGCCGATGATCGTCGTTGAGAACAAGGCCGATGTGCTGAAATCCAAATCCGACCGGCTGAAGCTGTCTGCGGTCGAGGGCGAAGGCATCGCTGAGCTCGTCGATGAGCTCGTGGACAGGTTCGCCGATAGTCCGAAGCACCAGCAACCCTTATAGTGCGAATCGGTGATTAGCATCCGGGATTGCACCTTAGATCGGCGCTGCGGCGTGGATGGGACGGGTTCTCTGAACCCGCCAGTGTGCATGGGGGCGAGGCATGAAAGGTGTCGTATGCAGCGAGTCCATGGAGGACTACTTCTCAACGCTTCAGATTCAGGTGGATGGCTGTTACGACATAGCTAGACGGGCACGTATGAAGGGGTTCGACCCCGAACTCGATGTGGAGATCCCACAGGCGCCCGACCTCGCCGCAAGGGTGGAGAAGCTGCTCTTCGAATGGGAGGTCGACGGGGTCGCCGAGAGGATCAGGGAGTTCAGCGAGTCGCACAACAGGGAGGAGGTCTCCCTGCTGATCGCGAAGGAGTATGCTCGCCTGCCAGCGCGGTCGCCCGAGTTCGCGATAGAACGCGCGGTCCGACTGGGTCTCGCGGTCCTCACCGAAGGCATACTGGTCGCTCCCCTTGAGGGAATTGCCAGCGTGTCGATCAACAGGAACCCCGACGGCTCGAACTATCTCACCGTGTACTTCGCGGGCCCCATAAGGTCCGCTGGCGGCACCGGACAGGCGATGAGCGTTCTCATCGCGGATGTCGTCCGGAGGGAGGTGGGGCTCGGGAGATACGCCCCGTCAGGACACGAGGTGCTGAGGCTCAAGGAGGAGATACCTCTCTACAAGTCGTGCCAGCATCTTCAGTACACCCCCTCCAACGAGGAGATCGAGATCATGGCCAGCAACGTCCCGGTGTGCGTCGACGGCGAGGGGACCGAGGACGAGGAGATATCCGGCTTCAGGGACCTCCCGAGGGTGGCCACGAACCGTGTGAGAGGAGGCGCTTGCCTTGTCATGGCAGAGGGACTGTGCCTCAAGGCGCCCAAGCTCCAGAAGCACGTGAAACGTCTCGGCATAGACGGCTGGGAGTTCATTGACGATTTCATAAACCTCAAGAGCAAGGGGCAGGAGGACGGGACGACCGAGATATCGCCCAACACCAAGTTCCTCAAGGACATGCTCGCGGGGAGACCGGTGCTGGCGTATCCGTCCAGGGTCGGCGGCTTCAGGCTCAGATACGGCAGGACCAGGGCGACCGGGCTCGCGGCACTCGCGTTGAACCCTGCCACGATGACGCTCCTGGATGACTTCATCGCGATAGGTACGCAGCTCAAGATAGAGCGCCCTGGTAAGGCGGGAGCGATCACGCCATGTGACTCGATCGAGGGACCGATAGCGCTGCTGGACAACGGTGACCTGGTACAGGCGCGCACTGTCTCCGAAGCGATGGAGATACGCAGCCGCGTGAAGGAGATAGTCGATGTCGGCGAGATACTCATCCCGTACGGGGAGTTCGTGGAGAACAACCACCTGCTGATGCCCGCCGGGTTCACGGTCGAGTGGTTCGGGGAGGAGCTCCGGGAGAAGGGCATCCCCCTGCCGGCCGATTGGATGAACCCCTCTTTCGACAGGGCCCTCGAGATGTGCCACGAGCTCAAAGCGCCCCTGCATCCTGACTTCAACCTCTTCTGGTACGACCTCAAGGCGGAGGAGATACTGTCTCTCAGGGACCGCATGTTGGAGTCGGCGAGTGCCAGTGATGGTGGGATAGTCATCTCGGCCGACGAGACGTGCAAGACCCTGCTCGAGCGACTGGGGGCTCTGCACAGCGTACGAGATGGCGTCGTCCACATAGACGCATCGGCGAAACCGCTCATGCTGGGATTGGGTTTGGAGACGGACGGCGATAAGATAGTCCCGCGCGAAGTCGCGGTCCCGGAGACGACAAGCCCTCTGGAGCTGGTGTCCGCCTTGTCCGGTGTGGAGATACGCGCCCGTGCGGTCACGAGGATCGGTGCTAGGGTCGCGAGGCCGGAGAAGGCCAGGGAGAGGCGGATGAAGCCCCCACCCCACTGTCTGTTCCCTGTCGGCTCATATGGCGGGGCACAGCGGCTGGTGAACGAGGCCGCCAACGCGGGCACGATAAAGACACCCTTGGGTGAGAGGTCGTGCCCCATGTGTGGGACGATGACTTTCTCCTGCAAGTGCCGCTGCGGCGCGCACACGGTCTTCACAGGCAAGATATCCCCCCAGAATATCCCGATAGGCGAGATGTTCCAGTCCGCCATCGAGCGCATGAACGGCAGGGCCACAGAGGTCAAAGGCGTCCAAGGGATGATATCGAGGAGCAAGACACCCGAGGCGATCGAGAAGGGCGTGCTGAGGTCGAGGAACGGTGTCTTCGTGTTCAAGGACGGGACCATCAGGGTCGACGCGACGGATGTGCCACTGACGCATTTCAGACCGTCGGAGGTCGGGATAGACATCTCCACCGCCAAGGCGCTCGGTTACACGAAGACCCAATCGGGAAAGGAGGTCGAGTCGCCCGACGACCTGCTCGAACTGAAGGTCCAGGATGTGATCATACCTGACTCGTGCGTGGAGTACCTGATTGCCGTCTCGAGGTTCGTGGACGAGCTCCTGGTGAGGTTCTACGATCTCGAACCGTTCTACAGGATCAGGGCCAAGCAGGACCTCGTAGGCCATCTGGTGGTGGGCCTCGCCCCACACACATCTGGCGGCGTGTTGTCGAGGATAGTCGGCTTCAGCAAGGCCCACGCAGGTTACGCCCACCCGTTCTTCCACGCGGCCAAGCGCAGGAACTGCGACGGCGACGAGGATTCGATCATCATGCTCATGGATTGTCTGCTGAACTTCTCTAGGTCGTTCCTGCCGGAGCGACGCGGTGGCCTGATGGACGCCCCACTCGTGCTGACGACCAAGCTCGACCCGAACGAGATAGACAAGGAGGCACACAACATCGATGTGTCCTCCGCATACCCTCTGGAGTTCTACAAGGCGACGCAGCGATACGCCCATCCCAAGGAGGTGGAGCCGATCATGGACCTGATCGCGGGCAGGATCGGCACGGTGCTGCAGTACGAGGGCCTGCAATGCACGCACCACACAGCGGACATCTCGGAGGGGCCCGTATCGTCGGCGTACACGGCGTTGGATTCCATGTACGACAAGCTCGAGGCGCAGATCGCGCTGGGCGTGAAGATACGTGCGGTGGATATCTCCGATGTCGTCCACAGGATAATCACAAGACACCTCTTGCCGGACACCCAGGGCAGTCTGAGGAGGTTCACAGGCCAACAGCTCAGGTGCGCCAAGTGCAACGCGAAGTACAGGCGCATGCCTCTGAGGGGCAGCTGCTACTGCGGCAACAAGCTGACACTCACCGTGCACGAGGCCGGCGTGAGCAAGTACCTCGAGACGGCGAAGAGGATAGGCAATGCCTACAATGTATCTCAATACACGCTCCAGCGCATATCGCTGCTGGAGAACGCGATAAACTCCCTGTTCCAGTCCGACAAGGTCAAGAACGCGAAGCTGGACGAGTTCTTCTGAATGAACCCACGGGGCCGCTCACTCGAGCGCGGACATCTGCTCCCTCAGGTGCTCGAACTGCTCCTCGAGGATGCTCAGTCCCTTGAGCAGTATGACCTTCGCGTCCATGGAGCCGTCCGTCTCGAACCTGAACACCAGTTTCGTCGGGTCACCCGTCACCTTGATGGCATCGACCTCGCACATCTCGACGCACGAGTTGCATAGGTTGCACTTCTCAGGGTGCTTCGCGACAAGTTTCCGCCCGTCCTTCTCCAGGACATCCTTCGGGCAGATGTCGACGCAGGAGCATCCAGGATCGCACTTGGCGTCGTCTATCTCGATGTTGGCGGAGTATTTGTACCCCGCCCCCACGGTCGCCTGCCACTTGGCGTGGTTCCTGCCGGTGCCGAGCTCCGCAGTGGCGTAAACCAGGAGCGCCTGGTCCTCCGCCAGCTTGACGATGGGTATGAGGTCGTCCTTTATCTTGAACTGCTCGTTTCCAAGGGGTTCGAGGTCGCCGGAGTAGACCGTGCACGGCCCCTTCTTGTTCAACGAGTACATGATCGTGCACGACGGGCAGCCTTCACCACCACATGAGCACTTGGCCCTGTAATTGTAGTTCTCGAGGTCGGTCGGCACGGGCACCAGCGAGAGCCTGTGTGAGATGATCTCGTCGAAGAGCGGCGAGATGCTCTCGTAGGCCTTGTTGTCGTCGTCCATGATCGGCCCGAGGTGGAACTCGACGTTGTCGATCGCCATCTTGGGCACATCCGAGACGATGGTCCTGCGTACGGCGTTTGCAAAAGTCGGATTGGTGTCGCTAATGACGAACTCCGCCTTGGTAGGCGTCATCTCCAGCACATCGATCTTCATCAGTGATCACTCTACACTCTGCGTCCCCTGCGGCCGCCTTTCTTCTTCGTTCCGTCGTGCGGGACCGGGGTCACGTCCTCGATCCGGCCTATCCTGAGACCGGCCCTCGCGAGTCCTCTGATCGCTGCCTGCGCCCCCGGACCGGGCGAGCTGGACTTGTTGCCCCCGGGTGCGCGGACCCTCACATGGATCGAGTCTATGCCCTTCTCCTTCGCTATCTCCGCCACCTTCTCCGCTGCCCTCATGGCAGCGTACGGCGACGCCTCGTCCTTGGCCTGCTTGACGACCATGCCACCAGTGGCCTTCGTGATAGTCTCGGCCCCGGTGATGTCCGTGAGCGTGATGACAATGTTGTTGTAGCTGGCGTAAATGTGTGCTATGCCCCATCTGACCATGTGAATCACTTCTCCTTGTCGTCGGCCTGGGTCGGCTCTGCAGGTTCGGCCTCAGGGACATCCTTCTTCTTCTCCTCGTCGACCTTGACGACCGCTCTCACCCTCTTCGGCAGGGCCCTCGGCGGCCCCCTTCGGGACGTGGCTGCCTTGGCGGCGGCCGCCCTCTCCTCCCTGGCCTGCACGGCGAGCTTGTGCCGCTCGAGATCCTCGGGCTTCGGCCTGGCGGGGTGCATGTCGTTGGTCATCGGCGAGGTGACGTAGTACTCTATCTGCTCCTCCTCTCCTCTCTTGACCAGATAACCTGGAATGGTGACCTTCCTTCCTTCTATGGAAGCGTGGCCGTGGACTATCATCTGACGCGCCTGCCTCGGCGTGTACGAGAGGCCCTTCCGGTAGACGACGGTCTGAAGCCGCCTGTCGAGGATGGCCTCCGTGTTGAGCGCCAGCACATCGTTGAGCGTCGCTCCGTCCCTCGGCAACAGCGCCATCCTGGCACAGCGCTTCAGGAGCTCCCCCGTCTCCTTGTCCGCCTGGGGGTCGCCCGTCCTGAGCCTCGCCTGGAGCTCCCTGCTCTGCGCCCTCAGACGCCTGACCATGGACTGCGCGGTCCAGAGCTCTCTCTTGTTCTTGAGGCCGTACTTCTGTATCAGCTCGTTCTCGGCCTTGATCCTCTCGCCCTCCCAAGGCTGGGCCGGCGTTTCGTACTTTCTCCTGGAGAATTTCGGGTCGCCCATCCGTCACACTACTCCTTCTTCTCCGGCGTGGCGCCCGGCTGCTCCTTACGCTTCATGACTCCGAGTGTGAGTCCAGACCGCCCGTTGGCCCGGGTCCGCTGTCCCCTGACCTTCTGTCCGGTCTCATGTCTCACGCCTCTGTAACACCTTATCATCCTCATCATGTTGATATCGTCCCTCCTGGTGAGGTCTATCTCAACGCCGACGAGGTGCAGGTCCGCCCCGGACGACAAGTCGTTCTGCCGGTTGACCATCCAGTGCGGTGCCTTCTCAGAATAATCTTGAACGAGCTTCTCGAGCTCGGCCGTCTTCTCCTCGGGGAGGTCGCCGATCTTGATATCGCGGGATAAGCCGGCCATCCTGGCGATTATCTCCGCGGTGCGCAATCCGACGCCCTTGATGCCTGATAACGCGATGACGATGTCCTTGTTGCCATCCAGGTCCGTGTTGACGAGCCTAACTATGTATCTGAAATCATCGCTCTTCTTCTCGGCTCTGGGCGCCACGGTGGCGGGCTTCTCGTCCTTGCTCTCCTTGCGCTTGCCCTTCGCGGCACCTTTCGTCTTCACGGTCTTCTCATCGGCCAAATGGCAACCTCCACATGCAGTGATTGTCCTATTAGCGCCCTTCAGGCCAGACAAATGGCATCTCCTGGAGAGCAAACTCCCCCACACACTAAGGTGTATAAAACACTTACGTTCGACCCACGACACCGTGGGTGTGTCCTTATAGTCTTAGCCAGAGGGTATGGGCTGGTATCGACTTTGAGTATATCGAGTTTGCGCCTTCACACACGTTTTATCAGGAACTCTTCGCAGCGCCGCCGCAAATGATTTCTCGGCGATACCCATTCCACTCCTTGATGCCACGGAAGACCAGGATATCATTGAGCGTGCCCAACACACTGCTCGAGGAGTTCGACACGCTGTCGGAAACGCTAGGACACCCCAACAGGTCCCAGGCAGTCAGCGAGGCGATGCGCGAGTTCCTGTCCACCAAGAAATGGGACATCGCGCGCAAGGGCAAGGTGCCAGGCGTGATCCTTCTGACCTACGACCATCATGCTGGTGGCGTCGGTCAGGCGCTTACAGAGATGCAGCACGACTATCCGGACGTGGTCACAGCGACGATGCACATACACCTCTCAAAACATGTCTGCCTGGAGATCATAGCCTTCAACGGCGACGCAGGCAGGGTGCGGTCTTTGGCTAGGGTCTTCCGCTCCCAGAAAGGAGTGCTCGACCTCAAGCTGGTGACGTCACCGTTGTAGAGCACGGGCTCCATATAGCTATAGTTCATTATTGTGCAGTTCTCCACTATCATGGAGGTTAGTTGGCCAAATTTAAGTCGGCCACCATGGAGCCGTTTGTCTCACGGATGGCCACCTATCATTATCAGGATTATGGCCGTCGCGAGCCCCGCGATGACGAACCTCAGGCCCGTGTAGATGAAGGTCTCCTTGATCAGGCTCCCGAGGAAGCCGCCCAGTGCGAACAGGAATATCATCGTGAGCATTATGCCGGTGATGACTGCCTCGTCCAGCGGCATGAAGAAGAACGGTATGAGAGGTACCAAGGCGGCGACCAGCGGTGCGATACCGTGGCTGATCGAGCTGACGAGTATGCTGACGGTCATCGCGTCCTTCCTTGTGCCGTCGACACTGGTGAGCATCGCCTGTTCCAGGCTCTTGTGGCTCAGATTAAGCTCCACCCTCTCCGCCTCGTACGCGCCAACTGCGCTCGAGACCGCCAGCGCTATGGCGCCCGCGAGGCCAGCCCCGATGATGAGCTGCTTGGCTATCTCGGGATGGACGCTGGATTCGGCCATATAGGCACCTATGATGACGCCCAGGATCGTCAGAGCACCGTCGAACGCGCCTATGACGAAGTAACGTCGTGCGATAGAGGCCGACCTCGTCAGCTCGAACAGATACTTGAGCTCCTTGAACCAATCCCTCAGTCTGGACATCTTCATTATCTCTTTTTCTGCAAGGCGCCTTTCAGCGAGGACATCACGGATTCGACGGCCTCCTCGAGCCGGCTGGTGTCCGGCCCTCCTCCTTGGGCGAAGTCCGGCTTTCCTCCTCCCGAGCCGCCCACTATGATCATGGCGTCGCCTAGCAACGGCCTGCAGTTCACGTCCACGTCCGCGCTGCGGGCGAGGACTATCTTGGCGCCGTTCTCATCCGATGCGAGGACGGCGATGGTCTTCGGATGCGCGATTATCTCCTTGGCCAGCTTGACGAGGTGTTTCATATCCTCCGACTGGACATGCCTCACGATCGCCACGCCTTCGATCCGTGGCGCCTTGGCCACGAGCTCCTCCACCGTTTCGCCGACGATGCTCTTCTTGACGGTCTCCATCTCCTTTCGCAGGTCCCTGTTCTCCCCCTGCAACCGCGCGATGGAGCCGACGAGGTTGTCCGTGGTGGTCATCAGCATCGAGCCGGCCTTCGCCAGCGTCCTGGATGACGCCATCGTTCTCTCTACAGCCGCCATCCCAGAGGCGAACTCAAGGCGGACGACGCCGTCCTGTATCCTCTTGGTCTGCAGTATCGTTATGGCCCCCACCTCGAATGTGTTCCTGCAGTGTATGCCGCCGCAGGCTTCGACATCGAAGTCCGCGATCTTGATGACCCTGATCTCCTTGCCGGGGACAGCGCCTCCCTGGTAGAGTCGGAACCCGTAACGCTTCTCGGCGTCGGCTCTGTTCATGAATTTGGATTCGACCTTGATGCCTGCGAGGACGGTTTCGTTTGCCAGTCTCTCGATCTTGTCCAGCTCCTCAGTCTCTATGTCCGCATAGTGCGTTATATCCAGCCTGGCCATGTCCTCCGATTTGTGGGCGCCTGTCTGCCACACATGGTTACCGAGGACCGCCCTTGCCGCGCCGTTGATGATGTGAGTCGCAGTATGATGCCTCTGAAGCCGCACCCTCCGGGCCTGGTCTATGGTCGACGTTATCTGCTTCCCGACGACAGCCTGCATCGCCCCCTCGACCTTGTGGACGACGATGTTGCCTATCTTGTCGACATGCACGACGCGCATGTCCTTCATCATGCCAGTGTCGGACTCCTGTCCTCCGCTCTCGGCGTAGAAATAGCTCTTGTCGAGGACGACCAGGTCGTCGACGACTGCCAACACCTTCGCCCTGAATTTCAGCTTCCGCGGGTCCTTGTAGAACAGCTGCTTCGTCGGTGGCAGGTCCTCGGGGAGTGCGATCTCTGGAACGGCCACTTCTTCCTCTCGTGCCTTCGCGTGCTTTGCCGCGACGCGCTTGTAGAAGTCGTCCGGTACGTCGACCTTTCCGTCGGCGAACTCAGCCACTACCTCGGGGTTCAGCCCGTGTGAGTCGTATAGTTCCACGAGGTCGCTGTCAGAGATGTTCTTGCCCGTCTCTGAGAGCGTCGCTTCGAGCCTCTGGACGATGCCACGACCCTTCACAAGCGTGTCATGGTACTTGCCCTGCTCGACGTCCACCAGCTTCAGCACGCCTTCCCTGTTCTCCTTCACGTCGGGGAAGTCCTTGGAGAAGTACTCGATCTGCTTGGAGACGATGTCGGAGAGATCGGAGGTCAACCCCAGCTGTGACATCTCCCTTAGAGCCCTGCGCACCAGCAACCTGGCGAAATATCCCTGTCTCACATTCGACGGTACGATGCCGTCGCTGAGCATGAACATGAGCGCACGCGTGTGGTCGCAGATGACATACATGCTCTCGAACGGCTTGATGTGTCTCATGAAATCGTCAACGCCAATGCCGAGTCTGGATGCGGTGTCCGCCCTGAGCGCCCTCACGTCTGCTGCTGTCTCGATCTTCATCGACCCCGCGACCTTGGCGTACTCCGCGAGGACGGCCTCGTCCGTCTCAGTGCCCGAGAGCGTCTTCAGCTCGCGCAACACATCACCGAACACCGCCTCATACGCCGACGGTGTCCCCTGTGACATCCATGTGAGCCTCTCGAGACCGTAGCCCGTGTCGACGACCTGCATGTCCAGAGGCTTCTGCTCTCCGTTCCCAGTCGCGTATTGCATGAACACGAGCGTGGCTATCTCGACACCGCCGATGAGGACCTCTAGGCATGGACCGGCGTTGCCTCCGCCCTCCCACCAAGCCTCGGAGTAGTTGACGGCCTTCTTGTCCAGACCCTGGACATCTGTCAGGAACCGATGGCACAGCTCAGTGGTCCGGTCCTTCCAGTAGATCTCCTTGCCCTTCTTGTTGAAGACATGGTGCGCCATCATCTCGAACATGGTGAGGTGCGAGCCCGTCTTGCCCACGTTGTCGATGTCGTTGAATCTGACACAAGTCTGTGATATGCCAAGTGGGTTCGCAGGCGGGTCCACGACGCCGTTGATGACCCATGGCTGAAAACCGTAGATGCTCGCCTGTGTGAAGAACACGTCATCCCGCCACCGTGCGGTGATCGGGTATCGCGCGACCCTCTCGTGCCCCTCCTTCTCGAGGAACGACAGGAAGCTCTCGCGCATCTCGTGCACGCTCTGCTTCTCCTTGAACAACGGGTTTCCTATGAATGTATACTCGACGCACGGGGCCTCCCCGCAGGTGTCGCTCTCCCCGAGCGTCCAGAAGTGCTTGCCGCAGCTCTTGCACTGCCTCCGCTGGAAGCCGTTGCTCCTGAAGAACTCGAGCTCGTAATCCTTGGGCTCCATCCAGATTCTGCATGGGTCTTCAGGATTTAACGGTTTTCGTGACTCTGCCTGGGAAGGCGGCCCACGCAAGCCAGAGTAGTAGTCTCACGCAACCCGATTACGCAAAGTCGTAATTGGGATCGGCGAGCTGGTCTCGCAGCTCATCGACTGATGCCCCATCTTTGATGAGCCTCGTCACCTTCGCCGCCTCCTTCTTCGAACCCAGCAGTATCGCACCTACCATCTTGCCGTCACTGATGACGAACTTCCTGTATATCTTGCCGTCCGCGGTGACCGCCCTTATCTCCTCGAACTTCGCCTCCGGAGATTCGTGCTCGCTCCTTACTCTGCCGATCGACGTCAGGTCTATGCCCATCACCTTGAGCGTGTTCGAAGGAATCGTACCGGCATAGTCCGGTGTTTCCAGACCCAATACCTTCTTCGCGGCTATCCTGGCCTGGTCAAGCGCTGGAGGTATCATCCCCCATACCTTGCCGTCGAACTCCGCCACGTCGCCGATGGCATAGATGTCCGTATTCGATGTGCGGAGCGATGCATCTACAACGACGCCTCTGCCGATCGCAAGGCCGGCGTCTTTGGCAAGCGCGAGGTCAGCTCTCGCACCAGCGGAGATGACAACCATGTCGCACTCGACCGTCCTTCCGTCCTTGAGCATGACCTCCTTGACGGCACCGTCACCACGAAGCTCCTCTGTCTCGGCGTTCGTGAACACCTCCGTATCGAGGCTTCGAATCGTGTTCTGGAGTATCTCAGCGCCTGGGTGGTCCAGCTGTCTCATCAGCAGGTGCTCGGCGTACTCGAGAACTGTTATCTTCAACTTCGGAAAGCCTGTTGCCAATGCACGTGCGGTCTCTAGCCCCAGCAATCCCCCACCGATCAAGACCACCTTGGACGATACCGCCGCGACTCTCCTTATCCTCACCGCATCGTCGAGCGTTCGCAGAGTGAACACATTGTCCTTCGGAAGGCCTTTGAACGACGGCATGAACGCCTTGGAGCCGTTCGCCAGCACCAGCTTGTCGTAGCCGTGCCATTCGCCACCTACGAAAATCCTCTTTCCTGGGGCGTCTATGCGCTCCACCTTTGAATTGAGATGCAGTTTCAGGCCGTTCTTCTGGTACCATTCCATCGGATAGAATAGTATCTTCCCCTCGCCGACAGTCCCGGCTATGTAGTCTATCAGCTTCGGCCGCGGATAATATGGAACGGGTTCCTCGGTGAATATCTCTATCTGAGTCTCCGTGTTCGCGTCGCGGACAGCCTTCGCGAACGTCGTGCCTGCGACGTTGTTGCCAATGACCGATATATTCATCTGACCACAGCCTCCGAAGCTATGTTTCGCGCCAATGACCTCCTCATCCATTAACGTTGCGCCAACCGCTCAGCCAAGCACCAAAGAATGTCTTACACCATGGAACCCCGGGACAAGATTATTATCCACATATTCTTATCCACCTCTGGGGAAGTGGCATGCGGTGCAACAAGTGTGGTAAGGACAATCCGGGCTATACGGTCTTCTGTGGATGGTGCGGAAACGACCTGAAAAAGATGCCAGAGGGCGCCGCCGACACGCCGCCCGAACCGCCGACATCGGATGTTGCGATGGCCCGTGATGCGCCTTCTCCACAGTTTGCGGAGCCCGAGATGAGGTACTGCAGCAAGTGCGGGGGGAAGATTCGCGCGGATTCGTTCACATGCGAGCACTGCGGCGAGCGCCCGTGGCAAGCTCCTGCGTCGCAAGCAACTGAATCTATTTGGGAAACGGAGGACACGTTCTTCAACGACGATTCTTACTATTCCTCCTCATCTAGCAGATCGGAGTCAAGCTCTCCTGTGATTGGCGGACTCATGTCTATCCTCGCTGGTATCCTAGCTGTCGGTCAAGGGTTGCTGTACATGGCGGGCTCCTCGTTGATCTCCTTCTACAGCGGGGCGCTCTGCTTATGTGGAGGCATCGATTTCATGTTCGGAGCAGTCGCTATTGCGGGAGGGTTGGCGGC
>DATKWQ010000002.1:0-32298 GCA_035529455.1 Thermoplasmata archaeon
ACGAACTGGAGAAGGTCCGCGAGGCGAGGAACCACCTGGAAGAGATACTCATCAGACGTGGCAAGAGCCTGGATTGAACGGCGCAGCTTCTGGGACCGATTGACAACGGAAGCCTACTTCAGTGCCTCCTTGGCCTTCTTCGGATTATCGACAGTCAGTGCCATCTCGGTCATGCCGTTCTCCTTGCTTATGATGTAGATCGAATCGACATTGACCATCGCCTTGGCAAGCCTGCGTGCCATCTTGCCGAGCTCTCCTGGCCTGTCCGATAGGCTGACTGTGATCACATTCTTAAGCTCGAATGTCACACCTGCCCTTTTCAGCATCGACCGTGTGGTCGCCTCGTCGTCCGTTACGATGCGTATCTGGGGCCGGCTGTGATGCCGCTCGCTCGCGATGGCCTTGATGTTCACACCATTGCTGCCGAGGGCCTCGCATATCTTTGCGAGTTCGCCCGGCTTGTTCTCCACAAAAACATCGAACTCCTTCAGTCTTCCTACCCCCGACTATCTATGTCGTTTTTTGGTAAAAAAGTGTTCCTATCGGGTCATCGTGCTGTTGGCGGGCATGCCGCAACGCCGCGTCAGGATGCCACGCTGTGCCATGTTTTAATAGTCTGCCATCTATTCCACGCTGATTCAGCATGAGAGCGCTTCTCATCCACGCGGACAAATTCGAGTACACATCGAAATCGGCTACGAAGGTTGCCGAGGAGCTTTCAGAGGACGACCCGAAGAAGCACAAGTCCAAGGAGGTCCTGGTCGTCTTCTGTACTGTCGAATCGAGCGATACCGAGGTCCAGGCGCTGGCCGAGTCTGCCTCCTCTGACATACTCGACGTGTTCCACAAGGTGGAGGCGGAGAGGATAGTCCTCTATCCGTATGCTCACCTGAGCTCAGACCTCGCAGGACCCGACCTCGCAATCCAGGTGCTCAAGGCGACCGAGGATGCGATTCGCGCGACGGACGTTGAGGTCCATCGTGCTCCCTTCGGATGGTACAAATCGTTCGAGATCGGCTGTAAAGGACATCCGTTGTCCGAGCTGTCCAGGGATTACACTTCCGAGAAGAGGAAGACCCGCGAGGAGGTCGTCGAGCACATCTCCCGCGAACTGCTGATATTGACTCCGGACGGTAAGGAGACTCCCATAGACATCGACGACATAGGGAGCCTTTCCTCGCTGGCCGACGACCATCCGCTGAAGAAGTTCATCATGTCCGAGGAGATCGGCAGGTCCAAGGGCGTCGAGCCACCGTCGATCAAGGCCATGCAGAGGCTCGAGCTTGTCGATTACGAGGAGGCAAGCGACCGAGGCCACTTCAGAATGTATCCGAAAGGGCACCTCGTCTTCAAGCTCCTCGAGAAGTGGGCCGAGCAGATAGCCGTCGACAGGATAGGCGCGATACAAATTGACACACCCGTGATGTACGACTGGTCACAGCCGGACATTCGGAGCCAGGGCATGTCCTTCCACGAGCGGCATTACACGATCAAGACGGAGGAGAAGAGGGAGTTCGTGCTCAGGTTCGCGGGCGATTTCGGGCTGTTCCGCATGATGAAGGACGCGACCATCAGCTACAAGAACCTCCCGCTCAGGATATACGAGTTCTCGAAGAGCTTCCGCCTCGAGCAGAGGGGCGAGCTCACCGGCCTGAAGAGGCTCAGGGCATTCCACATGCCGGACGTGCACTGTTTCGTGAAGGACCTGGATGGCGGATGGGACGAGTACATGCACCTGTACAGGCACTACTCCGACCTCGCGGACGCCACAGGTGTGGAGTACGCAGTGGCCTTCCGGGTCGTCAAGGAGTACTACGACAAGTACAAGCAGAACATAGTCGAGCTGCTGAAGTACTCGGGCCGGCCAGCATTGGTGGAGGTGCTATCCGAGATGAAGCACTACTGGGCAGTCAAGCACGAGTTCAACGGCGTGGACTCGACCGGTGGCGCTGTGCAGCTCAGCACGGTCCAGCTGGACGTCGCGGACGCCGAGAGATATGGCATACTCTTCGTCGACGAGGACGGCAAGAAGAAGGGATGCATCATATGTCATTCATCGATCGGTTCCATAGAGCGCTGGATGTACGTGCTCCTGGAGGAGGCGCTGAAGATGGAGAAGCCATGCTTCCCGTTCTGGCTGTCGCCCACCCAGGTGCGGCTCATCCCGGTCGGCGAGTCGTTCGTCGATGACTGCAAGGCTCTCGTCGAGACGATTGACGCCAGGGTCGACATAGACGATTCGGACGACTCCGTTGGCAAGAAGATAAGGAACGCCGAGCGGGAGTGGGTGAACATGATCATCGTCGTCGGCGACAGGGAGAAGGCCTCGGGTCAGTTCCCCGTCCGACTCAGGTCCGGCGAGATGAAAGTCATGACGCTGGAGCAGCTGGCTACCGAGGTTGAGTCGCTCTCGGTCGGATATCCGAAAGCCGCTCTGCCGTTGCCCATGCTGTTGTCGAAGCGCCCCGTGTTCAGAGGATGAGTCGTCACCTGTTGTCCTCGTCGCCCCAGATGAACTTGTGCAGCTGCGGCAGGACCCTCACCTCGAGTCCGTCCTTCAGCACCCTCTCGGCGAGGTCCTTCAGGTCGGTGCCTCCGACCGGGGTGAAGATCATCTCGCACTTGGGTTCGTACTCCTTGACAACATCCTTGGCGAAATCGTAGTCCACCTTGTCCGAGATGACGAACTTCAGCTGGTCGGTGGGTCCGAGGAGCTCTATGTTGCCGTAGACCATCTTCGCCGACTCCCCGGACGACGGACACTTGATGTCCATGCTGATCGACAGGTTCTCGTCGCACGGCATCTCGTCTAGCGGGATGGCTCCGCTCGTCTCTACGACCACAACGAATCGTTTGGCGAGCAGCCTATGTATGAGCTTGTACGAGTCCTTCTGCGCCAGCGGCTCCCCGCCTGTGAGACAGAGGGTCTTCGTCTTCAGCTTCTCCACTCGGGCGACGATGTCGTCCAGGGACATCTCCTCGCCCTTCTCGAACGCCTGTGTGGTATCGCAGTACGTGCATCTGAGCGGGCAGCCGGAAGTCCTTATGAAGACCGTCGGTGCCCCGATCGTGATCCCCTCACCCTGTATGGAGCGAAATATGGAGTATATCTTCATCAGTCGTCCCTCCTCTCGTATTCCAGCGGGTCCATCTCTCCAGCCTCCTTGAATCCTCTGAGCCGCAGACGGCACGAGTCGCAGACGCCACAGGCCTTCTCGCCACCGTTGTAGCAGCTCCATGTGAGCTCCAGCGGCGCGCCCAGGCGGGCAGCCTCTCGGACGATCTCCGCCTTGGCCATCCTGAGAAGTGGCGCGTCGACCTGGATGGGTCTTCCGTCGACACCCCTCTTGGTTCCCACAGCGAGCGCCTCCTGGAACGCCTCGATGAACTCGGGCGTGCAGTCTGGGTAACCGCTGTAGTCCACGGCGTTGGCCGCTATGACGACCGAATCGGCTCCAATCCCCTCCGCTATGGCGGATGCCACACTCAGGAACACGATGTTGCGTCCAGGGACGTATGTGTTCGGGATCATCGCTGGCCCGTCCCTTTCGGACCCGCCTGCCGGGACCTCCTGGGACGTATCAGTGAGCGAGCTGTTGAGATATCTCCCCATGTCGAGGTCGATGACGATGTGCCTCTTCACACCATAATGTTCGGCGACCCGTCGGGCGCTCTCGACCTCCTTGTCATGTCTCTGGCCATAGTTGAATGTCAGCGCTACGATGTCGTGTCCCTTCTCGACCGCCATTGCGAGGGTGGTTGTGGAATCGAGCCCTCCAGACAGAAGCACCACAGCGAGAACCATGTGCAGCACTATCCTCACGCGTCGAGGTCCATCCCCGTCCAGGCGCCCTGCCCCTCACCTTCGTCGACACCTATCTCGACCCTGGTGACGTTGTCTGGGAAGCGCACTTCTTCCATCACCCTTCCGAGGACGAAATTCGCTAGCTCCTCGGCCGATGCGACGCTGACGTCCAGCAGCGCGCAGTCCTCCTCTGGAAAGAGGTACTCCTTGCCCTTCATGGAGTAGTGGATGGAGATCCCTTCCCGCTTGATGCCCGTGTCCCGCATTGGTATTAGCACCTTGTGGTCGAGCTCGGCCGCGATCTTGCGCAGGAACTCCTTGACGCTGATGAAATCCAGGATCACGCCGCCGGGACCGATGCTCCCGAAGATGGTAGCGTTGATGGCGTAGTCGTGCCCATGCAGCCTGCCGCACTTGTAGTGGCCGGGGATTATGTGGGTCGCGGAGAAAGTGATCTTGGAGCTCCAGCCGTTGATTTCTAGCCTCATCGTGTCAAGGTAGTTCAGGCACACATAAAAAACCTTTCACGCCCGCCTTCCAGAGCCGCAGCCGAGCTCGGCCAGTCCAGCGGCGAGCAGCACGGGCTCCACGAAGTCCTCCTTGGCCCTTGAAGTGTCGACGAACACCACAGGCAGGTTGAGGATCGGTGCGCCATAGGCGCGGCCCGAGCCGACGAAGTGCAGGGTCCTGAACATGAGGTTGCCCGTGACCCCATCCGGAGCTACGACGAGGTCCCTCTCCTTGACGGCCTTCTCGACAAGTATGTGATGGTGTTCGGCCTCGAATCCGTCCTCGGACAGCGCACGTGTGATGGCCTCTCCATCGGCCAAGCTCCTGCGTATGTCTTCCCCCCTGTTGATGTCATCGGGGCGTCCGTTCGACAGGACCCCTATGCTGGGACGCCAGCCCGCGGGTGAGAAGTACTTGACAGTGGTTCTTGCCAGCTCGAGTCTCTCGCCCATCGTGCGCCCCTCGTCTATGCCGACAGGCGTCAGCAAGAATGGTTTGCCACTGGACGATGCGAGCACAGCAGTCCTCATGATGCACGTCGCGCCAAAGGTCGACATGATCTCACTGAGCGTGTCCGAGGAGCCCATGACGCCTCTGACGCCAGCGTCGATGTCGCCGCTGTGAAGTGCGTCGCAGAGGGCGCGAGGTTCGTCGAAGCTCACGAGCTCGACTCTGCAGCCCTTGTCACGAAGAAGGCCGACGGTCGTCGGCAGCTTGTCGTCCCAGACACCTATACCCACACGGATGTCGCTGCGGCACCCGACCCCCAGGAGCCCGTCCAGATCGATCACGACGACACCCTCCAGGCTCAGAACTCGTCGTCTGTCATCTGGTCGAATGTGTAATCGTCCCACTTCCTCACACCGAGGACTATCTCCAGCTCGTGCGGCGTCAGCAGAGGTCTGTCATACATGGCGACGTCGTCTATGGCTATCCTCGGGCACGCCGTCGACACATACGCGTCGAACCCCAGCGCCTTCAGTTTCTCAGGGTCGAACTTGTCCATCAGTATGAGGCTCGCGTCCTTGCGCTTCCATCTAAGCAGCTTCCGGAGCTCTCTGGCGCGCCTGAGGCGTCTCTGGCCGATCTTCTCGCCGATGATTATTCCGAACGACTTCGCCTTCTCGGCCCTCTCGATCGCGGCATGTCTCTGGCGCAGTATCTTGTCCTTCGCCTGTTCGATCTCCCTCGGCTCCTCGAGGTTCGGGTCGAGCACGATGACCTTCTTGCCCGTGGCCAGATGCACCCCGAGTCCGTGAAACGTGCCGCTGCCGATGAGCAGGTAGCTGTTGACCTCATTCATGATGGACGTCGCTGTGGTGTAATTGCAGCCCAGTATCTCGCCCACATGGGATATGCGGGTGTCACCCTCTCCTATCTTGATCTTCATGCCCATGCTCTCCAGTCCCTCGATGACGTCGTCGAGTTCCTCGAGGTGCTGCGAGGTGGCTATGACTCCCACAGGCTCCTTCAAAAGGCCCACAGCCTTCTTCAGCTGCTCGCTCACAGGAACCCTGGAACGCGCTGGGACGAATATCACTGGCTTGCTGAACCTTATCGCTGGTATGGGCGAGTGCCCCACGTGGACGACCGCATCGACCATCTCGAAGAGCGACGACGGGACGTCGCACGCGCCGAAGCAGGGCTCGGCGACGAGCATCACCTCCGCACCGGCGTTGTTCTCGATGTCCTCTGCTATCTGATACGCCCTCTTCTTCATCCCCTCGGGAACCTGGAGGGCTATGATACGCGCCTTCAGTCGCTTGATCTCAGCGATCGCGCTTGTTAGGTCGACGTCGTACATGATTCAGCAGCCACACTAGACGCATGCCTCGCTCAAACACACGTGGCAAGGGTCTAATCAACGGTACCTACGACATTCGTAAAAAACCTTGTGTGGAAATTGGTAGCAATACAGCGAAGCTGTACATCTGCCCGGCTTCACTTCGCCGGTGCCGTGCCTCTCTCGACGATGATGTAGCAAGGCGACGGCAGCTTCACAGCGGCGCGCTTGAGCGCCTGCTTCGCGGTCACGAAGTGGTTCTGTGACGTCTCCAGCGCGATGATCTCCTGATTCCTCGACACCCTGGCGGCTGTGCCTATTGGCTTGCCGAAGGCGTGCCTCATGCCCTCGGAGATACGGTCCGCGCCGGCGCCCGTCGCGATCTTGTTCTCCCTGAGGACATTGTGCGGATAGATCTTGATCTTGAGATGGTAGCCGGACTGGCCGACCTTCTTGGTGAGGAACCTGTTCGCGGAGATACGTGCCGCCTCGAGCGCGATGTGTCTGATCTGGCACTGCTCGACCACCCTCAGGGTCATGCGGACAGGGTAATCGGCCTTGGTGCCATGCTCGAACTGGGTGATCCTGCACGCTGGAACGCCGCCCATGTACTCTCTGCGGCTGTACGCCTGACCTCTTATCTCCCGGTACATACGGTTGGGCTTGCGAGACATGCTATCACCAGGTGCTAACCCGCTTCAGGCTTGCGCAATAATGGTCGCTGTATTTAAATCTCACTGAGTCCCCAGAGAGCACTCCAGCCATGACAGCCACGCTGGCGCCCGTTCAAGAACGGTTTAATACCACGCGGATACATCAAGGGGCGTATGGCCCGGAGACACATGACAAAGAAGCAGGCGAGAGGCCTCGCCGAGCAGCAGGTGGACAGGCTGTTCGAGCTCGCTGAGCACGAGGCTCGGGCGGGCAAGGACGACCGGGCCGTCAGATATGTCTCGCTAGCCATACGCGTAAGCGAGAGGTACAAGGTGCCCGCGAGGCATAAGAGGACGTACTGTCCTTCATGTCGTGCGTTCTTCGTCCCGCCCAGGAACGTCCGTGTGCGCACTGGCGGGAAGAGGCTGTCTGTCAGCTGCCTGCGGTGCGGCCGCGTGCAGCGGTTCCCGATAGGAAAGCGATGGAGTGAGTGAGATACGATGATGAAATCCAAGGACACGCGAACGCTGCGATCCGAAGCGCAGTCGCTCAAGCCGACGGTCCAGATAGGGAAGGATGGGCTGACTGAGCAGGTCGCGGAGGAGCTGAGGCGACAGGTGAAGGCGAAGGGCCTCGTCAAGGTGCGCCTGAACCCGTCCTATCAGGTGGATGCCAAGAAGGCCGCCGTCGAGCTCTCCGAGGTGTCGTCATCCAATGTCGTCGACGTCCGGGGAAGGACGGTCGTGTTGAGCAGACGATGATGTGTAGTAAAATGCATATTCACAGCAATTAGATGTGTAAATTGATGGATAAAAGGAAGTGCGGCTGATGTTGGATGCGAGGTTGATCCGCGAGGAAGAACAGCTCGTGCGGAAGGCTCTGTCGGACAGGAGGCAGGACTTGGCGGTCCTCGACGAGTTTCTCGAGGCGGACGGACGATGGAGGGCCCTCACCGACGAGGCCAACGCCCTGAGGAAGCGTAGGAACGAGGTCGCGGCCGAGGTCCCCAGCCTGTCCGAGGGCGAGAAGGCCGCCAGGATCGACGAGATGAGGTCCATCTCTCAGCGGATCAAGGAGATCGACAAGGAGCTCGGCGTTTTGAACGCCAAGCGGGATGACTGTCTGTTGAACTTTCCGAACGTGCCCGACCCGAGCGTGCCAGTGGGAGACCAGGATGTCGGCGACGTCATCGTCAGGGCATGGGGGTCCGAGCGGCGTTTCGACTTCAAGCCGCTGCCTCACTGGGAGATAGGCGAGAGGCTGGACATAATCGATTTCGACCGCGGCGCGAAGGTCGCCGGCGCCGGCTTCTACGCCCTGAAGGGCGACGGTGCCAGGCTCGAGAGGGCCATGATCAACTTCATGCTGGACCTGCACCACGAGCAGGGGTACAGAGAGGTCTTCCCCCCGGCGATCATAAACCGGAAGAGCTGCATCGGCACGGGACAGCTTCCGAAGATGCAGGACGACATGTACTGGATCGAGCGGGACGACCTGTGGCTCAACCCGACGGCCGAGGTGCCTGTCACCAACCTGTACGCCGACGAGATACTGGAGATGAGCCAGCTGCCGATATATCACACGGCCTACCTACCCTCGTTCAGGCGGGAGGCGGGGAAACACATCGAGACGAAGGGTATAGCGCGCGTCCACCAGTTCAACAAGGTCGAGCTGGTCAAGTTCGTCGTGCCGGAGTCCTCGCCAGCGGAGCTGGAGACGCTCCTGGCCGACGCGGAGTCCGTGCTCCAGGCCCTGAAACTGCCGTATCGGGTGAAGCTGCTGTGCACCGGCAGCGTCGGGTTCCACGCGTCGAAGACGTACGACCTAGATGCCCACTCGCCTGGCATGGAGCAGTGGCTGGAGGTCTCCTCATGCAGCGACTTCAAGAGCTTCCAGGCTCGCAGGGCTATGATCAAGTTCAGGAGAGAGCCCCACCTGAAGAGCGAGTTCATCCACACTCTGAATGGCTCTGGGGTAGCCCTGGCCAGGACATTCGCCGCTGTGCTCGAGAACTGCCAGAACGCCGACGGCACCGTGACGGTTCCTGAGGTGTTGAGGCCTTACATGAAGGGCACCGAACTGCTGCAGTGAGCGAGGCGTCCATCGGCGGATGTGGAAGACGGCATATTTCGAGGTTCTGAGAATCACCGCTGATTGTCACCTCTGCCCCCTTTAATACTCCCGGCTTCGAATAGTCCATACAGACAGATTAGAAAGGAGTCGGACAAGATGGTAGAGAACAGGGAATTCGCATTGCTGGTCGGAAAGGCGTTCCTCAGGGAGTTGCATACTAGCAACACCGACGGTGCCATCGCATTCGGCCGGGCCTTCCTTCTTGCCCTCGGCAACAAGGGTCCCGTGTCAATGGAGAACCATGAGACGGTCAACGGCAGGGAGCGCTCGCACGAGTCCATCCAGATCGAGTCGTAGGCATCCAATCAGCTTCTGAGCTCAGATGCCTTCGAGGTCATGCCCTCCACGTTTGAGCACTTTCTTGAGTACGGGCGCGGAGACGATTGCTGTCGCCAGACCCATGAAGACGACGACTGAGTACAGGTCCACTCCAATTATCCCAGTTGACAATCCGTAGTATGCTATCACCAGGGCGATCTCAAGCCTCGGTGTCATGCCAATGCCCACGGCTATCGAGTCCCACTTGCTCATGCCGCTAAGCCATGCGGGCAGACCGCAGCCGACGACTTTTGTCGCGATGGCGACCATCGTGAGGCTAACACCGAAGATGATGGTGTTCCATATCTCCCCCAGGTTGACCACGGTCCCCAGCGACACGAAGAACAGGGGCACGAACAAAGCCTCTAGGTACTGGGTACCCTTTCTTATGCCGTCCCTCAGGGCTGATCCGGCGAAGACCGTGCCTGCGACGAAGGCCCCGACTATACCCGAGATGCCTATCAGCTCCCCGACGAAGGCGTACAGGAAGGCGATGGCCAGCGCCAGCGTGAAACCGCTGAGGGGGAGCTTCCTCTTGTATCCCGTGATCTGTACCTGGAACACGAGCTTGACCAGGAATCTGGAACCTATCCAGGCGCCGGCGACGACGAAGACGACCGCCCCGATCACCAGCAGGGCCAGTTCCATTGCGTTGATCCCTCCGAACGACATGCCCTTGGCAGCCGATAGGACGATCATGCCGAGGATGTCATCGATCACGGCCGCCCCGACTATCGCATTGGACACATGCCCTCCAATCAGACCGAGATCCGCTATGACGCTAGCGGTGACGGCAACGCTGGTGGCCACGAGCGTCGCCCCTATGAAGACCGCTTCGATGTCGAACCCGAAGACGTATGCCAGGGAGAACCCCCCTATCCAGGGGACGACGACACCGCCGACGGCGATGCTGATGGATTTCTTGGTGTATATCTCCCGGAGGTCGCATTCGAGGCCGATCATGAACAGCAGCACGAGCGACCCGAGCTCCGCAAGCATCATTATCCCCTCTGGGAGGCCCGATACGGAGTCTTCTCCGAAGGGTGTGACTATGCCAAGCAGGCTGGGGCCGATCACGACGCCGATGAGGATATACCCGATGACCTTGGGCTGCCCGAACCGGGCGAAAAGGAACCCCGCGAACAGCGCGACAACTAGCAGGAATGTGAGCTCGAACCACACCGATTCGAGCAGCGCGTTGAAGCTGTCCATCAGGGATTGCGCTATGGCGTCCATGGCGTTTCCTGACTCTGATGGCGGTCGCCCACTTATTTGTTTCGAAGGAGTGCCAACGGGGGGTCAGCCCAGGCGGTCTGGACCGCGTTGGTTCAAACACCGTATGCTCGGGCGCGGACGAGCCATATGTCTATCAGGTCGCCCGAAGCCTTGATGAGCGTCGTGCCCACGACTTCCCTCGGCACGCCCTCGATGCAGAGCCCGAAGTCGACGGACCATACCCCCCAGTCCTTGCCGGCCAACTTGCCTATCGCGGGTATGTTGGGCGAGATGGCGATGATCGCCGTCACCTTCTTGTCGAGGTCCACGCGCGCACCTAGCGTGGTCAGCATCCTGGGCATGCCGATGAAGAACAGCACTTCGAACCTGATGTGCAGGTTCTCGAAGAACAGGTCGGGGTTCGGCGGGTACTCGATGGGGTTCCCCGCCCTCCCGAGGTTCACAATGTACGTCGCGAGGCTCTTGATGAGCCACTTCAACAGTTCGGAGATGGCCTCGCCCTTGATGACGAAGGACATCCTGAAGCCCGCGCCCGCAGCGCCGGTCGCGTCGCTGAGGGTGACCTCGAGGTAGAACACGACCTCGTGGACGACCTCCTTGATTATGTCCAGGAGGTTGTCGATGAAGTGAGCCAGCACCCTCTCACCGAGTAGCCTGAGGAAGTCCAAGGACGCGGAGGCCTCCGCCGTCTTCGTCTCGGCGAAGGCCTCCTTGAACGCCTCGAACAGCGCCTTCACGATGTAGTCCGTCGTCGCGAGGAAGGTCGGCACCCCGTTGGAGTCTGCCTTCGTGCATTGGCGCAGCCCCCATTTCGGTCCTCCGTCCCAGTTGCGCTGATGGCTCTTCAGGTCGTTGGAGACATCGCTCAGCGTCGGTGTGAGGTCGACCACGTCGCCCGTGGGCCCCACCAACGATATGGAGTCGCCGTCGTTGAACGGGTCGCCCGCCTGTCCGTTGTCGATGGCCGTCTCCGGGAACGTGAACACGGCGTAGCCGCCCGGCGCCATCGTCCCGGTCAAGTCCATCGACGCGGTGGACCCATGGATTGTCTCCAGCCTCCACCCCTCGAGGCTCACCGCCTCCGACAGGGGGTTGTACAGCTCGACCCACTCATTGCCGCTGTCGTCCCCCGGTGGGTTCGCCTCGTACTCGTTCACGACCACGTTCGTCGGGAACGGAGGGGAGTACTTCACCCGCATGCCCAGCTCGACGGATGCGGACAGCCCCAGCATCGGCAGCGGTATGTTGGACAGCAGCGCCCCAACCCCCGGAAGATCGGAGGTGCTCACACCCGTCACCTCGTAGGGCTCGACCTCGGGGATCGACAGGTCCAGCCTCCAAGTCTTCGCCTTGAGGTGCAGTTCCGCGAAGCGGCGCTTGACCAGCATGAGCGGGTCGATCACAATCTCGGCCGAGAAGTCATCCGTTGTCAGAGTGCCGTTGACTATGAGGTCGTACCTCCCGTCCGATAGCTGCGCGACCCTGATTCCAAAGGTCAGCCCTGGCCCCAGGTGCCTGCTGTGCACCATGACCCTCAGCAGGTCCCTCGCGTCCTTGAACAGCAGGTCTGGAAGGTTCGTGCGTATCGTAACGGTGAACCCGTAGAGCGAGATAACCACCTCGACGGTCCCGGTCATGTCGATCAACAGCTTCACTGCCTTTCCGAGGACCGAGTCGGCGAACTTCCCTACATACTCCTGTATCGTCTCCACGAGCGTCTGGAGGCCACCTGCGACGCATCTGATCAGCCTGGTGGCGAAGCTGGTGATGACGTCGAAGAAGTCCTCGAGGAACCACAGGACCCGGTCGAACCCCTCCTTGACCCATTCCACGATGGGTTCTAGCTTGTCCCACACGATGTCGCAGAACAACCGCGCCGCTGCGATGGAATCCGACAGCGCGGTGTTCGTCGGGTTGTACTCCACACCGTTCAGCGGGGTTGCGGAGTGGACTACGATCGGGAGGCAGAGGTCCACCCCCAGGACGCGCTCCGAGGCGACCTCCCCGTCCCCGAAGACCGAATCGAGCAATGTGCCAGACGAGGTCACCTCCACGCCGACGCTGGCGCGTACGCAGACGGTCCACTGGGTAGAATAGGGCGTGGCCGAAGAGTTCAGCAGCGATGTGAGGTGCGTGTTGGGATATTCCCCCTGCGACCTGTCGAAGTCCCACGGTCTCTTCACCTGTACAAGGGTCTCGTCGGCTGGCACGAGGTTGCCGAGGTCGTCGTATCCCCGCTCTGGGTCGAAAGGGACTATGGTCATCGGCTTCAGACCGTCGACGACCTCGATCGCGAGTGCCTCAGAGAGGACCGTGCCGTTCTCGACTGCGGAGGAGAGGTTGCCGTCCCAGAACTCGAACGGGCTGTCGAGGTCCAGGAACACGCATTCCTTGTGGTTGGCCAGCCTCTTCTGGGCCAGCACCGATTTCGTTACGCGGGACAACATGACCTCGACGAGGCTCTCGATCCCGGGGAACCCGTCCGCCCCTTCGGCTAGCAACGCGACCGCGCCGTCTATCAGAGGGCCGACGAGACCGTCATCTGACTTAGCAACCGACGAGTTCAGGATGTAGAGGAACCGCTGAAGGTGCGCCAGCTCGATGGACGACACGGACCTGTCGAGCCGCTGGGGGACGTCCCACGACTCGTCGTGCTGCACATCGTTGAGGATTATGTCCTCGAGCTGCTGCTGAACCGGCACGACCAGGTCTGGGATGTATGGGTAGCGCGCGTCGGCCAGCAGCGTAGCCGTCAGCTCCGAGGCCGCCGCGGACGATGGTTCGTCGCCGAACAGCCCCGCGACATGCGCCAAGGCGAACGAGGACAGTTCCGAAGCCATCTTCCACTGAGACGAGAACATCGGCAGGTCAGCCACTGATTCGGACAGCGCCTCTGTGTCCGCGAACAACGAGACGTCCCCGGACGCAAGCGAGAGAGTCTTGAAGAGGTCGTCTCCGTCGAACGGGTCGATGACGAAATCGTCGAGCTCGTACACCGTCTGTGTGGCTATGTCATAGGCGAGCCTCCTCAGGCCATCGTACATGAGGTCTCTTGTGGACTGCTGATTCTCTTTGAACTCCTCGTAGAACCCGCCCCATTGCTCCGCCTCCAGGAGGTCGAAGGCTGGCAGGTTTATCGTGACCGTGCAGTTGCCGATGTACACTGGATGCGTCTCACCTGTGAGGTCCTCCACGAAGTAGACCCGCTCGGGAACATACACCGCGCAATCGACCTCGGCCGAGAAGACCTCCGAGTATGTGATGGGGTCAGCATCGACCGATCGCATCGCGTTCTCCATCCATGACACGACCGCCTCATGTGCCTTGTCCTCGCCTGTGAGATATGCCACAAGCGAGTCGACCGAGTCGGCCACCTTGTCGATGACGCTGTCCGCAAGGTCGAGCGCTCCCAGCCATCCCATGTAGTCCATGAGCTTGACCACGAGCTGGTCGATGATGCCGTTCACCGCGGACGCCACCACGAGGGACGGGTCGATGCGATGCTCCGTCCTGCCGAGGAACCACAGGAACAGCTCGCCCGGATCCGCGTATCTTCCGCTCGATGAGAGTACCGCTCTCAAACCGATGTCCCCTCCTTCACACTCTTCAGATACCTGCCTCGCGTAGTCGGTGTCCACGCACCTGAAGAGCCGGGCCTGTTCGAGCAAGAGCCCGACGAGCGTCGCTCTGTATACGTCACGCTCGGTCACGATGTCCACGGTGTCGAGGCCGTCGGAGAACAACGGCATGCCGAAGCCCTCGAGCACCCTCAGCTGGGCGAGTGTGGTGAGCATGTCCGCGACCGTCTTTCCGAGGTCCGACAGCTCGCCGAAGGAGGCAGATTCGAACTTGCGCAGCTTCGATTCTATGAATGGCAGGGCGGAGACAACGGGCCTTTCGAACGAAGCCTCCCTCGCGAACGACGCCGTCGCGGAAGAGGCGGCCACGCTGAAGTTGCCGACAGCGAAGTAGTACGGACTGGCCGTTCTCTCGGCGAGGACCTCCTCACTTCCCGGAGGCAGCTCGTCGAAAGTCATGCTCTCCCCGTCGAGCTCTATGCTCTCTTGGGATGTGGCATCGGAAGACAGAAGATCGACCGTGTTCATCTCCGAGAAAAACAGTCCTCCAGCCCAGTTGCTCACTTCTATGTCGAACCCGTATTCGAGCCTCGGAAATGCAGACGATACGTACGCGCCGACCGAGTCTGAGAACGCCTCGGATATCTCAGTCCCATTCACCGGGAACGCGCTCCATCCAGAGACGATATCATGTGCCCGCGCGGCGGCCGCCAACGATATCTCGAGCGCAACCTCGTCGACTGCGGCTGCCATAGACTCGAGCAGCTTGGTCCGGTTCCGCTCGGACGCTTCGTCCATCTCCCTCTTCGCGACATATGCCCCCGCCGCGACCGTCGACAACAGCAGCACGGTAGCTATGACGGAGAACGATACCTGCCCCCTTCGGTCGCTTCGCAAGCCGTGGCTGTGACGACGGGCCACTCGCATCAGGCCGCCGCCGTTCTTGGGTGCCATCCCATCCCATCATGATGCGGACGTGCAGGTAAACGGCTCCAATTACATGCAGCGTACGCGCCACTCTGGACTCGGCTATTCTGACTCAATGTTAAATATCGATTTCGTCATTCCAGTAATCGGACGGGATGCATTGGGCACTGATGAAACGCTTCTCCTGATATTCATCGCGTTCCTCGCCGCCAAGGTCGGCGGTGAGATTGTGGAGAGGCTAAGGCTGCCGGCGGTGACGGGCGAGCTCATGGCGGGGGTCGTCCTCGGTCCATCGATACTCGGCCTGATAACTTCGGAGCATTCCTTTCTGGATATCCTCGCTACGCTCGGCGCGACCTTCTTGTTGTTCTCAGTCGGCATGGAGACCAAGCTCTCGGAGCTGAAGAGGGTGGGAATGATCGCCGCCTCGGTCGCTGTGCTGGGTGTGGCCGCTCCGTTCGTAGTCGGCTACTATGTCTCGATACTGCTGAACTTCTCATCGGTCGAGGCGATGTTCATCGCCGCGGCCCTCGTCGCCACTAGCGTGGGTATCACGGCGAGGGTGCTCCAGGACATGGGGATGATCGCCTCCGAAGAGGCCAAGATCATCCTGGGCGCGGCCGTCATCGACGACATATTGGCAATGATCGTGCTCACGCTGGTCAGCGGCACCGCAGCAGGTGAGGGTCTCAATAGCATCGACATTGTGATAGTCATCGCGGAGATCGCCTGCTTCATCGCCATTGTCACCATACTCGGCACGAGGATGGTACGATACGCATTTGGTAAGCGCGAGATCAGGCACGACCGCACGGTCGACGGGAGCTGGTCGATACACTACAAGACCCGCGCGTTCAAGAGGGACAGCTGGCTCGAAAAGCTGGTCCAGAAGGAGGCGCCTTTCGTGGTCATCCTGATCGTCGTGTTCGGCCTCTCGGCCATGGCGTCGTACGTGGGCCTCGCCGCGATTATCGGAGCGTTCTTCGCGGGACTGATATTCTCCGACACGAAGAACACCTACGAGCTGGAGCACAAGTTCGAACCGTTGAACGTGTTCCTGGTGCCGTTCTTCTTCGTCGTGATGGGTGCGAAGGTCGACCTCACCAACTTCGCCAGCGTTGTGCCGCTGGCCATCGTCCTGACAGTGGTGGCCATCCTCACCAAGCTCGCTGGTTGCGCCGCAGGAGCGATTACCCGAGGTGAGAAGACGGCGTTGATCGTCGGAGCGGGGATGGTGCCGAGGGGCGAGGTGGGTATCGTGATTGGGATGATAGGCTTCAACATGGGCACCATTGGCAGCGAGACCTATTCCATCATAATCCTCGTCTCGATAGCGACGACGCTGTATGCGCCGTTCCTGATTCGGACGATTATAAACGCGGAGTCTAAGAAGGAACGTCGTTCCACGAACTGGCGGTTCAATCTCCGCTCTCGGACATGATCCTCAGGAAATCCTGAAGGTGCTGCGAAAGGGTCTCGTTGTCCGTGTATCCGCAGGCGGACAGGTCCGGCGCGGCAAGGAGCGCGTTGTTCGCGTCGGCGATCACGTCCGTCGCGATGAGCCCCCTCCTGCGGATGACGGTGACGTTCTCTGGCACCTTGACGAACGGGTTCGTGATCACTGTTACACGCACGCCCCTCGAGATGGCGTTGGTGAACCTCTTTCCCAGACGGCGTCTGAACTCGGCGATCGAAGGCGATGATATGACGAAGCTCTGCTCGGACCGGTCGAGCATCTCTCCTATCTTGTCGAGGACACGCTCCTTTCCGAGGATCGTGTAGACCATCTGGGGCACTCCCCTCTCCGAGAGGACGTCCTTGACGGAGTCTATCTTGGAGAACGCCTCGCGCACCTCGTTCGCGTGCTTCTCTCCCAGTTCCGAAGGGTCCGTCGGCGTGAACTTCTTTGGCCTCCCCGCCTTCGTTCGTGCGAAGCCCTTGTCCTCGAGGCTCTGGAGGGTCCTGTACGCCGATGTCCGTGGAATTTGTGCGATGTCCGCTACAAAAGAAGCCGATGATGTGCCTGATGCCACGAGGGCGACATAGGCGCGTGACTCGTACTCGGAGAGGCCCATGTTCGACAGTGTCCTGGCTATCATCTCGTACTCAGCGAGCAGATCGTCCACATCTCTGCCGGTGATTGCGATGATTTTCTTCAGGTCCATTTGTAGCTGAATCAGCTACATAACATTTAAATGATTCCCTAAGAATAAACCTGTAAGGGTAGGGATGACTCATGCTCACGAAAGACAGTGCCATACCTAGAGGATTGCCTAAGACAACGGACAGCCTGTGTCCCGAGTGCCTCGCGGTGATCAAGGCGACCATCCGCGAGAAGGACGGCAAGGTTGTCATGGAGAAGACATGCCCCGAACACGGGGATTTCAGCGATGTCGTGTGGTCGGATGTCGAGATGTACCTCCGAGTCGAGTCCTGGGCGAAGGACGGCGTCGGCGTCGTGAATCCGGCCATCAAGGACGCCAAGCAATGTCCGTTCGACTGCGGCCTCTGCGACCTCCATCTCAGCCATACCGGGCTTGCGAACGTGGACCTCACAAACAGATGCAACCTCAAGTGCCCGATCTGCTTCGCCAACGCCAACGCGGCCGGGTATGTGTTCGAGCCGGATTTCGACACGATCATGAAGATGCTGAAGGTCGTCCGTGACCAGCGGCCTGTACCTTGCCCGGCTGTGCAGTTCTCGGGTGGGGAGCCGACGATCCACCCCGAGTTCATCAAGATCATAGCCGCGGCGAAGGCGATGGGCTTCGCGCAGGTGCAGGCGGCGACGAACGGCATTAAGTTCGCCGAGAGCGTCGACTTCTGCCAGAGGGCGAGCGACGCCGGCCTGAACACTCTGTACCTACAGTTCGACGGGCTCCGGCCTGAGATATACGTGCGCGCCCGAGGAAGGGACCTCCTGGACACTAAGAAGAAGGTGGTCGAGAACTTCAGGAAGGTCAAGAACCGCTCGTCGATCGTGTTCGTGCCCACGATAGTCAAAGGCGTGAACGACGACCAGGTGTGGCCGATACTCAAGTACGCTCTCGAGAACATGGACGTCGTCCGAGGCGTGAACTATCAACCCGTCGCGTTCACCGGCAGATGCACCAGCGAGGAGCTGGAGACGGGCAGGTACACGCTCCCTGACCTCGCGAAGGACATGGAGCGACAGTCCGGTGGCAAGATCAAGACGACCGACTGGTACCCCGTCCCGACCGTGTCCGCGATATCGGAACTGTGGCAGGCGCTTTATGGCGACCATAAGGTCACGCTCACCACGCACGTCCACTGCGGCATCGCGACCTACATGTTCGTGAAAGACCCGGACAACATCGTGCCCGTCACAAGGTTCGTCGATGTCGAGCCGCTGTTCCACGAGATGTACGAGCTGGCGAAGAAGACCGAGGGCAAGAAGATCAAGGTCTTCAGCAAGGTGAAGGCGTTCAGCCTGCTGAAGAAGCATCTCCGGAAGGACGAACTCCCAGACGGGATGAGCTCCGTGCAGTTCCTGAAATCCCTGAGGGGTGTCCTCTCAGAGGAGACAAAGTCGGAGCTGTCCAAGTTCAGCTGGCAGATGATGTATGTGGGGGCGATGCACTTCATGGACTCCTACAACTACGACATAGAGCGGGTGAAGAGGTGCATGATACACTACACGACGCCCGAAGGTAAGATAATCCCGTTCTGCGCATACAACTCCGGCCCTGTCTACAGGACGGAGGTCGAGAAGAAGCACTCCATACCTCTCGAGGAATGGAGACGCAGACACGGTACCGAGTACACCTGAGGAGGTCTTGGATGGCAAGTAATATGCTTGACAAGCTCGAGGTCGACATAGCGAGATGTCTTCACTGTGGGGCATGCGTAGGTTCGTGCCCCTCGAACGCGATATATCTAAACGAGGTGCTGCTGGAGTTCAACGACGCGTGCACCCTGTGCAAGAGGTGCACGAAGGTGTGTCCAGTCGGCGCGATATCGCTTGTGGGAGGGCGATTGATGTGAATGACTACGATATTGTCGTCGTCGGTGGTGGCCCTGCAGGGACGAGCACCGCTAGATGGGCTGCGAGGAACGGTGCACGAGTCCTCGTTGTCGAGAAGAGGCAGGAGATTGGATCGCCTGTGCGCTGTGGTGAGGGTATATCACGGTCGTGGCTTGATTCCGTCGACTTGACTCTCGACTCGCGGAGCGTGGCGTGTGAGGTGAAGGGGGCGAAGATAGTGTCTCCGAACGGCACGCCGTTCTACCTGTCGGAGAACATGGCGGGCAACGAGGTCGGCCTGGTCCTCGACCGTGTCTTCTTCGACAAGCTGCTTGCGAAGAACGCGGCCAAGGCGGGGGCGGACATCATGCTCAAGACCTCCGCCCTTGGACTCATCATGGAGGCCGGCAAGGTCGTCGGCGTTAAGATCCGGTCCTTCGGTAAGACGAAGGAGATCAGATGCGGCTGCGTCGTCGGTGCGGATGGTTTCGAGTCCCAGGTCGGCCGCTGGGCGGGCCTGGACACAGCGCTCGTCCCTAAGGATGTGACGACCTGTCTGCAGTACCGCCTCACGAACATCGAGCAGGAGCACGAGTACTGCCAGTTCTACCTCGGCAGCGTCGCCCCGGGCGGCTACGTCTGGGTGTTCCCCAAGGACGAGGACACCGCGAACGTCGGGCTCGGGGTGCAGCTGTCGAGACTCAAGGAGCCGGGCGAGGTCAAGGGCTACCTGGACAGGTTCATCGAGAGCCAGCCCGGGCTCAAGCGTGGCAGCCCCCTCGATATAGTCAGCGGGGCCGTGTCCGTCTGCGCGCCAATCGAGCGGACCGTCGCGGACGGCGTGCTGCTGGTAGGCGACTCCGCAAGGCAGATTGACCCCATCACCGGAGGCGGCATATCTAACAGCTGCTGTGCGGGCAGGATTGCGGGCGAGGTGCTTGCCAAGGCGACCGAGAAGGGTGACTTCAGCGCCAAGTCCTTGCAGGCCTACGAGGATGGGTGGCGGGACCTGCTCGAGGACCATCTGTACAGGAACTGGATGGCCAAGGAGAAGCTGGTCACGCTATCGGACGAGACATTCGACCAGGTCATAGAGACGCTGAACGAAGTCGGTGTCGAGAGCATGTCCACCCTCGCGATCCTGAAAGCCGTCGAGAAGAAGCATCCAGACCTCGTCAAGGAATTCCAGCAACTCCTCTGAGTCCGCGCTGGTCGTGGACTCGCGTGCGCTAACATCAAATCCCATCAACCCATTTCATCATTGTACTGGAGGGCGGGTCGACATCATCGCACTGAACGGACTTGTCGGGATAATGGGTCGGCGCCGGCTCCTCATCGCGGTCATCGGCATCCTGCTGGTCGCTCTCGCGCTGAGGGTCGTCCACATCGACTGGAGCTACTCCAACAACGGAGTCGATGAAGGCGTCATGATAGAGAGGGCGCTGATGGTGGACCGGGGATACTCGCTCTATTCGGAGCTGCCTTGTGACCAGGCGCCAGCAGCGTTCGTCCTCGGATCGCTGTTGTCGGGCGATATCGTCTCGCTCCGGCTGATGACTGCTCTCATATCGCTTGCCGCGGTCGCATGCTGCATGCTGGTCTCGAACCGGCTGGCGGGTGGCTACGCCATGGTAGTGACCGGCGCGTTGCTCGCGGTGGATTTCACGTTCGTTCGTGAATCGAGGCTGTTCTCGTTGGATGCCCTGTCCGCATCCTTCATGGCGCTCTCCATCGCGGCCTTCGTCATCAGTCAGCGGAGGGAACGAGTACCTTGGCTGGCACTCTCGGGCTTGCTGATAGGGTTGGCCGCCTCCATCAAACTGATCGGCGGCCTGGGGCTGCTCGGGATGCTGGTGTTCATGGCGATGGAATGCATGGCGAAGCGGGAGACCAAGGAATCTTCGCTCGTGAACGCCAGCGTCGTCGTGCTGGCATCTGCGATACCGATGGCGGTCCTCATGGTGGCCCTGGGACCATCTGACATGATACAGGGCATGGTGTTCGACCAGGCTCACAGGGACTTCGACATCTACCTCAAACTATCCGTGCTGGCCTTCTTTGGCCTCAGCGTCGCCTACGCGTTGCCGATAGTGTTCGCCCGGAGGGTATGGAGGATGGGCCCGAGCCATAGGTTCCTGCTTAGCATCGCAGCGGTCGTCCTACTGTTCATGGTGTTCCAACCGCTCACATTCCTCCATCACATGGCCTTCGCGAGCCCCGTGCTCGCAATCCTGGTGGGCGCAGTCGTGTCGTCTGAGATTGGGACAATAAACGGAGCGGTCACTCAGGATGCAGAGCGGGTTGAACCGAATCGGGCGCGACTCCGAAGAGCGTGCATCGCTGCTGTCCTCGCCTCACTGCTCGTCTCTGGAGGGCTCTCGACCTACGGCATTGTCGCCCAGGAAGAGCCTGCACAGGTGGCCTACGGTAGAATACTCTCAGAGCTGACGGACGCCAACGAGTCCGTGATATGCGGTGATCCGATCATCGCAGCGTACGCGAACCGAGAGATGCCGCCTGAGGTAGTCAATGTCGCCGAGCGGCAGTATCCCGAGCTGGACATCGACCGGATACAGCACGCGATCGTGGAGTACGATGTCCAAGTCGTGGTCGTGTGCTACTATCTCAACGATATCGAAGGGCTGACTGATATGCTGGCGGACGAAGGGTTCGCGCTGTTTGTCCCCGCACACGTGGATGAGGACGGCGGGGCCGTGCTCGACCTGTTTCAGAAATCCATAGAGCCCGTGTCGTTCTACGTCAGGTAGGCGCCCGTCGAGGGACGGTCGAGCCTCTTGCTGTTTGACTAGGTCCGCTTGATATCATCGCTGAACGTCCAGAACGAGTTCGCGATGAAGTTGAATATGCTCACGATGAATATCGCGATGACCTGGGCGAATACGAGGAACAGGCTCGCCCTGTCCTCCTGGATGCCGAGCGAGGGCATGACGTCCTCGACGATGGTCTTCAGCATTATCAGGTTCAGCATCAGCCCGTCGATGCTCACCATGAGGAACTGAGGGTACTGGTGGTGCACCTTGCCTTTCGATCGGAAGGTCCACCATCTGTTCCATATGAAGTTGTTCGTATCCGCGATGACGAACGCGAGCACCGCAGCCCATAGATAATGAACGAAGAAAATCTCGACGGACGTCCAGAGGATCGCGAGGTTGATCACCGTCCCGATGCCGCCTATGAACGCGAACTTGATGTACCTGGCAAGCCAGGGCCGGTTGTGTTCGTAGAGCCTTATGCAGTGGTCTATGTACTTCATGTAGACCGATGCGCCGAGCTTGCTCTTTCCAGCCTTCCTGTCGGCGAAGGTTATCGGCACCTCGTCCACCTGCTCATACTTGCCTTTGACAAGTATCTCCAGGCCGATCTTGTAGCCGATGGGGTTCAGCTCCACGCCCTCTATCACCGTGCGCTTGAGCGCGAAGAACCCGGACATCGGGTCCTTCACCTTGGTCAGCCCTCTGGCGAGCAACGTGGCGGTCTTCGAGATGAGTCTCCTGTGTATGGGCCAGTTCTCGACGCTGCCGCCCTTCACATATCGGCTCCCGACGACCATCTGCGCCTCGCCCGACTGGATCCTATCCACCATCTCGGGTATCTTCTCCGGCGGGTGACTGAGGTCTGCATCCATCACGACCAACAGGTCCCCAGTAGCCGCCTCGAACCCCTCGATCACAGCGGTTGAAAGGCCGAGCTTGCCGGCCCTGTGCAGGACTTTGATGTTGAACTCCTTGGCGAGTTCTTCTGCGAGCGCTCCGGTGCCGTCAGGACTGTTGTCGTCGACTACTACGACCTCGACTTCCATGTCCCTTGCGCCGCATGCGCTGTTGATGCGGGATATGAGTTCCCTCATGTTGGGCTTCTCGTTGTATGTCGGGATCACGACTGAGATCGTGGTGTTCCCCCCTGGAGGCCAACTCGTCTCCGGTAGATGAATGATGCGATTATGCTAGCGAGCAACACGACTGCGACGGCTGCCAAAGCTATCCATGGGGCCACTTCCTGCCTGAGGTTGTCGTAGCTCAGCCACGCGAGGGCTATGACCACAGTTGACTTCATCAGCGCGCCGGTGATGAGGTACAGTACGCATTTGCGCAGGTCCCAGTTGCACACTGCCATGAACGCGCCGGTGTAGGGCACCACTGGAGCGACCCTGTTCAGCAGCAGGAGCCTCTCGTCGCTCACTATCAGGAATTCCGTGTACTTCTTCATGACCTTCGCTATCCTCTTGGGCATGCCAATGACCTTCACGACCGTGTACAGAATGAAGTTGCCACCGAGGCTCGCCAAGCTCGCCACGACTATGAGGATCACCGCCCAGCTGAAGGAGTCGAAGTGAACGCCGAATATCCATATCATCCAGACCTCGGGAAGCGTTGGGAATCCCGTGCCATCGATCAGGATGATGGCGACCAGCGCGAGGATCATGCCGATGTCGCCCAGCGACGCGAACGCGTTTATGATATCCTCGCCGATCATCCGACCAACCTGCCCTCGGCGAGCTCCTCGTAGAGCTCCTTCAACTTTTTCGATGTCTTCCTGATGTCGTGGTCGTCCGCCAACTCGCCCGCACCCTCGACCATGCGGGACCTGAGCGGTGCGTCGTCGAGCAGCATCTCAAGCTTCCGCGCGAAGTCATCGTCGCTGGTCGCCTTTAGGCAGTGCTTTCCATCCACGACCCAGTCCTCGTAAACCGGTATGTCGCGTATCAGGAGGGGGCATCCGCAGCTGGCGGCCTCGAGCATGACATTGCCGTAGCTCTCTGCCCTCGTGGGGAACATGAACACATCCGCCGCTGAGTATGCACCGACGATCTCCTCGAAGGGCACATGCCCCGGGAAGAGCACGTTGCCTGGAGGCGTCACGTCCAGAGCGTCCTCGAGGAGCACCTCAGAGGCGCCGACCCAGACGAACCTTACGTCCTGTCTGTGCTTCAGTTTGGCTGCTACGTTTACGAAGGTGTCGACGCCCTTCCTCGGAATCCGCAGACCGACGGTGATAACGAGCCTCTCGTCCTCGCCGATGCCTATCATCTCCCGGAAGCGCTGTCCGCGGACCTCGTCGCGGACGAATGTCTCCCGGCTGATGCCGTTCGGGATGGTCCTGAACGGTCCTTTTACGCCGTCCCTGGACAGCGCCTTGGACACGTACGGCGTCGCCCCGAGGACGACATCGCCGAGGTTGTAGAACATGACCGAGTATCTCCTGACGAGCGGATAGAATAGGTCGCCTCCGACGAACCCGCCCTTGATGAGCTCGGGAAGATGTCGCCCGTGGACGATCAGCGGTTTGTGCGCTATCTTCCTCCTTAGGGCCCACATGAACGAGTTGGGCAGAGGGCTGTGGACATGCAGGACGTCGTATTCCCCACGCGGCTGGTTGAACAGGACCCGACATCCGAGCTTCTCGAGCTCGCGCCCGACCATCGGCGCGTTGGTCCCCATGCCACCAGGGTTCTTGTACGGAATCAGCTTCTTGTAGCTGTCCAATTCCGTGAGCATGCACACAGAAACCATTCTACTGCCTTCCCGACGGCCGACGCACAAGAGCGCGTCTGAATCCCGGCCGCGATGATGGCCTTTCAGCATATATATATAACCCATGCAGACGGGCGGTCGACGCGGTCGCCTGGATAGGTCACCGAGATGGCGCTGGGCGGTCGCCAAATGTATTTATAAGAACCCGCTTCTCGGCATTTCGTGGAGCGCAAGATCATGTTATCATCGGCATTGCTGTTCGCAGTGTGCACTTTCCTCCTCTGGGGGACGACGAACTTCCTGATAAGCTACGGCGAGAAGAACCAAGGCATCGATCCAGTATTGTTCTCGGCCGTCATGTGGATGGCCATGGGCGTTCTGGGGGCAGCCCTGTTCGCCTACATCATCCTCTCGGGGACCACGGTGACCATCGACTGGAAACTGACGTTCCCCGTTGTCGCTGGCGTTCTTCTGGGCGTCGGCATCCTCACGTTCGCGCTGGCGTTGTCCCATGGCACGATGTCCACGGGGGCGACGGCCGCGATAGCGACGTCCAACGCGGTGTTCACGACGTTCCTCGCGTTCATGATATTGAGGGAGAACCTCATATTCCAGGAATGGGTGGGGATCGCAACTATCGTCCTGGGCATAGTCATACTGCGGCTATAGCTCCAAGCCCTTCGCGGCCAGCGGAGAACGCGACCTCTCCTCCTTTCAACACGACGGAGCAGAGGTTCACTCCCATCCTGTATGGTATGTGGGCATGTGACGGGACGTCCATGACGATTATGTCCGCCGCCTTCCCCTCCTCTAAAGACCCTATCGATTTCTCACGGCCGATCGCTGCGGCGGCGTTTATGGTCGACGCCACGAGCGCCTCCGCGGGCGTCATCTTCATATTGTGGCATGCGAGCGTGACGGTGAACTGCATCGACGGGTTCCAGCAGTTGGGGTTGAGGTCGGTCGCCAGGGCGATGGGCACTCCGAGCTCTATCAGCCTCCTCGCCTCCGCGTAGTCGCTCTCCATCGAGGCGAAGGGCGTGCCCGGCAACAGCACGCCGACCACCTGCTTCCTGGCCATCGCCATGATGCCATCGTCCGATGGGCGTGCGAGATGGTCCGCCGACACGGCGCCGACCTCCGCCGCGAGCTCTGCCCCTCCCGTGCGCTCGAACTCGTCCGCGTGTATCTTCAACCCGAGCCCGAGGGCCTTCGCCGCCATCAGTACCTTCCTCGATTGGGCGACCGTGAATACACCTTTCTCGCAGAACACGTCGCAGAAGCGCGCGAGGCCCGACGACGGCAGGTCGAGCAACACCTCGTCGATGATGAACTGGATGTAGTCGTCGGCACCGCCAGAGAACTCGGGCGGGACCGCATGAGCCCCCATGTACGTCGGCACGACGTCTGCGCTGCATTCCTTGTCCAGCCTCCTCATGGTCTCGAGTATCCTCAGCTCGGTCTTCTTGTCGAGGCCGTATCCTGACTTCCCCTCGACGGTCGTGGACCCGTACTCCAGCATCATGTTGAGGCGCTTCGAGGATTGGTTGAACAGCTGGTCCTGGGAGGCGGCCCTCGTGTCCGTGACGGTCCTGAGTATGCCTCCCCCCCCGTTCAGAATCTCCATGTATGTCTTGCCCTTGATCTTGAGGTCCAGCTCGAACTCGCGCGAGCCGGCGAACACCAGGTGCGTATGCGGGTCGACGAACCCAGGCATGACAACGCAGCCCGAGGCGTCTATCTTGTCTATCCCACGGCCGTCGTGCCAGTTGAGGATGGACGGGGTGTCTCCGACTGCCTGGATGACGCCGTCGCGGACATACACTGCCCCGTCCCTGATGACCCCCAGCTCCGCCATCTCGTCGCGCACCCGAGCCCTGCAGGGGCCGCGCATCGTCAGCAGTTCGGAGGCGTGTGTCACGATCAGCTCTTCTGGCAGGTTCGTTCTCCCTCCCGGCGGTAATTCAGTTACTGCTCTATAAAACGAATTGAGTCGATCATTGTCCCCTCTTGCCCACGAGCTCCTTGACGACATACTCGAAGGTGTCCTGGGGGTTCAACATCGTCTTGAAGTACTTGTAGTCTGAGAACTCCAGCTCCCCCATGAAGTACGCCGACAGGGCGTACGCGAATATCCCCACGAACGCCAGGAGTATGAGCGCAATCCAGTCGACGGAGGGTATGAACATCCAGTCGACGACGTACATCGCGCCTATCATCGTGATCGCGCTCAGCAGGTGCTTGAACGAGTGGGAGTACGGCAGTATCTTGCTGATCTTCCACGCCATGTACCGGACCGTGAAGAAGTAGTATATCGAGCATATCAACAGTGCTCCCGCGGCGCCCTGCCTCCCCAGGCCGAACATCTCGACGCCGAGGAACTCGGCGGGGACGAGCACGAGGAGGAGCACCAGCTGCAGCAGTATCCCTCCCAGGCCTATCATGAACAATGTCACGGGCCTGCCGATACCGACGATGACCGACCTCAGTGGCAACACGAGGGCGACGACTGCGCTCGCCATGACCATGAGGTCCATCGTCCTCACTGCGGCGACGAACTCCTCCGTCAGGAACACGCGGAGTATGTCCGAGCCGTAGAACAGGTAGAACGCGGCGGTCGGTACGACCACCAGGGAGACATATCTCTCCGCCTGGTTCGCGACATCCCAGCTGGCAGTGGCATCGCTCCTGTTGAAGTAAGTCGTGACGGACGGCAGTATGAGCGTGGCGATGGAGAGGGAGAACACGCCGACGAAGATGGCCATCCGCTGCACTCCGAAGTACAATCCCAGCTCGTGCTCTCCCCAGAAATAACCTACGACGGTCTTGTCGAGGTACAGGTCGACGATGATTATCATTGACACGAGGAAGACCGGGGCGAGCGCCCTGATGTAACTCATCATAGTGCTCCGGTCGGGCATCGAAATCCGGTACGACCTCATCAGAACGGCTGTGAGCAGCATAGACGAGACCATGCCCGCGGCGTAGGCTGAGGCGAGCAGCGCCGGACCGTTCGACCCACCTGCCAGCGGGCCTGCGGCAATGTATATGACGAATGATACGCGGATTACGAGCTCCAGTATAGCGGGTATGTGGACCTTGGCATCCTCCTCGAGGGCGTCGAAGGTGTGCGTTGCGATCTGGCTTATGCCAAGGAGCACATAGTACACCAGGAAGACGTACATCGTGTCCGTCAGCGTCGGTATCAGGAGGTCGCCGGTGGGCATCATCCCCCCTGCGGAGCCGTCCTTCCACATCTCGATCATGACGAGCGTCACCGCCGAGAAGGCTCCGAGCAGGACTAGTCTGATCACGGCGTATGCGCCGATGCACTTGCTCTTGTCCTTGCCGGAGTTCATCTGACGTATGTGGACCGAGCCAACGCCGAAGTCTGACAGGAAGCTCAGGATGCCGATAGTGGCGATGCCGAACCCGAGTATACCGAGGACCGTAGCGCCCATGTTCTTGGCGATGAAAATGAGGGCGGTGGTGCCGAGGAGCGCGCCGACGACGTTGTTGGTGACGGACAGGGCCGCTCTGGGACTCATCAGCCTCTTGGCTTCCCTGCCCCCTCCGCCAGCCTCCTCAGGCATGGTACCTGAAGATGTCGTGTGTGATATAAACCCGATGGCCGAATATCCTGGCTCACAGCTTCCCGGCCAATTCGCGCACTATGTCCAGCGCGGCGGCGATGTTCTCCCTCGAGTTGGCGTATGAGAACCTCAGGTGTCCCTCGCCGAGAGAGCCGAACGCCGACCCGGGCGCGCATATGACGCCAGCCTTCAGGAGCGCGATTGCGAAGTCCTCGGACGGTATCTTCTGCGAGTATCGAGGGAACACGTAGAACGCCCCCTGCACCGGCGGCGTCTCGAACGATGGTATCTCGGACAGCTTCGCAATTGCCAGATCCCTTCTAGCTCTGAACTCGGTGAGCATCTCGGCTCTGAACCGCTTCCTGATCTTCATACCCTCCAGGATCGCGTACTGGGTGGCCGTCGGCGGGCAGGCGAGCGTGTAATACTGCACCTTCGCGAGGTGTTCGACTATCTCCTTCGAAGTCGCGACGTAGCCTATCCGCCAGCCCGTCGTCGCGAGCGACTTGGAGAACGAGTTCACGATGATTGTGTCGTCGTAGTATCGTGCGAAAGATGTGTGCGTTCCTTCGTACACGAAGCTGTGGTATACCTCGTCCGAGAGTATGTAGAGATCGTGGTCTGCGGCTATGTCGCAGATTGCCTTGACCACCTCGCCCGAGTAAACTGCTCCCGTCGGGTTCGAAGGGCTGTTCACGATTATCGCCTTCGTCCTCGGGGTGATCAGCGACTGTATCTCGTCAGGGTCTGGACAGAAGCCGTTCTCGAGCTTGAGCGAGTAGTCGATCGCCTTGCCCCCAGCCAAGGCGACATCCGGACCGTAGATGATGAACCCGGGATTGGGGATGAGCGCCTCATCTCCTTCGCCGAGTATCGTCTCGCACGCTATCCTCATGCCCTCTGTCGCGCCTGCGGTCACGATGATGTTCTCGGCGTCGACGTCCTTTCTGTAGCTCTTGAGGTTCTCGGCGATGGCCTTCCTGAGTTCCATGATGCCCGCGCTGGGACCGTACTTGTTCATCCCACGGTCGAGCGCGTCCTTGAAAGCCTCGATCATCTCCTTCGGAGGCTGCATGTCAGGCTCGCCGAGGCCGAGATTGATCGCACCCGCTGGAGCGGACTCGAACAGCTTTCGTATTCCGGAGAACTGCAGCGATGCCACTCTCTTCGGGAACATTGGCTTTGAATGCGCAGTTTCGTACATTAATCGTTCGGGCGTACCCCATACACGCAGGCAACGTGCTAACACCAGACATGAGCGGTTGGTGACGCTTGGATACATGGGCCCTGCGGTCGGCATCACATGTGGACTTCTTGTGTTGCTTAACAGGCGGTTGCCAAATGGAATGCTCAGCTTATCAATCGCTTAAAAATCGGAAACACAATATTCAAATGACTGGCGCTCACCGAAAAGACTATGCGTCTAACTGACACTAGAGTTACGGGGTGAGGAAACGGCGAAGGTGAGGAAGCGCTCCGGCAAGGTCGAGGAGTTCGACAGGCGCAAGCTCGAGGAGTCGATGAGACGTGCAGGCGCGTCTCCGGAGGTCGTCAAGAGGGTCTCCCAGCGGATTGAGCCGAAGGCGGAGACCTCATCCGACGAACTGCGGAAGAAGGTGGCGGAGGAGCTCAGGCGAGAGAGCACCACGCTATCGGGCGCGTTTATGTCGACGAAGAACCTCAAGATACGGACCTCCTCGGAAGCCAAGGCCGGCGTGGCAAGGCTGAACGAGGAGCTCCTGAAGGAGCATGGCGCGAGATCCGGCGGGCATGTGATGGTTCGACACAAGGACCGGGAGGCCAAGATGCAGATCGAAGCCATCCCGGAACTGAACCCGCAGGAGATCCAGGTAAGTAAGTCCGACCTCGAAAAGCTAGGGGCGCAGGAAGGCGTTCGCTTGGACGTTAGATTCCCCAAGTGAGCTGTAGCGAGTTCAGGGCAGACCCAGCTCGTGGGGCCGACCCCGTTGTGGGCTGGCCCCTCAAACCCATTGCCCCAGGATCCTCCAGTGCCGCCTACTGCTCGATGTCGCGCTGTTCTTCCGGCACGGCGGAACCGTCTTCAGGCGCTGTCTTCTCGATCGCGCCGGGCACCAGGATATCCATGAACTTCTCGAAGTACAGTTTCTCCTGCAGAAGCTTCTCCCTGTCGAGCTCAAGGTCGGCGACCGCGGAGATGGAACTCGAGCCCAGGCCGAACGACTCTATCCTCAGGCGGTCGAGGTCCTTGGCGAGGAACCTCTCATGTTCCATCAGCCTGTTCCCGATCCTCTCCATGGCAATCTCCTTCAGCATGTTCTCCAGGAACTCTATCTGATCGTCCTTCGTCTTCTTCGAGCGGAGCATCATCGCGGCCTCGTGCTTGAAGTCCATCCGCGCGCCCGCGTGCTCCTCGTCCGTAGTGGATATCCAGACGAGAGGATGGTCGGGCGAGTTGAAGGTGACCTTCTCCGGCACGAGCGTCTCGGCCGATATCTTGGTGATCGCGTCTCCTCCTGAATGGTATATCGCGTAGAAGCTCATCCTCTCCAGGAAGCTCACCTCGATGAAGTCCTTCCTGCTCCTATCGATGATGGTCGGATTGTCCTTCGCCAGCTCCTCTAGGACCGCCATCGGCGTCGCGTCCGGCTTCCTGCTGCCCAGCATCTTCGTGGCTCCTGAGACGCACTTGAGCGGCTCGTAGGTCCTGGTGAGCCAGAACGATGGCGGGAAGTTCGTCCACGAGCGCTTCTTGGTCCCGTCGTCCTTCTTCACCTTGAGCTTCGAGAATGAGAACGTCGAGAACTGGTACCGTATCCTGTCGTCCACCTTCTCGAGCACCCCGGCCGGGAGGCCCTCCTTGGCGACTATCCTGTCGGCCCAGAAGCCGAGGTCCGCCCTAAGCTGGGGCCTCGTGACCGAGCCGTGCTCGCTGATGTATGTGAGTATCTGTCTCCTCGTCTTCGTGATCAGCCAGCTGAGCCATATCACGAGCGCCTTGGGGGTGTCGATGAACGGCACTGGCAGAATGGTGTGGTCCGCTGCGGTTCCCCAGGACGGCAGGACCGCCTCCCCGGGCGCGTGTGCGAACGAACGGTCCGCATAGACTTTCAGCGAGACGTCCTCCTCTTCCTCTGTCGGGTCGCGTATCGGTGCTGGCTCTATCCTCAGGTCGGAGTTCAGGAAGTAGTAGTTCTGCCTCTTCGACGTAAGGGCGACGAGCATGCCGCTGTCCACTCCCTTGGCGAGCAGCGTCCTCATCTGAATGTTGCTCTTGTCCTTGAGCTTCCTCGTCTGAGCGCTCAGGGACATGCGCCTCATCGAGTCCGTGAGCGGGCTCTGCTCGATCTCCCTTCTGGTCATCGGCTGCTTGTGCATAAGGGCGAAGACGACCGCCCTTGAGACATTGTTCGTCAGAAACTCTCCGATCTCGGTCGCCTTGTCGTCCGACAAAGCTGCAACTTGCTGCGGCATCCCATCAACCTCTATGCTCTGATTTGCTTCAAATCGATTTATCCGTACTTATAACTATGCGCAAAACACGTCCTCGACGCCATCCGGCAATGGGCTGGTCGCTCAGCCCAGGAACACATGCTGAAAAAACCGTCCGACAGCCGTTCGAAACCCCGTCGAGCGCCTTGGCTAGCTCATTGGAATCGGCTCCTGTCGTTGCCGGCGGCCGCACGGGCATCGGTGTGCAGCTCTGGAGTTCAGTAGAACTTGGACGATACCTGCAGTTCCTCGTCCACCAGTATCTTCCTCTTGCCGAGCTCCTTGAAGAACGGCTCCGGGTCCAGACACGCCTCTGGTGGCAGCACGCCCTTCTTGTCAATCTTGCCCTTCGCCAGCCAGTTCGCCGTGATCGATGGCGGCACAGCAGTGTCCCTCGCGGACGATATCCCCGTCTTCCTGTCGTTCCAGGTCCTGACGAACAGCGTGCACCTCGCAGGCAGTCCGTCCTTCTTGCCGATCACGTCCGTCCTGAGGTAATCGTATTCATCCACGACGTCAGTGGAGCGCCTCGCGCTGGAGACGGCGTCCGTGTACATCGCCGTGATGAAGTCCTTCGGGGATATCTTCCCCCCGCCGACTGTCAGCTTGTTCTCGCTGCCGAAGCCGAGCTCGGCCAGCGTCTTAAATGTGGCGAAGTCGACCTCCGGGAAGCCTATCCTGAAGCTCACATGCTTCGTGCCCTTGCCGATGTAGTCCGCCATCGTCGCCGGCTCCGAGTGTTTGATGTAGTACGCGACGACCTTCCCCGCGGGCTCGGGCATGATGACCGAAGTCTCCCCGGACAGCACCGGC
>DATKWQ010000003.1:0-27977 GCA_035529455.1 Thermoplasmata archaeon
CTTGTCGCCGAACTCGACACAGATCTGCGCTCCAATCGAGGGCATTTGCGTCACCGAGGGCATATTCTGGCACTCTTGCTCAAGGGCGATTATTCGTCTTCAGCAGTGTTTCGGCGTTGCCTTGCGCGATTGTGACCAGGCCGAGGTTTACAATCGGCAAGGCCGGATATAAGGGGAGCGGTGATGGTATCACAGTTGAGAATCATTAGTACAAGAGAAAGCCGATGGCCTAATGCGATTCTTGCGATGCGGGGTGAAACGGCTTGTATCGTCTGCGGAATCGAAAGTATGATTTCCGAAGAGGTCCCTCCAGACGACAACCCACATGTTACCCGAGATAAGAGAAATGGTTGACGAGTCCTCGAGGAAGCTCCATCAGATTTCTCTCCCACCGGTCCGCTTCTGGCTTTTACACGACGTCATGAGGAAGCCTTTGGACGATCCCCAGGTGCAACAGGCTGTTGCTGAGTGCCGCACATACCCTCCACGGCTGCGACTGCTCAACTCCCTCAGGAGTGACGGGACATGGCCGCTTCCCAAACAGAAGATGCTTGACGAGCTGAGAGGGCCAGGTCCGCCTGTCGGATGGACATATAGCGCGATTCTGAGAAACCTTTACGTGCTGGGAGACTATGATACGGACAGGGCCGAGGGGAACGTCCAGGCGGCACTGGACTGGATACTCAAATGGCAGACCGAGGACGGATGCATCCCTGGACCGACCAGCGCAGCGTATGCCGCGCCCAACTGCAACGGGTTCGCGCTGAGGGACCTCATGCAGTTCGGCATGGGAAACGACCCACGTACACAGAGGATCGTCAAATGGCTGTTGTCTGTGCAGCGCCATGACGGCGGATGGAACATACCTTACATCCAGGACGTCAGATACCTGCCCCAGTACTCGCACCTGAAGAACAGGGAGTTCAGGGACCTGGTTGAGAGCGACGAGCGGCCACCCTATGACCCCGACGAATACCAAGACATCCCGAGCTGCATTTGGACCACGCTCATGGTCCTCCGAGGGATGTACTGGGACAAGTCGCTGAAGACCTGTCGGGAGGCCAGACACGCTGCGGAGTTCGTGCTGGACAGGTTCTTCAAGAGGAATTACCACCCGTCGTATCACCAGTCCGAGGGTCATTGGACGAAGCTCAAGTATCCCTCGTTCAGAGGCAGTGGGCTGCTCGCGCTCGAGGTGTTGACGAACATGGGATATGGCCCGGAGGACGAGCGCATGGATGCGCCCATCAAATGGCTCATGAGCGTGCGGGCGAAGGATGGCCTCTGGTACAGGACGGACAGGCCCAACCCGGAGAAGGACCAGTGGATAACTGAGATCGCGCTGAGCTCGCTTGCACGCTACGCAGATCTGTACTGAACCGATGCAGGATGACTTACACACTTCATCTGTGGCGCGGTTTGCAGAGCCCGGCTGCATGCGAAGACGCGAAAAGATATCTTCCTGCAACTTCCTGCAAGCCATCGAATCTGATGCTGTCGGAGATACGAAACGTCGTCGAGATATCCACGCGGAAGCTCTTCCAGGTGGCCGACCCGGCCGTGAGGCTATGGATAATCATCGACCTCATGAAGAAGGGCGCGGACCACCCGCTGTTCATCCAGACGGCGGAAGAATGCAGGAGACATCCGGCACGTTTGCGCCTCCTCGAATCCCTTAGGGACGACGGCACATGGCCGATCTCGACACAGAGGCAAAGGGCGGAGGAATCGGGTCCTGGGCCGCCGATCGGTTGGACATACATCACCATGCTCAGGAACCTTCTGCTCCTGGGGGAGCTGCACACAAAGGAAGGTGAAGGGCATATCGACAAGGTTCTTGAGCGCATTCTCGGATGGCAGACCGAAGGGGGGTACATTCCGGGGCCGATGACGAGCGCATTCCCAACGCCCCATTACAACGGCTACGCCCTGAGGAACCTCATACAGTACGGCAAGGAGGATGATCCAAGGACGCAGAGGCTCATCGACTGGTTGAAGGGGGTTCAGAGAGAGGATGGAGGATGGAACGTACCGTACATCCAAGACATGCGCTATCTTCCCAAGTATAAGTACATGTCATCGAGCGATTTCTGGAAGGTGATAGAGGGTGACGACAGACCGCCGCACGACCCTGATGAGTATCGGAGTATACCGAGTTGCCTGTGGAGTACGATGATGGTCGTGCGGGGGCTTGCTTGGAGCACGAGACTGAAGTCTTCGCGGGAGTGTAGAAGGGGTGCGGACTTCTTCCTCGATGGTTTCTTCAAACGCAACTACCACTCGTCATTCTACCAATCGGAGAGCAACTGGACTGTACTCAGGTACCCGACCTACTTTGGAAGTGGGCTCTGCGCTCTCGACGTACTCACGGTCATGGGCTACGGCAAGGAGGACGAAAGGATGGAGAAGCCGATCCGGTGGCTATTAGACGCCAGGTCGAAGGATGGTTTCTGGTATAGGTCTGACAGGCCCGCACCTGGGAAACATCAGTGGATATCACTGATCGCGATTGAGATACTATCGAAATATGCGGACAGCTACTGACGGGGCTGTGCACCCGGTCACTCCATGGGCAAGAGGAGGCCCATCACCAACTGTAAATAGTCCGGGGGGATGCTATCGTTGACTGCTATGGCAGCTGACGATAGGAGGATCGAGACCCCGAACGGCCTTGCCCTGGATGTCAGGGACCTCGTGAAGTACTACGGGAAGTTCCACGCGTTGAAGGGCATCTCTTTCGACGTCAAAGATAGGGAGGTCTTCGGGCTCATCGGGCCGAACGGCGCGGGCAAGACGACCGCCCTCAGGATAATCTCGACGATACTCAGGATAACAAGCGGCTCCGTCAGGATGTTCGACATCGACATCGCCAGAGACCCGCACGAGGCGAGGAAGATCCTGAGCTACCTCCCGGAGGATGCGGGAGCGTACAAGAACCTGAGCGGGAACGAATATCTGCGGTTCATCGCGAACTTCTTCTCAGACGACCCCAAGGGCGTCCGCGACATAACATCCAAAGGCGTCGCCATCGCGAACCTCGCCGACAGGATGGACGACAAGGTCGACACTTACAGCAAGGGGATGACGAGAAGGCTGCTTGTGGCCAGGGCGCTCATGATACAGCCGAGGGTCGCGATACTCGACGAGTTGACCTCAGGGCTGGACGTCGTGAACGCCCAGGAGATAAGACGCATCGTCAAGAAGACCTCGGAGGCCGGGACGACCGTTCTGCTCTCGTCACACAACATGCTCGAAGTAGAGCTCATGTGCGACAGGATAGCACTGATAAACGACGGGCGGATAGTGGAGCTGGGCACGCCCAGCGAACTCAAGGACCGGCACGATGCGAACAACATCGAAGAGGTGTTCACGAGGGTGATCACGTGAACAGCACGATGAACATCCTGCGCAAGGAACTGCGCGAGATGCTGACGAAATCCACGATACTGCCAGTCATCTTCCTTGCGGTACTGTTCGGCGCCATGGGCGGCATGATTGGCGGCGTGGAGGAGCAGGCGGCTCAGCCACCGACCGTGGGATTGATCAACGACGACGGAGGATATCTGTCGCTCCTCGCGGTGGAGACCATTTCGAAGTACGCGGAGGTCGCCTACAACGGCACTGATGTGGAAGACGCTCTGACGGCCGTTGACGACGAGGGAGGCGTCGCTGTGCTTCAGATACCAGCCAACTTCACCGAGAGCATCTACGCCGACGAGCCTGGGACCATCCGTGTATACTGGATCATGAAGGGGACAGGGCTGTTGGATTCCGTCTCCTCGACGGCAGTGGAGAATGTCCTGTGGTACGTCAACAGAGACATCTCGATGACGCTGATCGAGATGAACTCGACGACGAACGCCTCCTTCGCGCTGACGCCGACGGCGAGGGACGAGACGACCATTTTGGGAGACCGGGAGATGGACGGCGTATCCCCAGGCGAGATCAGCTCGCTGCTGTCCACGCAGTCGCTTATGATGCCCATCGTGATCATGATGCTCATAATGGCGGCCGGAGGGACCGTGATATCGTCCATGGGCATGGAGAAGGAGAACAAGACTCTCGAGACGTTGCTGACTCTGCCAGTCAAGCGCGGCTCGATAGTGACGGGCAAGCTGGCGGCAAGCGCTGTCGTGGGACTGTTGATGGCTGCGATATACATGGTCGGCATGAGCTACTACATGGGTTCCCTTGGCGCCTCTTCGAACCTCGATCTCGCGGAGTTCGGCCTGACGCTCAGCGCACTCGACTACGCCATCGTCGGTGCCTCGCTGTTCATCACGCTCCTCGCGGCCTTGGCACTGTGCATGGTCCTTGGCACGTTCGCGAAGAACTACAAGTCCGCACAGACCCTCACCATGCCGATCGTGATCATGGCGATGATACCGATGTTCCTACTGATGTTCAAGGACTTCCACACGCTGCCAGCGGCTGCGCAGATACTGGTGTTCGCGATACCGTTCTCACACCCGATGATGGCAATGCGTGGGCTGATGTTCGACGACTACGTGCTGGTCGGCAGCGGATTGATCTACGTGACAGCGTTCGCCGTGGCCATGATGGCCATCACCGTCTGGATATTCAAGACGGACCGGTTGCTTACGGGCCGCATAGGCAAGGGATCCATGAACGGGACGCTGACGCGCATGGGCGGGATGGGGTTCTTCCGCAAGCGCTAGGACGGGGGCGAAGGCCCTGACCGCCCTGCATCCGCGGTTCGTCATCTGCCGATTGAATGGCCAGTAATCGCCGGTCGGAAGGGTTCACCTTCGCTCAACTTCCCCGAGTGCCGTTTCGAGTTCGACAAGGACAGATGCCAGACAGTCGATTTCTGTGCGGTGGAAACGCACCTTTGCCGGCAAACTTTATTAAATAGCCATTTAAATATCGTCTGGCCGGTGAAGATTTTATGGCAATGATAAAGATAGAGAACGTTGTCGCATCAACGGCTCTCGGGGGGGAACTGGACCTTCCGGCTATCGCACTCGAGCTCGATGGCGCGGAGTACGAACCTAAGCGGTTTCCGGGCCTCATCTACAGACTCAAGGAACCGAAGACGGCGACGCTGCTTTTCAGGAGCGGGAAAGTCGTCTGCACGGGAGCGAAGAGCCTCGAACAGGTCAAGACCGCGATCAGCAAGGTGGCGAAGCAGATAGAGGCGGCGGGCACAGTCATCAAGATGGAGCCCGAGATCGAGGTGCAGAACATCGTAGCATCTAGCGACCTCGGCGCCCAGATCAACCTGAACGCCATCGCCATCAGCCTCGGACTGGAGAAGGTGGAGTACGAGCCCGAGCAGTTCCCTGGTCTCGTTTACAGGATCGACGTGCCCAAGGTCGTCGTGCTGTTGTTCGGCAGTGGTAAGCTCGTCTGCACGGGCGCTCGGAAGCCTGAGGATGTCGAGGCGGCCGTCGACAAGATCACCGAGGAGCTAAAGGCTGCAGGATTGCTGAGATAGACTCAGAGAGGAATCACATGCCGGTCCCCATTCTTGACAACCATGTCCATTTGGAACCCTACAAGGGACGGAACATAGACGCCGTCAAGGATTTCGCACGTGCTGGAGGCACACACCTCATCGTCTCCCACCTGCCATACGATGAGGCGCGCGTCCATTCGTCGGCGGATTTCCGCAGAGGCTACGACATCACGACATCGATGGTGGACCGCATCAACTCCGAGACCACGGTGAGGGCGCACGCGACCGTTGGACCGTATCCGGTCGAGTTGCTGCGTCTTGAGAAGAAGCTCGGCCTCGCGAAGGCGAAGGAGACGATGATCGAAGGGATGGAGATCGCCGCGGAGTATGTCGGAGAGGGCAAGGCCCTGGCGATCGGCGAAGTCGGCAGGCCTCACTTCGAAGTGTCCTCCGTCATCATGGAGGCGTCTAACGAGATACTCCTCCGCGGGATGGAGTTGGCGCGCGAGGTCGACTGCGCAATCGTCCTACACACCGAGGTGGGGTCGAAGGAGTCGATGATGGACCTCGCCAAGATGGCCGACGAGGCAGGGCTGGACAGGGGCAGGGCAGTCAAGCACTACTCTCCGCCGATCGTGCTCCCGGAGGAGAACTTCGGGCTCATGCCGTCCGTGCTCGCCGGAAAGGACGCCGTGAGGGAGGCACTCTCGAAGGGGCCGAGGTTCGTGATGGAGACCGATTTCCTGGACGACCCTTCCCGCCCGGGCGCTGTGATGGCCATAACCACTGTCCCGAAGAGGACGCTCAGATTCCTGGAACAGGGGTTGATGACCGAAGAGCAGGCCTACGCCATACACGTGGACAACCCAAGGAAGACCTATGGGTCGGCTTTCGAATGACCAGAATGTGTCGATACCTCGTCACAGCGAAAACCGTATGAACCCCCTGCAGATATCACCGTCCAAAGAGGACTAACGGATGGTCGCGGCTCACTTCAAGCACTACGTCTTAGCGATGTCCCACAGGCACGGCGCGCTTGTGATGGTCCAGACCCTGGTGGCCTTCGCGAACACGCTTGCCAACGCGTTCGCGCTGATATACCTCATCAGACAGGGGCACTCATACCTCGACTGCTCGATATTCATACTCATCTCGGCAGCTGTGCCCACCATCATAATGGGGTTCGCCTCACGCCCGATACTCAAGAACTTCCCGGCGTCCATCACGACCGCGCTGATTTGCCTCGCGCTTTACTACATCACGCTGATGTTCTTCGACGGCTGGTACCTCGTACTTCTGCCGCCGATATTCTTCGGGATATACATCGCCACGTTCTGGGTGCCGTACTTCGCCCTCGTGATGCATATAACATCGAAGAAGAAGCGCGGCATGGGCGTCGGTGCATACTTCCTCATATTCCCGCTGCTGACAACCGTGTCGCCGCTGCTGGGCGGCTTCATAATCACCTTCTACTCCTACGAGGCGCTCTTCGCTACAGGCGCCGCGATAGCCATAGCGGACCTGTTCTATGTCTCCGGGTTCAAGGTCCTGTGGCGCATCAGGAGTAGGATTATCATACCCGAGCTGCTGCAGTCGCTCAAGATCAACCTCGTGGGCAAGTTCAACGTCGACCTTGACCTGAAAGGCGTCGACAAACGCATCTGCTCCTCCCTGTTCGCCGAGGGTGTCCAGGACGGCATCTTCTGGGTCGCGATACCGATAATCAGCTTCGAGTTCGCAAAGGATGAGGCCACGCTCAGCGGCTATCTGTCGCTGTTCGCGCTCTGGGGCGCCATCGCCACCGTGGCGCTCGGATACCTGTCCGACCGGTTCAAGGACCGCGCATCCATAGTGCGGATCGGCGCGGCCTTCGGCGGGCTGAGCATCCTGTTCGCGGCGTTCGCTGACTCGCCCGAGGAGTATCTCACCGCGATAAGCATAGCCTACTTCTGGATAGCGATGGTGCCGTCGTTCCTCTTCACGATGCTGGTAGACAAGCTGGAGAAATACAAGAAGAAGGGCGTGTTGCTGCGGGAGTTCTTCCTGAACAGCGGCAAGGTCGTCGGCGTGCTATTCGTCATCGTCGCCCTGATCCTAGGAATGGACCTGATAAGCACGCTCGCGATAGCAGGCGTCGCGCTGGCATACATCATAGTCGTGAGGTAGCGGCCGCTACGGCACTATGGAGAACTCGCGGAAGTTGCCATCGGGCTCTGAGAACTCCACCTTCTTCGATGTGACATCCGCATGGGGCTGTTCGCGCTCGCACCAGTCTATAGCCCTCCGCACGTCATCCTCCTCGCCTTCGAAGACCGCCTCGACGCGCCCGTCGTCCGTGTTACGCACCCAGCCGACCAACGAGAGGGACTCCGCGCAACTGAGGGTGTTCACTCTGAAGAACACGCCTTGCACCCGCCCAGCGAACACGACATGCGCCTTGACCCTCATGCAGAAATCAACCGCATCGGGCGGTGAAAAACCTATCGGACAACGCGGTGCGCGGAGCATGTGATCACCGGTCTCGACTCGCCCCCGCCATTAACGACGTTCTGGAACAAGATATTTATACTCACATTGTGATTTTTAAAATGCGCGTAGCGCGCGCGAGGGATGCACTTAAGGAATGCAAAGTGCATCAACTCCAGGCCTCAGGGATGGTGACGGATCATGATGAGATCGCTAGTCGAAGATGCGCTTGCACGAGAGCCCACGATGGAAGTAGGAGTAGGCAGTGATGCTGTCGGTTTCCAGGATCAGCGGGTTGACGCTGAGCTCGAACAGATACTCCGCAGTCTCAAGACGAACATAAAGATAATCGGAGTCGGAGGCGCGGGGACGAACACGACTGCCCGCATCTGCGACGAGGGGGTCCTCGGGGCGGAGGTGTACGCGGCGAACACCGATGCGCAGCATCTGCTTGCCCTCAGGGTGCCACACAAGATACTGCTTGGCAGAAGGGTCACCCGTGGTCTCGGGGCCGGCGCGTTGCCGCAGATCGGAGAGGAGGCTGCTAGGGAGGCGGAGGACGAGCTCAAGAAGATACTGGCTGACACTCATATTTGCTTCGTCACGTGCGGGCTCGGTGGAGGCACGGGCACTGGAGCAGCGCCCGTGGTCGCGAGGATGGCCAAGGAGATGGGCGCTCTGACGATATCCATCGCCACGATCCCATTCAGAGGCGAGGGGCGCATGAGGATGGAGAACGCCGAGTGGGGCCTCGAACGCCTGAGGGAGGCCTCCGACACGGTCATAATCATACCCAACGACAAGCTGCTGGACCTCGTCCCAAGGCTCTCGCTCAACGCTGCCTTCAAGGTTGCTGACGAGGTCCTGATGAGGTCGATAAAGGGGCTCACCGAAGTGATCACCAGACCTGGTCTCGTCAACCTCGACTTCAACGATGTCAAGACCATCATGAAGGGTGCGGGCGTCGCGATGATGGGGCTCGGGGAGTCCGATGCTCCGGGAGAGGAGCGCATACAGGAGGCCATAGACCAGGCCATCAACTCACCGCTGCTCGAAGTCGACATAAGCGAGGCGAACGGCGTGCTCGTGGACGTCATCGGCGGCACCGACATGACGATAGCCGAGGCCGAAAGGGCGGCAGAGGAGATACAGTCCAGGGTCGGGCCGAACGCGCGAATCATCTGGGGCGCGGCTGTCGATCCTGCGCTGGACAAGACGGTCAAGGTGATGATCGTCGCCACCGGCGTGAAGTCGAAGCAGATCCTCGGCAAGCCGAGCGAACGGCGCTTCCGAGGCGCTGGCGACCTGGAAGTCGTGCATTGAGGGCGGGCATCCGCCCCTCCGAAACTTTTAAGAGACCTAATCGGCTACGGTCAAAAAGCCGGCGGGCTCGACCCGCACCTGGCATTTGTCATCGGGTTGATGCTCAATGCACCATGGAGGCGCAACATGAAATCGCTCATCGAGAGTGCACTTTCGGAAGTTGAGGAGCAACATACAAGGAGAGCACCTGACGAGTTCCGCTCATTCACAGCGGAGGATGAGGAACTGCAGATGATACTGCAGAACCTCCGAACGAACATCAAGATCATCGGCTGTGGAGGCGGTGGCTGCAACACGATCAACAGGCTCGCTGAGGCGGGCATAATGGGTGCGGAGTTGTACGCTGCGAACACGGACGCGCAGCATCTGTTGATGACGCGCTCACCGCACAAGATACTACTTGGAAAACGAGTCACACGTGGCCTCGGGGCGGGCGCACTGCCACAGGTCGGAGAGGAAGCCGCCAGGGAGGCGGAGGATGAGCTCAAGGCGGCCCTTAAAGACTGCGATGTTGTGTTCGTCACTTGTGGCCTCGGCGGAGGGACTGGTACTGGCTCGGCACCGTTCGTCGCCAAGATCGCGAAGGAACTCGGAGCGCTCACGATTGCGATATGCACATACCCGTTCAAGGCGGAAGGGGTCATCAGGGCGGAGAACGCCGACTGGGGACTCGACCGTCTCAGGGGAGTGGCCGACACAGTCATCGTCATACCCAACGACAAGCTCATAGACCTGGTCCCCAAGCTCTCGCTGAACGCGGCCTTCAAGGTCGCCGACGAGGTGCTGATGAGGGCGATCAAGGGCATAACCGAGATAGTAACCAAGCCTGGCCTGGTCAACCTCGACTTCAACGACATCAAAACCGTCATGAAGTCCGGTGGCGTCGCGATGATCGGCCTGGGCGAGTCCGACGACGACGACAGGGCAGTCATAGCGGTTACCGAAGCGATCAATTCGCCGTTGATAGAGCTCGACATAAGCGAGGCGACGGCGGCACTGGTCAACGTCACAGGCGGATCCGACATGAGCGTCAAGGAGGCCGAAGAGGTCGCCGAGATAATCCAGTCGAAGATCAGCGACAACGCGAGGATCATCTGGGGAGCTGCAGTGGACGAGACCTTGGGCGATACGATCCGCGTGATGGTCGTCATCACTGGCGTCAAGTCCAAACACATATTCGGCCCGACGAAGGACAAGAAGGGCCGCGAGTTGGGACTAGACTTTATAAAGTAGTTGCTGTACTGAGGAACGAACCGCGATGAGTGACATAGTCGAGAAATCATGGCATCTCCAGAGAAGGATCGAGGAGAAGACGAAGCACATCGGCAAGGGCAAGTACGGCCGAGTCTTCAAGATGGCTCGAAAACCTTCCGGCGAGGAGTACATTCGCATAAGCCAGATAACGGCTATAGGCCTGATCATGATGGGCGGGCTGGGCTTCCTGATCTACTGGATATTCATGTACGGGGCCGACATCGTCATGAGGGCCTTCGGGTAGAGGGGCAGATGAATATCATCAACCGCGTTGCGAGGGATTGTTTTGGAGATCTTTGAGGACGTCGAGCCGAAGAAGAGGGATGTGGAGAAAATCGCTCCACCTGTCCAGCATTCAGACAAGACGCTGAAACTCATAGCCGAGGGCGAGACCAAGAGGAACATCGCCTCTGGCGATTCGACGGACTTCGACATGGCGCTGAAGGTGCCCGAGGACGGGCAGATGCACACCATCGTCGTCAAGGTGGACACGGTCTTCTCCGCGACGGAGGAGGGGGCCCCAGAATGGTTCATCAAGCTCCATGACCCGCTCGGAGTGGTCTGGGAGAACACGCCCTCCGCGGAGCAGGAGGAGGAGCGCACATTCGACATCATGCCTGGCCATGAGAAGTCATTCACGCTCAGCATAACATCGCCCACGGGCGCGAGGTTCGGCGACAAGGTCACCGTCCTCGTCAGCGTTAGCCTGAAGGAGGACCCGAGCGTCTCGGACATCGCCACACTGCAGGCCTCGGCGAGGCAGTCGATCCTCGCCGTGAAGACATCGATCGGCCACGAGAAGACCGTCGCCGACTCGTTGGCCAGCAGGGCGAAGGGCAAGCCCATAGGCGTCTTCGCGATACTGTCGCCAGCGACGATAAGGGGTTACGTATTCGTAGAGGCGATGAACACGGACGCGTTGCGCGAAGTCGTGAAGGGGGTCCGCCGCACTAGGGGGCTCGTCAAGGGAGAGACGAGCTTCGGAGAGATAGAGCACTTCCTCACGCCCAAGCCGATAGTGTCCGGCATAGTAGAGGGCGACATCGTCGAGCTGATCGCGGGGCCGTTCAAGGGAGAGAAGGCCCGGGTACAGCAGATAGATGAGTCCAAAGAAGAGATCACTGTCGAGTTGTTCGAGGCGATGGTCCCGATACCCGTCACGATACGGGGAGACCACGTCAGAGTGCTTGAGAAGGAGAAGTGAGTCAGATGGCAGAGAAACTCGAGGTTCTTGTTGACGGGGGCAAGGCAACGCCGGGCCCGCCGCTCGGGCCGGCGCTCGGTCCGCTCGGAGTCAATGTCATACAGGTAGTGAGCGCGATAAACGAGAAGACCAAGGCGTTCATGGGGATGAAAGTCCCAGTCACGCTCACCGTCGACTCGAAGACGAAGGAGTTCGAGATCAAGGTAGGCACGCCACCGACGACCGCGCTCATCCTGAAGGAGATCGGTCTGGAGAAGGGCAGCGGCAAGCCGAACACGGACTTCGTCGGCAACCTGACAGTCCAGCAGGTCACCAAGATAGGCGAGATGAAGAAGGACTCGATGCTCGCCAAGGACAAGAGGGGACGCTTCAGAGAGGTCGTCGGCACCTGTGTCTCCATGGGCGTGACCGTGGACGGAAAGGACCCGCGGAAGGTAATCGCCGAGATTGACGAGGGCGGCTACCAGGGCCTGTTCTGAGACTTCGCCTCACATGGACCGCTGATCGATTCTACTACGCATCAGCCGCAGGTTTCATCCTGTCCATCTTCAGCCGGACGGCCTCACAGGCGATTGTGATGACGTCCATAGTCGGGGCTGCGGGCGGGCAGTAGGCCGTCTCCAACTTGGCGAAGTCGTGCACCGTCATCCCCGCCTGGATGGCGACAGCGAAGGCGTTGATCCGCATGTGCACGCGCGATTCGCCAACGATCTGAGCGCCCAGTATACGCCCGTCCTTCGGATGCGCCAGGACCTTGACGTATATCTCCTTCCTTCCGGGGAAGTAGTCGGGCAGCGTGAACCCCCTCACCTTGCCGATGATCGGCTTGATTCCTGCGGCCTCGAGTTGCGCAGTGGTGGGTCCGACGGCAGCTACCTGACAGCCGAAGGGTTCTGTGGCCCTGGTCTGAAGGAACCCCTTGTGAAGGCGCTCGTCGCCACCGGCGGCGTTTACGCCCGCGACCATCGCCATCTTGACAGCTATCGTGCCCAGCCCGCTCACAGTGGGTTTGCCAGTGATGAACTCGGGATACTCTGTGCAATCACCCACGGCGTATACGCCACTTACACGGGTCTCGCACCTGTCGTCCACTACTATCTGCTTCGTCGGGCCAGTCTCACAGCCGATCTCCTTAGCCAGCTGGGTCTCACCCCTCTGGCCCGTCGCGAATACAATCACATCAGCGTAGAACGTGCGCTCCTCGCCGGTCTTGCGGTCGTTGGCGACGACGCAGTTGGCCCGCTCCTCTCCGAGTATCTCGGTCGCCTGGTACTCGGTGAACATCTTGACGCCGTCGCGTGCGATGGCATCGGCCATCATCTTTGCCATGTCGTCATCGACCATGGCGAGTATGCAATTGGAGAGATACTCGATTATCGTGACCTTGCATCCCCGTATCATCAGCGCCTCGGCGACCTCGAGGCCCACCAGCCCGGCGCCGATGACGACCGCCCGCTTTCCCTTCGACGCGAGGGACTGGATGCCTCTGGCATCCTCAATCGTCCTAAGCACGAAGACTCCTGGCTTGAGGCCAGTCAGTCCTTCACCATCCACAAGCGCGCCCTTCACAGGCGGTACGGAGGCGCTCGCGCCCGTCGCCAACACAAGGGCGTCGTACGGTATCTCGACATTCTCCCCTTCCGCGTTGACGATATGTGCGACCTTTTGAGCAGCATCGACCTTGGCGACGTTGGCGCCCAACATGATACCTATTCGGCTCTTCTTCAGCCGCTCTTCGGGCGCCTCGATCAGGTTGGTCAGCTCTGGAATCACGCCGGATATGCCGTACGGGAGCCCGCAACGGGAGTACTGTGGGTATGTCTCGCGCTCTATGATCGTTATATCGGCAGTTCTGTCGGTCTTCCTGGCGAACTGCGCCGCAGTCCCTCCACCGCAACCACCGCCCACTATGACGATCTTCCTCGCCAAAAATGCTTTCCCCCTTTGGCGAACGGGATGGCGATTGAAAGGGTTAAATCATTCCCAGCCCCTGCCCGGGAAGTGCCGTGAGAGTCTGGAACCGGCCTTTTCGCTACTGGCTTCATCCCAAAGCCTTATAAACCAATTCCGCATTCGCTCATTTCCCTAAGTATGTAGGAGAGCCTAGTGCTCGCACGCACTACATCGGAGGGATACACCGTGACGGATCAGCGCCTCGTTGAGATAATCAAGAAGCTTCAGGCCGAATCGAAGAAACGCAATTTTGTAGAGACGGTTGAGCTAGCGATAAACCTGAAGGATGTAGATCTGTCCAATCCCAAGAACCGTATTCAGGAGGAGATCATCCTCCCTCACGGGCGTGGAAAGACTATCAAGGTCGGCGTCTTCGGAGGCTCAGAGATGGCGATGAAGGCCAAAGGCTTGACGGACGTCATCGTGCAGCCAGAGGAGATAGAGGAACTCGCCACTGACAAGAGGAAGGCGCGGAAGTTCGCGCGCTCGAGCGACTATTTCGTTGCTGAGGCACCGCTCATGCCGACAATCGGTAAGCGCCTCGGCATCATACTCGCCCCGAGGGGCAAGATGCCCAAGCCGATACCCCCAGGGTCCGACCCTGGCGTGGCCATCGAGAAGCTGAGGTCGAGCGTGACCGTGAGGACGAGAGACAAGCTGACTTTCCATCTGCCCGTCGGCGCGAAGGACATGTCGCCGGAGCATCTCGCGGAGAACATAGACGTCGTCCTAGGACGGATAACGACCAAGCTCGAAAGGGGCAGGCAGAACATCAGGTCGGCATATGTCAAGACCACCATGGGCCCGTCTTACAGGGTGATCTGAGATGACAGCGCATGTCGCTCCAAGGAAGAAGGAGGCGGTCGCGAAGCTGGCGGCACACATCTCCGACTGCAAGGTCGTTGGCATAATAAACATCAGAGGGATCCCTGCGCCCGCGTTCCAGACGATGCGGTCCAACCTGAGGGAGCACGTGCACATCACGATGCTCAAGAACTCGCTGATGAAGCTGGCAATCCTGGAAGCGGCTAAGAAGCGGGATGGCATTGACGGCCTAGCGGGCTCCGTCGACGACCAATGCGCGATCGTCACCTCGGACATGAACCCGTTCAGGCTATGCAAGCAACTCAGTGCCACCAAGACCAAGATGCCGGCGAAGGGTGGAGAGACATCGCCTGAAGACATAGAGATCAAGGCGGGGGACACGCCGTTCAAGCCAGGGCCAGTGGTGGGCGAGCTGCAGAAGGCGGGCCTCCCAGCGGCTATCGAGCAGGGGAAAGTGGTGATCAAGAGGGACAAGGTCCTCGTCAAGAAGGGCGATGCGATCCCACGCGAAGTCGCCCTGGTCCTCTCGAAGCTCGAGATATTTCCAATCACAGTCGGACTCGACCTCCGCGTCGCGTTCGAAGACGGCACTTTGTACGCCAAGGACGTGCTCGAGGTGGACGACCTCGAGTACCTAGCCAGGGTGCGACTCGCAGCGGCGAGCGCACTCAACCTGTCGGTCTATGCCGGATATGCCACTGCGGTCTCCGTGAGGCCGCTGCTCGCAAAGGCACACACCAGCGCGTTGAACCTGGCAGTGAACTCAGGCGTGGTCAACGCCGAGACAATCAAGCTCATGCTCGCAAAGGCGAGCGCCCAGATGATGGCCTTGGCTTCGAGGGCGCCCGAGGCGCTCGACGAGGAGCTGAAGAAGGCCATGAGCGCCACCCCCGCGGCGACTCCGCGAAAGGACGACGAGGGCGACTCTGGAAAGAAGGACGACAAAGACAAGAAGGACGAGGAGAAGGTCTCCGAGGAAGAGGCCGCGGCCGGTCTCGGAGCGCTATTCGGATAATCTAGCTAAAGGAGGCAGAAGAATGGAGTATGTGTACAGCGCAATGGTCCTGCACTCGGCAAAGAAGCCGATGACAGAGGAGAACATAACGAACGTGTTGAAAGCCGCAGGCGTCGAAGTGGACGCGACCAGGGTGAAGGCCCTAACGGCCGCCCTCGAAGGCGTCGACATCGAAGAGGCCATCGCCACAGCCGTGGCAGCGCCAGCGGCAGCACAGGCACCCGCTGCGGGACCCGACGCGAAGAAGGAAGAGAAGAAAGAGGAGAAGAAAGAGGAGAAGGTCTCCGAGGAAGAGGCTGCGGCTGGTCTCAGCGCTCTGTTCGGATGATCGTGAGCCTCCGATCTCCCCAGAGATCTCAAAACCCTTCTTCCCTGCCGGGATACGACACCGGGCTATGACCGCAGCTCAAGCGCCTGCTCAGCGGAGCCGATATCGGCCCGCTCATTCCTGTCCGAGCATCTGGTCTACTTCTCGCTCGAACATCGTGACGAGTTCCTTGCCCATCTCCTTCCTCAGGTCTGGAGGCACCATCGACAGCCCCAGCTTCGCGCCGCCCTTGGCGAGCTTCAACACGGCGATTGCCTCGTGTATCTTGGCGTCCATGAGCATCTTGATGGCGTCCGCGAGCTCTTTCCTGAGCGCGGGGTCGGCCTCGATCTTCTGCCGTATGTGCTTCTTGATCTCGTCCCGTACGAGGTCCTGCACCGCGTCGACGAGCAGTGTCTCGGAGCTCAGCATCGTCTTCGTGCCCTTGACGAGCGAGTTGATAAGGTCGTCTTCTGAAGGCGTCCTACCACCGCTCCCTTCGAGCGCTCTATTAGCATAAATCGTTTTGCTTCTCTACGGCGACGACAGCGCCTCGCAAATCGTTTAAAATACGGAGAAGTCAATAGCGAGGGCTGGCCAGGCTGATTCAGATGTGGGACGCTATAGGCAAGAGTGTGTTCAAGGACCAGAGGACCCTCTCGTTCGACTACGTCCCTCCGAAGCTGATGCACAGGGAGGCGCAGATGAAGAAACTCATCATGCTCTTCCGACCGGTCCTCGACTCCAACTTCTCGCAGAACGCCGTGCTGATGGGCAGCGTCGGCACGGGGAAGACCGCGACATCGAAGCGCTTCTGCATGGACCTGAAGGAGTACGGTGAGAAGCATCAGAAGGCGATCGACTGGACAATAGTCAACTGCAGGCAGAGGAACAGTGAGTCCAGCGTCATACTGCAGATAGTGAACCACTTCCAGCCAAACTTCCCCGACAGGGGGTTCTCGATCGCGGAGATGTTGCGCATTCTCAGGAAGGACCTCGAGAAGCGCAAGGTGCATCTCGTCATAGTCCTCGACGAGGCTGACGTCTTGCTCAAGAAGGCTGGACCAGACATCATTTACAAGCTGACGCGCTTCGGCGAGGAGAAGGTCGATGGCAGGGAGTTCATCTCGCTGATACTTATCTCCCAGAAGAACGTCCTGGATCTCCTGGACGCCGCCTCTGTCAGCACGTTCAAGCGGACGAACTTGGTCGAGTTCGGCAAGTACAATTGCGAGGAGCTCAAAGACATCGTCATACAGAGGGCTGGGCTGGCGTTCCACGAAGGCGCAGTCAGCGACGACACTGCGGACCTCGTGGCAGAGGTCGCATCCGAATGGGGCGATGCGCGGTTCGCCATAGAGATCCTCGAGAAGGCGGGCATGCTGGCGGACGAAGAGGGGGCAGGCGAGGTGTCGGTGGAGCATGTCCGGGGAGCAAAGGCGGAGGCGTACAGCTCCATCACGGAGTCGAAGCTGACGCCGCTCGACAAGCATCAGAAGCTAACCCTGCTGGCGATAGCGCGCAGTTCGAAGGGGAAGGCGTTCGTGACGACTCGGGACGTTGAGTCGGCGTACAGGGTCGCGTGCGAGGAGTGGGGCGAGAAGGCCAGGGCGCACACTGCGTTCTGGGGCCTGATGAAGGACCTCGACACATTGGGCGTGGTCAGCGCCAAGAAGAGCGGTCCTGGGATTTCGGGGAAGACAACGGTCATCAAGCTGCTCGACATACCGGCGAAGGTGCTTGAGCAAAAAGTCATTCAGATCTTGAGTGACGAAGATTGAACAATTGACTGCTGGCAGCACAGACATGTAACGAACAATTTTATATATACCCGCTTCAGTCGGGATGACTGGCGGAGGACGGAGTGGTTGGACGAGGACAAAACCGACCTTGAGTTGATAGAACTGGAACACGGCCTGTGTTACATCGTCAGAGAGCGCAAGCCCTTCCTCGCCTTCGCGCTCTTCGAACATGAGATGTCGGGGGGGCTCCAGGGATTGTGCGTCACGCGGCAGTTCCCGGACAAGCTCAGGGAGGCGTTCACCATGGGTGAGGCGCGCGTGATATGGCTCAGCCACACGCCCGGTGCGGACCATCACAACCCTACGAGCATAGGCACTCTTGCGACGATCATATCCTCGTTCATCGAGCGATACGAGCGCTGCGTCGTCATAATCGATGGGCTGGAATACCTGGTCATCAACAACGGCTTCCAGCAGGTCCTGAGGTTCTTGGAGCATGTCAACGAACAGGTGATGCAGAGCAAGTCCACCGTGATCATCCCGATAAGCCCCAACGCATTCAGCGAGAAGGAGCTCGCGTTACTCGAGAGGAATGTCGAGGTGGTCGAACAGCCCGCGATGAGTGTCGCCCTGGAGAAGGACCTCACGAGCCTCATAGACCAGTACAGATGATTCTTCCATCGAGGCAACGCCTGGAGCGACTGTCGTCGGCTTCTGTGGCTTCCAAACCTTTAGGTCGACCGATGTGATTCAGGCAACGATGAGGGAGACGCCGCTCCACGCTGAGCATATATCCGCTGGCGCCAGGATGACGGAGTTCGCCGGCTGGGACATGCCGATACAGTACACATCGGTCATAGAGGAGCATCTGACCGTCAGGGAACGCTGCGGCATGTTCGACGTCTCTCACATGGGCGATGTGATTATCCGCGGAGACGGTGCCGCGGAGCTAATCAGGAGGCTCATGACGAACGACGTCGCCGACGCGCCCGTCGGAAGATGCGTATATTCCCACTTGCTGGATGACGATGGGCACATCATAGACGACACCATCGCAACGCCGCTCGCCGCCGGGGAATATCTTATGGTGCCGAACGCAGCCACCACCAAGAGGGTCCTCGAATGGATCAATTCGCAATCGGACTCTCAGGACGTTCTGAACCTCTCGGACGAGATCGCGACGATCGCCGTCCAGGGGCCCTCGGCAGCTTCGGTGATTGCGAACCTCACGACTGCGAAGGTCGCGGACATTCGACCGTTCTGGGGCGCGTTCGTCGTTCTGGACGCTGTCGCGTATGACAATCCCACATCTAGTGGGTTGTTCAAGGATCGAGAGTTCCTCGGTGGGGAGAAGGGCGTGTACGCGTATCTCTCAAGGACGGGATACACCGGCGAGGACGGATTCGAGATAGCGTGCGACAACGCCGCCGCGGTCTCGGTCTGGAAAGCCCTCATGGCATATGGCGAGGGGCGCGGTCTCAAGCCCATCGGCCTCGGGGCGAGAGACACCCTCAGGCTTGAGAAGGGGCTGCTGTTGTCAGGCACCGATTTCGACGGCACGCAGTCGTCGCTGCAGACAGGACCGCCGTGGGCAGTCGAGTTCGGTCACGACTTCATAGGCAAGAACGCCCTTGAGCAGCAGAGGCTGGCCGGTGTGTCTCCGAGATTGGTGGGGATAAACATGCTGGGACGAGGAATACCGAGGCACGGTTACGAGATACTCTCGAGGCCGACCGCCATAGGAGTGGTGACGAGCGGCACGATGTCCCCGGTGTTGAAGAAGGGGATAGCCCTCGGGTATGTGCCACAGGAATACTCCGAGCCAGGTACGGCGGTGCAGGTGAAGATCAGGAACGATCTCGTCGACGCGGAGGTCGTTGAAACTCCTTTCGTGAAGAGGGTGCGGAAATGAAGGAATTGTTGGAGGAGATGATACGGATACCAGGTGTTTCCGGTTACGAGGACGACATCCGGGAATACATAAGAGCGAGAGTCGAATCAATGGGAGCGCCGGTCGAGGAGGACAACATCGGCAACCTCATAACGACCGTCGGCACGAAGGGGCCGCACATAGTGCTCATTGCACACATGGACGAGCTTGGCCTCGTCGTCACGAACATCGATGCGGACGGTTCCCTCCGCATAAGGAAGGTGGGCGGAATCGACGACCGCACGCTTGTCGGCAGGATTGTGGAGATAGCCACCCAGAAGGGCACCGTTACTGGTGTGCTCGGGCTGAAACCGCCCCATCTCATGACTGAGAACGACGACAGGAAGAAGGTCGTCAGCTGGGAGGATGTCAGAGTCGACCTGGGAACCCGGTCAAGGAAGGAGACGGAGAAGCTCGGTGTGCGCGTCCTCGACGCGATGGTCTTCAAAAAGGACATCGCGTACATAGAGAAGGACGTGATCTGCTCCAGAGGAGTGGACGACCGAGCGGGCTGTGCGATACTTCTCGATGTGCTAAAGAAGCTGCGGACCAGGAAGCTCGCCGCCAGGATCACTTTCGTTTGGAGCGTCCAGGAGGAGATAGGCCTCAGGGGCGCGAAAGTCATCGGCTTCCAGTTGAGGCCGGAATATGTGTTCGCTGTCGACACTATGACGACGACCGATGGGCCCATGCAGGGAAACACCTACGAGAAGATACTGGTTGGAGGCGGGCCGGCCCTGAGGATGTTCGACAGCGCGGCGATCGCGTCGCCAAAGCTGAGGAAGATGATCGAGGGCATCGCGAAGAAGGCCAAGCTGCCGCTCCAGTGCGGCTCTGGCGGAGGGGCGACGGACGGTGCCGTCATACAGGAGTTCGGCGCGCTCGTCATGCCGATTGGCATACCTATGAAATACACACACTCGCCGACGGAGTGTGCGAGCCTGAAAGACATAGACAACACGTCGCGACTGCTGGTGTTGATAGCGGAACACCTGTCGAAGGCGCAGAAGCCGAGGTGAACCTGCTGCGTACTGAAGCCGAGGGGCTGCTCAAGCGGCTGGTGCTGCTCAAGAGCTCTGAAGACGACGACGCTCTGCCTCTCGCGGAGTTCGTCTCCGATTACCTAGTCGGCCTGGGGCTCGAGCCTTCCCGACACGGGGACGACGGCAAGCCGGCGGTGTTCGCCAGACTTGGCGACGGCGGAGTCGTCCTATCCGGACACCTGGACACAGTCCCCCAGGGCAAGGGTTGGACCAAGCAGCAGGGTGAGGTCACGGACGGGGTCATGTACGGCAGGGGCACTGCCGACATGAAGGGCGGATGCACCGCGATCCTCCTGGCGGCGAAGGAACTGGCCAAGGAAGGGACGCCGTTCGCCGTCTGCTTGACATTGGACGAGGAGATATCGATGAACGGTGCCATCGCGGTCGCTGAAGCAGGCCTTCTCAGAGACGCGCCCGCAGTGTTGGTCGCAGAGCCGACCGCATTCGACATCGTCGTGCGGGAGAAGGGGCTGATACAATTCGCCATAAAGACCACTGGCAAGAGCGCTCATGCCAGCATGCCAATGCTCGGGGACAACGCCATCACCAAGATGACGGCGCTGCTGCACAGGATAGGTGACCTCCAGAAGATTCCGGGTGACCCGTTCAATGAACTCACTCTGTGCGTGAACAAGATCTCGGGAGGGACGCAGGTGAACGTCATACCTGACAGTTGCGAGGCCGAGGCAGACTCGCGGTTCCCACCGGACATGACAGGCGAGGGAGTGCTAGACTTGGTCAGGGAGCGGTTCGGAGAGGCGGAATACGAACTGAAGACCTTGCATCTCCTGGAGCCCGTAGAGACGGATCCCGACCTGCCGGCCGTGAAGACTTTGCACGATGTGGTCGGCAAAGAGGCGGAGATACTGAGCGTGCCTTATGCCACTGAGATGGTCATGTTCAAGAGGGACAACTCGACTCTGATGGTCTGCGGCCCGGGGGAGCCGACCCAGGCCCATGTCACCGACGAGCATATCGAAGTAGAACAGATAGTCACCGCAGCGGGCATCTACCGGGAGTATTGCCGGCGCATGGCGGGCGGAGAATAATCGGTCGCCCGTCTACGGGTAGACCCTCGCCACCGTCCTCGGGAACGGTATCGCGTCGCGTATATGGTCCAACTTGCATACCCAGGTGACCATGCGCTCCAGCCCCAGACCGAAGCCCGAATGTGGAACGGAGCCATATTTCCTGAGGTCGAGGTACCACTGATAGCTGTCGAGGCTCTCTCCGATCTCCTTCAACCTCTCTATTATGAGGGCGTTGTCCGTCTCCCTCTCGCTCCCGCCGATTATCTCTCCGTACCCCTCTGGAGCCAGCAGGTCGCTGTTCTTGTACGTCCTCGGATCGGCCGGGTTCTCCTTCATGTAGAACGGCTTGGTCTCCTTCGGGTAGTTCACGACGAAGATGGGCGTGTCCCTATCCTTCGTCAACGCCCGCTCCTCGACCGCTCCGAAGTCAGAGCCCCATGATATGTCGAAGCCGTTCTTCTGCAGATAGTCCATAGCCTCAGCGTAAGGCATCCTATCGAACGGAGTCGTGATCTTCCTGAGGTCGGCTGGATCGCGTCCGAGGAGTTGAAGTTCGGCGGAGCATTCGTCGGCCGTCCGCTCCAGCATCGCCGCAACGAGCTCCTCCTGCACCTTCATGTTACCTTCGTTGTCGACCCAAGCGGCCTCCATTTCGAGATGCCAAAACTCTGCCAGATGCCTCGGAGTCCGCGACTTCTCAGCCCTAAAAGACGGCGTGAGGGCCCAAACCCTCTCGCAGGAGAATATGAGCGACTCCAAGTAGAATTGTGCGGTTTGAGAGAGAAATGCAATCCTGTCGAAGTACTTGATCTGGAACAGTGTAGTGCTATCCTCTGGCGCAACGCCGGTTATCATAGGAGGAGTCACTTCCACGTAGTCGTTCTCGTGGAACCATTCCCTCCCACCGCGGAGCATCGCCGCCTTCACGCGCATAACCGCAGTCTGCTCGCGTGACCGTATCCAGAGATGGCGCTGGTCGAGAAGCAGCTCTGTGCTCTGATACTCGGTTATTGGGAACGGCTCTGAAAACGCCACCACTTTGAAGCCGGATGCGCGGACCTCGAACCCACCTGGGGCGCGCTTGTCCTCCGCAAGCGTCCCTTCGACCATCACCGCGGACTCTATTCCCGCGTCCGACGCGGACTCGAAATCCCCGTCTGGGACGACCCCCTTCTTGACGGTCGTCTGGATTATCCCCGTGGAATCCCTGATGACTGCGAACACTATGCCGCCGCTGCTGCGCGTCCTGTAGACCCAGCCCCTTATGTTCACTGGTTTGCCCAGCGAATCTCCCGAGAGGACCTGCCTGATGGATTGCATCCAGATGCTGAAGCCCCAGACCGAATATAAGACCTTCGGAGCCGTAGCAATCCACTTATCGGTGGAGCAATCTTACGATTCATTGTGAGGATAAGGCTGGCGCGGATGGACGACCTCCCCGCGATAATGCACACTGAGAACTCCTGCTTCGGAGAGGAGCGCTTCGACACGGGCGTCGTACGCGCCTTCCTGTCGCGCAAGGACTCGTTCGCCCTCGTGGCCCTCGACGGTGCGGATGTGATAGGCGTCGCCATGTGCAATTGTTCCGAACGGAACGCGCGCGGGAGGATCGCCTCCGTGGCCGTGCTCGACGACCATCGGGGAAAGGGCCTCGGCTCTAAGCTGGTCAAAGCCTGCGAGAAGGTGTTCCGCAAGAAGAGCATAACCAGGTTCTCACTGGAGGCCGCAGTCGACAACAAGCCGGCGGTGCGCACCTACATCTCGAACGGCTATGTGATAAAGTGCACGATGAAGGACTACTACTCCCGCGGCAGAGGAGCGTACTTCATGGAAAAGGACGTCACCATGGAGGGCAAGAGGGTCAAGGTCAAGGTCTCCTGACGGAGACCTCGAACGGCATCTTGTTGATAGCCCACATCCTACCGCCATCGACGGAGGGGCGGCTCGTAAGGCTGCTCGCGTTGGTGTCTCGGAGTATATTCGTCTCGTATGCGGAGATGGCCTGCTCTACCTCTGGATTGGTGACATACTCGACGATTATGGGCTCCCCGAATTCGAGCCCCATCTCCTTCCGCATGTGCTGAATACGCCTCACGACCTCTCTCGACAAGCCCTCCAACTTGAGCTTGGAACGCACAGCGGTTGAGACGTAAACATGAACGGCGCCGATGCTGGCGTGAGAGTATCCTGGCTTCTCCTTCTCGACCACGATCACGTCCTCTTCGAAGATATCGAAGCCTCCGATGCGTATCTTGCCAGACGCGGCCAGATGACGCACCATCTCACTGCCGTCTATCATCTCCATCAGCTTCGCGACCTCCGCGGCCGACTCCTTCAGACGGGGGCCGAGCGCGCGCAGGTTCGGCGTGAGGGCGTATTCTATCATCGATTCCCTCGACTCGATGCACTCGAGTCGCTTGACATTCAGCTCATCTGCTATCATCCGCTCATATCGTCTGAGCACCCACATGCCGTCCTCACCAGCGGCGATGACGGCCTCCTCCAGCGGCTGTCTAAGCTTGACTCCGGCCTTCTGCCGTGCGAGGCGCCCCGCCTCCACCGCCTGACGTACCAGAGACATCTGAGACTCCAAGGACCGGTTTATCGCCTCGCGCTCCGCGACGGGATATGTCTCGATGTGGACGCTGTCGAGCGGGCCCCTCAGGCTCTTGTAGAGCCCTTCTGCGAGAAACGGTGTGACAGGTGCCATGGTCTTCGATATCGTCGTGAGGCACTCGTGAAGCGTGCTGAACGCAGAGAATCGGTCCTCAGGATCGGCCACCTGGAAGAACCTCTTACGCGATCGGCGCAGATACCAGTTGCTGAGATCATCTACGAAGCTGATGATGGCACGTACTGCTCTGTGCACCTCCAGCGCCTCGAACGCCCTCCTTGACTCCACAACCGTCATGTTGAGCCGCGATATGATCCACACATCGAGGTCGTGTGTCTTCCTTGCGAGTGACTCGCCCCTGTAGTTGACTCGGTTGGAGTTCGCGGCAAAGAACGCGTACACGTTAAGAAGCGTGGTCAGAGTGCGGACCATGGTGAGCCTGATGTTCTCCCTTGAGAACTCCACGCCCTGCCAGACAGGTGAGCTCAGGAGGAAGAGCCTCGAGGCGTCCGCTCCAACCGACGAGAACACCTCGTCAGGGTCGACTCCCGCTCCTTCGGAGGAGCACATCTTCCGACCCTTGTCGTCGTAGACCTGGCCCATCACCAGGACGGACTTGAATGCCGGCGAATCGAACAGCAGAGTTGCCAGTACATGTTGCGTGTAGAACCAACCGCGAGTCTGATCCGCGGATTCGCTGATGAAATCGACCGCACGGTGCACATCGAACTCTTCCATATTCTCAAATGGATAGTGGTACTGGGCGAACGGCGCGCACCCCGAGTCGAACCAACAATCGAGGACGTATTCCTCCCTGGTCATCGAATCGCCGCATTCTGGGCATCTCAGGTGAATCGTGTCGACATAAGGTCGATGCAGGTCGATATCTGCCGGAACCGGGTCGACCGAGTGCTGGTTGAGCTCCTCCATGCTGCCGACGCAGAGTTCGTGCCCGGAGGCGCATCTCCAAATCGGCAGCGGTGTGCCCCAGTAACGCGCGCGGCTTACCACCCAATCCTTGGCTTCATTTACGAAATTGCCGAACCGGCCGCGCTTGTACGAGCTGGGGATCCAGCGGATCGCGTCGTTCAGCTCGCGCATCCTGTCGCGAGCGCTCGATGCCGCAACGATCCACGCGTCCATAGGCCTGTAGATGAGAGGTGTGTCGCACCTCCAGCAGAACGGGTATGAATGGTGTATGAGTTCCCACTTGAAGAGGTGGCCAGCCGATTCCAGCAGACGGATGACCTCGGCGTCGGAATCGCCTGCCACCTGCCCCTTCAGCTCAGGAATGGCGCTGGTGAATCTGCCCGAGTCGTCCACAGGGTCGAATATCTCGCTTCCCTCATCCAGGGCGATGTCGTAGTCGGCCGTGGCGTACGCAGGGGATATCTGCATGACCCCGGTTCCGTCGGCCTCCGGCACCTCATCCGAATGCACGATCTTGAACGCGTTACCGCCGCACTTGGCGAACTCGAACAGTGGCTCGTAGTCCTTTCCGAGCAGCGATTCGCCGCTCAGAGTCTCGACGACTCTTGCCCCTGGGAGCAGGCGTAGAGCGTGTGCGCGCCCGAGGATATATCTCTCGCCGTCGACCTCGACGACGGCGTATTCCCAATCCCTCCTGACAGCCAGGAACGTGTTCGCAACCAGCGTCCAAGGGCTGACGGTATAAGACAGGATGCTGGCATCCAAATCGCTCACCCTGAACCGCGCTATCACGCTCCTGTCCTCGGTCTCTTTGAACCCGAGCGCGACCTCGTGGCTGCTAAGTGTCGTCCCACATCGATAGCAGTACGCGGCAACGTGACGGCCCCTTGTCAGCATACCCTTCGAATGTAGCTGTTTGACCGCCCACCACACGCTCTCGATGTACTCGTTCGACATCGTCATGTAAGCGTTGTCGTAGTCGAGCCAATAACCGATCCTGTGGCTCATCTGCTCCCATTCCGCCTTGAACCTGACGACCCGCTCCCTACACAGGGCGTTGAACTCCGCTATGCCGTATGACTCGATCTCTGCCTTAGTCTTCAGGGCGAGGGCCCGCTCCACCTCTATCTCCACAGGCAGGCCGTGACAGTCCCATCCCGCGATGTACGGGACTATCTTCCTGCCGTTCATAATCTGGTAGCGCAGGAACGCGTCCTTCACCGCACGCGGGAGTGCGTCTCCCATATGCGGACGGTTCCTCGTAGTAGGAGGGCCTTCGCAGAACACGAACGGCTGTCCCGAGGCCATGCGCTCCATAGTCTTGTGGAGCACGTCACGGTCCTGCCAGTAGGAGAGTATCTCCTCCTCAAGCATGGGGAATGTCTCCCCGGCAGGTTCCCGATAGTACTTCGTCATCTCCGTGACTCCTCCAATACGGAAATCAAACAACTCGGCAATGGGCAAGCTAGAATCAGCTAATGGTAGCTATAATGAACGTTAATGCCGAGTTCATCGAAGCGCTTGCAGTGCCTGGATTGTATATAATACTTAGCGAGGCCGCCCGTCAGGTCCGCTGGCCATGCGCGCTTGCCGCCAAACGCGCATACGAGCAGGCGCGTTCCTGGCCATGGCCGGCGCTCGAACCCTCCGCGAGAAAGTTCTATATAATAGTGGAGGCATAGCGCGGCACCGTGCATACCATGGCCAGGGTAGGTACCCAGAGCCAATGGGGTGAACACGAATGGAAGAACCCTTGTGCAACGTGGAGTTTCTGAAGAGCAGCGCCGCATACGTGGCGAGAGTACAGAGCGATCTGGGCGGGATGCGCGAGTATCGGAGCACGAGCCTCGAAGAGATCCTGGAACAGGTCATCATCGACCTTCAAGAGGAGTTTGAGGGAGCACGACTCTGAGAACGGCGTGAGTGCGCACAGCAGCATGCACAGGGTTGGTTGCCGACGCTTCCAGGCACCCCCATGTTCATCCAGAGGTCTTGGGATACCGCCGTAAGCCAAGCCGTTGCTGGATCGACGTCAGGCGCCAGGGGGGCGTTCGTATGGAAGAGAAGGACAAGAAGGAGTATGAAGAGGTCATATCGTCGTATTATGGCGAAGACCAGGTAACCGCCCTTATAACGTTCAAGATCGACACCAAGGGCTCGGACGACGTAGCCAGGAAGATCGCCGACAGCGCTGACATCGAGGATGTGTTCTTGGTCACCGGCGACACGGACATAATCGCCAAGGCTAGGTTCCCCAGCTACGCCGCGTTGAAGAAGTTCATCGTCAACGACGTTGCAGAGATTCCCGGGGTCAAGGAGACGAGGACATTCATGGTGGTGACGACCTTCAAGGAGAAGGGCAAGATCATCAAGGACGATGAGGAAGACTCGAAGGAGTAGATGGCCGGATGGCGTGTATGAGGTTCAGGAAGTGTTATAATGATAGATGCGGAAACGAGATTGAAGCAGATCATGGAGGTCCTGGACCAGCTCGCAGAGGACACCTCCGTGCCCAGGAACATCCGGAGAGGGGCCACGGAGGCCAAGGATAGGCTTCTGCAAAAGAGCGAGGCGCTCGACATCAGGAGCGCCAGCGCGATCATGATTCTCGACGAACTGGCTAACGACCCCAACATACCGCTCCACGGAAGGACGCTCATCTGGAACATCATTAGCCAGCTTGAGACCGTCAAGTAGGACGCGTTTGCCACGGACTGATCGTGAACGCGGCCTATGGATCGTTTCTTCAAGTAGGTGCCACTGTGGCGAAGAAGGGCGACCTCTGTTTCTGTTCTTGGAGCGGCGGCAAGGATTCTTGTCTGGCTCTCTTCCGAGCGCTTGGGTCGGGACTTAGGCCGACGGTTCTTCTGACAATGTTGACGGAGACTGGCGAGCGGTCCCGCTCCCATGGATTACCAGTT
>DATKWQ010000004.1:0-5583 GCA_035529455.1 Thermoplasmata archaeon
GCTCTCCGCTGTCTGAGCATCTCTCTGAGCTCGACAAGGGAGGGGAATGAGATCGCACCAGCTGGACACTGGCTCATGCAGCCAGTGCATCCCACGATGCAGGAGTAAGGATTCACCACTTCGGTCCCTTCGTCCGTTGAGAAAACGCCTTGATGACAGAACTCTGCGCATATGCCGCACTGAGTACACAGCTCAGGGTCGATTATCGGGAACCACTGGATCCGCTCCCTCGGGATATCTCCGAACTCGCTTCTGGCCATTCAATCACTACCTAAGTATGCCCTGCGGCATTGCCACGCTAACGCGAAATCAACGAGGAGGTCATAAACTTGTGGCCGCCACGGGCGTTGCGAGGGGCATTCAGACATTCTGCCCATTTTAGTCCAATAAACAATATATAATACAATGATGCTCTCATTTGTCTAATGATGAGTACAAATGATGGTGACACCGATGGAGGACGCGGGGCCCGAAGCGTGTCGAACGGCACGAACCTAGCCACCAGCGTATCTATCGGAAAGGACCAGCACGATGACCCGACGTCGATATTCTACTCCCTAAGAGAGCAGTTTCCAGGAGAGGCGTTCTTGCTCGAGTCCGTGGAAGGCACCAGGAGGACCGCGCGATACTCGTTCATCGGTGTGGACCCCATCTCATCATTCAAGGCAACGGGCGAATCCGTCGAGATCGACGGGTGGAGCAAGAGGCAGGATGATCCCTACCAAGCGCTGAAGGAGTACTACAAGTCAATCAACTGTGGCGCCTCCGACATCGCGCCTTTCTCTGGAGGACTTGTAGGATATGTAGGCTATGGCATGGTCCGTTATTTCGAAGGCATTCGCCAGCCTGCTGACGATGACGGACAGCTGCCCGATATGTACTTCATCCTCCCCAGGCACCTCGTCTGCATAGACCACCTGAACTCTCGCACACTGCTCATAACGCATGGCAAGATGGACGAGCTCAAGAAGGCGCTCGACAAGGTCAGAGACGCCCCACCCCTCGACATCTCCATCGGCGAGGGCCAGCCGAACACGAGCCAAGAGCAGTTCCACCGTATGGTCTCGAAGACGAAGGACTGCATAATGGACGGAGAGGTGTTCCAGACGGTCATATCCCGCAGGACGGATTTCCGGTTCGAGGGGGACTCCCTGGAGATGTACAGGGCCTTGCGCCGCCTGAACCCGTCCCCCTACATGTTCCACCTTGACTTCGGCGATGTCAAACTGCTGGGGTCGTCCCCAGAGATGCTGGTCCGGCTCGAAGGGCAGCGGCTGACGACAAGGCCCCTCGCCGGCACGCGCCCTAGGGCGGCTGACCCCGAGGAAGACGAGAAACTCAAGCTCGAGATGTTATTGGACGAGAAGGAGAGGGCGGAGCATCTGATGCTCGTGGACCTTCACAGGAACGACATGGGCCGTGTGTCGGAGTTCGGCACCGTCAAGGTGAACGAGCTCATGTCGGCCGAGAAGTACTCGCATGTCCAGCACATCGTCAGCAATGTCGAGAGCCGCATAGCCGAGGGCAAGGATGCATTCGACGCTCTGAAGGCGTGTTTCCCGGCCGGAACCGTGTCCGGTGCCCCGAAGGTGCGGGCGATGGACCTCATATCAGAGCTCGAAGTGTCTCCCCGTGGGCCGTACGCGGGAGCTGTTGGATACTTCGATTTCACAGGCAACATGGATTTCGGGATCACAATACGATCCATCATCGTCTCGGGCAACAAGGCAAGCGTACAGGCTGGTGCGGGCATAGTGGCAGACTCTGTCCCAGAGAGGGAATACCAGGAGACTGAGCACAAGATGGGTGCCATGCTCGAGGCGATATCGTCGATCTCCAAGGGAGGCAGATGATGACGGGCATCCTGATAATCGACAACTACGACTCGTTCGTTTACAACATCGCGCAGTACCTTGGTGAGCTCGGCGCGGAAATCACAGTGGAGAGAAACGACTCAGCTCGACTGGACGACCTCATGGGGAACGCGGACGGCTACATCATCTCACCCGGCCCGGGTCATCCCAAGGACACGAACCGGTCGCTCGAAGTGATATCAGAGAACGGCTTCGGCCGGCCCGTGCTCGGAGTGTGTCTCGGTCATCAGGCCATCGCTATGTCCTACGGTGGGTCCATCACGAGGGCCGATCGGGTGGTCCACGGGAAGGTGTGTCCGATATCGCACTCTGAAGACCCGTTGTTCCAGGGAGTTCCCGAGCGGTTCTCTGCCACGCGGTACCATTCGCTGATAGTATCCAGGGACGGGTTCCCCCAGACACTTGAGATAATCGCGAAGTCCGATGAGGGAGAGATCATGGCGCTCAGGGCGAGGGACCGAGAGGTCTTCGGTGTACAGTTCCATCCAGAATCAGTGATGACATCCCACGGGAGGACCATACTCTCGAACTTCCTGAGGATGTGCGAGCGATGATCGAAGAAGGCATACGCCTCGCAGTTGAGGGGGAAGACCTCACGTCCGATATCGCAAACAGAGTGATGGAGGACATGATGTCAGGTGTGGCCACGCCGCGTCAGATGGCATCGTTTCTGACAGCGATGCGTGCCAAGGGCGAGACGAAGGACGAGCTCCTGGGATTCGTAAGGTGCATGCGGTCGCGAATGGACAGCGTCCGAGCGCCAGAGGGAGCGGTCGACCTCTGTGGCACAGGCGGCGATGGCCTGAACACCTTCAACATAAGCACGGCGGCCTCCTTCGTGGTGGCGGCCGCGGGGACCCCGGTGGCGAAGCACGGAAACAGAGCAGTGTCGAGCAGATCCGGCTCCGCGGACGTCCTCTCCGCCATGGGGATTCCAGTCGACCTCCAACACCACGACGTCGAGAGGTGCATGAAAGACACCAACATCGGATTCATGTTCGCGCCAGAGTTCCACAGGTCGATGAAGAACGTCATGCCGACGAGGAGAGAGCTTGGTGTCCGCACCTTCTTCAACATCCTTGGCCCGATGGCTAACCCCGCTTCGGTGAGAAGACAGCTGATAGGCGTCTACGACCCTGCCGTCGCCCCGGTCATGGCGGACGTGCTCCGTGAGCTGGGGACAGAACGCGCCATGATAGTCAACGGACGCGGCATGGACGAGATCACTAACCTTGGCCCGACGACGGTTGTCGAGCTCCGCCACGGAAGAACGGACAGATATGAGGTCACGCCAGACGCGTTCGGCCTGGACATCGCTGAGCAGAAGGACATCTCCGGTGGGTCCGCGATGGACAATGCCAGGACGGTGCTCAGGGTCCTTGAAGGCGAGGGATCGCCAAGGTCGGACATCGTGCTCCTGAACTCTGCCGCCGCACTCTATGTCGCCGGAAAGGCAGCGGACATGCACGAAGGCATGGATATCGCGCGCGAGATGATCAGAGGAGGCCGTGCCCGCGCCAAGCTCACGGAGTTCCATGACTCTTGCACGAGGCTCGAGTCCGAGGCGCAGCTCAGATCGGCCGCGTCGCTGCTGACAGGAAAGCGCGCCATGCCCGACGTGCTCCGGACTAGGTGCGCGGACATATCCGCACACCTTCTGGCCCAGATATCCAGCTTTGAAGGCGGCCCAGAGCACATCAGACGGCTCGACCCTGACATCATGGTCAACCCGACGGTCCTCACCGTCCTCACTCTGAACCGCCTCACTCGAGTCCTCGCAGACCGGAACGAACACATTCCGCGGCAAGGGCATCAGAAGAGAAGTCTGTCGAAGGCGATCGCCACATCCCCCGGACTTGCAGTGATTGGCGAGTACAAACCCCATTCACCCTCCGCAACGACCATGATGGTGCCGCCGGCGCCAGCAGAGGCAGCAGAAGCATACACGAGTTCTGGCGTCGCGGGGATGTCGGTCCTGGCTGAGGAGGACTACTTCGCAGGGGGGGCGGATCTCTTCCGTGAACTGCGCTCGCTGGTGGAGATGCCGATGTTGTTCAAGGATTTCGTGACCAGCGAGAGACAGGTCGAGATCGCCGATGCGGTCGGGGCGGACGCGATACTGCTGATCGCCAAGTCGCTGAGCAAGGAAGGGCTCGACGACCTGGTTGAGGCCGCCCTGAGAAGGGGGATAGAACCCCTGTTGGAGGTGCATGACGAACCTGACCTCGAAAAGGTCGCTTCATGCGCGTCCTACGGGCAGATTGAGATGATAGGAATCAATGGGCGTGACCTCAGGACGCTGGAGGTCGACCATGGCCGAGCGAGGGACCTGAGGGGGAACGTCGCGGATGACAAGCTCGTCATTGCCGAGAGCGGTATCAGGAGCGAGAGCGATGTGCTTTCTCTGGGCGGTTTCGACGGTGTCCTCATCGGGTCCATGTTCATGCGATCGTCTGAGATGCGACGGACTGTCGAGGAGACGGTCGTGAACGCGAGGGGAGTGACACGATGAAGGTCAAGATATGCGGGATCACCAGGCTGGCGGACGCGCAGATGTGCGAGGACCAAGGGGCGGATGCCCTTGGGTTCGTACACTTCCCAGGACGGAGAAGAAGCATACCACTGAGTGAGATTGCGTCCATCGGATCCGCCATCGGGCCTATGGTGACGAAGGTCCTTGTATGCGCCCCGCGAGACTCGTCACACGCTTTGGACATGGTGAAGCGCAGCGCGGCAGATGCCATCCAGGTGTATTCACTTGACCGAGAGTCGATGAACGAGATACGTGACCACGGAGTCAAGGTGATACGAGCGGTCCAGCCGACGAGGTCTGAGGCCGTGAGGTTCGCTGACGCCGCGGATGCTCTGCTCTTCGAGGACGGCATCCCCGGCACTGGCAAGAGCTACGATTACTCCCGCATACCGGTAAACTGCTGCTCCAGAGCGATAATCGCAGGCGGACTCAACATAACGAACGTGGACGAGGCCAAGCGACTGACGCCATACGCTCTCGACGTCTCGTCTGGCGTCGAGTTGTCAACCGGAAGGAAGGACCCGGGCCTGGTGTCCGAGTTCATCAAGAGGTGCAGGTCGTGACGACGAACGGTTACTTCGGACGCTTCGGGGGGTTCTACGTCCCCGAGGTACTCGTACATGCTCTGAAGGAATTGCAGGAAGGCTACAGCAGATATTCGCAGGACCGTGAGTTCACCGACGAACTGCAGGGCTTGCTTTGCACCTACGCGGGTAGGCCGACGCCGTTGTATCTCGCGAAGAGACTCACCGGGGAGGTCGGCGGTGCGTCCATCTACCTGAAGCGCGAGGACCTTGCTCACACCGGGTCGCACAAGATCAACAACGCGTTGGGACAGGCGCTCCTCGCAAAGAAGATGGGGAAATCGAGGGTCATCGCCGAGACGGGCGCTGGCCAGCATGGCGTTGCCGCCGCCACCGCGTGCGCCCTTCTGGGATTGGATTGCGAGGTGTACATGGGGGAGGTTGACGTCGAGAGACAGAAGTTGAACTGCTACCGGATGAATCTCCTCGGAGCGAAAGTCAACGTCGTCAGATCGGGCTCACGAACCCTGAAGGACTCGATAAACGAGGCGATGAGAGACTACGCTTCCTCAAGCGGGCACAGTCACTACCTGATCGGCAGCGTCGTCGGCCCACATCCGTACCCCACGATGGTGAGGGACTTCCAGTCGGT
>DATKWQ010000005.1:0-20985 GCA_035529455.1 Thermoplasmata archaeon
ATTCAGTGCCCCGCCATAGTAGGCAGAGACCATAGCCCGACATTCAAGAAGGCCCCTAGAGCCAAGAAGGCCCCGAAGAAGTCCAAGGAGAAGCAATCAAGGCTCTCCGAGCACCGCTGAATTCGTCGGAATTCCGTCCGACTGGGATACCTCGAATCATCATACTCAAGTTAACAATGCCCAGCTCTAGAAAGGTATAAATATCGACGAAACGATAATGACAATCGTCTGACGAAATGCCCTTAAATGTCGGACATAGGAGGGCGGCCAGATGGTCGAATCGGAGAGAGTCACGATACGGTTGCCACACGAACGCATCAATGCCCTGCAGGAGCTGGTCGACCAGGGTAGGTTCTCCACGATCTCGGACGCAATCAGGGCCGCCATCGACCGCTTCGTAGACGGGGAGTTCACTCCCGAGTACATAGAGAAGGTGACCGTCGAGCTCCCCAAGGGTAACGTCGTGAACCTGAAGCAGCTGGTTCAGGACGGTGACTCGATATCGGTCGACGACGCGATACGGAACGCGGTGCGCGATTACATACGCGGCAAACTATCGAAGGCCATCGAAGAGATCGACAAATGAGGGCATCGCGGAGGCACGCCTCGCGCGGGACGGGATGTAAGTTGGACACGCATGTGTACACACACGAGCGCAAGCGCTCGAAGGGGAGTGGCTGAGATGCTCAGCAAGCTCTTACAGGAGGCCCTTCAGAGCGAGCGCGATTTCGACGCCCATCTCTCTCCTAAGACGTGTGTTGTCGGATGCGGCGGCGGCGGCTCCAACAGCGTTCACAGGATCAGCAAGATGGGCCTCGAGGGTATCGACACTATCGCCATCAACACTGACAAGTATCATCTCGCGAAGATCAAGGCAAAGACGCGGCTGCTGATCGGCGAGCATTCCACAGGTGGCTACGGCACCGGCGGGAATGCCGAGATCGGCGAGAAGGTCGCCTACGAGTGCGCGGACGAGATAGAGTCACTCGTGAAGGCGTACGATATAGTCTTCATCAGCGCTGGAATGGGAGGCGGCACGGGCACGGGCACCGCGCCTGTCGTCGCCGAGCTGGCGCGGAAGCACGGCGCGGTCACTGTCGCGCTCGTGACGATACCGTTCGACATCGAGAGGAGCCGGTACAAGACGGCGTTCAAGGGCATATCGAAGCTGAGGGATGCCGCACATAGCACGATCATACTCGACAACAACAGGCTGCTGAAGATCGTCCCGAAGCTGCCTGTCGAGCAGGCGTTCATGGTGATGGACCAGCTCATAGTCGAAGTGGTCAAGGGCATAACCGAGACGATATGTCAGACCAGCATGATCAACCTCGACTTCGCGGATTTCAGGAACGTGATGATACAGGGCGGCGCGTCGACAGTGCTGTACGCGGAGAACGACGACGCCGAGAGGGTGGTCATGGAGGCGGTCACCAATCCGCTGCTCGATATCGATTTCGAAGGCGCTTCAGGCGCTATGATACACATCACAGGTGGACCCACACTCTCCCTCAGGAAGGCATACGAGGTCCTGAACGGCATAACGAAGAGGCTCGGGAGCGAGGCCCACATCAAGCTCGGTGCCAGGATAGACCCTGACATGGCCGATACGATAAAGCTGATGGCGATCGTCACCGGCGTCAAGGCGCCGGACATGTGCGATGATAGGGACGCGCTGCGGCCTGCCCCGATCGACGCTGAGCTGCGGTTCGACAGGCAGTCGTGCGAGCCGACGAACATCGCAAGAGCATTAGGCTGAACCTAGTTCCTCCCCCCACAAACAACAACAGCAAACACGCGCCCCTCACGCACAACTCTCCGAGGGGCGCAACAGATTTTCTTAGGACCGCTTCTGTCCCGTCACTCGGCGTCCTTCTTGTTCTCGTTCTGCAGACAACCTTTGGCGGCGTCCTTCAGGACTCCCATGAGCGTATGGTATTCCCACGTCGTAGGTGTGGAGCGCGCCATGAGCCTTCTGAACATGACTTTCGTCTTGGGCTTCTTGTGCTCGGGATAATCGATCGCGTCCAGCAGCTTGGCGAAGTAATCGTTCAGTCTCTCGACCTCGAGCCCAGAGGCTTCGCGCGGGCCGTCCTTGACGAGGTCGTTGACGAACAGCTCGTAGAATATGACCGCCGCGGCGTGGCTGATGTTGAGGATGTTGTACTCAGGGTTCGCCGGGATTGTGACGAGGAAGTCGCATCGCTTGACCAGGTCGTTGTCCAGTCCGAAGTCCTCTCTGCCAAGCAGGATCGCGATGACCGCGTCGGAACCTTCCAACTTCGCCGCGAGTGCTTCTGGCGTGAGGGATATCCTCGAGAACTTCTTGTCGTTGGCGGTGTCCACGCCGGAAGTGCCAACTATGTAGTCCACTCCCTCGAGCGCCTCACCCTCGGTGAAGCATGTGCGGGCGTTCTTCAGGATGTCCACGGCGTGCATGGAACGCTTGATGCCCTCCTCACCGATGCTGCAAGGTCGTACGAGCACCAGCTCGCTCAGCCCGAAGTTCTTCATGGCTCTTGCCACCGCTCCGACGTTGCCGTCTTTCAGCGGCTCGATCATCACTACCCTGATGTGTGGCACGCGACTCGCACAGACGACGTAGATATATAATCCTGCACTCGATGACCGCGTGTGAAGGAGACTCGGCGCGTCGCTGTCAAACTCGCATACGACGGCTCGGAGTTCTACGGTTTCCAGAGGCAGCCCAGCAAGGCCACGGTCGAAGGGTCGCTTATCAGAGCGCTCGAGTCAATCGGCGCGATCAAGTCGGTCCGGGAGTGCGGGTTACGCAGCTCCAGCCGCACGGACAGAGGCGTGAGTGCGTTGGGCAATGTCGTCTCCTTCAAGACGGGTTTTTCGCTCAGGTCGTTGTGTTCCGCCGTCAATTCCGAGCTGGATGGTGCATGGGTGTACTCGGCAGTGCAAGTGGAGGATGGTTTCAACCCGAGGTGGGCGATGCAGAGATGGTACAGGTACTTCCTGCCTGTGACCTCTCAGGATCCAGCCGCATTGCGAGGGGCGGCGCAGTCCTTCGTTGGCACTCACGATTTCTCACGCTTCGCCCGGGCGGACGGACGGGACCCCGTCAGGACGATAGACTCCATAACGATCACCGAGTCCGAGAGGTTCTTCACGATAGATTTCAAGGCGGAGAGCTACCTGTGGAACATGGTCAGGAGGATGGTCTGGCACATGGACGCGGTGGCGTGCGGCGTCATCGAGGGCGTGAGCCCCCATCTGAGTCCCGGCAGCCCGCTCCGCAGGACAGGGTTGGCGCAGGCCGAGTATCTGTTGTTGATGGATGTGGATTGTGGGATAGAGTTCCCCCGCGACCCGAAGACGGTCAAGAAGCTGCGTGAAGAGTTCCAGCAGCGCGTGGTCGATCTTAGCGTTATCCGGGAGATCGCGGGCCTGTTCTTGGAGAAGTTGGGATCGGACGGTCCTCGGTGAAGATTGATATGTGAGGCACGGACTAGCCTCATGCGATGAAGGTCGCCTTGACGGGCACTCCAGGAGTGGGAAAGACTAGCGTGGCCTCGCTTGTCAATGGAATCGAGGTGGTCAGTGTCAACGATCTCGCCAAGAGCTACAACGCCATTGTCGGGATAGACGAGGAACGCGACACGGCAGAGGTCGATATCGACACGCTGGCGGAGGCCGTGTCCGAGATGGAGGGCGACGTGCTTCTCGAAGGCCATCTATCCCATCTACTCGAGGTCGACCAGGCGATCGTCCTGAGGTGCTCCCCCACTGTGTTGAAGCAGCGGCTCTCAACGAAGGGCTGGAGCGATGCCAAGGTCCGGGAGAATCTGGAGGCCGAGGCGGTAGACGTGATTCTCATAGAGGCGGTCGATGCCGTCACCCGCGTCTGCGAGGTCGACACCACCAGCTTGAGCATCGAGGAAGTGTCACGCGCGGTAGAGGCGATACTCGCGGGAGAAAGTGAGAAATATCCAGTCGGACATGTTGACTGGAGCCAGGAGGTCTTTGACTGGTTCTAGATAGTTATCGGGATGAGGCTGACAAGCTGCTATCCCCTGCCGCTCAGCGCCTCTCGTCCTTCAACCCCAACCATCTGTCCATAGCCTCATTGGTCTTCGCATTCCTCGCAGGGGTATTCTTCACGTTGGAGCCGGCGGAGTACCTGCTCCTGGGCGCCATCATGGTCGGCGCCAACGGCCTGCTCGACGCCCTCGACGGCAAGGTCGCGAGGTTTAAGCCGACGGAATCCAAGCGCGGTGATTTCGTCGACCATGTCATCGACCGTTACGCTGACGTGTTCATCCTGGCAGGCATCGCACTCGGCGCCCATTGCTCGGTGTTCGTGGGCCTGTTCGCGATAATAGGTGTGATGCTTGCGAGTTACATGGGAACACAGGCGCAGGCGCTCGGCCTCAGGAGGGAGTACCGTGGCATCTTGGGAAGGGCCGACAGACTCGCCCTTCTGATCATCGTTCCCATAATCCAGTACATCCTCATGGCCCTCGAAGTCGGCATAGCCGAGGACCTCCTCGGATATTCGCTGATAGGATGGATGATGCTGTACTTCGGGATAGCCGGGAACGTCACCGCCGTCCAGCGGGCGCATTTGATCTGGAATTCGCTTTCCTGACGTCCGCCGTCTTCTTGCGCGGTTTCCTTCCCTTCAGGCGGTAGTACTTCAGCGGGTGTCCCATCCACTCCTTGTCACACAGGCTGTCGGGGTCGAAGCATATCCCGTAGCTCTTCATCGTGGAGCACTCCGGGGGGGTGTACTCGGTTCCCGATATCTCCCCAGTTATGTGCTGTATCTGATACCTGCTCTTGCTCTCGTCGAAGTCCGCGGACGTGGCGAAGGTCGAGAGGATGGTCTCCGAGTCCATCCCGAGCGTGTGTAGGAAGGCGACGATCGCGAACCTGCCGGTGTGAGGCACGTTCTCGCCAGCTCGTATCATCTCCAGCAGCTTCCGCATGCACGGCGGGAACCTGACGATGCTGACCCTGCCGAAGTCCTTCTTGGGCTGCTCGGCCCTCTTCTGTTCGAGGAATCGTCCGACCTCTTCGACATCGTCGGCGAGCGACTCGATGATGGAGTCGGTCACGGGCAGCGGGAGTTCGGACACGATCTTCTCGGTGATCATCTGCTCGATCAGCCGGACCAGCCGCTTCTCGTCCACGATGGTCTTGCCGTCACGGACGTCCTGGTTCACTAGCTTCCATGACCTGCTCTTGATGGCGGACGAGAACCTCAGGTAATCCGAGAGATCGACCGCAAGAGAATCGCCGACCGTGTGCACCTGAAGGCCGAGCTCTTTCGCGACCCGCATCACGAAGTCGGCGCCACCGTCGACCGGCGGCGGCGTCCTGCCCCTCTTGACGCTGCTCTCCTTAGCGCGCTCCACCTCGCCGCTCAGCCTCGCGTTCGCGAGCTTCGCCTCGGCTATCGCATACCTGCGGACGAACTTCTCGTCGCCGAGACAGGAGACCAACATCCTCGCGACAGGGTAGCTGAGCAACTCGTTTAGCGCGTCCATCTCTGTCGCGATGGGCCGCTCCACGACCTTGGCGAACTCGACCGCTTCGAGCACCCTCTCCTTCCCGAGGGTCCGCGCCCTCTCGTACGCCAAGCTGGATATGAGGCTGTCAAGTGTCACGCCCTTCTGTCTGAGCAGGTCTGCGGACTCCTTGAGGAAAGGGTATCTCGCCGCCGTCTTCTGATCCAACATCACACCAGCCCGGCCACGGGACGAATCGGACGGTCAATACTATAAGTTGACTGTTACTCTGTCGCTACATCGTTCAGAGACAGGAGTCGCATTGCAGATGCCTCGGCTTCGCCCTCGCCCAACAATCCCCTTACTTCCTCCGTGTCGGTGAACGGCCTCTTGCGCACGATCGTCATCGCCCTCCGCCTGCCTATGCCAGGGATTGCCTCGAGCATGGACAGGCTGGCGGTGTTGACCGGAGTCGGGTGCACTATACCGATGAGGCTCTTCGGCCCCCTGCCGACAACGAAGACATCGATCCATCTCCCTGTCTCATAGGGATATGGCAGACCGATGAGTATGGGATATGTGCCCACCTGTCTGCCGAAAGTCCTGCCGCCTTCCCGCAGCTCCGTGTACACCGATGATATGATCGTCCCGTTCGGGACGACCCGTTCCAGCATCGGCAGGTCTATCTGTTCCCTTACGAACCGTTTGAACCTCAGGAACTGCCCTCTCTGCCTGACACCGGGGTGGTCCTGACGGACTGGGATTACCTGGCGTATGTTGATCCGCCTGAGCAGGAGCCCCTCGGAGGCGAGTCCGGTGAGGAACTCGATGTTGAGGTCGTAGGTCTTCTTCGTCTCGCCTCTGAGCCCACAGAGGAAGTTCATGCCAGGCAGGACGAGGGGCAGGCCCGTGGGACCCTTCGATGAGCCGAATTCGTTGATGATCCTGGTAGCCTCCAGCGCGTCCTGCGGGGTCGCGTTGAGGTTGTTCGCCTTCGCCACTTCAGGGTCGGCACTTTCCAGGCCGAGTGCGAGGACGTTCCCTCCGGTGCAGTATTCGGCGATGGCCTTCGTGACCTCCCTCGCCTCGGCAGGGTGCGCTGCTATCACGGCGGGATTGGCGTTGTCCAGGTGGAACACGGCTGGCTCGGCGACCTCTCGGATCGATTTAAGGAGGCAGCTTATGACGTCGCTGTTTGGTACGGGCGTCTCCGTCTCCCCGACGCCCTTCGCCATGTACGAATACACACACGTCTGTGCACCAAGACGCAGGTTCCTGACGCCGATGTCGGACAGGGCCTTCGCCTCGGCGAGTATGTCCTCCGGGGCTCGGAACACGGGTTCCCCCTGGAGTGGCTCGATGCAGAACGCGCAGCCGCCCGACCCGTACCTGACACAGCCTCTGTACATCTGCATCTCGGCGATGAGGGGGCCGCCGAAGTCGGGATGTGACGCGCACGCGCGCGCCCCCTTCAACAGCCAACGATTCCACTCCTGTGTTGTACGTCTCCTAGCATGTGCTCCCCCAGCAGCGAGGAGGTCGTGGACATACGCGTCCGAGTCGCCAGGTGCGACTTCGTCGAATGAGTCCACAACTGCCCTGCCTATCTTGTCGCCACCGGCTCCAAGGCTGACGATCGAGTCTCCCTGGAACCCTTTGCCGATTTCAGAGAGCTCTCGGTCGCTCGCCGGCATGCCCCTGAGGTACTTTCCAGGGACCGCGATGTGGCGGATTGCCACGAGCAGGCTGAAACCGGTCATGTCCAAAGCGTTCGCCCGCCATTGGTCGACCGTAGCGTATCTCACATCCGCCCCAGCCTCGACCATCGCGCCGAACACAAGCCGCACGTAAGGGGATATGAAAGGCGGCACCCCGAGACATGAAGGCTCGTCCGTGTAGCCGTCCAGTACGAGGGCTCTCATCGAGCTGGGCTATGACCTCGTCCCGTGATATATGATTCGCGCCCCGCCGCTGGCGGTCCGATTCGATGACGCGTGTACCATGGCAATGTATTAATCCGCCGAAATGTTCTCGAATGATTGGCCGTAAGCACAAGAAAGCCGTTAGGTAAATGTCAGAAATCGGACAAGTTCGCAACGACTTTCGACAAACGCAAAGGAACAAACGGTAGGGATCGAATGGCAAAATCCAAACCAGTCAAGAAGAAGCCTTCGAAGAAGGCACCTGCCAGGAAGGCAGGGACGACGAAGGCGAAGGCACCGAAGAAGGTGTCAGTCGATGATCTGTTGAAAAAGGCCTATGAGCCAGCAAGGCTGGCCATGGCGTATCACCCGTTCTACGGGGGCAAGATCGAGATCGTGTCGAAGTGCGTCGTCCGCGACTTCAACGATTTCGCGATTTGGTACACTCCCGGCGTCGCGGAGCCATGCAAGGCTATACAGAAGAACAAGGAACTGTCCTACGTGCACACCAACAGGTGGAATACGGTCGGAGTCATCTCCGACGGTACGCGGGTGCTCGGACTGGGGGACATCGGCCCCGAGGCGGGCATGCCGGTCATGGAGGGCAAATCGCTGCTCTTCAAGTATCTCGGAGGCGTCGACGCCTTCCCGCTCTGCCTCGGCACGAAGGACCCGGAGGAGTTCATCAATACCGTGAAGTACCTCCAGCCATCGCTCGGAGGAGTGAACCTCGAGGACATCTCACAGCCGAAGTGCTTCTACATCTTGAAGCGGCTCCGTGAGGAGTGCGAGATACCTGTCTGGCACGACGACCAGCAGGGCACTGGCACGATCGTCGCGGCTGGCGCTATCAACGCGGCGAAGATAGTCGGCAAGAAGCCGTCGCAGATGAAGGCGGTGTTCATAGGCGCAGGCGCGGCGAACATCGCGATTTCCAGGATCATGCATCTCTCCGGCTACAAGTGGGAGAACATGGTCATGTGCGACTCGAAGGGATCGCTTCACATGGGCAGGACCGACGTTAAGGCGGATTACAAAGAGAAGTGGTTCATGTGCGAGCACTCGAACAGGGAGTGTGTCGTCGGTGATGTCCCGACAGCCATGAAGGGCGCCGATATCGTCGTCGCAGCCTCAAAGCCGGGCCCAGGAACCGTCAAGCCTGATTGGATCAAGGGCATGGCGGACGACTCGATCGTCTTCGCGACGGCCAACCCAATACCCGAGATATGGCCGTGGGAGGCAAAGGAGGCCGGCGCAAAGATCGTCGCCACTGGCAGGTCCGACTTCCCGAACCAGGTCAACAACTCGCTCGGCTTCCCAGGCATATTCAGGGGGACGCTGGACGTCAAGGCGAAGACCATCTCGGACACGATGTGTCTCGCTGCGGTGCTCGAGCTGGCCAAGACTGCGGAGGACAAGGGTCTGAGGGAGGACTACATCGTTCCAACCATGGACGAGTGGGATGTCTTCCCGAGAGAGGCCGCAGCCGTCGGCACTGCAGCCATCAAGGAAGGCATTGCCAGGGAGAAGCACAGCAGGAAGGACCTGTACGAGAAGGCCGAGACCATCATCGGACGTGCGAGGCGCCAGACAGAGTACCTCATGAAGGGCAAGTTCATCCTGCCGCCGCCCAAGGTCTGATGTCCGATCCCCGTCCGTGGGTTACGACCTACGAAACCCTTTCCATCAAACCATTTGGATTGTTTCTATCCGCGTAATGGCTGCGCGGACCGCTTGAGATGTCGGCACACGTGGGTCGACCTGAATGGTCCGATGTTGACAAAATGTGGGAGCGGCGCCGTCCGTCTCCACAGACCGGTTCAGAGCAGCCCCATCTGAACGATTTCGACGCTCTGGACGCCGGCAACCGCCGCGATGGCGGTCTCGATGGCCTCCGCGCCGCCTTCCTTGTCGTCGATGACGATTAGCACGTGGAGCGCCTGAAGTCCAAACGCGACCGGTTTCTTCTCGGAAGCCCTCAACTTGGCTCCCTCAGGCAACGTCTTCGTGATATTGGCTAGCAACTCGTCAAAATCTATGTCGAGCCCTTCTGGTAGGACTCTGTACTGCAGCGCGACCTCTCCCACGAAATCACCTCACGGACCTGTGAATCCACACGCCTGGCATGTGTACTTCACGCTCTGGTCCCTGCATTTCGTGCATCTGCCGATCATGCTCCTGCCGCAGCTGGGACAGGGAAAAGTCGTCTCCGAGTTCCTCACAAGACGAACACCGCAAGATGAACAAGCCTTCTCCTGGCCGGTCAAATTCTTCTACCTCGGAGCTGAGGAATATGCTATCTGTATATAACATCTGCTGATGCCGTAGGGAACGGAGCCCGGTCTTCTGGACATTTTTCGAACGGTGGACGGATCCGGTTCATCGAGCCCTGCCCGATCGACAGGGGTCCAATGTCGAGGCCGGCTATGAGCAAGGGTATTCAGCCTGCGGATGGTGCGCGTCAGTCGTGGTGGAAGACAGAGCTGCTCATGGCAGGACTTCGCTAGCGTAAGGTACTAAACATTTGCTGAGCAAAGGTGTTTTATTTGTAATAGATAATTATATGAACACATATTTATATGCGGTTAACGGCGTTGAGCCGCGTCGGCGTTTGGAAACTGGGCAAGTATTATATATCAGAACGGACTACACGCCCTGCTAAAGCAGCCTCGGGTATCCGCGCCGCCTACGGGCCCGTAGCTCAGCTAGGTAGGAATCTCATGCATTCTCGATGTATAGGACTCCCTAGAAAGAGCATCTGCCTTTTAAGCAGGTGGCCCGGGGTTCGAATGACTATGCCTTACAGACTAGTCTCGAAAATCCCCGCGGGCCCGCCAGGTGGCGTACCGAGAGATCCCAATGTGAGGGTGGAGATGGAACATTCCGACTCGTTCGAATCTGCACTCGTGGGGTGATTAGAAATGACCGAAGAATTCAATGTGTTGGAGCATGAGCTCGTTCCCGAGCATCATCTCCTTCCGGAGAAGGAGGTCGAGAAGGTCCTCAAGCAGCTTGACCTCAGCAAGGACCAGCTTCCAAAGATGAGATTGTCCGACCCCTGCATACGCGCGCTCGACGCGATATGCGGCCCCGTCGATGAGGGTATGGTTATCAAGATTGTCAGGCGGAGCGACACCAGCGGGATGTCGGTCTGTTACCGGCTAGTCGTTCGAGGGTGAGATATTGAGGGAACTAGTTGAGACTTATTTCCGAGAGCGCAGCATCGTGAACCACCACATAGCCTCCTATAACGACTTCCTGCCCACACTAGACCATCCGAACAGCAGGATGCAGAAGATCGTGGACAACGTGCGCGCATCGCCAGACGAGTCGTACCGCGGCGTCATACGCCTCGACCCAGACAGGACCGAGGGCAAGATCATCGAGATACGCCTCGGCCGCAAGAGGGACGAGAAGACGGGTATCGTCGACCCGAACGCGAGGCCGACCATCTCCGTGGGCCGCCCGATCATCAAGGAGGCCAACGGTGCCACTCATGCCCTGTTCCCGATGGAGGGGCGACTCAGGAACCTGAACTACTCAGCGCCTATCTACATGGAGTTCACGGTCGTCGAGGACGGCATCGAGCGCGAGCCGGAGAAGGTACAAATCGGCAGCTTGCCGGTCATGGTCAAATCGAAGAAGTGTAACCTGCACAGGGACAACCTCGACCTCGACAGGGAACCCACCGAAGAGGAGATGACCAAGTTCCTCGCGACGATGGGTGAGGACCTGTGCGACCCAGGCGGATACTTCATCATCGGCGGCACTGAGCGCGCGCTGATATCTCTCGAGGACCTCGCGCCGAACAGGGTGATGGTCGAGCTGAACGAGAGGTACGGCACGAGCCTGCATGTCGCCAAGGTGTTCTCGCAGAGGGAGGGTTACAGAGCCCTCACGCTGATGGAGAAGAAGAAGGACGGTGTCCTGGTCGTCTCCGTCCCTGCAGCGTCCGGGCAGATCCCGTTGATAGTACTCATGAAGGCGCTGGGAATGGAGAGCGACGAGGAGATCTACAGGGCGATAGTCTCCGACCCCCAGATGGCGAACATCGTTTACGCCAACATCGAGGAGTGCCAGAACAAGAAGCTCTACCCTCCGAACGGCATATTCACAACCGAGGATGCGATACTGTTCCTCGAGCGCAAGTTCGCGACTGGCCAGGCAAAGGAGTACAGGGCCAAGAAGGTCGAGAGCATCATCGACAGGTCGCTTCTCCCGCACCTCGGCGACACGCCGGACGTGCGCCTCAAGAAGGCCATCTTCCTGGGCAGAGTCGCAAGGACCATACTCGAGATGGAGCTCGGGAAGAGGAAAGAGGACGACAAGGACCACTATGCGAACAAGCGTCTGAAACTCGCTGGTGACCTCATGGAGGACTTGTTCCGCGTGTCGCTCACGAACCTCATCAAGGATCTGAAGTACCAGCTGGAAAGGGGTTACACCCGCAAGAAGGGCCTCAGGATATCGTCCGCGATAAGGCCCGACCTGCTCACACACAGGTTGCTGCACGCCTTCGCCACGGGCAACTGGGTAGGCGGCAGGGCCGGCGTGTCCCAGCTCCTGGACAGGACGTCCAACATGAGCGCACTGTCCCACCTGAGAAGGGTCACATCCCCACTCACGAGGAGCCAGCCGCACTTCGAGGCGAGAGACCTTCACCCGACACAGTGGGGCAGGCTCTGCCCCAACGAGACGCCTGAGGGGCAGAATTGCGGTCTTGTCAAGAACTGCGCCCTCATCATCGACGTGTCGGAGGGAACGGACGAGAAGGAGATCATCTGGCTGCTCAGGGACCTCGGCGTCAGGGAGGTCAGCGAGCACCAGACGACCGAGACAAGGGTCTACACGAACGGCGATCTGATCGGCCTGCACGACAAGCCGAGGGAGCTCGTCGAGGAGATCCGCCAGAGGCGCCGGTCCGGCCTTCTGTCCCCGGAGGTCAACATAAGGTTCGACCTCAACATGAACGAAATCATAATCAACTGCGACGAGGGGAGGCTGAGACGCCCGCTGCTCGTCGTGCGCAACGGGAAGACCCTGCTGACCCGGAAGCATCTCGAGGACATGCACTCCTGCAAGGCGAAGTGGTCGGACCTCATCCGCGAAGGCGTCGTCGAATGGGTCGACGCCGAGGAGGAGGAGGATTCGTACATCTCCATGGCCGCGTACAGGACGCCAGATCGGTGCGAACACTGCAGCAAGATACTGTCGCCGATCGATGTCGACTGGAGGAACCCTGGCGAGGAGGGTCGCGTGTCGCTCGAGTGCAAGTCGTGCGGCGGCACTATGCAGACAGACTCGCTCCTGTCGGACGACCACACGCATCTGGAGACCGACCCGATGGTCATCCTGGGCGTCTGTTCGGCAGTGGTTCCGTATCCGGAGCACAACTCGAGTCCCAGAGTCACTATGGGCTCTGGCATGGCGAAGCAGTCGCTCGGCCTCAGCTCCTCGAACTACAGGATCAGGCCAGACACGAGGAGTCACATGCTGCACTATCCACAGAAGCCGCTCGTGACCACGAAGCCGATGGAGTTCGTGAACTTCGACCGCAGACCGGCGGGGCAGAACTTCGTCGTCGGCATCCTGTCGTACCAGGGGTACAACATGGAAGACGCTATCATCATGAACAAATCATCCGTCGAGCGCGCGCTCGGCCGCTCCTCATTCATGAGGACATACAGGGCCGAGGAGCGCAGATACCCCGGCGGACAGGAGGACCATTTCGAGATCCCGAGCCCAGACGTCAGGGGCGCGAGGGCGGACCTATCCTACAGCAATCTCGGAGAGGACGGTCTCATCAGCCCAGAGACGCTGGTCGAGGGCGGGGACGTGTTGATAGGCAAGACGTCGCCGCCGAGGTTCCTCGAGGAGGAGGCCGACTTCCTCACACCACAGAAGCGGAGGGAGACCTCCGTTACAGTCCGCCCCGGAGAGAGGGGCTGGGTCGACAGCGTCATGCTGACCGAGTCAGAGAACGGCTCACGCCTGGTCAAGGTGAAGGTAAGGGATGAGCGCGTGCCCGAGCTGGGCGACAAGTTCGCCTCGAGACACGGCCAGAAGGGCGTCATCGGCCTGCTGGTGAACCAGCATGACATGCCATTCACGGAGGACGGTCTGGTGCCGGATCTGTTGATCAACCCGCACGCGGTCCCGTCGAGGATGACGGTGGCGCACGTTCTGGAGATGATCGGTGGCAAGGTAGGCTCGATGGAGGGCCGCATCATCGACGGCACGTCGTTCAGTGGAGAACGCGAGGAGGCGCTCAGGGACGCCCTCGTGAAGAACGGTTTCAAGCACAACGGCAAGGAGGTCATGTACGACGGCATCACCGGCATGAGGATAGAGGCGGAGATATTCGTCGGCGTCATCTACTACCAGAAGCTGCATCATATGGTCTCCGGCAAACTGCATGTGCGGAGCAGGGGGCCTGTGCAGATACTCACTCGACAGCCCACGGAGGGGCGGTCGAGACAGGGCGGGCTAAGGTTCGGAGAGATGGAGAGGGATTGTCTCATCGGCCATGGCGCGGCCATGGTCATCAGGGACAGGCTCCTGGACGAGTCGGACGGCACGCTGCAGTATGTGTGCGGCAACCCGAACTGCGGTCACATAGCGATACTGGACAGACGCGGCACGTTCAGGTGCCCCGTGTGCGGCAACAACTCGAAGATATACCAGGTGCAGACATCGTACGCCTTCAAGCTGCTCCTGGACGAGCTGCTGTCGCTTGGCGTCGTCATGCGTCTTCAACTGGAGGATTTGAAATGATGGTCACGGGCGTAACCAAGAGGATATCGGCGATCAAGTTCGCCATGCTGTCTCCTGAGGAGGTGCGCAAGATGTCCGCGACGAAGATAATTACCGCCGACACGTACGACGACGACGGCTTCCCGATAGACATGGGCCTGATGGACCCCCACCTGGGTGTCATCGAGCCCGGTCTGAGGTGCAAGACGTGCGGCAAGAAGGTCGACGAGTGTCCGGGCCATTTCGGTCACATCGACCTCGCCATGCCTGTCATTCATGTCGGCTACGTGAAGGAGATCAAGAAGCTGCTGCAGTCGACCTGCAGGTCCTGCGGGCGGCTGTTGCTCACGGGCGACCAGGCGCAGGAGTACCTGAATCAGAGGAACCGGATGGAGGAGCTCACGGGCGACATTTTTGAGAGCTCGTACATCTCCGCGGAGTCCGCCAAGGACGCGGCCTCGAGGACGACGTGTCCGCACTGCAGCGCCGTCCAGCTCAAGATCACCTTGGACAAGCCGACTACCTTCCGCGAGGAGGGGCACAAGCTCACGCCCAAGGAGGTCAGGGAGAGGCTGGAACGCGTCCCCGACGACGACCTGGTCGTGCTCGGTATAGCCCCGTCCGTCTGCAGGCCGGAGTGGATGGTGCTCACAGCTTTGCCGGTGCCACCGGTGACTGTCAGACCGTCGATTACGCTCGATTCAGGCGACAGGTCGGAGGACGACGTGACGCACAAGCTCGTCGACGTCCTGAGGATAAACCAGCGCCTGCGCGAGAACAGGGATGCGGGGGCGCCACAGCTGATCGTGGAGGACCTGTGGGAGCTGTTGCAGTACCATATCACGACGTACTTCGACAACCAGACTTCAGGTATACCACCTGCCAGGCACAGGTCTGGCAGGCCGCTCAAGACGCTCGTGCAGCGGTTGAAGGGCAAGGAGGGCAGGTTCAGGAGCAACCTGTCCGGCAAGCGTGTCAACTTCTCCGCGAGAACGGTCATATCGCCGGACCCGATGCTGTCGATCAACGAGGTCGGCGTGCCCATAACGGCGGCGAGGGAGCTCACAGTGCCGATCAAGGTGACCGAGAGGAACCTGGCGCATGCGAAGGAGATATGCGCCCGTGGGCCCACGCCGGAGGAGCCGCCATACAGGCCAGGCGTGAACTACGTGATAAGGACAGACGGCCGGAGGATCAAGATCACCGACAAGAACGCCGAGACAGTGTCCGAGGCCGTCGAGCCAGGATACGTGGTCGAGAGACACCTCAACGACGGTGACATAGTGCTGTTCAACAGACAACCGTCGCTTCACAGGATGTCGATCATGGCGCACGAGGTCAGGGTCATGCCTCACAAGACCTTCAGGTTCAACCTCTGCGTATGCCCACCCTACAACGCAGACTTCGACGGCGACGAGATGAACCTGCACGCGCTGCAGAGCGAGGAGGCGCGTGCGGAGGCGAAGGTCCTGATGAGGGTGCAGGAGCACATACTCTCTCCGAGGTTCGGCGGACCGGTCATCGGCGCGATACACGACCACATCACTGGCTCGTTCCTTCTGACTCACGAGGACTCTTCGTTCTCCAGGGAGGAGACCATGAAGATCCTGGAGAAGGTCAGCGCCGAGACGCTTCCAGCACCGGCCGTCAAGAAGCCGGAAGAGCGATGGACGGGCAAGCAGCTGTTCAGCTTGATACTGCCGACCGACCTCCACATGACCTTCAAGTCGTCGATATGTCAGAAGTGCGACGTGTGCAAGAAGGAGAAGTGCGAGCACGACTCCTTCGTCGTGATACGGGGCGGACAGCTGATATCCGGGACCATAGACGAGAAGGCCATCGGGGCATTCAAAGGCAGGATACTCGACAAGCTCTCCAGGGACTACGGTTCCGCCGCGTCGCGGTCGTTCATCGACAAGGCCACGAAGATCGCCATCGGGGCTATCATGATACGCGGGTTCACCACCGGCATAGACGACGAGGACATCCCGAACCAGGCGAAGCGCGAGATAGACGACGCGATGACGCAGGCGATGGCCAAGGTGGAGGAGCACATCGCCGCCTACAGGAACGGCGAGCTGGAGCAGATGCCTGGAAGGTCCCTCGAGGAGACGCTCGAGGTGGAGATCATGAAGGTCCTCGGCAAGGCGAGAGATACAGCGGGACAGATCGCGGGGAGACACCTGGGCATGGAGAACTCGGCGGTCATAATGGCCAAGTGCGGCGCGAGGGGTTCGATGCTCAATCTCAGCCAGATGGCCGGCGCCATCGGCCAGCAGGCAGTCAGAGGCGAGAGGCTGTCGAGAGGGTACTGGAACAGGACGCTTCCGCATTTCAAGCAGGGCGACCTGGGGTCCCAGGCGAGAGGGTTCATCAAGAACTCGTACAAGAGCGGTCTCACGCCTTCGGAGTACTTCTTCCACTCGATGGGTGGCAGGGAAGGCCTGGTCGACACGGCCGTGAGGACATCGCGTTCAGGTTACATGCAGAGGCGGCTGGTCAACGCCCTGGAGGACCTCAAGGTCATGCAGGACGGCACCGTCAGGAACACGGCGGGCACGATCATACAGTTCCTGTACGGCGAGGACAACATAGACCCGACCCGCAGCGTCCAGGGGGACGCGGTGGACGTCGACGATGTTCTCTTGACGGTACTCGGTGACACGGGCGAGCTGATAGCGCAGATACAGGAGAAGGGCGTGGTCAGCTACGGTATACAGGACAGGGACATGCTCGAGACTCCGGAGGATCCAGATTCCGAGGACGAGACGGACTTCGACGCCGGCAGCGGAGAGGAGGGATGAGCTTATGACCAGCAAGAGCACGATCGAGGTATTCACCAGGAAGGGCGTCGACGAGAAGGTCGCCACGCTGCTGGTGGAGAACGATTACACGTACACCAAGGTCGCGAGGGCGAACGAGAAGACCCTCAGGAAAATAGAGAAGATCCTCGGCGAGAGGAAACTCAAGCAGGTGCTCAACGCCATCAAGACGAAGGAGCGCGCCCCGAAGAAGAAGGCGGAGAAGCCACTGAAGACGCCGAAGATAGTGAAGAAGGACCTTCCGGTCAAGATCCATCCATTGAACGCGACGGAGAAGAAGCTGATGAAGATGCTCGAGAAGACGGGCAAGATGCTCCCCAGGGCCGTCCTGAGCGAGCTGGCGACGCGCATCGAAGGGGTCGACCTGCTTACCGACAAGCTCCTGGCGAAGGTGCTCGACCTCGCGGTCGAGCGGTTCGAAAGCCACATCATCGACCCGAACGAATCCGTCGGCATCATCGCCGCGCAGAGCATAGGCGAGCCCGGCACGCAGATGACGATGAGGACGTTCCACTACGCCGGTGTCGCGGAGATGAACGTCACACTCGGCCTGCCACGGCTCATAGAGATAGTCGATGCGAGGCGGGTCCCGAGCACGCCGATAATGGAGATACATCTCGCGGAGGAGGCGAGGAACGACCTGGACCTGGTCAGGAGAGTCGCATCCGACATCGAGAGGACCACGGTCATAGACATAGCCGATGTCGAGACGGACATCTCCAACATGGAGGTGCTGGTCAGGCTCGACAAGCGCAAGATGGAGCGCAAGGGACTCACGCCAGAGGAGGTCCACAAGAGGCTCAGCAAGGCCAAGGGGATGAAGGGCCTGGTCGACCTGCGCGAGGAGAACATAGTCGTAAGGTGCGACGAGCCGTTATACAAGAAGCTCCTTCGCCTCTCGGAGGACACGAAGTCCACGCCGATCAAGGGCATCGAGGGCATACACAGGGCCGTCATAAGGAAGCTCGGAGGGAGCTATGTCGTCTACACCGAGGGCTCGAACCTCGAGAAGGTGCTCGAGCACGAGCACATAGACAAGACGAGGACGACGACCAACAGCATCATGGAGATACACGCGGTCCTCGGAATCGAGGCTGCGAGGAACTCCATCATAAACGAGGCATCTAAGACGCTCGAGGAGCAGGGGCTGACGGTGGACATAAGGCACATAATGCTGGTGTCCGACCTGATGACCAACGACGGCGACGTCAAGGCGATAGGGCGACACGGGATATCCGGTCGCAAGTCCAGCGTGCTCGCGAGGGCGGCGTTCGAGATAACATCGGCGCACCTGCTGCGGGCAGGGATGACTGGAGAGGTCGACCTTCTGGAGGGCGTTGTGGAAAACATTATAGTTGGCCAGCCGGTTACGGTCGGTACTGGCGCGGTTAATCTCGTCTGGTCACCGGCCAAGAAGGGAGGCAACAAGGAATGATCGACGTCGCGAGGGCCCTGAAGACCGCATCCACGACAGGTGAGGTCAGATTCGGCCTGGAACAGACCCGGAAGTCCGTCAAGAGCGGCGAGGCCAAGATGGTGGTATTCTCTTCGAACTGTCCAGCAAAGGACGAGCTGACATCCGCAGGAGCTGCGAAGACGCTGGCGTTCCCCGGGACCAATGTCGAGCTGGGAGCGGCGTGCGGCAAGCCGTACGCGATATCCGCGCTGGCGATAATCAAACCAGGAGACTCGAACATACTGTCGGTGCAATGAGGGGTCGAATGGGCGACATCACCTTTACGGGGGATACCCTCCGGTACATCTCTCTTTTCGAGAAGGTCACGAACACGCAGGTGAAGGACTGTCTGGAGACTGAGGAGAAGCTCGTGTTCGTAGTCGAGAAGAACCAGGGGAGCAGGGCCGTCGGCAAGAAGGGCGAGAACGTTATACGCCTGAAGAACCTCACTGGCAAGGACATCCACGTCATCGAGTACTCTGACGACCCCGAGACGTTCATACGCAACATCTTCCACACTTACAGCGTTCAGGGGGTGTCCCTGGAGAACAGGGGCAACATCGTGCACGCGACGGTCACCGTCGACCCCAAGGTCAAGGGCAAGGCGATCGGCAAGAACGGCAAGAACCTGAGGATAGCGCGAGAGATCGTCAGCCGGCACCACAACGTGCACAGTATCAGCGTCGCCTGAGAGGCCTTCTCTCGACCTCCAGTCTGTCGGCGGTGGGATACTCCTCCACAATGTATGACTCCAGCGGGAGCTCATGTGCTATCTCCTCCAGCACCCATGCTGCGACTTCTACACGCTCCTTCTCGCGGTCGCGCCACATGAGTTCTGACGGCACTTCGTAGTACGTGCGCAGACGCCGCATCGTCCCCACGGGGTCGTCCGTCTCGACGACGCCCTTGACGAGCGTCGAGTCTTCGGTGATTATCTCGTGCGGCTTCTTCACGTTCATCGCCCTCCTGGCGATCCTGTTCCTCAGCTGGACCCCGTCCTTGAATGCCGATGAGCAGTAATGCAATGGCACCGCGTGGCCCGCTCTGACCAACTCCATTGCGAGCTCCTCGCTTCCCGCCACTGCGGAGGAGACGTCCCCCTTGACGTCCATGTCCCGCCTCCTCATCGCCCTCCAATTCGTCTCGGAGAACTCCAGCTCGTTCAGGTTGACGAAGTCGAGGTCCCGTTCCGACGCGAAGGATATCGCAGCTGACAGGTCGTCCTTCCTCCCGGGTATCACCGGTATCTCCAATCCGACCGCCATGCCCTCTCTCTTGGAGACACTCACCGCGTCCGCGAAAGCGCTCCGACGGAGCCTCTTCCAAGTGCCCACGGGCGGATGAAAACGTATCTCGTCGAGGCCCGCCTTTCCGACGCGCCTTATCTTGCGCGGGTCCGTGGCAGAGGTGTACAGATGGATGTGGTGGTCTTTGCCGAACTCCCGTTTGAGCGCCCTGATGGCACCGACGGTACGGCCGATTTCGATCATCGGGTCCCCTCCGGTTATCCCTGTACCGAGCGCGTCGATGGTCCTGGCTTCTTGGACCGCCTCTGCGATGCGGACGACCCTTCTCTCGTTAGCGAAGAACACGTCTCGCCCCTTCTTGCTCGTGGACAGCGGACAGTACCAGCATCTACGGGCGCACTTGCCCGTCACCAGGAGCACTAGTTTGGCGCCCTTCTCGCACAGCACGCACCCTTCTGGGAGGCTGCCGGTATATACGGACCCTTTCTCCATCCTCGTTGTCTTAGTCACAGGCTCACCGTATCTGCGTTGCCACGATAAATCGTCTTTCGACGTACCAACGCAAAAGGCTAATAAGCCCTGTTTGTGATGGCATCTACCATGGAGAGGAGGACTAGGGTGATACTCGCGCTGGATGTGACGTCCGGCGAGGAGGCGATGCGCGTGGTCGAAGCGGTTTCTGACCACATCGACGCTGTGAAGACAAATTGGCCATTGACGCTGGCCGCAGGACCCGGGATCATAACCGAGATATCCAAGATCAAGCCCGTCGTGTGCGACATGAAGATAGCGGATATCCCGAACACCAACCGGCTCATCGTCGAGCAGGCCATGCTGAGAGGCGCGAGCGCGGTCATATGTCACGGGTTCCCAGGCGAGGATTCCGTGAAGGCCTGTGTCGAGGCGTCGAAGGGATCGGTCTACGTCGTCACCGAGATGAGCCATCCTGGGGGAAAACAGTTCACCGCCCCGGTCGCGGACAAACTCGCGGGCATCGCGAGAGCGGCTGGCGCAAGGGGGATCGTGGCCCCGGCGACCCGGCCAGAGAGGATAGCCGCGCTGAGGGAGATCATCGGAGACCTCGAGATAATCAGTCCCGGGGTCGGTGCCCAAGGGGGCAAGGCTTCGGACGCTCTGAGGGCAGGGGCGGACTACGTGATAGTCGGGAGGGCGATATATCAGGCAGACGACCCGCGGGAGGCGGCCCGGCAGGTCGCCGAAGAGGCGCGGACCGTCGGGTGAAACCGACAGCCGAAGGCATATGCCGAGCAGCATGGCAAATCATGACGTGCCAGATGGTCAGAATCG
>DATKWQ010000006.1:0-4005 GCA_035529455.1 Thermoplasmata archaeon
TGGAAGAAGTCCGAAGGCACATCGCTGCCGTATACCGCGGCCGCCGTCGTGTTGATGTCGAAGTTGAACCCCGCGAACATCATGTTGAACGTCGGCAGTCCCTTGATTATGCGGTAGTCGGCCGAGTCGAACAGGTCCTCGTAGTCGATGGGCAGGTAGATGCTGTCCGCGTCGCCCGCCTGCAACATGAGTATTCTCGTGTTGACGTCGTTCGCCTTCACGATGTAGATGTCCTTCAGCGCCGGAGCCTCGCCCCAGTAGTCATCGTTCCTCGTAAGGACGATCTTCGAGCCGACATCCCATGTCTTGAGCTTGTACGGTCCCGAACCACACGTGTTCTGTTCCATGAACTCGCTCGTCTCGCCGTTCGTTATGCCGTCGTTGTCCTCGACGAAGTCCATGCTCACGACGCTCATCAGCGTGGTGGCGCAGATATATATGAACGCCGGGTATGGCATAGTCAGGCGGAACGTCACGGTGTTCTCATCCAAGTCGGCCAGCACGACGGCCTCAGCCATGTTCGTCATGTGGGCCTCTGTGATCATTGTGCCAGTGCCAGTCGGCAGTGCGTCGAGCAGCCACGACTCTGTGACGCCCTCACTGTCGATCCAGTCCTGGATCGTGCCTCCCACGTAGTAGGAGATGTAGTGCGTCATTATGGCCTCGATCATCCACGATGGTCCCGTGGGGTCGTGGATCCTCAGCGCCCTCTGGACGGAGTATGCGACGTCTTCGGCGTCCATGTCAGTCCCGTCGTGGAACGTGACGCCCGACTTTACGTTGAACGTGTAGTTCAGTCCGTCGTCGCTTATCAGGCCGTTAGCAACCGTCGGCACTTCCTCTGCCAGTACGGGCACGAGTACATCGGCGCTTTCCCCGTCGTAGAAGACCAGCGTCTCATAGACGTTCTGCAGAACCTCTCCGCCCGCCGTCTCGTAGTCTGTTGCCGGATCAAGCTTCTCAGGCTCGCCTATGGTCACCATAACGAACGCGTCTGGGTTCTTCACGGTGCCCGTTACTGTCGTCGCAGGGTTGAGCACGTGTATGGTCCTCATCGTGGTGGTCGACTCGCCGTTCGTCCCCGTGACAGTGAGCTCGGCTGCGTAGTGGCCGCTTCCAACATACTTGTGCGTTGCTGTCATCAGTTCGTCAGGCGTTATCGTCGCCACAGCGGAGCCATCGCCGTAGTCAAGGGTCATCTCGTCGATGAACTCCCAGCTGACGACAACCTCTTCCGCGTCGTCATCCCATCCGACACCGCCCGAGCTCGTCATGTTGAATGTGATGGTCGTGTTCCTCGCGACAACATCCTTGTCAGAGAGCAGTACCGCGTACGGGGCTGAGTCGTTCGTGAGCCCTTCCGCCGACGGGTCGAACAAGAACACAGTCACGTCTATCATGGCGGCTTCGTTGTCACCCGTGTCGCCCGCGTCATCAGTTGCGACGTGGTAGACCCAGTAGTGGCCACCGTAGTCATAAGTGTGTGACACGGTGCTTGCAGTGCTCCCGTTCGTCATCTCTCCATCGCCGAAGTACCATGCGTAATCGGCGATCTCACCATCGCTGTCCGTTGCGGACGACTCGAAAGACACGCTTCCGCCGATGTCTATCTGCGTCCCAGTTGTAGCGGTAGCGCCAGCTTCCGGTGGATCGTTAGTATCATCTCCACCGAGCAGGCTGAATCCCAGCGCAGCGGCCAAGGCAGCAACCACGACCACGACCACTATTATAGCGGCCAAAAGCTTGGTCTTCTTTGGTGGCTCCTTCTTGACCTCTGTCGGCAGAACCTCATCTGCAGGGACCTCCGACAACGGTTCGACTTCTTCTTTGCTTTCCATAAGTATGTCACTCCTCCCGACATTGTTCTATGGTCCGCCTCCCTCAGCTCTGCGTGCAAGCGGACCTACGTTCTCAAAACAGCACTTCGTAGTATATATACTTTCTATCAATTTGAGCCAGTTTTATGTCCTGCGCGAACTCATTCGAAACGCCATGGGTTTTCGCTCTGCTGGCTCGTTTTTATATGAGCATGGCAAAGAATATGGTCCGCTTATATTGGCCACCCACCCCCTTGGACAAGGTCAGTACGCGTTTCGTCTTCGTCATTCTTCGATATGCTCGTGCTCCGCAGCCCACAGGGAAGGTATTTCTCGAGCGGAGTGCTTCACCATCAACCGGGTTGGAGGTGAGCATATCTCACAGGCAGAGAAGCGACAGACGAAGCTCAGGACGGTCACGGCCGAGGGCTCCCACAGGGAGATCGGACTGAAGATAGGCACGGAGTGCAAAACCATCGCCCGCAGGATGGAGCGTAGGCTGAAGGAGTATGTCCACGATGCGTTCGGCTGTACTCTGTCAGATACCTACGCCCGCGCACGCAAGGTCCTTCCGATGACTCGCAAGTTCGCCCCCGGCTTCGTGGAGGAACTCGAAGGGTACGCCGAAGGTTCCGGGCTGAGCTTCGACGACGTCTTCACCATGATGTGCGTCCTGGATTGGGAGACGAAGGGCTGTACAGACATCGCCGTGAACGACCGGTGGACCAAGGATGATTGTGTCTACGCCGCGCACAACGAGGATGTGGAGCCATACAACATCGATGATGTCGTGATAACGAGGGTCAGGCCCGACGACGAACCGGGGTTCATCGGCATGTGCTATGGCGGCATCATGCCCACGGTCGCCATGAACGCCGCGGGGATAAGCGTGACAGGAAACGCCCTCGAGCCGAACGATGTGCGTCCGGGTATCCCGAAGATGATGGTGGTGAGGGAGATATTGAGGGCGGAAGGCCTTCACGAAGCACTTAAGCTCTCCATGCCACCCGGACGCGGGCACAGTTTCAACAACATCGTGTGTGACTCGAATGGGGAGATATACAGCATGGAGGGCTCGGCCACCACGTTCGACGCGCTGTACGCCGAGGAGGGGTGGCTTGTCCACACGAACCACTACCTCTCGCCACGCATGTGGCAGTTCGAGGCCGACATGCACACCCGCTTCTCGTCCATCCTGCGATACAACCGCGCCAAGAGGCTTCTCAGACAGGAATTGGGAGAGATCGACCTTTCGACGTTCAAGCGCGTGTTCTCGGACCATGTCGGATATCCCGAGTCCATCTGCAGACACCCGGACCCGAAGCTCGGAGAGTCAGAGCAGTCGATGACCATCTTCTCCGCCGTGTTCGACCTGACGAACAAGGCCATCTGGGTCTGCCATGGGAACCCCTGCGAGGGGACCTACGAGCGCCACGACCCCTGACGTCACGGCTCAGGGCCAGCTGTGCTTCAGCACCTCTCCAGCAAGGGTCTTGGTCTGTCTTCCCTTGTCGACGGCGATCTTGCCGTTGACGATGACATACGGTATGCCCTCCGGATACTGATGTGGATAATTCTTCAGCGGGTTCGTGTGCGGCCACAGGTCGGTCGCCCGGTCCTTTATCCTCGGCATGTCTATGACCGTGATGTCTGCCTTCATCCCCGGCCTCAGGAGCCCCCTATCGAGGAGACCTATCTTCTGCGCGGGGAAGCTGGTCATCCTCCTGACGGCGTCCTGTATCGTCAGCACGGGGTCGTCCCTGACGTATCTCTCGAATATACCAGGATACTCGCCGAAGGCGCACGGGAAGTACGGTGGTGGATCGTTCAGCGCTCCTCTGACGGACCAGGTCGAGCAGTCGGACGAGAACATCATGTTCGGGTCCTTCATCAGGGCTTTGATGTCCTCTCCGCTGATGTAGTCGAATATCGCGACCATACCGTCCTTCTCCTCGACGATCAGGTCGAAGTAGGTCTCGAAGGGGTCGGCGCCTCTCTTGTCCGCTATCTGCTGGACCGTCTTGCCCACGAGGTCCTTCTGCTTCGAAGCATGTATTATGAGTATCCTATCGAAACGCCCATGCTTGAGCAGCCCGCTCGGTCCGAACGCGGGGAGCTCGTCATCGATTATCTCCTTCCTCACCCTGCGCCTGTTCGCCTTGGACCTGAGATGCTCCACCCTTTCGTC
>DATKWQ010000007.1:0-2918 GCA_035529455.1 Thermoplasmata archaeon
TTTAGAGGGTTTGATGCTAGGCAGCGGCAGGCGATGCTTGCGTGGTAATCGCGACACTCAAGAAGGCAACTAGCGAGCCAATCCCGAACATAGAAGCTCCGACTGTGGCCATGGGTAGTTCTCCGTATTTGGTGAGGAACACACCGGCACCCATCATGGCAAGTCCAACAGCGACCCCGACCATCCGGAGACGCCAGTTGCCTCTCTTGTTCCTACCGGGTACCTTGTACGCCAGATACAAGAGCAGAACCAGTAGGCCAAGCAGCCCCGCAACGATTCCGACCATTGCTACAGTCGCTATTGTGCTCGGCATTCGTCCTCCTTGATGAGCGAATCGAGATGAGCCGCATTTATAATTGTCGCGTGTAGAAACGCGTCTGAGAGCGCGAAAACGCCATAGGGACGGAAGGGCATCAGGGAACGGTCGAGGGGAATGCATTTGATGGAAGAGTCTATGGGCAGCCACAGAATGCGACGCAGACGAGTGACTTCGGTCTTCGTTATGCTCGTAGCGCAGGCAGTAGCTGTAGCGGGAATTGCCGCTGGTTATATCGAAGCTATCGACTGGTACTTGGCGATCATGATATTCGTGCTGGGTATTACAGTCGGACTCCTTGCTCTAAGACGACTCATGCTGGAGTCGAGAGCTCTCCTTGAGAAGAGACCATAGAGAAAAATGAAAGGGTTGTGAGGCGAGTCGGCCTCACTTGAAAGTATCAGTGGTTTCACATCATGCCTGGAGGCATTCCGCCCATGCCGCCCATCCCGCCACCGGGCGGGCCTCTCTCGGCCGGGCTGAGCTTCCTCGATGCGACGACATCGTCGATCCTGAGGATCATCGACGCGACCTCGGTCGCGGACTCTATCGCCTGCCTCTTCACGCGGAGGGGCTCGATGACCTTCGCCGCGAGCATGTCCGAGACCTTGTTCTCGAGCACGTTCACACCGAAGCTCTTGCCGTTCTTCTTGCTGTGAGCGTTCTTGAGCTCTATGAGCACGTCGATCGAGTCCATGCCAGCGTTCTCAGCTAGGGTCCATGGAATAATCTCAAGGGCCTCGGCGAACGCCTCTATCGCCAGCTGCTCCCTGCCGCCGATGCTCTGGCCGAAGTCCTTCAGCCTGATCGCGACCTCGATCTCGGTAGCTCCTCCACCGGGGACGGCGACGCCATCCTCGACTGCCACAGCGACGACCTTGAGGGCGTCGTGCAGGGCTCTCTCCACCTCATCGACGACGTGGTCTGTGCCACCACGGATGAGTATCGAGACCGCCTTCGGGCTCTTGCAGCCTGTGACGAATGTCATCTCAGAATCTGCGATCTTGACCTCCTCGACGCCCGCTGCGGCTCCCAGCTCAGACTTCGAGAGGTCGTCCAGGTTGGTCACGATCTTGCCGCCCGTGGCCTTTGAGAGCTTCTCCATATCGGACCTCTTGACGCGCCGAACGGCGTAGATGCCCGCCTTCGCGAGGTAGTGCTGCGCGAGGTCGTCTATGCCCTTCTCGCACATCAGGACGGTTGCCCCGGTGGCCTTGACCTTCTCGACCATCTCCTTCAGGGTCTGCTCCTCCTCGTCGAGGAACTTCTGCATCTGCATCGGGTCGCGTATCTGGATCTTCGCCTCGACCTCGGTCTTCTTGATCTCGAGGGCCGAGTCGACGAGGGCGATCTTGGCGCCCTTCACTTCTCGGGGCATCCTCGAATGTACGCGCTCCTTGTCGAGGATGATTCCCTTGATGAGCTTCGTGTCAGCGACGGAACCGCCGTGCTTCTTCTCGACCTGGATGTTGTCGATGTCCGCGCGGTACTTGCCGTTCTCCTTCTCAGCGACGCATGATACCGCATCCACCGCTATCGCGGCGAGTATGTCCTTCTCGCCGCCGACACTCTTCCCGGTCATCGCGGTCGACGCTATGAGCGTCAGGGACTTCTTGTCCGTTGGCGAGACTGCGAATCCCGCCTTCTTCAGGATCTTCACGGCCTCTTGGGAAGCGAGCCTATATCCGTTGGAGATCACGGTCGGGTGGACGTTCTGGTCGATGAGGCTCTCGGCCCTCTTCAGAAGCTCCCCGGCGATCACGACCGCCGAGGTCGTCCCGTCCCCGCACTCGTTGTCCTGGGTCTTGGAGATCTCGACGACCATCTTCGCCGCAGGGTGCTCGATGTCAAGCTCCTTGAGTATCGTCGCACCGTCGTTCGTTATCACGATGTCACCCATGCTGTCCACGAGCATCTTGTCCATGCCCTTCGGGCCCAGGGTGCTTCTCACAGAGTCGGCGATGGCCTTGGCCGCCATTATGTTGTTTGCCTGGGCGGTCTTTCCCTTCGTCGATTCAGTGCCTTCTCTCAGTATAATTACGGGTTGATTTCCCATCATTTTCAGATGCCTCCGTTATTTCGAATATGAAAGAACTTCTATATAAAGTTCTCCGCCAACCGGTTCCGTGGGTCGACCGAGCTGGTGGAGCGCTAGAACGCGTCCAGCAGGCCGACCCCTCGGTCAGCGCACTCCCTCGAGAGGATGGCACGCACGGCATCCTGATGGTTCCAGCGCGCCGAGACATCCATGCCCAGGTCGTGTAGGGACGATACCTTGCTCACACGGTCGATGGCCAGCGGTCTGGGGTTGAAGCCGTCCCACATGATCCTGCCGACGCCTGCGGCCGATGCGGCGTCGACCCCCCTCACCAGCAGGTCCTCCGAATCGGAGATGCCAGGTATGACCGGAGCCAGCATCATGTACACGTCGATGCCCTCGGCCACCAGTCGGGACAGTGCATCCATCCTCACTGAAGGTGGGGGAGCGCCCGGCTCGAGAATCGAGGCGATGCGGTCGTCGATGCAGGAGACGGTCATGCCCACCTCGGCTCCGGACCAGTGGACGAGCGAATCCAAGTCCCTGAGGACGAGGTCGGACTTC
>DATKWQ010000008.1:0-41908 GCA_035529455.1 Thermoplasmata archaeon
GGGGCGCTCGTGGCGGGCGGGAAGGAGGAGCTTGACAAGAAGCCGCATTTCACGGTCATCCACTGCTCTATCGCGCCACAGATGTTCGAACACGACGCAGTCGAGGCGATGGTGGAGTTCGCGAAGGCGGGCGTGCCAATCACGACGATGTCGATGTCGCTCTCCGGTGGGACGGCGCCAGTGACCCTTGCGGGGACCATCGTGAACGCCAACGCGGAGAATCTCGCCAGCTTCGTCATCGGGCAGACCGCCAGGAAAGGCGCGCGGACCATCTTCTGCTCGTCCTCGACGCCGGTCAACATGAACACCGGCATGATACACTATCAGAGCGCCAACCAGCCGCTGATAGCGGCTGGGCTCGCCCAAATGGCAAGACGATATGGCATACCGTGCATGGTCGGCGACTGGGGGCTCAACGACACGGATGTACCTGGATTCCCGCACACATTCAGCGAGACGATGGGCATCGCGCTGAGCACCATGTCAGGCACGGATATGATGGGAGGCGTCGGGTCGCTGGACAACGCCAAGGGCATGGCGCTCGAGCAGGAGGTCATCGATTCCTACGTCTGGGAGAACACGCGTATGCAGATGACTCCCTTCGAGATCAGCAAGACGACCGCCGCGCTCGACGTCATACGACAGGTCGGGCACGGCAACACCTTCCTCAACAATATCCACACAGCACGCAACTTCAGGAAGGAAGCGATCCAGAGAGACGCGGACAAGGGCAGGTTCGAGGCCACGATGTCGAAGGCGATGGTCGATGAGGCCAGGGAGATCGCCGCCAGGCTCCTGAAGGAGCACGAGGTGACGCCGCTCGACGACTCCGTCGTACGACAGGGGAACGAGCTGATCAAGGCCTACGAGAAGGAACGGGTCAGGCGCGCGTGATCTCTCTTTGCATCAGCTGCAATTCAGTCATCCGTGCAGACCTGGTCGGGCAGGTCGAGGCCTGTGGACTTCTCCGGCGAGCCCTGGAGCGGCTTTCTCACTAGCCTGTATGCCACGACGAACAACACAATAGCGGCCGACGCGAATATGCCCATCGGGAGGACCAAGTAAAGCCATGGGTCCTCCGAACTGGCAAGCTGCTCAATAGCCTGGTCATATTGGGCATCGTCACTGGGCGTGAGAGAGCGCGCTGGATCGTCGCTCAGCTGGTACACAGCGCTCGCAGCCAGCACCAACACCGCTGCTATGAGGACTATCCACAAGGCGGAGAGGATTATGACGACCCTGGTGCTCTCGTTGGGCGATATAAGATCCCGGGCCTTCCACGTCAGACCATAATAGACGAAGCCATGCTCCTCGAACCGCTTGACGAGCCCACCCTCCTCCATCTTCTTCAGATGACGGTGGATCGCGCCCTTGTCTATCCCCAGCTCCTCGGAGAGCTGGGACACGGTTCTCCTCATGGGCTGGAGGGACTTGAGCATCTGAAGACGCGTATCAGACGCGAGAGCGAACAGGGACTTCTTGTCGAGTTCCACGCGCAACTTCGCTGCACCCGACCAGAGAAGGGAATTCCTCGGATTAAAGTTCGCCTCATTCGGCGACATATCGCCGATCTCAGTGGAGGACAAAGTGGGGCGCCTCCCTACCTGTAGTAGTATATGACTTGCTCCGGCTCATAGAGCGTCAGAGCCCCCATCTCCGAGAGGTCATACAGCGAGCTGGCCACGATGGACGAGTATGAGAGGGTGTACAGCGTGTCGTCTATGTACAGCGACCGTTCAATGTGGCTGCAGTAGTCAGTCTCATCATGAACGACCTTGCCCCAAAGCGAGATGCCGTCCTCGGCAGACACGTTGAAAGCCCATGCCGCAGACTGGCTCGTGTAGCTGCTCGTGTAATCGTATGTGGTAATGGGTATGACCAGGAGATCCCTCGCAGGCTCGAACAACAGCGCTTTGTGGTCATATGAGACGGGAGTCCATGATTTGTCCTCGACCATGTAGTTGCCCGTCTCCGTCGGGTTCGCAGGGTCTGAGACGTCGAACAGAGAGAGCTTGACGCACCCGTCCTGACTGCCGACGCCCAGCACGAGGCCGTCGCTGATCGGGTGCAGGTACGACGAGAAGCCTGGAACCTTCAGTTCTCCGAGCACCACAGGCGCCGAGGGGGCGCTCAAGTCTATCACGAACAGCGGGTCGACCTGCCTGAAAGTCACTAGATAGAGCGTGTCCCCCAGGAACCGCGACGCGTAGATGCGTTCGGTCGGAGCCAACCCCTCCAGCGAGCCGATAGTGACCATGTCGGCACTGAGGACGTACACGTTGTTCTCGGGAGAGATCCACGATGTCGTGGTCGCCACCCTAAGAATGCCGCCGCTCTCGTCCATGGAGAACTGGTCCAGGAGCCAGCCCCTCACTTCGCCCGTTGCGACGGCATTCATCCTCAGCCCGTCGACCTCGACCTTGTGTATCGTCGTCCTCGTGGTGCTCTCGTCCTCAGGGGCGAGTGAGTCTTCGGCCCACATCAAATCGCCGCTCCACTTCGGGTATGTCAGGTACAGTGCGTTCATGGACATGTAGACGGTTGATGCGTACCCGGTGACCACTGACATCTCCTTGTGCTTGCCGTCAGATACGTCGACGGCCATGAGGTTCACAAACGCGTCTGAGCACTGCGTCTCACCGTCGTAGTAGATATGCCCAGCGTCGATATCCCCTCTGGAATTCTGGCTCCATGTCTTGGGTATGAGCACATTGCCGTCCATGCTGTATATGCCCCACTGGGCGACCATGTAGACGATGCCATCGATCATTCGTGTGGCCAAATGCGACCCGGAAATGCCTGTAGAGGACTCGAGAAGAGGCTTCGACGGGTCAGCCAGGTCGAAGACGGACACTATCGCCCTCTGACAGTTCACCGGTCGCGTCGTGGGAAGCACATAGGCCCAGAGGTCGAAGACCTCCTCGTACTCGTACACGTTTGCCACGACAACGAGCTTGCCCTCCCACACATACAGCCCGGAGACGGCGAGGCGCACTTCGCCCTGTTCGAATCCGAGCACGTCGCAGGGCTCGATCACGGCGATCGTCTCCATGATGTCCTCTGGATGGGCGGCGACGATCATCACCGAGCTTCCGTGCACGATGTATATCAGCTCGCCATCCGTCTTGACTGTGTCTGCTTCGTCCACGCCGAACACCTGGACATTGGTCGTCGAGTAGGAGCTCGAATCGGAAGACTCGACGTTCCTGAGGTATAATTGGTCCGATGATTCCTGCAGATATGCTTCGTCGGACCTCGTGACGTCTATGAACGCCTCGAGCTCATCATAGGATGAGAACGCCACAAGGCCGCCCTCCGACGAGAAGGAGAAGTCCACGTTCCTCAAAAGGGCATATGCGATAGTTCCTCCAGTGACGACGATTGCGACAACGCCCAGGGCCAGGGTGACTTTGACACTGCTGTTCATGGTAATCGGAATACGATTCCACGCCGGCGTACTTATATGCCGTTTTTCCGTTGACTTCGAAGTCAACATCTCTGGCTCAAGACAGTTGGCAGAACGGGCAAGGGTCTAATACCGCCGTGTGGTTTCCTCATGACAGGTTCTGACGAGATGCCGAAACGTCCTTCGAAAAACACGGTCCACCGCGTACTGGTGGGGAATTCGCAGGAGATGAAGGAGGTAGAGTCGGCCTCGGTCGACCTCGTGGTAACCTCTCCGCCCTACCCTATGATCGAGATGTGGGACGAAACCTTCTGTACGCTCAACGAAAACATACGTCACAAGATGCAGCGGAACGACGGGAATGGCGCTCACTGCCTGATGCACGCAGAGCTCGACGCGGTATGGAATGAGACAGACCGGGTTCTGAAGGATGGAGCCATCGCTTGCATCAACATCGGAGATGCGACGAGGTCGGTCGGGGGCCAATTCCAGATGTTCCCGAACCATTCGCATGTAACAGAACACTTCCGCGAACTCGGATTTGCATGCCTGCCATCCATAATCTGGAGGAAACCAACGAACGCGCCAAACAAATTCATGGGCTCGGGCATGCTGCCACCAGGCGCATACGTGACGCTGGAGCACGAGCATATTCTCATATTCAGGAAGGGCGAAAGGAGGCGCTTCTCGTCTGAAGACGAGAAAGCCGTCAGGAACGAGAGCGCATTCTTCTGGGAGGAAAGGAACCTATGGTTCTCCGACGTGTGGACGGACCTACGGGGAGCAAGTCAGAAGCTGAACACTGGCAACGGCAGGGAGAGGAGCGGCGCGTTTCCGTTCGAGCTGCCTTACAGGCTCATCAACATGTACTCAGCGAAGCGCGACGTCGTCCTCGACCCGTTCCTCGGAACGGGAACTACGGTGCTGGCAGCGATTACATCCATGAGAAACAGCATCGGATACGAGATGGATGCGGCAATGCTCAGCGTAATAAAAGAGAGGCTAGAAGGTTTCAAGGATACGGCGAACGAATACGCCAGGCGAAGGATTGAGACACACAACGAGTTCGCTGCAGGACGTGGGTGCAGGGTTGTCAACCAGCCGCATGGTTTTCGTTGCATGAGCATTCAGGAAACGAACATCAGATTCGATCTTGTAGACTCGATTGCCTTCGACGATATGGGCAGCGTCAAAGCTACTCATTCAAGATACGAATAGAACCTGTCAACATCCAAGCCGGCACTGTTCGTTCCACCTGGCAATGAGCCAATGATATGGATGGAATATCCCCTGTTGGATTCTCTGACACTGCTGTGTTTCAGCGAACCGATTGACAATCACGGCCTATCCAAATCCGATGGCTCCAGATTCACGCCAATGGCGGACATGTCACTCCTGTATCTTTTGATTAGTGCGGCGTACTCTTTGCTGGGCCTCCTCCTCTCAGAGTTCCAGCATTCATGCAACGACTTGCCGAGCGGAGGGGAGGAGAGCTTGTCCTCGTACTTCTTCAGCAGCTTCTTCGCCATCTCGTTCGCGTCGGATCGTTTCATCCCCGCGACAGCGTGTCCCACCTCGGCCGAAATCCTCGGCTCGACCGGCGTCACCCGGTCCTCGTACTTGTTCGTCGCGACTCCCACGGACTCCATCGACAACCCGGAGACGACCGCCGCCATTACCGAGGCGGAAGTCTCGAACAGGCACATCGGGGTGCATGGACCAGCTGCTGTGTAGTTCAGGCTGATGCTCAGCAGGTCGGTGTTCCTGCTTATCGCCTGTCCCATCGCGCTGATTGTCCACAGCATCTCCCTGCTGCTGTTCGACACGTATCGGAGGTGAAGTGGGAACGGTATCGAGTAGCTCGTCTGGAGCGTGAGCAGTCCCATAAGGTGTGTCGCGACTGTGCCGACGGCCGTGCCCTCGGGTCCTCCTGAGTAACCCCCCAGCAGAGGCGAGAAGTCCATGCCTATCGGCGCGCCGATGGAGTTGGCGATGACGGCCTTGTTGAGCCGGGCGAAGTCCATCTTCATCGGGTCCATGCTGGCTATCATGAACCCATCGGACGACCTGAGGCCGAACCTCGAATGCACCGCAGCAGCGAGAGACACATCAGACTCCGCCGTCGCGAGCGTGTTCATGAACGGCTTTCCCTCGCGGCCCACCCTGTTGCATGCCTCCCTGCCCAACACGGCGTTCCTCATGGTCGCGTAGAGCTCCAGAGGCGATGCAGGTCGGACACGCATCCCGCTCACTTTTGTTATTGCGGGAGTAGTGATCGAGTTGGTCTGCGGTATCTCGGCGAAACCCTCCATAAGTGTGAGGAACGACTCGTCGCTCGATACGGGGCCGCCAGCGGCGCCCAGAAGGCACCATGGAGGCGAAGGGTCCTCGATCTTCCTTGGGACCATCGCCTTCCTGTCACGCCCCTCTCCGAAGTAGACCTTGGACGGGGCGTTCCGAAGCGCCTCCTTGACCTCCGACTCTGTGAATGATATGACTCTGCTGCTGTCTGTGCAATAGGCACCTACGTCGACCAGCAGCTCAAGACCCGCCTCGAACAGGTCGTCCGCGAGTGAGTTGTCGTTGGGGATAGGGTTCTCAGGGTCGAACTTGATCTTGTACTCCCTGACCTTCTCCGCCACCTTCGGAGCGTATCTCCTCAGCTGATAGTCGTTCTCGCTAAGTGGAAGGCCGTTGAGAGCCTTCTCCATGACGTCCAGTACCTGCACCATCTCTATACCCCCTGGCTCCTAAGCGCCAGACCCGACACCACATCGCCAGAGATAAATCTTTGGCAACAGGTATTCAGAATATGATAGACAGGCAAGTCAGTGCGCCATCGCACTTCTCGAACTCGCTCACATCGACGGGGATCACCTCGAACCCCGCTCGTCTCACGAGTTCGTGCGATGCCACCCTACCGGCTGGCATTAGGACCGTGCTGCCCACTGCGAGCGTGTCGGCGGCGTACTCCTCTCCTTCTGGAACGATGATGACCTCCATGTCCCGGAGTGCGGGATGGTCGGCGAATCTCTTGGTCGCAATGCACTTGCCATCGCCGAGGTAGGTGACGTGGCTCTTCAGGTGCATCATGCTCGCGTCGTCGATGGCGTCGACATCGACCTCGAGCCACTCGCCCATCTGCCTGACACCCTCGGCGTTGGTGCGAGCGCTGAGGCCGCTTATGAGGCGATCAGGTAAGTGCACCACATCACCTCCTTCCACAGTCGCTGGTGAGACGGCGCGCTTGGTCGCGAGATGCTCCTTCAGGGTAGCCTCGACGGCGCCTTCCTCCCCCCTCCGACTGGGCGCGCCCATCCGCGTTATGAGTGCTCTGCTGCCATGAACAACGGCGCAGTCCTCCACGAAACAGGCGTCAGGGTGCTCGTCGTCCTGCGGCAGCACGATGATGTCAAGTCCGAGGCCCTCAAGGACGGAACGGTACTTGTCATGCTGTTCCCGCGCCCTTGTGACGTCTATCGAGCCATGCAGCGGGTGGCATGAAAGGCATTTTGGATACGACGCCCCCGGAGGGCGGGTCAGTGCTCTCGCGTTCCTCATGATGATCACGACTCCTGCACGGGTAAGTTGGCGATAACCACTCGATGCCTCATAATCGTTATCACAATTCGATCGCCCTTAGAGCGGAATTGATGGGATTCAGTCCTCGAGCTTCGTCTCTGCCTTCGCCTCTTTCTTACGTTTCTTCTGGTCGGCCTTGGCGATCTTCTTCAGCGATTTGTTGTGGGTCTCCATCTCTCTGGGCTCATCCCGGGTGGCCTCCTGAGCAACCTGCCGGGGCTCCTGGTCTTCCTGGCGTTCCACGGCGGCCAACGGCTGAACCACGGGGGAACTTGCGCGGCTCGGGACCGCCTCTTCGGGTTCCGCCGACTTCTTCATCCACCAGAGTAACACGATTACGAGCACGAGAAGGACTGCGCTCAACGAAGCCGCGTAGAACCACTCCATCTCCTCAATGACTGCATAGCCGATTGCGACGACCGCCGCGGCTATAAGGCCACCGATGACCTTCTTGAACACATCCTTGGTGTCTTCACTCGTCCAAGGCATGATACCAATGAATGCGTTCCTTCTGTAATAATTGTAGGCCCGACCTCCAATAGGAGCCAAAAAGAAGATTTCGGATGAGGGCGATGCGGTTACGCCCATGTTCAAGAGGGAGATCGACCAGGTCGTGGAACAGTCCACTCAGAGGCTCCTCAAAGTCGCCGTCCCCCCAGTCAAGTTCTGGACCCTTGTCTATGTGATGAGAAAGGGAGCGGAGGACCGCGATGTGCAGAAAGCGTTCGAAGAGACGAAGAGTTACGGCCCCAAGCTGAAGCTGTTGGCCAGTCTCAGAGAGGACGGCACTTGGCCGATATCGCGACAGAAGAAGGCACAGGAGGACGCCGGTCCGGGGCCGCCGTATGGTTGGACACACATCACGATGCTCAGGAACCTGTACACCCTCTCTGAATACTGCGCAGGCCTAGACGAAGGACACATTCGGGCGTCCTTCGAAAAGATGCTCTCGTGGCAGGACGAAGAGGGATTCATCACAGGTCCAATCGAGGACATGATACCTCGCCCATATTACAGCGGGCTCACGTTGTCCATCATGAGGGGGTTCGGCATGAAAGCGAACGAACCTATAATCAGGAGGCTGGCCGATTGGCTCTACAAGATTCAACGTAGCGACGGCGGCTGGAACATACCATACATCCAGGACATGAAGTACCGCCCCCTGTACAGGTCCATGCGGCTCGGGGAATTCAAGGAGCTGATACGCGAAGGCAAGACCATCGACTACAACCCCGAAGACTACAGAGACATCCCCAGCTGCTATTGGACCACCGTCGGCGCCCTTCGGGGCCTGTCGTGGCTCCCAGACCATGAACGTTACAACGATGCGAGACGAGGCGGCGGCTACATCTTGGATGGTTTCTTCAAGAAGAACTATCATCCAGGGTTCTACAAGTCCGAGAAGAACTGGAAGACCCTCAAGTTCCCCACTTTCTACGGCAGCGGGTTGACCGCGCTGGACGTGCTCATCGGCCTGGGTTTCGGCCGCGACGAGCCTAAGATGGAGGCGCCCATTAGATGGCTCCTCGACGCCCGGGCGAAGGACGGTTTCTGGTACCATACCGAGCGCCCACACGCGCTCAACGACCAGTGGCTCACAATGGTAGCACTTAGCCTACTAGCGCTGTACTCAGAAAGTTCGATGATGGCGGCGATGATGGAAATGGAGGATATAGGCAACGAACTCAGATCGCGGCAATGTCCTCGTTAACCTCAAGATGCTTCGCTGGCAAACGCGACACGTAATCCTCCGCGGGCAGCTGCTCCGGCACAAGAACTCCCTTGCTTGTTATGACACCGTCCATAAGCATCTCGGCCGCGATAGCGCCCCCGGTTCCGACGAAGTAGCCTGTGGCGTTGGTGTGAGCCAGCTCGAACGCCTTCTCGTGTGACATCGTAGACCATACCTTGACCCGAGTCCTCTTGCCGTCCTTCTCGCCCTCGACCTCGACGACCAGACCCGCATATCCCTTGACCCTGCCTATCAGGTCGACAGGCCGTGGCATGAGAGCGACCACGACGTCTATCGGACGCACTTTCACACCCTTCACATCGACGGGTTTCAGGCTGTGCATCCCTATCATCCGGAGTGTGTTGGCCACCTTGACGAAGCCGTCATCGACGGCGATCCTGAAATCCGCGTACTTCAGCCCGTCGATGAACTGGGACATCAGGTATGTCTCCTCGTGGATCGTGTTGTAAACGGGCAGCGGTCCGACCGGCTCCGGGAAATCGTAGACCTGCCGCTCGTTCAGTGGAGGGACGAACGTCATCTTGCCGTCCTTGAACACGGCCGCTGGCACGGTCACCTCCTCGATCATCTCGGCTGGAGACCACAGTGTGAAGAAGTCGTAACCCTCCGCCATCGCATTGTCTCCATCCATAACGCGAGCGCTCTCGGCCCGATCCAGCTTGTTCGCAGCGTACCGCGCGAACACGTCGGATATGCCTGGATCGGCACCCATGGACGTCAGTATGGCGACGCCGCGATCCTTCGCTCTTCGGTCCATCTCCTCGAACTCCTCCATAGAATTGACCGCCATCGAGTAGTCGATGTAATCGATTCCTAGCCCCATCGACGTCTCGATGACTTTCTTGTTCAGCTCGGCAGGGATGGAGCTTATCAGCAGCTTGCTGTCGGCCAGCAGCTCACGAAGCGCGATCGGGTCGGTGGCGTCGACCTTCTCGACAGATATCTTGCTACTGTCCAGCCGCTTCGCCATGGCGTCGGCGGCATCGGTCCATGCATCGGCCAAAACAATGTTGTCTACGTGTCGGTTCTTTGCGAGGTGTTCAGCGCATACAAGCCCAGTTATTCCGCATCCTAGTTGCACAACCTTCATTATGTCGAACCATCGGGATCCTGATGGCTTTACAGAGTTAATAGACGTTTCCAGCCCTGTGCGAGACCACGCAGAGAAGCAGCCCATCCAGCATAATTATATTTGTCATATTATATCTTATGTTAAGAATGTAATGCCCGCCGGATGATGCCCTGAAAGCCAACACGATTTTACCATCGAACGGAGATTCCACATCATGAGCGGCCTCACACTAACCCCCCTCGATGGCGCCGACTCGATCGGCGGGTCTAAGCTCCTGCTCGAGTACGACGGCCTCGGAATCCTGCTGGATTTCGGCATGAATTTCGCAAGGACCAACCGCTACTTCGAGGAGTATCTCAGGCCAAGAACCACGACCGGCCTCCTCGACCATATCATTATGGGCACGGTTCCAGACGTGAAGGGGCTGTACAGAAAGGATCTGATGCACCCGGACCTCGAATTGAAGGGGCGGGAGGTGAAACGGGTCGATGCCGTGCTCCTGTCCCACGGTCACCTGGACCATTCCGGGGACATCGGATTCCTCAGACGCGACATACCTGTCGCTACGAGCGCGATGACCGCTGCGATAGCGAAGGCGGCCCAGGACAGCTCGAGGAGCGAGCCGGGCAGAGAACCCGTCTACATCTCCGAGAGGTGCGAAGACGAGACGCGAGGCGCGAAGCTGCTGCGGAGCAGCAGAGGAAACCTGCTCGGGAGGGACTACGCGCTGCTCGACCAGGCGCCGACCAAGGAGCTTCAGTGGTTCTGGGGATTCCTTCCATCCTCCGAGCTTAGCAAGAGGGCGAACACCCCGAAGCTTGTCCCTGGAGGACTCTGCCACGGGCTTGATGATGTCGAATGCAGGATGATGCCCGTCGACCATTCCATAAAGGGCGCGAGCGCATTCATACTCAAGACTTCACAGGGCAACATCGTGTACACCGGCGACCTGAGGATGCATGGGTTGAGGAACCAGATGACCCGTGACTTCGTCGCCGCTGCCAGGGCCGCGAAGCCGTATCTGCTTGTGACAGAGGGGACCAGGGTCAGAAAGGATGGAGCTGACGACGAGTCGAACCGTAGCAAAGCGACTGAGGAGGATGTCCGGGAGACGGCGGACAAGATCATGTCCACTGTGAACGGCAAGTTCGCCATCGCCGATTTCGGCCCGAGGAACGTCGAGCGGCTCGAGATATTCCTTGAGGTATCGCTGAAAGCGCATAGGAAGCTCGTCGTCACCACGAAGGACGCCTACCTGTTGTATGCAATGCACATGGTTGACGCGACCGTCCCTGTCCCAGGAGACGACATGTTGGTGTACAACTCGCCCAAGGGATCCACCGACAAGTACGAGGAGTGGATACTCGACCACGAGTACCCCGACTCGCTTGTGAGGCCGACTGAGATACACGAATCCCCTGGCGATTACCTCCTCTCGTTCAGCTTCTGGGACATGAAGCACCTGATAGACATCAAGCCGAGCGACGGGCATTACGTGTACTCCTCGAGCGAGGCGCACAACGAGGAGCAGGCCATCGACTTCTTGCGCCTCGGGGAATGGTTGATGAGATTCAACATCACACCGCATGGCTTCAGGATCGAAGACGACGGTGACAAGAAGGAACCCGTCTTCGAGTCACAAGACGGCCCGCTGCACGCCTCTGGACATGCGAGTCCCGAGGACCTGAAGGACATCGTGCGTGAGATAGATCCGGAAGTGCTAGTCCCCGTCCACACTGAGTATCACAAATGGTTCGACGACACTTTCGGTGGAGAGCGCAAGGTGATCATCCCTCAGAGATACGAGGCGATCGACCTTTGACCGCATCGACCTATTGCGTCAGAAGGCTGTAGACCATCTCCATTGCGGCGAGGTAGACGCCCCCGGTGAATATCGTCCTGACCGCACGCGTCTTGAGCTTCTGGAGGCCCCAGGTCGACCCGACCAATGCCATCACGAAGATGATAGGTGTGAGCGTGAGGGCGAGGTCGTAGTGTATGGTGATGCCCTCCTGGAGGGCATAAGCGACGAATGCAGCCGGCGTCAGGATGGCCCCAACCATCGCCGAAGTGCCTATCGCCTTCCTCGTCTCGAACCGGAATACGTAGATTATGAGGGGTACGCTGATGACTCCTCCGCCTATGCCGAAGCTGCCCACCAGAAACCCTGTGAGGACGCTCACGCCGACACCGGCCAGCCTTCTTCTGGCATCTACAGCACCTGGAGTCGACGCCTCTTTGCCCTTCGCACGGTATGTGTCGTGCATCATCTTCGTGGCTGCTATCAGCAGAAGCGAAGCGAAGCCCACCTTCACGTAGATCTCATCGACTGTGCTCGTGAACAGCACGCCGATGACGACGCCCACGAGCCCTCCAACAGCGAGCAGGGACCCGAGCCTGAAATCGACCAGACCTTTCCGGCTGTGGCTGTAGGTGGCGGTGACCATCGTCACGAACGCGAAGCACAGGGAGAGCGGCACGATATCCTTCATCATGAGGCTGACGAAGAACAGGTCCATTATCGGGACGTACAACTGCCCCCCACCGAGGCCGAGGTTCGAGTAGAAGAACCCGACCACGCCCACAAGGACGGCGACGATGATGAGCGAATCCATCCCTATCGCTTCGAATGCCACGAAGCGTGAGAAACATGACGGGAATATTAAACAGGTATGATTCTACAGTTGTTCGAACAATGAGGCCTCGTTACGCACATATTACGAACAATCGCCTCGTTCGTCCCACGCGCCCCAAATGCTTTTATATCCTGTGGCAATTCTTTCGATTTGGTTTTTGGGGAGGACCGCTGACATGAAGGTATTGAGAGTCGATCTGACGACAAGCAAGTTCGCCGACCAGGAGATATCCGAGGAGCATCAGAGGGCGTACCTGGGCGGCAGGGGCCTCGGAGCGAAGATCCTGTACGACGAGAACAAGCAGGGCATAGACGCGTTCGACCCCGAGAACAGGCTGATATTCATATCAGGACCGTACACAGGGACATACGGTTCGTTCACGGCATTCTACAACGTCACAACGAAATCCCCTCTCACTGGGGCGATACTATCGGCCCATTCAGGAGGGCACTGGGGGCCGATGCTGCGTAAGACCGGATACGATGGTATCGTGTTCGTCGGGCGAGCGCCAAAGCCAGTGTATCTCCTTCTGACGGACGAGGGTCCTGAGCTGAGAGGCGCCGAGGACCTCTGGGGAAAGGATGTCTTCGAGACCATCGACATGCTCGAGGAACGGCACGAACGCGCGAAAGCGGCGGTGATAGGGCCCGCGGGGGAGAAGCGCTCGCGCATCGCGGCGATAATGAACGACCACCACCGCGCCGCTGGACGCGGCGGAGCCGGAGCTGTGATGGGGTCAAAGAACCTCAAAGCGGTCGTCGTCCATGGGACCAAGGCGGTCCCCCAGGCCGACCCGGAGAAGCTGAAGGAATCGTTCAAGGAGGCGACGAAGACCGTCAAGGAGAAATCGGCCGCCTTCGCGAAGTACGGGACATCGATGGTCGTCGGCATAACCGGCAAGGCTGGCACGATACCTACCAAGAACCTCCAGACGGGCTACTTCCCCGATTTCGAGAAGATAGGCGGTGACGCGCTCATAGACAACCACTTTGTCAAGAACATGGCGTGTTCCAGATGTCCGCTCCACTGCGGCAACGCCACGAAGGCAGAGAAGGACTACCAGGTGGAGACGGAGGGGCCGGAGTACGAGACGCTGGCCATGTTCGGTGCCAATCTGGAGAACACCAACCTCGAATCGATCATCGCGGCGAACAACATCTGCAACCAATACGGCATAGACACGATATCCTGCGCCGACACCATCGCGTGCGCCGTGGAGCTGTTCGATAAGGGGATCATATCCGAGAAGGACACTGGTGGATTGAAGCTCTCATGGGGCGACCACGGGTCCATCGTGGAGCTCGTCGGCATGACTGGCCGGTCGGAGGGGTTCGGTGCGCTGATTGGAGAGGGGTCCAAACGCCTTGCGGCTCGCTATGGTGAGGAGGCGGTAAAATCCGCGATGAACGTCAAGGGCATGGAGTTCCCAGGGTACGACCCGCGTGGCATACAGGGCATGGCGCTCGCGTTCGCCACCTCCACCAGAGGCGCGTGCCATCTCAGGGCCACTATGTACGTCCCGGAGCTGTTCCAGGGCGTCCTCGATAGGTTCACTGTCAAGGGCAAGGCGTCCACGCTGAAGGACCTGCAGGAACTGTTCACTGTCCTCGACTGCATGGTGCTGTGCAAGTTCGGCGCCAGGAACGCCTTCGCCAACTCCTGGGACAACATGGTCATGCTCGTCAACGCCGCCACGGGACGGGGCTATACCGTCGAGCAGCTCAGGCAAGTGGGCGAGAGGGTCTGGACCATCGAACGGCTGTTCAACCTCAGAGAAGGGTTCTCGAAGCGCGACGACACCCTGCCCGACCGGCTGTTCACACTGCCCATACACGACGGCCCCTCGAAGGGGGCCGTGGTCAACCGCGAGGACTTCGTCAACGAGCTCGAGGCGTACTACGCCCTCTGGGGCTGGTCGAAGGATGGCGTGCCAGGCAAAGAGGCGCTACAGCGCCTCGGGCTGGCGCTGTAGCCGCCGAGCAGCACTTACGCGCATCCCCCTCAGCAACCAATTAATAGAAACCGCCCCCCTACCAGACAAGGGTAGATGAATGGGCAGGGTCAAGTTGGAGAAGAGGAAGCCTATCACGGTCGCGTACGTGGAGCACAAGGGATCTTACGGCAACATACCATTCGATGATTACATCGGACGATTGTATGGCTGGGCGAAGGAGAAGAAGCTGAGACCTGGATTCTACCCAATGGCTGTGTTCTACGACAACCCCGACATCACGCCTCCTGAGATGTGTAGAACGGACATCGCAATTCCCGTGGCTGGGGAGCCGAAGGGAGATGACAAGGTCAATGTCAGGAAGATGCCCGCGATGACCGTCGCCACGATCTCACACAACGGAGAGGCCGAGGAGTACAAGAAGTCCTACGATCTGCTGGCCAAGTGGGTCACTGAGAACGGCCTCGAATCGGACGGTCCGCCGATCGAGATATACACCAAGAAGCCCGATGTCGTCGACGGCAAGACGATCATCCACGCGAAGATAATGGCGCCCGTCAAGAGGAAGTGAGCGGCGGACGGCCAGTACGTTCTGGCGTTTCACGGCCAGTATGGGTTATCAAAAGTGATATCTGCCACGTCTCGGTATATATGCCATCACGGCCGTAAAACAGGACAGGTGTGTTCTTTGATAGAAGCCAACGGGCTCTGCAAGGATTATAGGCAGATAAGAGCGCTAGACGATGTCAGCCTAAGGGTAGGGAGGGGCGAGATATTCGGCTTCTTCGGCCCGAACGGAGCTGGCAAGACCACGTGCATAAAGGTCCTCTGCGGCCTGACAAACGCAACCGGCGGGGACGCGTCGGTGCTGGGCATCGACGTCGGCAAGGCGCCGATCCATGTCAGGGACAACATAGCGATCTTGTCCGAGGAGAGCAGGTTCTACGAGGAGATGACGCCACGGCGTTATCTCAACATGTTCGGCAAGTTCATGCTCATGAAGCGGTCGGACAGGCTCTCAGCGCTCAACAAGGCTGCGGACCTCGCGGACATAAGGTCGTTCATAGACCGCAGGATAGCGCACCTCTCGATGGGACAGCGCCAGAGGGTATCCCTCGCGAGGGTGCTCATGTCCGATGTGCCGCTGATATTCCTCGACGAGCCGTTCGAAGGCGTCGACATCATCCACAGGAAGAGGCTGAGGGAGTACTTCCGAGACTACGTTTCGAAGGGCAACACCGTGTTCTTCACATCTCACAATCTGATAGAGGCGGAGCACATAGTCGACAGGTTCGCGTTCATACACCGCGGCAAGCTGATAGCCGTGGGCACGGCGGAGGAACTCAAGGAGAAGTACCTCGCCCCGTCGTACATGATCCATGTATCGGACCCGCAGACAGCGAGGAAGGTCCTGGACGACAACATCCGGCTACAGTCGGTGAATATCGTCGAGGGCATGCTGTCCGTCGTCCTCACGAAGAGGAGCGACGCATCTAAGATCGCGAAACTGCTGGTCCAGGAGAACATCGACATCTACGAGATGAAGATGACCGGCACCATGGAAGAGGTGTTCGAGCGTACCTCGAGGGGTGATCTCTGATGGAAGAGGACATACCGCTTCCGCCGGAAGAGGACGACGAGCTGCCGCCACCTCCGAGCGACATCGCCGAGGAGACGAAGCACTTCCCGCCGATCAAGACGAAGAAGTCCGGCCCGCTGGCGACGATTCGAAGGGCGCTCGTGATCTTCGAGAAGGACATAAGGACGATGGCGAAGCACGGGCTGATCAGCTCGATCATACTGTTCGTCTTCCTCATCGTGGTCTTCTCTATCATGAGCTTCTCGATGAAGCAGGCGATGAGCTTCGACATAGGGGGCATGATGGGAGGCGACGAGATCGATGTGCCGTGGGCAACCGAGAACAATCCACCGGTCGCGGATGCCGGGAACGACAGGTCGATACCTGCTGGCACCACGATCATGCTCGATGCGTCTGGCTCATACGACGACGACCGAATAGTCTACTATTTCTGGTCGTTCTACGATGGAATCAGGCAGATAGAACTCTATGGCGAGCAGGTGCCCTACACGTTCTATATGATTGGCGAATACGAGATACGGCTGACCGTCGTCGATTACTCAATAAACCAGGCGGAGGACACCATCTGGATAACCGTGAACCAGGCGGGCTCAGACACAGAATGGCCGCAGGCTGTCGCCCCGATGAGCACGACCGTACTGGTCGGGGACACGATGACTCTATACGGCGGCGATTCCACGGACAACGTGGGCATTGTCAACTGGACATGGACATTCTACGATGGCATCGATCGCGTACTGTTCGGAGAGGAAGTCGATTACACCTTCCAGAACGCGGGTTATGGAGAGATATGGATTACGCTGACAGTGACGGATGCTGCCGGCAACTACCAATCGAACGGATTCGGTGTCTACGTCGAGCCCGAGCAGGAGCAAGAAGGATGGCTGTGGGCGGAGATTGAGGATGTCGGCCTAGTGGTCCTTGGAGACGAGGTTACCCTGGATGGATCCAAATCCGAAAGCGAATCGAGCATGATAGAAAGCTGGACATGGTACGTGAAGCACAACAACACCATCTCGGTCCTTTCTGGCGAGACAGTGGTTTTCACCCCTCAAGAATGGGGGATCTACGACGTTACCCTGATAGTGAGAGATGTCTACGGTTACTACGCATCGAGTAATCAAGACGACCGACGAACCCAATTCCTCGTCGCGCCTGCTGGTACGGATGCAGACGCCATCTCGTGGAGCAGCACGCCGTTCGGCATCGACGTCTCTTTCAACCTGCTTACCTACGCGTATGGAGTCGCATTGCTGTCATCGGTCATGTTCATCGGTGGCCTGTTCGCCAAGGGATACTCGCACGAGATACAGAAGGGCACGATCAAGGTCCTGTTCTTCGGGCCGATATCCGTCACGACGGTCATCTTCTCGAAGATACTGTATCCGATAGTGATTGGGCCGTTCCTGATATTCCCACTCGTCATGTTCTCTCTGTCCACCTTCGGGCAGGACCCCGGGGAGATATTCATGATCACGATGGTGGCGTACCTGCTGGCTGTTACCACGATGGTGGCCGCGGCGTACGGCTCGTGCCTCATCTATCTGTTGGCGAAGAGAATGGTCCTCAAGCCCTCGGTGATATCCAGGATGTTCCTGTACTTCTCACTCCTGGGAACCCTAACCGTGTTCGAATGGATGTCATTCGTCATGGATATGTGGCTGAAGGTAGAGACCTACGGGAACATGTACGACGACTACGGAGGCGGGCTCGCGCTGCTGTCCCCGTTCCACCAGGGTGGAGTGTACATCTCGAGCGTCATCATGGGAACCTCACAGAGCCCTGAATGGGGAGTCTTCATCATCCCGATCGCGCTCATCGCACTCGGCGTGATGGCCTCAAAGAAGCTCTATCCGGACCTATTCTCACGGGAATAGGCCGCGACAGGGCGCCCTGCTGGAAGACAAATAGAAATCGATGACCGAAGGGGTTTGTCGCGCTTCAGAGACGGCGTGATCCCAGACTACAGAGCCTCGAGCTTGGCTTTGTTCGCCTCGTTCTCCTTGCCCATTTTGTCCAGGATCCTCGCGGCTTCCGCCATGAGCATCTTCGCGATCTTGGACGATTCGGAGTAGAACTTCGAGGAGAGATCCTCCATCTTGGAGGCGAACGCCTTCGCTCCGACAATGTCGATCGGCTCGGGGACCTTCGCATCGAGGACGTACACACTACTGTCCAGGTCTTGGATGGGTTCGAGAATCATCTCGTTCAGCTTCTCCCTGCGGGTGTGTTCGAGTATGTCGCTGCGCTTCCTGTGCGCTGCGGACAGCGCCTTGAAGGCGTCATGGGCCGAGGCGAGACACTGCTTCTCAGCGAGCTCGTCGTACACCGCTGCGGACACCTTCTCCAGCTCCAGGGCGAACCGTATGACCGATCCGAAGGAAGTGCACTCCGGGAAATCGGCCTCCACCATCAGAACCACCTAGTAATCACTACCTTCCTGTCCGTGAAGAATGAGATAGCGTCACGGCCCTGTCCGTGCAAGTCGCCGAAGAACGAGTCCTTGTACCCGGCGAACGGGAAGTACGCCATCGCGGCCACGATGCCGATGTTTATGCCGATGTTGCCGCACTGCACCTTGTACCGGAAGTCCCTGGCGTCCTTGCCGCTCTGCGTGTATATCGATGCCGCGTTCCCGAATGGGCTCTTGTGGATGAACTCGATCGCATCATCCAGCGTATCCATCCTCAGGTAGGAGACGACCGGGCCGAATATCTCTTCCTTGGCGATCTTCATGTCCGGAGTGACGCCGTCGACGACTGTGGGTCCGACGAAGTGTCCCTTCTCGTAGCCTGGCACCTTCGCGCCCCTGCCGTCGATGAGCAACTTCGCGCCTTCGGCCTCAGCACCGTCGATGTAGTCGAGCACCTTCTTCTTGGCCTTCGCAGACACCACCGGGCCCATGTTGACGCTCTCGTCGAGACCGTAGCCCATCTTGATCTTCTTCGAAGTCTCCACGAACTTCTCTATGAGAGGGTCGGCTATGTCGCCGATGGCCACGAGGTTCGAGCCTGCGAGACATCTCTGGCCAGCGCAGCCGTAGAACGACGCGAGCATGTTCGAGATGGTCCTCGGGAGATTCGCGTCAGGCATGACGACCAGCGAGTTCTTAGCGCCGCCCTGGGCCTGCACGCGCTTGCCATTCTCGCCACACTTCTTGTAGATGTACTTCGCGACGGGCGTCGATCCGACGAACGATATGCCCTTCATGTCCGGGTGGTCCATCATCGTGTCCGAGACCTCGCGGCTGCCGTTGACCAGGTTGATCACGCCTGGCGGGAATCCCGCCTTGTCTATCATCGAGAACAGGCTCCACTGCGTGAGAGGTACCTGGCTGGACGATTTTATGATGTAGCAGTTGCCGGTCGCGACCGCGTAGGGCCAGAACCAGTACGGTATCATTGCGGGGAAGTTGAACGGGGCGATGCAGCCGAAGACACCGAGAGGCGATGTGATCGCATCCTCGTCGATGCCCTGCGCGGCTCCGTCCTCCAGGTTGTAGCCCATCATCATGGAGGGGATGCCTGCGGCAACCTCGACGTTCTCGATGGACCTTCTCGTCTCTCCCCTGGCCTCGTCAATCGTCTTGCCCTGCTCCTGGACCATGATCCTGGCGGTTTCCTCGTAGTTCTGTTCCATCAGTTCCTTGAGCTTGAAGAATATCCTCGCTCTCGTGATCGGTGGGGTCTCCCTCCATGCCTCCCAAGCATCCTGAGCAGCGTCTATGGCGGCTTTCGTCTCGTCCGCCGTTGACATCGGCACCTTGCCGATTATGCCACCAGTCGTGGGATTCTCGATGTCCATGTCTTTCGATGAGGTCGATTCGACCCACTCGCCATTCACGTAGTTCTTGATCCTTCCGTAATCCTTCTTTACCTCGGGTAGTAGAGCCATACTCTCTAATCTCCTTCCGACTGCGCTATCCGTCGGCCACCGAGTGCGTCCCAGCGCACAGGTCCATGCATCTCGGAGCATCGCGGCGCATTTAGAGGGGGCAGCTGCGATGCAGACGAGGCTTTTCCCCTCCCCCACGATACCATCGATGGCGGCACATCAGCCGGGCCGATATCTTGTGTTCGGATGTTTTCCAGCTTTTCGGCTCGAAATTCGCCAATGTACCAGTGATTGTGGCCTTATTTCCCGTGTATGTTCTTCATCTGTATATAGGTTTTGATTCTAGTCCCGGCGAATAATATTTTGTTAACGGCACACTTATAATAATCTGGGCGAACGCCTCAGAGTGCGGTGTTCGAACGGCCGCGTACGACAATCGGAGCGGATACGCCTTTCAGGCGGTTTCACGGTCTCGACGCCTCTTCCGAGAGGAGAAATCGTAATGGGTTTGTCAAATGGTTTGATCCTGAGCGCGACTCACTCGAGACCGGCCTTCTTGGTCTCCTCGGCAATCGCTCCCTCGAGGACGTCCAATCCCGTCTCCAGCAGTCCCTGCTTGATGATCAAGGGCGGGTGAAGGCGGATGACGTTGTTGAACTGTCCTGCGGTCAGGATGTACAGCCCCTTCTTGAAACAGGCCAGCTGTATGTTCCTCGCGAGCTCGGGGGCAGGCTCCTTGGAGCTCTTCTTCTTGACGAACTCCATCCCCATCATCGCGCCGAGTCCGCGCACATCGCCAACGACCTCGAAGCAGCTCTTCCACTCGTCGAGCCTCTTCTTCTCCACGCGGTGGATCATCTTCGTGTTCGGCAGGGCCTTCTTGGTCAGCTTTATCGATGCCAGAGCGCCCGCGCAGCAGACCGGGTTGCCTCCGAACGTGCCACCGAGGCTCGCAGGTCCAGGAGATGACATGATCTCGTCCTTGCCGGTGACGCCACCGAGTGGCATGCCGAGCGATAGTCCCTTGCCGGAGACGAGCAGGTCAGGGTCGGCCTTCCAGTGCTGGATGCCGAACATCTTGCCGGTGCGGCCGAAGCCAGTCTGCACCTCGTCGTCAATGAAGACGATACCGTTGTCTTTGCATATCTTCGTGACCTTCTCCCAGTAGCCAGGCGGCGGGTTGATGAACCCTCCTTCTCCCTGGATGGGCTCCGCGACGAGACATGCGACGTTGCCCTCCAGCGGCGGCGTCTGGACGATCGTCCGTATGGTGTCCGCGCAGGCGAGGTTGCACGACGGGTACTCCAGCTTGAGCGGGCATCTGTAACAGTAGGCGAAATCCAGATGCTGGATGTGCGACAGCAGCGGTCCGAAACCCTCCCTGTAGGGCTTCTCCTTCGCGGTGAGCGATATGTCCAGCATCGTCCTGCCATGGAAGGCCGTCTTGTACGACAGCAGCCAGGGCTTCTTCGTGTACGACCGCGCGATCTTCACCGCGTTCTCGATCGCCTCAGAGCCGCTGTTCAGGAATATGCTCTTCTTCAGCTTCCCGGGGCAGATCTTGGACATCTCCTCCGCCAGCTGTATGTAGGACTCGTACATCGACACCATGAAGCAGATGTGGATGAACTCGTCCAGCTGGTCCTTGCACGCCTTCACCATCTCCGGGGCCCTGTGCCCGCAGTTGTGGACGCCTATCCCAGCCGTGAAGTCGAGATAGACGTTGCCGTCGACGTCCCTCATGAACGGTCCCTCGGCGACATCCAGCTCGGCCGGCAGGCCTATCTTGATGCCGTCGGTGACGTACTTCTCCTTCCTCTTCATCGCAGCTCTCGACTTCGGTCCTGGGGGCTCGACCACGATCTTCGGGCCCTTCAGATTGTATGATATCGTTTTCGTCACATTCGTCACTCTCCTGATCGATGCTCGAAATGGAATGAAAGCCTGTAAAAGGGTTTCATCGTGACCACGCCGCGAGAGCGGCGGGTCACTTCATGTTCTTCTCGACCTCCTTGATGGACTCCTCGAGGAAGTCCAGTCCGGTGTCCATCTCGTCCTCGGATATGCACAGCGGCGGCGCTATCCTGAAGGAGCAGGAGCCCGCGCCTATCGCGACCACGCCCTTCTTCCAGGCACGCTCGATTATCTCGGACGATAGATCACCGCCGGGCGCCTTCGTCTTCTTGTCCTTGACGATCTCGACTCCGATCATGAGGCCTATGCCACGGACATCGCCGATGATCTTAGAGCGCGTCTGTATCTCGCGCATGCGCTTCATGGCGCGGTCGCCCATCTTCACGGCGTTCTGTCGCAGCCGCTCCTTCTCCGTGACCCGTATCGTCGCAAGCGCTGACTGGCACGCGACCGGAGTTCCGCCGAGGGTCGTGCAGTGCGATCCTGCCTCCCAGTCGAATATATCCTCGCGGCCGATGGTCGCTCCGAGCGATATGCCGCCACCGAGTGCCTTGGACGAGCAGATGACGTCTGGCACGACACCGAAGTTCTCGATCGCCCACCACTTGCCAGTGCGGCCCATCCCGGACTGCACCTCGTCGACCCCGTAGATTATACCGTACTTGTCATAGAGCTTCTTCAGGCGCTTGTGGTAGTCCTTGGGAGGCACGACATAGCCGCCCTCGCCCTGTATAGGCTCTATAAGCGATGCCGCGACCTCGTCCGGCGGGACGAACTTCTTGAGCACGAAGTCCTCGATGAAGTCCACACACCAGTAGTCACAGTCGGGGAAGCTCATCTTGTACGGACACCTGTAGCAGTAAGCGTACGGCACATGCGTCACACCTGGCATCGTAGGGAAGTACCTCCGCTTCTGCACGGTCGAGCTCGCGGTGAAGCTGAGGGCACCCATGCTCCTCCCGTGGAACGCACCCGTGTACGCTATGAACAGAGGGCGCTTGCTATGCCACCTCGTGACCTTCGCGAACGCCTCGACGCTCTCAGCGCCACTGCCGCTGAAGAACGCCCTCTTGCGGAACTTACCAGGCGTGATCTCGTTCAGCTTCTCGGCCAGTTCGACGGCGTATCGGTAGTAGAAATCCGTGTACGAGTAGTGCTGGAGCCGCTTCGCCTGGTCGGTTATCGCCTTCACCACTTCCGGGTGGCAATGACCGACGTTCATCGCTCCGAGGCCAGCGTTGAAATCGATGTACTCGTTCCCGTCGACATCCTCTATGATGCACCCCTTGCCCTTCTCCACCACGAACGGGTAATAGAACGGCCGGTTGTACGGGGACAACACGAGCTTGTCGCGCTTCACGATGGCCTTCGCCTTGGGTCCCGGGGGATCCACAGTCCTTTTCAAAGAAACCTTCTGTTTTCGTCCAGTCTTCAATCTATCCCTCTTTGCCTCCAATTCTTCCGAATGCAATACCTGTAGTTTAGTCTTTTCATCGAATCAACGCTCCCTATGAAAGGTTTATCCACGGAAAGGGGCATCGCGCGACACGATGCCCACGCTGCTTGTCCGTTACGGCGAGATAGGTCTCAAAAGCGAGCGCGTCCGCCGCAGGTTCGAGGCGGCGCTCGTGGGGGACATCAAGCACAAGCACGCGACCGCGGGTGTGCCTTGCATCGTATCATCTGGCAGGGGCAGGATATTCGTCGACTCGAATGACTGGCGCCGCTCGTGTGAGATTCTGTCCCGCACATTCGGTGTGGTGTCGTTCAGCCCAACGACCCGCGTGAGTAGCGACCTCGAGCAGCTGTCGAGAGAAGTCGTGAGGTTCGCAGAACCGCTGATGTTCGAAGAAGCCGCGTTCGCAATCAGGGCGAGGCGATCCGGCAGCCACCCCTACACCAGTCAGACACTGTGCGAGAAGATTGGGGATGCGATCAGGTCCGCGAACAAGGAGCGCAGAGTGAAGGTGGATTTGGACGAGCCAGATGTCGAACTGTTCATCGAGGTGAGAGGCCGCGACGCGTACCTCTTCAGCTCCGTCCTGCCTGGCCCTGGTGGCATGCCCAAGAGCACCCAGGGTCGAGTGCTTGCGATGCTCTCGTCCGAACGCGGTATCGCGGCGGCATGGCTCCTCATGAAAAGAGGATGCACGGTCGTGGCTGCGTGCGGCGACAAAGAACTGGCGGACCAGCTGGTGGCATGGGACGCGGACATCAAGATCATCGCACCTGAGGGTGACGTGTTCATGAAAGCCGCCGACGAGAGATGCCTTGCAGTGGTCATGGACTGGGGCGTCAAAGAACTCGATTCGAACCCAGCGCTGAAGGGACCCGTCCCGGTATTCTACCCGCTTTCTGGCCTCGACGACGGCCAGGCTTGTGCCCTTGTCGACAGGGTCACGAGGGCCTAGGTGCCCTTCCTGTCGTGTGAGCGCAATGAGGGTCTGACCTTCTCAGCACCCCTGCCACGCGTTCTGACAAGGCCTCTGCCACGCTTACCAGCGGCCGTAAGGCCCCTCTCAGCGCGGTGGAAGTGCTTACCGCTGCACATCCAGTTCAGCTTCGGGTCGGCCTTGATGACAGGGTGGTTCGGGTCGACGAGTATGACCTCGTACCACTTGTGCTTCCCGTCCTCGCCCACCCAGTAGGATGCCAGGACCTCCAGGTTCGGATACCTCTTCGTGGTCCTCTCCTCAGCTATCCTCTGGATGTTCTTCTTCATCGTGATCTTGGAGATACCCTTCCTCTTGGGCCTGCGACCTTTCCGTATCCGGTGCTTCCTCAGGCCACCCTTTCTCACGCGTGCCCTGACGACGACAATCCCCTGCTTGGCCTTGTAGCCGAGCGCCCTCGCCCGGTCGAGCCGCGTTGGCCTCTCGACCCTCACGAAGCTCTCTTCCTTACGCCAGTCGATGAGTCGCTGCCACATGATGGCCTTCATGTCGCCGTTTGAAGGGTCCTTCCAGGCCTCACCCATAAAATGATACATGCTCCTCGAGCCGCGCTTGGTCTTCTTGCCATCGGCGCCGGTCTCAGGTGCTTTCGTCTCTTCCTTCTGCTCCTCTTCGACTGGAGCCTTCTCTGCCTTCTTCGTCATCAAATCACATCCAGCTGTTCATGGGTTCACGCCTTAGGCGCACATTCCCTTGCGAGACCAGGCAAGTCTCACCGCTGTTGTCCTGAGCAAACGGGTTGCCGTATTTAAACGTGTTGCATCGCCCCGGCATCGGGCCGGCCCCTCACGTAGAAGATGTCCTCGTCCCGCACCAGCGCGACGAGCACCTGGGACTTCAGAAGCGCGTCGATGGTGGCGCCGGCCTCTTCCTCGGTGCGCCCTGCACCGGTGAGCACACATACAGCCTGGTCGTGTCTGAGAGGATGCGTCCCTGTTATGTCAGTCAGCTGCCTGACTGGATCGGAGTAAGAGGAGGGCATGTCCGTCTCCTCCGGATAAGTGAAATCGACGGAGCCGGGGATGAGCCGAAGCGCGAGCTCGATCGTCTCCCTGGTCGGAGGGTTGACCGTGGAAACCGAGGGGGGCCGGATCGGGGCGGTCAGATGAGTCTCCGCGGGCTCGATATCGTCAACCAACTCTGCAATCCTGCGGAGCGATTCGACATGGTCGTTCAGCCCTCTGACGAGCATCACCTCCGCCCAAGTGGCGCCTGAGTATCCCAGCACCAGATCCCGCAACCCCTGAACGTACTTCTCGAAGGAGATGTCTCTGGGCGGGCGATGGAGTCTGCGAAAAGTGTCTTCGTCACCTGCGGACATCGTCGGGAGAACGATGTCGCACATCGACGCCGCATCCCTGACATCGCTCTTCCAAAGGAGGGAACCATTCGTCAGGAGTGCGAACCTGCCACTCCATCGGTCAGATATCCCTTCGATTATCTCCTGGAGGTTGAGGGCGAGCGTGGGCTCGCCATCGCCTATGAACGTCACGTACTCGGTCGAAGGAGCGTTGTCGAGCCTCTCGAGGGCGGCATCCACTATCGCATCGGTGGGAGTGTACACTCTCCTCTCAACCGTGAGGTTGGTGGTCTTACCCAGTTGGCAATAGACGCAGTTGTACGAGCATATCTTCCGGGGCACGACGTTCACCCCGAGGGATATGCCCAGCCGCCTGGACGGCACTGGGCCGAAAGCCAGCGCTTGCTCGCAGCTGAGTGGCGCTCCAACATCGTCGGCCATGACACCTGAAGGCCCCCATAGAATATCCAAGATTCGGCTAACAGGTAGGCCCTGTTGGCATGTGGGTGGCTGAAAGAAATGGAATAAAGGGTTTACATCGAGCGGGTCAGTCCTCAGTTGTCTCTGACAGCTCCTGCAGCCTCTTCTTGATGGCGTCCATCTCCGCCTCGAGAGAGGCGCGCATCTCCTCAAGATAGGCCATCTCGTCGCTCCGGGATGGGGCACTCCAGACCTGCGGCTCCACCGCCGCGGCAGGGTCGATGCCCGCCCACGGCCCATAGCCAGCCATGTGGCCCCTTCCGAAGCCGCGGGCGTAGCCTCGGCCCATGCCTCGGCCATATCCGCGTCCGAAGAAGCGTCTCCCTCCGTAACCGCCAGGGCTCATGCAGCCCGAGTCTGGATAGCCAGCGCAAAGGCCCATGGCCCTTCCAGTCCTTGCTCCGCGACCCCACGGTCCGGTCCTGTCTCCACCAGGCATTTTCATTCAACCTCCTTATCATTCTTCTTTCTCAAGGCCTCGATCGCCGCCGAGACCTCCTCGAGCTGTTGTCTGATCATCTGCTCTTCCTCTACTAGCATCTTCAATTCGTCCTCTTGGCTGAGCTCCAATGTCTCCGCCACGCCATCGCTCCGATCCGTCATCCGCCCGTCGCCGGGCCCGACGCGCCCCCATGCGGGGCGACTGCCGAAGCACTGGCCTCTTCCGCGACCTGGCACGGCGGCTGAGAATTGTCTTCGCCTCTGCCTCAACCCGCGCCTTTGTCCACATTCCATGTCATCTACCTCTCGTCTTCCTCGCTCCCCCTCATACGATAGTCGCCGCCTGAGATCTGGATAGCCCATCCGTTCACCAAAGCCTCGACGAGGCGCCTGCGAGCGGTGGTCAGATCCCGCCAGAGAGTCTTCCTGGAAACGCCCATACTGGAGGCGGCCTCGTCGTGCGACAGGCCAAGCAAATCCACGAGGCGCAAAGCCTCGACCTCCTCGACCGACAGCCTGGTCAGTCCAGAAGGCGTCCCTGAGACGACTCGTGGAAAGTACATGTCTGCCGGAGGGACCCAATCGATCCATCTCCTTCCTCTGCGACGGCCACGGGGACCGGGGTTCATGGTTACAAATAGTGGGCGTAATTATAAAAACATTATGTCCCTAGAGGGCATTACTATTTAACGAGAGACTATTCACAGAGCTTATCACATGAAATCGTCGAGGCTCAGCTTGTTCTCAGTCCGCTTCGGCTTCGCGACCACCTTGACGGACTCACGAGTGCCGCCGTAACTGCTTTTTGTGAGCGTCTGCTGCTGGGCACCTGTGAGCAATGACCTAGAGTCCCAGCCAAAAGCGTCGGTCACGCGCGATATCGTCGCAGCTATCCTTGTGGCGTAGTAGTTCGAATCCGGCTTCGCGGTGAACTCCCGACCCTCGACCCACGGCTCCACCTCGTTGGGCGAGGCCTTGCCGTTGGTAACTATCCATGACACCTTCATCCCGGGCATCACCTCGTAGCCCATCTCCCTGAGCATGCGCGCCACGCGGACGTTGATCATCCTGTCGCTGGCCTTGTACTGGCTCTCGTCCTTGACCGACCGACTTATGACCAGCCTCGAGGGGTCGACATTACCGGCGAGGAGGCCATCGATGGCCGCCCTTGTGAGCGCGACGGCGCCCTCCATGTCGTCAGCGAGTATGCGTTCGAACACAGCCTGCAGCGTCTCGCTCTGAAGGTCGAACGAGTCCGTCCGCCGCATCTCGTAGCCGCGGACGATCAGTTCCTCCCTGGGCCATATCATGTTGCCCACGTATCGCTTCTTCTTGCCGTGGGAGAAGAACGGCTCCATGACCTTCTCGAACTCGAGGATCATGCCGTCCTTCGAGAAGCGCTCCGCTGTGTCCTTTCCGAGCTTGACCGTCGCTTCGAGTTCCTTGTGAGGGGACAGGAAGAAGACTGAGTCCGTGTCGGAGTATATGACATTCAGGCCCTCGCCCTCCAGCTTTTTTATGAGGTCCTTAGTGGCCTCCCTCGAGAAGGCCGTTATGCTCGCTCCTATCTTGGGGTCGGTGAACCTGTAGAACGACGATGCGAGTACGCCATAGAAGGAGTTCATCAGTATCTTGATGGCCTCCTGCAGACCGTTGTAGTAGTCCTTCTCGTCCGGCGTCTTGGCATCGTTCATGGCTCTCTTCGTCGAGGCACGTTCCTCCATGAGCATGACGAGTATTTTCGGCAGGAGCCCCTCCCGCTTGTCCTTCGACAGGAACTTGGCCCCCGTCGGCGAGACGATCGTCCCGTCGGGGGACAGTGTCGTGAAGCATATGTTGTTCGCGATGATCATGCTCGGGTACATGCTCCTGAAGTCGAGCGTGAGGACCCAGTGATACAGTCCCGGCTCCATCTCATGGACATAGCCTCCCTCTATCGGCTTGGAGTCGCTCCCGGACCGCGATGTCATCGGGACGGCGACCTTCCGCTTGTCTGCCGCGCGTATCAGGATCGAATCGACGAGCTGCGAGGTAGTGCCGTTGACGACATCGTCGAGCGGCAGCTTCGATACCGCCGCCAGGTCCATGCTCCGGTTTATCAGCGCCACCTTCTCCAGGACGCGCAGCGCGAGCATGGCGTCCTGGACGCAGTAGTCCATGACGCGCTCCTTGTCCGCCTCCCACTCATCGTCCATCTTCTTGGGGTCAACATCGTGCTTCTCCTCGTTGAGCAGCTGCTTCGAGACCGCGTTGAGCGTCTCCTGCTTGGGCTTAAGCACGCGCTTCACCGCCCACCACGCGTCGATGATGACCCTGCCCTGGGCCCTCCAGAACCGGTTGTACTGGTCTATCTCGGTCGGGAACCGCCCCCATCTCAGAGGCCCGAGCCCGAGGTCCTTGGCACGCTGCTCTATCTGCGGTATGTCGAAGCCGTCGATGTTGTATCCGGTAATAACGTCAGGGTCGCTCTCGATGATGTAGGATGTGAAGTCGGTGATCATCTTCTTCTCGTCCCCGAAGAACCTCTTGGAGACGACTTCGTCACCCTCCTTCACGACGCAGCATATCGTGTATATCTTCGGCTCCTTGAGACTCGTCTCTATGTCGAAGCTGAGCGTCCTGAGGTTCGGTCTGAACGGCGTCAACTCCTCGAACCTCTCGGCCTCGACGACCATGTCTGTCGTGAAGGCGTCGTCCTCGGCCTCCTTGCCGAACACGCGCACGCAGGCGCCCATGCCCATGTCATAGACGAACCTGAAGTGGAACGGTATATCGGCCGCGAGTATTGCGGGAACCGAGTCCATCAGATCCCGGCGGATGCTCGGCACGAGCCCTGGGTGGGTGACGACGATCTTGCGGCACTTTCGCATCTCCCCGGAGTACAGCAGCTCGCACTCCTCCGTCCTCTTGACGCGCCTCGAGTCGGCCTCCAGTATCCTCACGACGTCCTCCGACGGTTCGACGATGTAGAAGTACGGCTCGAACCCCCTGTACTTGACCGCCACGGACCGCCCGTCCTTCATCTTGCCGAACAGGCGCATCTCGAGGTTGTCCTCGAACTCCTCGAACTTGGGGTGCGAGGTGACCCCTATCAATCTAATGTCCCAGTGATCCATCGGTATCAGACTCTCGCGACTATCTTGACCACGTCGTTCTCTTTGAGGACGTGGTCGTGGCCCACTGCCATGTGGGTCCTTCCGTCTATCGCCCTAATGAAGTTATCACCCAGGTCGGTGTGCACCTTGAACGCGAGGTCACGGGCGTTGCTGCCCCGGGGCATCAGATACGCATCGGGGAGTACGCGTCCCTGCTTGTCGGTCCACTTCGTCTCGTCCTCGACCGGGTAGACGATGATGAGATTCAGCACCTCGAACACGGCCTTCTCCAGAACGGGCTGCACGCCCGTGCCTCCCGTGCTCTTCATCCAGTCGGACATCTTGTCCAGCGCCTGCTGCTGGGAGCTGTTCAGCTTCGACCGGTCGACGAGGTCGAACGATCCGGCGCCTGGCCGGTAGGTCACGAGGCCCGCCTTGGCTGCGCGTCTGAGCGCGAGCTCGTACTCAGCGCTCGTGGGGACGATCGGGTATCCGGTCGCTCTCAGACGCTCCATGTTCTCGGGCGGGGCGATGTCGGCCTTGTTCGCCGCCACGATCATGGGCTTGCTGATCTTCTGGAGCGCCTTGCAGAACCGCAGCAGCTCATCGTCCTTCCAGATGAGGGGGTCGGCGTCGTTGCCCGACTGCCTGATGGCTAAGAGTATCTGCGCCTCCGTTATCGAAAGGCCTGTGAGCTTCTCCTGAAGCATCCTCTCGAACTTCTTGCCTGCGAGCTTCGACTGCCGGGCGATCTTGATGAAATCCTTCTCGAGTATCCCGAATATCCAGTACGATATCTCCCTTTCAAGGAAGCTCACGTCTGTTGCCGGATCATGTGAGCCAACACCCACGGGGTTCCCCTCGAAATCGGTTCCGCCGCTGGCATCGACCACGTGGATGAACGCGTGTGCCTGCCTGAGGTCGTCCAGGAACTTGTTCCCCAGCCCCTTGCCAGAGTGGGCGTCGGGGACCAGGCCCGCGACGTCCAGGAGCTCGATCGGGACGTATCTCGTGCCACCTTCGCACAGCGAGTTGTTCGGGTTGCACGGGCTCCCGAGGCTCGTATGTGGGCACGGGCCTCTCACGTGACCCACGCCCCTGTTGGCGTCGATAGTCGTGAACGGATAGGATGCGATCTGAGCCGTCGCCATCGTCAACGCCGAGAAAAATGTGGACTTCCCCACATTGGGTTTGCCGACTATACCTACCAGCATCTTGCTCCCCCGCCGGGTTCAATGCCGGTATACATAGAAAAACTGCTCGGTAGCGACCTTAGACAGAGGTGGCATGGCGGGCTTGGATGCCCGCGCGTGAAGTCTCAAGTGATTTATACGGGAATCGCAGTTGCGGGCAAACATGGAGACCGCCATCATTCTCTGCGAGGATGGATTTGGCACGCCAGCGGGAAAGACCGCCGCGGGCCTCGTCAGGCACTCGCTCAGATTCAAGATAGCCGGAATCGTCGACAGCTCCAAAGCAGGCAAGGATGCAGGTGAGGTGCTCGACGGCAGGAAGAACGGCATGCCGATATTCTCCTCAGTGAATGATGCGTTATCGAAACTGCAGGAGAAACCGGAGTTCATGATAATAGGCATCGCCACCATAGGCGGCATGTTGCCCGATGAGTTCAGACAGCCAGTGAAGGATGCGATAGAGGGCGGCGTAAGCATGATGTCCGGACTCCACGAATGGCTCGGCGACGACGAGGAGCTCAAAGCCCTCGCGGTCAAGAACGGCGTCAGGCTGGTCGACATCAGGAAGGAGCCGCCGCTGAGGAAGCTCCACAAGTACAAGGACCTCGCACGCAAGCTGGATTGCATCAGGATACCCATACTCGGGACCGATGCAGCGATAGGGAAGAGGACCACGGCGGTCGTGCTGGCAAAGGCGATGAACGAACGCGGAATCAAGACCGCCTTCGTCGCGACGGGGCAGACGGGCCTGATGCAAGGCTCCAAGTATGGCATACCCCTCGATGCAATCAGGGGAGACTATGTCGTCGGCGAGCTAGAGAACGCGATCGTAACCGCCTACAACGAGGAGAAGCCACGGCTGATAATAATCGAGGGACAGGGTGCCCTGAGCCACCCCGCGTACGTGACAGGGTCGAGGGCCATCGTCAGCGCCTCTCAGCCTCAGGCGGTCGTGCTTCAGCACGCGCCAGGTAGGAAATACAGGAGCTACACCGATGATGTGCCTCATCTGCCTGTGGGCACGGTCGAGCGCGAGTCGGAGCTTATCAGGGTGTTCGGCGGCTGCGACGTCATAGGTATAACACTCAACCCAGAGTCCATGACCAGGGAACAGGTCGTGAAGACGATAGCGGAGTACGAGGAGAAGTACAAGCTTCCGACATGCGACGTGCTCGTGGACGGTCCTGACAAGGTCGCGGATGCGATAATCAAGCGCTTCTTTTCGAAGAACTGACGAGCTCGAGAAATGCGTCCGAAAGCTCACCGATCTCTGCTGGCGTGAGCTGCTCCGTTCGGCTCTCCGCGTACGGAAGACCGGCGAACGAGGGGACATCGACGCCAGATAGATACGACAGCGACGCGGGGTCAGTCGCGATGGCGTTCATCACCTTCTTCCTCCTGTGAGAGAATATCGCCTTCGTCACGTCGTGAAAGACCCGCTCGTCAGCAACGGAGAATGCAGGCTTGCGCGGAGTCAGCGTCACGACGCTCGAGTCCACCCTTGGCTGTGGCCAGAACGACGCCTTCGACACGTTGAACGCAATCTCGCAGCTGGCGCGGTAGTGCACACCCACCGAGAGCCTGCCGTAGTCTCGCGAACCTGAGTCCGCGACCATGCGCTCGGCGAACTCCCGCTGCACCATCAGCACCGCCAGATCGAACCCAAGCTCGAGCAGCTTGAACGTTATCGGGGAGGAAATCTGATATGGCAGGTTGGCGACGACCTTGTCGAACTCAGGAAGGAATGCCTTGACGGCGTCCGCGTGGATCAGCGATATCCGCGGGCCGAACCTGCGCTCGAGGAACCCGCAGAAGGCAGAGTCCGCCTCAACCGCCACGACCTCCGCGCCAGCTGACAGAATGGCCTCGGTCAGGTTGCCCATCCCAGGACCTATCTCGAGGACCTTCTCCCCTGGCGTGATATGCGCGAGCGCGACCTGGCGGGCGACGACCCTTTCATCTATGAGAAAATGCTGACCGAGCCTCTTGGACGGGCGCTTGCCCATCGATTCCAGTATCGTCTTGACCTCTTGGACCCTCATGTCGCAGCGCACTCCATAGGGCGCATCATCTCGACACGAACAGCCGGTACTTCTCGTTCGGTTTGGAGAGCTCTTCCTCGATCCTCTTCGCGATGAGCTTGTCGACCTGATGAGCCATCGACACGCGCTTGCCGATGTCCTCGAAGTCCTTGAAGGCGCCCTTCTTCCGCTCCTCGATTATGCTCCACATAGTCTTCTTGCCCAGCCCGGGCAACAGCTCCAGCATGTGGAAGCGCGTCGTTATCGCCTGTGCCTCGTTGAAGAACTTGACGAACCTTGGCTCGTTCGTCTTTATGACATCCAAGACGACGTAGGGCATCTCGCTCTGCGCGGCGTTCGTCAGCTCCTCGTAGCCTATCCTGCGCTTGACGTGCAGTATCTCCTGCCTGAGGTCGAGGTCCTTGCCGATGTAGACTCTGTCGCCGATAAGCATGTTCGACTCCGGCTTCGGCACGAGCTCGAACAGCTTGAACTGAGACTCACCAAGGGCGTACGCAACGGGCTCCCGCTTGAACTTGCGTTCATCTGGAAGCCCCTGGGGCAAGTAATCTAGAATGCGTGCGTAGTCCTCCAACCAGAATCCCCCCGCGTCTGTCAGAGATACTTCTCTACTATACTAAGTATCTTCTCGATGTCCTTCTTCTCCAAGTTCGCGCGTTCCTTGGCGAATATGACCCTGATGTCGTCGGCATGCGTGGGCATGATGTCCGCGATCTTAACGGCGTTTGGCTCTGTAACGAAGCCCAGCTCACCAAGCTCCTTCACGAGCTTCTTGACCTTCTTGGAATCCAGCCTGGAGAACTTCTGGCAGTGCTCGAGGGCGAGCTTCTGCTCTTGTGTGAGCTCCTGCTCCTCCTGTCTCTGTGTCAGAATCTCCTTTACTTCAGCCAAGGCGGCTATCTTCTTATCTTCCATGAAAAGCACCAGCTTCGACTCATCCCGCCTTGCTAAGGTGTTCCGGCTTGACGATTATGCGCTTGGTCTTTCCACCATCGCGCACATCGAGTACGTATGCGTTCCCCTGCTTCCCCACGACGACGCCAGTCTTGCCGTGGAACCTCACATGCGGCAGGCCCTTGTGTATGCTGGGGTCGAGCCTGACGTCTGCCTTCTCTCCGACTTCGAACTTCTGGAACGACCTCGTGATGGTAGAGAGCCCTCTATCCCTCGCGCGCTTCTGCATGACATTCCGCGTCCTGCGTCTTCCTCCTTTCGAAGCCTTGACCATTTATTCAAGCCCCCTTGTCTCCGACCCATATCACGTCGAGCTCTGTGACCTCACAGGGCACACCGACGATCTCCGCCACGTTCGGCTTGGTGCGGCCATCGTCGCCGTGAACCAGCTCCTTTATGTAGGTGCCGCTGTCAGCCTCAATGACGAGCACCGCGTCACGGCCATCGACCGTCTCGACCTCCACGCTGCGGACGTTTCTTGTCCGTTCGAGGTTAGCCCGTCTATGAGCCACCCTGTTTGGGGTGAGCTGACATATAGGTTTTTCGGCCAATATACGAACTATGTCATTAAGCTTTCTGTGGTCAAAATCCGCCTGGAAGCGCACTCGGACCCTGTAAGTCTTGGGACTGGCAGCCCCTTTTATGCTCTTGACCTCGTCTCTGGAGGAGGATCTCAGCCCTGATACATCCACCACGCCCCCGGCGGACGAGTTTATCTCCAGTTCAATGGCCCCGAGGTCGATGGACCGCTTCCTGGGACGTCTTATCTCGACCACGAAAGGCCTGCCGTTCCCGAGCATCAAGGCGTCTATGTCCTCCCTGCCCATGCCGTGGAAGAACTCCTCCTCCCCCTCGGCGTGTCGCATGATGGTCGGGCCTATCAGGTCCTGCACGCTAGAGTCGTACATCCTGCCTTTGCCGTCGCACCTCGGGCAACCCTTGCCCCTGCAGTCCCTGCAGGGCCAGCGAGTCTGCGGGATCGCCCTGGAGTATTTCCTGTACCTGCCATAGACGAACAGCGGCGCGACGTCCGTGGTCACCGTGTCGAACATGGTTTCGACGAGGAACACCATCTCAGGGTTGGCGAACTCCACAGCAAGACCGGACGATGCCTCGACCTTCTTGCCTATCTCCCGGTTCATCTCGCTCTTGAGCGACTCCGTCTCATGGGCGCCCACGTCCACCCATAACTGCTCCTCAGCCTCAATGATGTCAGCATCTATCTTCGACCCCACGAGGAAGTTCGAGTGCTCGAACGGCTCCGACGCGCGCAACGCCAGCTTGGCGAACTTGTCGACCTCCGAGAACAGCCCGCGACAGACGGCGCATCCTTCGTCCTCAGGGGGACGGCCGCCATTTGCGGATATGAATCTGACAATCGTCCCTCTCTGGGTGTTTGACAAACCAGTGGAGACCGTCGCGAACAGCCTTCCAAGGCAGTGGTTGCACAAGGGGCGCTCAAGCGCTCTCCCTGCGATCTCGAGCCTTTCAGACATGATAGTGTGTCTGCGGACGTTGCGCGGGTATTTATCGTTATCTGACTCGCTGCCCGTGGTGGTGGCGTCACACGCCGACGCACTCGAAGTGCTCCTTGGAATAATTCCACAAAGGCTCCTCGCTTCCCGACGACACCGTGTCCGCCCACTTCGACATCGCGGGGCCAAGGATGCCCGCCAGTCCGGCCATGTCGAAATCCTTTGCGCTCTGGTCATATGCAAGGTAGCTGACGAATACCGGCTTCCCCCTGACCACGTCCTCCTGGAACGAGAAGAGTATCCTGGCCCTGGCGATACCGTCGAGCTCGTAGACCTCTCCGACCACGGCGTAATCCCTCCCGTGGCTACCCGATATCTCCAGCCGATTCACACCTTCGAGGCCGCCTTCATTGAGAATCCAGTTCATCTTGCCCTTGTAGATGCCGAGATCATACTGGGACGGTGACATCCTCAGCTTCTGACCGGTGGTAAGAGCCATCCTGGTCCATACGCGCAGGAGAGCGTGAGTGACGAGTGATTTGGCGAGGTCGATGCCTTCGAGGCCGAAGATGACGGTCGACGGGATGCCGTCGAAGTCCGCCTTGACATGCTGCCTGATATCCTGAGACATCAGGTCTGAAATGTGCCCACATCATATATCAATCGTGCTGGCGATTTGACGCAACCTGTCAGAAACCCATGCCGTCGACCTTGATCTGCGCCCTCTTGCTCTCGAGGAATTTGTACACTGCGGCGTGCTCGCTGCCCGAAAGCAGCATGTCCAGCGCCCTCCTCGCTATGTCCAGCTGGAACGTGTCGCCGATCAGGGCGACGGTGTTGCCGTAGACGCTCATGTAGGCGCCTGTGAGCTCCTCGAACAGTCTGCGGGTCTTGCCCTTGGTTCCTATGACACGGGCTCGCATCCTGGCGATGTGCTCGGGTTTCTTGCCCACATACTCCCTTATGTCGATGACTGAGATGTACCAATCGTCATCCAAGACCATCATGGCTTTCTCAGGCGAGAAGCCCCGGCCGATGGCTACGACGAAATCCATCACCGAAAGGACGGCTGAAGGGTCCTTCGCCTTAGAGTAGTCAACGGTGACATCGCCCTCCTGCGAGTCGACGATTATCCTGACCCCCGTCTGCTTCTCCACCTTAGCCTTGACCTCGCCTTCCTTGCCTATTAGGACTCCGATGCGCTCCTTGGGCACCTTGACAGATTGTCTAGTCATTGCTTCCTTATCTCCCGAAGCTCATGTTCAACATCGATGCTGACACCGTACTTTCTGAAAAACCTTGCGATGTTCCCCATGTCCCTCACCAGGAGCTCTTCCGCCAGCGGATGCTCGAGGAGAACGGCCTGACCGACATCGATTATGACTGGCTCGTCGTCGTTCATCAGCACGTTGAACTCGCTCAGATCGCCGTGCACGAGCTCGGCCTTCTGATATGCCGTCCTGACATAGCCCAGGATGGTCTCCGCGACACCAGCAGGGTCGGCGAGCTTCACAGCCTTCATCATGGGGGCGGGCCCGGAGTCTGAGCCGATGTACTCCATGACGATCATGTTCTTGTGACACGCGACAGCCTTGGGGACCCTCACGCCAGCATCGCGGAGCCTCTGCAGGTTCCTGTACTCCTTCGATGACCACGCCAGTATCAGCTTCCGCCTGTTGTGCGACACGCCCTTGAACCTGGGGTCGCCCGCGACATACTTGGCCATGTCCCTGAACGTGGCAGTCGAAGTCCTGTATATCTTCAGAGCCATAGGCGTCCCGTCCGATGTCGTCGCCCGGAACACGTTGCCCTCCTTGCCAGTGGATATCGGGTAGTCTATCTGGTCGATGACCCCATCGGAGAACAGCTTGTAGATGCGCATCAGGTTCGCCTTGTCAAAGACCTCGTCGTACGTCTTCCGGTCCTCGGAATCCTTCCTGCGTATCTTCCACGAATCGCGCTCGCGCTCGAACTTGTTATGAAACTCCCGGAAACCAATACCGCGATCCAAGGCTAAAGCACCCTCGCGGCCCTCAGAAAATATCGATCGACTTGGGGATCATATTCTTCCTGCTTAGGTACATCGCCTGGGTCTTGGTGTACCTGTATAGGATGTTCGCCTTCTCATCCTGGAACTCCCACGGCTGCACGATGACCAGGTCGCCCTCTCTGATCCACATGCGCTTCTTTATCTTGCCAGGTATGCGACCCATCCTGTGCTTGCCGTCAGCGCACATCACCCTTATCCTGGAAGCGCCGAGCAGCTGGTCAGCTATGCCGAACAGCTCACCGGTTTTCCGTCGTGGGAGGCGCACCCTGACGAACCCCATGTCGTCCTCGGCGCCCACGACGACTCCGTCGCCTTCCCTGGACAACTTCTCTTCGATACGTGCCAAGTGATTCAACCGCTGGTCGAAGTAACATTGTGCGTATACTTAAGGCTAATGGGATTCTGGAGGACGTGTCCAGACACCTCGATTCATGCGCCCCGTGCGGTTCCGTGCGGGAGGCGAAATGTCCGAAATCGGACAAGGGCCTCGCCGTGCTGTTTGCGGCGTGTCACCACCCCCATATACACGCGCCGGCCTCAGACGGATTCGAGGCGAAAGACATGGAAAGCCCTTCGAAAGGAAAGGAGCAGAAGAAGATACTGCTCGCATACTCTGGCGGCCTGGACACGTCAGTGGCCATCCACTGGCTCAAGCAGAAGTACGGCTGCGAGGTCATCGCCGTGACCGTCGATGTCGGTCAATCGGACGACCTCAAGGAGGCCATGAGGAGGGCCAAGGTCATCGGCGCTTCACGTGCTTGGGTCGTGGACGCCAAGAAGGAGTTCGCCGAGGACTACATATTCCCCGCGCTGAAGGCCAACGCCCTCTACGAGGGCAACTACCCGCTAGGGACGGCCCTGGCGCGGCCGCTGATGGTCGAGCGACTTGTGTCCATGGCCCGCAGGCTCGGGGCCGACACGATCGCCCACGGTTGCACGGGCAAGGGGAACGACCAAGTCAGGTTCGAAGTCTCCATCATGGCGCTCGCTCCCGACATATCCATACTGGCGCCCACCAGGGACTGGGGCATGTCGAGGGACGAGGAGATAGCGTACGCCAAGGAGCACGACATACCGATACCTGTCACCTGTGAGGCGCCCTACAGCATCGACGAGAGCGTCTGGAGCAGGGCCATCGAGTGCGGTGTTCTGGAAGACCCCTGGCAAGAGCCACCCGAAGACATTTTCGAATGGACGAAGGGCATAGACGCTTCGCCCAACGCACCCGAATACGTCGAGATTGGCTTCAGCGAGGGAGAGCCTGTGAGCCTCAACGGCGCAGCTATGGAGCCCCTTGAGCTGGTCACCGCTCTGAACGAGGTCGCTGGCAACCACGGAGTCGGAAGGATAGACCATATCGAGAACCGGCTCGTTGGCATCAAGTCGAGAGAGGTCTACGAGGCGCCGGCTGCGGTCGTCCTGACGAAGGCACACCAGGACCTCGAAAGCCTGGTCATGTCCAAGGACCTCATGCATTACAAGAAGGCGATGGAGCAACACTACGCGAACCTCGTTTACGACGGCCTTTGGTTCTCGCCACTGCGCCTCGCGATGGACGCGTTCATAGACAAGACACAGGAGAACGTGACAGGCACAGTCAAGATCAAGCTGTTCAAGGGCAGCGCGGTGGTCGTGGGAAGAGAATCACCGCACTCACTGTACAGCACCAACTTGTCGACCTACGAGAAGTCTGACGAGTTCGACCACTCTGCCGCGAAGGGGTTCATCTACGTGTGGGGATTGCCCATGAAAGTCGCTGGCATGGTCAACTTGGCCAAGAACGGGAATGGTGTCATGAATGAAATCGCGGTCAAAGAGGAATACACAAGCGCCTGCAAGTGACGTGTTCCTAGGGTTCACCTCCTCTGTCGCGTTCGACAGCAGGTTGTGGCGGCACGACATAGCGGGGAGCATGGCCCACGCACAGTCCCTCGCTGACGCGGACATCATATCGAAGGGAGACCTGGAGAAGATCACGAAGGGGCTCAAGGAGATTGCCACGGACATAAGGTCGGGCAGGTTCGAGTTCGACTCGTCGTTCGAGGACCTGCATATGAACATCGAGCAATCGCTGACCGAGATGATAGGGGACGCTGGTGCGAAACTGCATACTGGCAGGAGCAGGAACGACCAGGTGGCCCTCGACATGAGACTCTTCGTCCGGGAGAGCATAACCGTACTGATCGAAGAGGTTACGCTGCTCCAGGAGACGCTCATCCGCAAAGCGGGTGAAGGCATGGATGCCATTATGCCCGGTTACACGCACCTCCAACACGGCCAGCCAGTGCTGCTGTCCCATCACCTGATGGCACATTTCTGGAAGCTTCAACGCGACATAGAGAGGTTCACAGATTGCTACGGACGGACGAACCTGTCGCCCCTCGGGTCAGGCGCGCTCGCCGGAACTGCATTCCCGATAGATCGGTCGACCGCTGCGGGCATGCTTCGCATGCGTGGCATCACAGAGAATTCCATGGATGCCGTGTCCGACAGGGACTTCGTCGCGGAGGCGGCGTTCGCCGCGGCCATGATATCCATCCATCTCACTTCCATCTGCGAGGAGCTCATACTATGGTCGTCGCAGGAGTTCCGCTTCGTCCATCTGCCGAAGGAACTCTCCGGCGGTTCGAGCATGATGCCACAGAAACTGAACCCAGACATCCCTGAGCTGATACGCGGGAAGTCCGGGAGCGTCCTAGGGGGCTTGTTCACGATCCTCACCTTGTTGAAATCTCTTCCCCTCGCGTACAACCGCGACCTCCAGGAAGACAAGGAGAACCTCTTCGATGTTTTCGACACCGTTGGGGCCTCCCTCCATGCCCTCACACACTTCCTGGCAGAATTGGAGTTCGACAAGGTGAGGATGAGGGAATCGGCCGAGGCCGGGTTGATGACCGCGACCGACCTCGCCGATTTCCTCACAACCCGTGGGATGCCCTTCAGGGCGGCCCACGGGTTGGTCAAGGACCTCGCGGAGCAGGCGGACGGCGACGAATCCAAGTTCATGGAGCTGGCGAAGGAGAAGCTAGCGGCCCACTCGAAGAAGCTGGAGATAGGTTCACTCGATTTTCTCACGCTGGAGAGGTCCGTGGAGAGGCGAAGCGTGGAGGGGGGCACCGCCCCGGCGAGCGTGAAGCTTCAGATGGAGAAGGCGGCGATCGCTGTGAGCGAGAGCAGAGATACGGTCAAGAATATGCGTTTCGAGACGAGCGCCGTGGACGAACTCCTCTCGTAGTGACAGGTCATCCGTTACTGGGCATTGCCCTGTCCTCGATGCAGGCTGAGAGTATGTCGAACGCGCGCATCATGTCCTCCCTCGTGACCAGGAATATCGTGTCCGTGTAGCAGCTTATGGCCTCGAGCAGGTTGATTCCCTGCTCCGAGAGCATCGAAGTGAGATAGGCGAACGCACCTGGAGTGTCCTCTATCCTGGCAGGGCTCCGGACTGTTATCTCTGCGAGGTTCTGTCTTATGCTTATGATGTAGTCCTGCCCGATAGCCTTTGATATGCTTGGCAGGTGTTTGTCTTCGGAGACGACGGTTATGCCGTTTGTGCTCTGCATCACCTGCATGGTGCTCTTCTCGGTAAGTATCCTCTTCACGATCTCCTCGAGGTTCCTGAGCACCACCCACTCGTTCTTGGCGACGACGATGCTTATCCTCGTCTTGAGCTCAAGGCGGCTCTCCTGGAAGACGTCCATGATCGCGCCCTCGAAGTCCGTCTTCGACAGTTTGGCGGCGTACCTCCTGCTTGCGGCGAGGACCGCCTCCTCGTGCTTGACGCCCGTGTCCTTCATAATAAGCCTCGCGAGCGACGAGAAATTGACGAGGTCCTTGCTTATGCAGTCCCGAATGCTGGGGTGGCGGTCGATGTACTTCCTCGTCATCTCAGCAATCGTCGGCTTCTCCTTGGGCGAGTCCATGTGACAGGCGAATCCTCAGAGACTGCCTTAAATGCTTTGGCCCAGACTACTTGGTCACATATGCCCTGCGAGGCGTCCGAGAATCATTAAATACAGACAGGCCATAGGTCGGCCGGGCGCGGAAGTACCACAATGCTCCTGTAGTGTAGTCCGGTCAATCATTCCAGCCTTTCGAGCTGGACACCCGGGTTCGAATCCCGGCGGGAGCACTTCCACACTCCTTGACGACGAACGCTGAGATCTTCTCGACTTAGCTCCCGCTCGACCATTCAGAGCAGATAAAAGGAATAGAATCGAAAAGGTTTTGATGAAGGGGTTTCGTATCCGCTTCAGCTCTGAGGCGGTGGCTCGGGCTCACTCTCAGCCGTGCTGTCGGCATCCATATCGGTGGGTTCCTTGCCACCCTTCCGGCTCTTCAGGATCACGAACGCTGCTGCAGCGGCAATCGCCACGAGGAGAAGGACTCCAATCGCGAGTCCGTATTGGCTCATCAGACTATCAGATTCAGAACCCTGAACAGTGATAGTCACATCGTCTGTGGCGTTCTTGTCCTCGGCGTCCCTCACAGTCAGCGTCACCGTGTAGTCTCCCGCGATGTCGAAGAGGAACTTTGGAGCCTCGCCGTACATCTCCTCCTCCTCACCGTCGTAGGTGAACTCCCAGGTGTAGTTCACTATGCCGATATCGTCGCTTGATGCGGACCCGTCGAAGGTCACTTCATCGCCCACGTCCACCGTCTGGTCCGTACCAGCAT
>DATKWQ010000009.1:0-49619 GCA_035529455.1 Thermoplasmata archaeon
CGTGATCTTCAGCCGCCCTATCTCTCCAAGCGAGCGAACATGCGTTCCCGCACATGGGCAGATGTCAAAATCGCCGATGGTGACGACCCTCAGCTCGCGCACCGACTTCGGCAGGAGGTCGAGGTTCGCCCTCTGGGCGTCTACGTCCTTCTCGAGTGTCTCCCTCGATATCGTCGATATGTCGACCGACGTGCCCTTCGCGAAGATGTCGTTGCACTTCGCCTGGACCTCGGCGAGCATGTCGTCCGTGAATGTGACTGGGGCGAAGTCTATGCGTGAGCGGTCGTGGTATATCTGGTTGCCAACCGTCCTCGCATGGAACATGTCGTAGACGACGCCGGATATGATGTGCTGAGCGGTGTGCATCCTCATGTGGGCGTACCTGCGGTCCCAGTCGAGCGTGCCCCGGACCTCGTCAGGGACGGTGTCTGGGTTCTGTACGAGGTGATGTTCGATCTGCCCCTTCTTGGTCACCTCTCTGACCGCCGCACGGCCGCCCGCCCACGACAGCGTCCCTGTGTCCGAGGGCTGCCCTCCACCGACGGCGTAGAATGCAGTCCTGTCAAGCACGACATGGTCGAATCCGCGGGCGATGACACGGGCGTCGAACTCACGGATGTAGTTGGACTCCGCGTCCTTCATGTATAGTATCTCAGTCATGGTTCACACTGGTCCCCTGTGAATGAAAAACGAATAGGCGGGAAGTGGTTTTATTCCTTCGGCGCACCGCAGTTCGGACAGGTGTGCATGAACATCGGGAACTGTACGTTGCAGTTCTTGCACCTGAGCATCGGCGTCGTGTGCGGGTGATACTGCGGCTGTGGCGGCTGCCCCTGTGGTGGTGCCTGGACAGGCGCGGGCGGTGCCTGGTGAGGATGCGCTGAGTGTGGTACCTGGGCGACCACTGACCCCTGGGAGTAAGGCATGTATCCGACCGGCGTGTGGGCGCTTATGGCGTCTCCCAGCTTGATGTAGGTCAATATCAGCAGTATCGACGGCACGGCGAATGCGGCGAAGCCGAACATGATCCATACCATCGTATCGTTCTTGGCGTCATGGAACCTGCCCTGGTCGACCGCGTCTATGATCGTCTTCTTGAGGAAAACCGCGGACAAGAAGCATATCACCATGGCGATGAGGCCTATCATCCCGATGAGGAGTCTCGAAACGCCCCCGTCAAACGCATATAGTGTCAGCTCGACGATGGCTATGACGAACCAGCCCAGTACCCACAGCAAGAACATTATCTCGGCCCACCAGGCGTATCTTCGGCCTTCGGCGACGTCCCTCGGAAGCCACGGCGGGGAGGATACTGGCGCGATAATCGTATCTAAAGCACTGTTCATCTTGAATGCCTCCTCTAATCATCCCTTCTGTCGCTCATGGGCGACATGGTTAGAATCGTGGTGGGCATATATAGGGTTTTGCAAGAGAACGCTCGAGCCAGCAGCACACTGCGCATGCGGGCACACGTGTAGCGCGACCATTCAGCCCAATCCGGCTGAAAAATCGTCCGCCCTGCGCATCGCCTCCAGGACCATATCTGGAGTTACAGCGAACGGCATGTTCGACATCGTGTCCTTGGGGTCGCACGCCTTCTCCGCCACCGCAGGAAGCAGTGATATGTCGATCTCCCCGAGCTGGTCCAAACGTGTCGGCAGGCCTATATCCCTGCACCATCCAACGACGCGTTCCAGCTCCTCTGCGGGGCGTCCCTCCAGCATCATCTGCACTATCGTCCCGAACGCGACGACCTCGCCGTGCTTCTTGTTCACCCCGGGGACGATCGTCAGGCCGTTGTGGACCGCGTGGGCCGCGGCGCAACCGCCTCCGCCGAAGCCGAACCCGCTCATGAGCTTGATGGCCTCTATGATCGCCTCCAACGACTCCGACATGATGCCCGCCTCCGAGTCCTTCTTGGCCTGCACGCCATGCGCCATCAGCGTCGCGAAGCATCTCAGGTTGACCTCGATGGCCGCGGTCGCAGCGAGCGTGTTGGACCCTTTCGCCAGCATCGTCTTCGCGTAGGCTGGCTTCTCGAAACCGCACGAGAGAGCGTCGCCCATGCCCTGGACTATGTACTCAATGGGCGCGAAACCGACGACCTCTGTGTCCACGAGCACCAGTGCCGGCGCCCTTGTGAGATAATAGTCCTCGACGAACGCGTGGTCTTCGGTGAAGATGACTGCGTCCGCCATCTGGTCGGCGTTTGTCGCGCACTGTGTGGGGACGGTCACCACCGGCAAGCCCTGCTTGTCCGCCACGGCCTTCGCAGTGTCGACCGCCTTGCCGCCACCACATCCGATTATGACATCGGCACCGACGTCTGCGGACTCGGCTATGACGGCGTCGATCTTGGCGTATGTGCATTCCTTCACGGAATCGACGTATCCGACCATGGGAGACCCCGCGGATTTCAGGCTCGCCTCAACGCGCGCTCCGACTGTCGCGAACGACGTCTTACCAGCGACGACGAATGGCTTGGATCCCATGCCCTTGGCGAAGACCCCTATGTCGTCGATCGCGCCGGCTCCCTGGACGTACCTCGAAGGCAGTATGACATTCCTGAATCCCCTCTGCGGCATGGCGCGATATCCCCCTTGAAACGGATGTTCCGAGGGCGGCCATGCCGTCAAGCGATTTCAAGCTTGCGATTGAAGGTACTGGCTTCGTGCTCGGAATGGCCAAAGAACGCCACAAAGTAATAAGTAGAGACTCAGAGATAAGAGCCTCGATAATACTCTAAGCGGGAAGAGCGATTCGTTCAGCCTTGACCTGCTGGACAGTGAATTCAATGAGATACGAAGACTATAGAGACATATACTCACGATTGAAGACTCCTAGGGACATCGACAGGCTCGTGGAAGAGCTGAGGATCGACCGCGAACTCCTTCTTGTGATGTACACTCAGAGGACAGTTCGCGACGCGACGAGGAGATACTACATCGTCAAGAAGGACATCGAGAAGCTTACGGGAGAGTGGAAGAGAGGTGTGACGATATTCAAGCTGGCCAGGAGGATCAACTTCCCTCCCGTGCTGCTTGGACTCATGCTCGCCCCCGAGATCAACGTCACCAGGAAGCAGTACTGGAAGTATCTGCGCGACCCAGACACGTGCCATGACAAGCGTCTCAAGAAGGAGCTGAAGCACATCGGCGAGATGGACATCGTATACTCCCCGAAGGGGTCGCAGGTACAGACCGAGAGAGGCAAATGGGGCGAGGCGCTGCTCCAGGATTGGCTCGACTGCAGGGAGCTCAAGTATCGGACGGAGGAGGACCTGAGGGCGACGCACAAGAAGACACCGGACGTGCTGCTGGACAAGCCGATGGCCATCGATGGTACGAAGATATACTGGATAGAGTCCAAGGCGTCCTTCGGCGACGAGATAGAGCTGAAGAAGAACGTGCGGCGACAGCTCAAGCCGTACACGGAGCTGTTCGGTGCGGGGGCCGTCGTCTACTGGTTCGGGTTTATAGAGGGCATCGAACCCCCGGAGGGCATAGCGCTGCTCGACGGGACCTACTTCGGCAGAACGTGACGCTGATACGCGTTGGCAAACATTATTGATGGCGTACGCAAATAGGCATGCCTTATGGCGAAGGGCGCCGATGATTACGTCTCCGCCGGCGATCTGGAGAAGTTCAGCTACTGCCCGCTGAGCTGGTGGCTCAGCCGCGACCATGAATCTCGAGGGACGGATCTCGCGAGGGGGATACGCGAGCACGAGGCGTTCGGCAAGTCACTCTGGCATATCGACTCCGAGGAACAGTCCGCGAAGCAGGCGGAGACGCTCGTGTTCTGGTATGCTGTCACAGCGACCATCATCGCCATCCTCGGGCTGGAGCTGGTCTTCGAGGACGACTCAATGCACCTCAGCGAGATAATGGGCGTGGCTGCCCTCATATGGGTGCTGGCGGCGTCGTTCTTCCTGTTCAAGGCGACGACTTCCACGATCAAGAGCAAGGCCGTCGACTACGAGAGGATCGTGCTGATATTCGCGATAGTCGCAGTCGTGATAGCAGTCAACGCCGTGGGCTTCATCTTGCAGGACAGCAGGCTGGCCCAATCGCTAGAGCTCGTAGCGTTGTTGTGGTTGGTCGCCGCCTCCTACTTCCTGTATCGATCGCTCAAGGCGGCGGACATAGCTCAGATGCTGAGGAAGGAGTTCAGGATCAAGGGGAAGATAGAGTACATCGACATGGAGAACTCCAAGGTGTTCAAATCCAAGACCCACATGATCTCTGGCAGGCCGGACTATGTGATAAAGCTCGGAGACCACCTCATACCCGTGGAGGTGAAGAAGGGGAGGACGCCCCAGGGACCGTTGTTCTCGCACATAATCCAAGTTGCGGCGTACTGCCTCCTCATAGAGGACAACACCGGCACACCGCCGCCGTATGGCATAGTCAAGTATCCCGAGCAGGAGCACGAAATCGAGTACAACGAGGACATGAAGAGGGTGCTGCTCGAGAAGGCCGATGAGGTCAGACGGACCCTGTCATCGGGCGACGTGCACAGGAACCACAACAGGCCCGGGAAGTGCAGGTCGTGCTCTCGCAGGAACGCGTGCCCTGAGAAGCTATCGTGAACCACGGGTCTTCTGTGATTGACCGTCGGGTCACTCGACGGTCACTGTCTTCGCGATGTTCCTCGGTTTGTCTATGGGGCAGCCCCTCGCCTTCGCGAGATAATACGCCCACAGCTGCAGCGCGACTATGACAGGAACGGGTGAGAACAGCGAAGGTATCTCCCGTAGAAATATCACATCGTCCGCGAACTTGCTGATCTCGGTGTCGTTCTCGTTCGCGAGCGCAATTACCGGGCTTCCCCTGGCAGACACCTCGCTGATGTTGCCGATCATCTTGTCGTAAGTGTGGTCCTTCGAGATTATCGCAACGACGGGGGAGTCCTTCGACAGCAGCGCGAGGGGGCCGTGCTTCAGCTCGCCAGCGGGATATCCCTCGCCGTGGATGTAGGATATCTCCTTCGTCTTGAGCGCGCCTTCCATCGCGATCGGGTATTGCAGGTTCCTGCCGATGAAGAACATGTCGCGGGCGCCGCTGTACTTCAGCGCCATCGCCTCTATGGCCTCCGCCTGGTTCAGGACGTCCTGGACCGACCGCGGGAGGTTCCTCAGATGGCTCACGATGGAGCGCTTCGCCTGCGCCGTCAGCGTCCTCCTCTTCGTGCCGAGCTCTATGGCCAACAGGTAGAGCGCGACGAGCTGCGTCACGAACGTCTTCGTCGCCGCCACGCCGATCTCCGGACCGGCCCTGGTGTAGATGACGTGGTCCACCTCCCTCGTGATGGCCGAACCCGTGACATTCACGATCGCCAGCGTGTGATTGCCCCGCTTCGTGGCCTCTCGGGCCGCCGCGATCGTGTCGAGCGTCTCGCCGCTCTGCGTGATGAGCACGACGAGCGGGTTCTCGCGCGCGGCCGCGGAGTATCTGTACTCTGAAGATATCTGAACCTCCACCGGTATCCTCGCCAGCTCCTCGATTATGTACTTGCCCACGAGACCCGCGTTGTACGAAGTCCCGCACGCGACTATCTTGACGCTCGAGAACGTGCCTCCGTTGAAGAACGGCTCGTCACCATCGACGGCGTCTATCCTCCCCAGAAGTGAGTCGTGTATCGCGGCCGGCTGCTCGAATATCTCCTTGAGCATGAAATGCGGGTAACCGCCCTTCTCGGCGTCCTCGATGGACCATGTGATGCGCTCCGGCGGCCGCTTGACCTCTGCCCCGTCGGCGTCCACTATCGTGACCGAGTCCTCGGTGATCCTCACGGTCTCCCCGTCCATGACGTAGATGACACGGTTGGTGTACTTCAACAGGGCCGTAACGTCGCTGGCCAAGAAGTTCTCGCCGTTGCCCACGCCGATGACCAACGGGCTCTCGTTGCGCGCCGCGACGACCTCGTGTCTCCCACGGGCGACCACCGCGAAAGCGTATGTGCCGTCCACCCTCTTCAGCGCCCTGCGGACAGCCGCGAGCATGTCCCCGTCCTTGAGCTCCGCCTCGACGAGATGAGCGAACACCTCGGTGTCCGTCTCGGAGGAGAACTTGTGGCCGTCCGCGACGAGCGATTCCCTCAGCTCCATGAAGTTGCTGATGATGCCGTTGTGCACGACCGCCACCCTGTTGTCGCATCCCTGGAACGGGTGGGCGTTCTCCGTCGTTGGCTTGCCCTGCGTCGCCCATCTGGTATGCGCTATGCCGACCGAGCCGGCCATGTGTGGCATCCCCGCCTCCAGAGCGGATATCTCACCCTGCGCCTTGTAGACATCGACCTCGTCATCGACGACCGCTATGCCGGCAGAGTCGTAGCCCCTGTACTCCAGCCGCTTCAGGCAGTCGATGAGTATGGGCTGCGCCTCCTTGGGGCCAACGTATCCAACGATACCGCACATATGAGATTCTCACCCTAAGTCACGAGGGACCTGTTCGGAAGGTTGCGGGTTATCTTCGCGCCGCTGGAGACCTTGCATCCCGCGCCCACTATGGTCCCTGGTTCCATGATCACGCCCGTGCCGAACTCTGTGTCCTCGCCGACGATGGAGCCCATGTGCGGCACCTTGAAGAATTCGTCACCGACGTTCACGTACGCCTCCGCCCCCGCACCCATCAGGTGGGACTTGCCCTTGACTCCGTAGCCGAGGACGCAATGTGATAGATATGAGTGCGCGGCGATGCTCGTGTTGCTCATCAGAATGCTGTTCTTGACCATCGTATACGGCTCGATGGTGACGTTGTCGCCGATGCTCGTGGATGGGAACACCGTCACGTTCGGGCCGATGTCACATCCCTCGCCGATCATGACGGGGCCGTAGATGGTCGTGCCCGCGCGGATGACCGTCTCCTCACCGATGCTGACCGGGCCGGTTATCGTCACGTGCTTCTCTATCTTGCCAGCAGTCTTCACGTTCGCGTTCTCGAGCGCGGCCGCGTTGAGCTCCAGCAGGTCCCACGGGTAAACCGCGTCGATCCACAGGCCGTCGGAGAACACGGGGGCGATCGGCTGGTCGCGCAATGTCGATTTGAGCGCGTAGCTAAGGCCGTACTCCCCGGATGCGATGCACCGCTCGATCTCGTCGAATATGGAATCCTTGAGGCAACAGAAACCGGTAAGTATGATGTTGGAAACGACGTCCTGCGGCTTCTCGACGACGCCTCTGATGGTGCCCTTCTCAATGGTGACGACGCCGTACTTGGACGGGTTCTCGCTCTCCACGACGAGTGCGCTCGGGCAGGCACCCGAATTCATGAGGTCCGCGACGGCGCGGGCGTCCACGATGTTGTCCCCGGCGAGCACCAGGAAGCTGCCGGAGACCCTGTCCCTGGCAGACAACAGCGCGTGGCCGTTCCCGAGCTGCTTGTCCTGGAAGACATACTCAATGTTCGCCCCGTACTTCTTGCCGTCCTCGAAGTGGGACATGATACGCTCCTTGCGATAACCCACAACCATGACTATCTCTCTGACGTCGTTCTTGACCAACGCTTCGACGATGTATTCCAGTATCGGGCGGTTCGCGACGGGGATCATGACCTTCGGCTCCGACACGGTCAACGGCCTCAGCCTCTTACCCTCTCCAGCGGCCAATATGACAGCTTTCATCAGAATCCCACCGAACATCAGGTGACCAGGTTGGGGCGACTTAAGCGTTTTGCAGGCATGGGCCTACGCTCAATCCTCCTCTTCCTCATCGCCTTCCTCTTCGATCTGACCGTATATCTCCCGGTTTCTGGCGGCGACCTTGGACGCTGTCGCCTCCTCGAAGTACTCGCACTCGCATCTGACGACCGTCACGATGTCCCTCTTGAGGCAGTATCCCATGCCAGGTCCGGAGCCGTCCTCGGGACGTGGGTCCCAGTGAAGGCATTTTGGGCACAGGCGTTTCGATGAGCCGGGTTTGTCGCACGAACTGTGAGGAGTCACTGCCTTGGCTATCAGGCGTCCGCTATATATCAGAATTTCTGTCGGAATGCCCCTGAGACCGGGGATGACAAGGAGTAGCGGGGGTTGGATTTGAACCAACGATCTTCAGGTTATGAGCCTGATGGGATTTCCAAGCTACCCCACCCCGCTGATGCCGACTAATGTATACTATGTAGTTAAAAGTATCCGTATCGCACATGGTCGCTGGGTCAGAAGAATCGTCTCAGCCGGAGGAGGTCCTCCATCGACCCTTTGACACTGAGTTTCTTGGTCACGAGGGCCTTCATGACCCTGAGCTCCCTGCTCCAAAGCTTCGTGAGGGTCTCGGTGCTCGCGATCACCCGTATGTCTGGGTTCTCCACGGCTCCTTTGTTGAGCGTATCGACGGTCCCGCCTTCCAGCAGGAAATGGTACCAATCGCCGTCCTCGACCTCTACCTGGATGAGCTTCGACACCCCCTCGAGCTCCTTCGCAAGCTCTGGGTCATCCTTCGCCTTGGCGTTGAACTTGTCAATCGCCTCTCTCAAAAGCTGCTCGACCAAAACTCATCCCTCGAACGAATCCAGCCTCCTGATTCCGTTGAGGTTCATTATCTTTTGGGACGTCTTCCACGAGCGCCTCACATGCGGCGGGAGCGAGCCGTTCTCGTCGAGCCACGTCTGCATGAACGCCCTCGTCACGGGGTCGGAGGTGTAGCCCGAACCAACCTCGACGCCCAGCTCGTCCCTTATGAGGCCTATGCGATGGTCCCTGGTCACCTTCGCGATTATAGACGCCGCGGACACCACAGGGTACTTGTCGTCCGCCTTGTGCTTCGACACTAGCGACGCAGTGCAGGTCATGCACGACCGCGTCATCTCCCCGAAACGGTCCTCGTTCACATCCGCGGCGTCCAGGTACGCGACGTCCGGGGAGAGCTTGTCGATTATGCGTGCGAATATCATCGCCTCGAGCTCGTTCATCGTCATGCGCGACCTAAGGGAGTCGATTTCCTCAGCCGGCACCTCGAGTATCTCCACGCTGGACAGCTCGATTATTCTTGGCGCTAGCTCCTCACGCCTACCGCGGGTCAGCTTCTTAGAATCCCTGACACCGAGTTCGACGAGGGGCGAGTCGTCGGCTATTGACACCCCGCAGACCACGAGTGGACCCAGCACCGGCCCCCTGCCCGCCTCGTCGACACCGCATATCATGGCACACCACCATCGCCATGGGCGGTAATATCGCTTGGCCTCCGCGAACGGCTAGTCCAGCGCCCTGCGAAGCTTTATAGGGCGATGCCGCCAATACGCGCAGGACGGAGGGGTTTGAGGCATGGCCCAGGGTCCACCACAGGGTTTTGAGGACGGTCTTTCGAGCGAGCTCGGCATACTAATCTACCTCCTCCTGATAATGGTCGGACTGGTCATCGCGTTCGCCGGACACCTCGTCTGGAGGCACCTGATGTCGTTCATCGGTGCCATCATCGGCGGACTGTTCGGCTTCGTGCTCGGGACGGCGATAGGCGGCGTGCTTGTAGGACTGATCGTGTCCATGTTATGCGCTGTCGTCGGGAGCTTCGTGTTCATATTCCTCGCTGAGATAGGCCTGGGGGTGGTCGCGGGCCTGTTCGCGTACTTCGTAGCCTACGGTTTAGTAGGAGATGTCATCGTAGCCCTCATAGTGGGCGGGCTGGCACTCGGCCTGACAATAGCGTTCATCGAGCAGGCGCTGGGGGTCGTCACCGCGGTCGTCGGTGGACTCCTCGTGGGCCTTGGCCTCATATGGCTCGACTGGATGGACATGACTCTCGTCGTCGTGGTCATGCTCGGCGTGATCGTATTCGGCTCGGCAGTGCAGCTGTCCGCCATAAGGAAACGGCTTGTGGTGATGCAGGCCCGACAGAGCGTCGCAGCACCGCCCATGGCGCCTGGGGTCCCTGGCAGGATGTGTCCCTCGTGCGGCGGACCGCTCGAGTACATCCCAGAATACAACAGATACTACTGCTACAGATGCCAGCGTTACGAGTGAATAAAATACGCCACTATCCTACCGTCTGGATGGTAAATCAGTCACGGATTACTATAGGTCACAGGTTACGAGTGGATACCATAGGGTGAGACATCTGGACGTGCAGAACAGACGAGTCGAGAATGGCTTCAGGCTGACGAGGGTGGGCATCACCGGCGTCAAGAAGCCGGTCGTGGTCCATCGCAACGGGACGGACAGACATGTGACCGCCTTGATTGACGTCTTCGTCGACCTCCCATCGACCCAGAAGGGGTCGCACATGAGCAGGAACGTGGAGATCATCACCGAGATGATCGACGAGAGCGTGAGGCGGAAGGTCACCAGCCTCGAGGAGCTCGCGGGCAAGATATGCAGGGAGCTCCTGGACAGGCACGAGTACGCCAGCTACGGCGAGGTGAACATGGCGGCAGACTACTTCCTGGAGAAGACGACGGAGACCGGGAGGCGCACGCTGGAGCCGTTCAAGCTCATCGCCAGGGCGACCGCCAGGCGCGGGAACGGCCTCATGAAACTCATCGGCGTGGAGGTCGAGGGCATGACGGCCTGTCCGTGTGCGATGGAGACGGTGAGGGCGCGCGTGAACGAGGAGAACCCAGGCATCGCAGACAGCGTGAACGCCCTGCCGATGATAACCCACAATCAGAGGAACCGCACGACCCTGATGGTGGAGGTGCCCGGGCACGTGGAGGTCGAGGCGGACGATCTCATAGGCATAGTCGAGAGCTCGCTCAGCAGCCCCACGTTCGGCATACTCAAGAGGGACGACGAGGCCAGCGTGGTCATCAACGCCCACAGGAACCCCAAGTTCGTCGAGGATGTCGTGAGGGACATCCTGGGTAAGATCCTAGACAAGTATGGACATCTTGACGACTCCGTCCATGTGACCGTCCGGAGCGAGAGCGAGGAGTCCATACACAAGCACAATGCTTTTGCGGAGAGGATCACTACCCTTGGCGAGCTGAGGGCTTTTGACGAGCCGTGAGAGGAAGGGGCGACCGGCAGCTGGCGAGGTGAAGGGAGTCGTTGTGGACATAGACGGCACGCTGTCGGATTCCACGCGCAGGGTGGGCCTCGAGGCCATCGCCGCCCTGAGGAGGGTCAACGATTCCGGCGTGGTCACGATGCTCGCGAGCGGCAATGTCCTGCCGATCGCGTATTCACTCGCGACCTACTGCGGGCTCGACGGCCCGATCATCGCAGAGAACGGCGGCATCGTCTGTAACAAGCAGAAGATATGGGTCCTCGCCGACCCCGAACAGCCGAGGAGGGCGTACGAGCACCTCCGGGCGAACATGACGGCCGAGCGGCTGTTCACGGACAGATGGCGGGAGACGGAGATCGGGATAAGGCAGGACACCGGCCTCGACGATGTGCGCCGCATACTGGAGGACTTCGAGGTCGATGTCCAATCGACCGGCTGGGCGATACACATCATGGAGCGCGGCATGGACAAGATGGTGGGCGTCCGGAAGGCCTGCGAGATATTGGGGCTGTCCCCAGACGATGTGGCCGCCATAGGCGATTCGGAGAACGACGAGAGGATGCTCACGGGCTGCGGATGGGGCGTCGCCGTCGGCAACGCCCCGGACGAGACCAAGGGGGTCGCGACATACGCCGCTGCGAAGGAGAGCGGGGACGGCGTCGTCGAGGCGCTGGGATGGCTGCGGCTTCTGTGAGCTCCGATGTGCAGAAGATTTTATCATGGTCGTGCACGCATTATGAGCTGAAATGGCGATGGTTGGTATCTGCTGCGGCTGCGGAGGGCCCGCGACGAGGACCTGCGGACTATGCGGCAAGCTGTTCTGCGAGAGATGCATGGACAGAGCCAGCGGAGTCTGCCTGAATTGCTCGCGAAAAAGGGATATTGTCCGGCCCGACCTCTGAGCGGACGAGGGCTACTGTGACAGGAGCCTCTTGGCGTCTTCCTCCGTCATCCCGACTGCCTTGAGGAGGTACTTGAGCCCCTTGGTCATGATCATGTCCTTCGTCTTGTCGTCGAGGAACTTCTCCATGACTATCGGCGCCTTGATCGTGTATTCCATGCCGAACTCTGAGTAGTAGTACATCGCGTTGTCGGGGTCGAGCTCCGCCGCCATGTTGTACGCGGCCTCGGCCTCGTTGAACCTGCCGATGTCCACGAGGAATGCGGCATAGGACGATTGGTATATCGGGTTCTTCGGGTCGAGTTCGACCGCCTTCTTGTAGCTCGTCTGGACGTCCTCGACGGATATCTTCGGCACGCCGACGGAGGCCTCGGCCTTGCCGAAGTAAGCCTCTGCGCACTTGGGGTCCGCCTTGATCGCCTTGTTGAACTTGCTGACAGCCTTATCGAAATCGCCAGTCGCCAATGCGTCCTGGGCGTCCCTCAGGTCCTTGTTCTCGACCATAACCAGCACCAATCCTTGTGAATTAGACTCGTAGCATCTATTGAATGAGAGGGTATAAAACGTTCGCCTGCAGAATCAAAGCTGATGCTGGCGCGCTGCGGGGCCGGACCGGAGAAACCCTTTTATCGGCAGCGCCGATACTCTACTCCGTATATGGACTCGGAGGATGCCAGTTATGTTCCCAGGTGGCAGAGTTAACCCGAAGCAGATGAAGGCGGCAATGCGAAGGATGGGCATCACCCAGGAAGAGGTCATGGACGTCGAGGAAGTCGTCATAAGGACCAAGAAGAAGGAGATAGTCTTCAAAGACGCCGCTGTGACATCGGTGATGATGCAGGGACAGGTCACTTATCAGATAGTGGGCACACCCGAGGAACGCGAACGTGGCAAGGGTGACCCGACGGTCGCCAAGGACGGCGTCCTTGAGGAGGATGTCGAACTGGTCATGTCGCAGACCGGGTGCTCGGAGGAGGCCGCCAGAAAGGCGCTCAAGGAGTGCGATGGCGCCCCCGCAGAGGCGATCCTGAAGATCATGACAGGGCAATGACGTCGCCGAACCTGGTCTCACGGCAAAAGATTATAGAGCACCATCGTTTGTCCGCATCTCCGGAGTGAGCAAATGAGACTGCACGAGATGATGACCAACTGCAGGATGTGTGGCAAGGAGCTCAAGGCGGACACGAAGGACGAGATGTTCGTCAGCTTCTACTGCATGAAGTGTGGTGTGTACACGACGAAGCCTGTCGAGGACTTCAAGGACGAAGAACCGAAGACCGAGGCAGTCGCCGTGGAAAAGAAACCCGACGCCGAGGACGGCTGAGGCGGGACAGGATAGCCCGATTGCCAGCAAGAGCCCAGCCGCCAACGCTTAAATACACAGTGCGCTTTTGCCTCAAACACGACGCGCCACGGCACGTCTGGAACGCCGCTGTATGGACTCAAAAAGCCCCGGTAGTGTAGCGGCCTATCATCCGAGCCTGTCGAGTTCGGGACTCGGGTCCGAATCCCGACCGGGGCGCCATACCTTTCATGCGCGACCGCGTTCACGCGGCTGACCACATCACAACGGCAGCCAGGTGCCGATGTTCTTCTTCTTGGCGCCTTCGTACACCAGTTTCGCAGTGGCCATGTCCTCTATCGCCACCCCGAGGTTCATCGACATCGTGCGCTCCTCGGCGGACTCGCGTCCGGGTTTGCGCCCCAGGACGACCTCGGAGAGGTCCGCGTGTATCTCGGGTATACCGGAGAAGTACCCGACGGTCTGGTAGTACCTCAGCTGGCCGATGTCGTCCGTGCAGAACTTGTCAACGGCATTCATCGCCTCAGTCTTCCAGTACGAATCGAAATCGAGCGGGCATGCGAAGCCCCCTTCCTTCAGCCAACCGGCGTCGATGACAGGCTGGGGATGCTTCAGTATCGGCCCTGCGGTCACCACTATATCGGAGCCCTCGACGGCCTTCCTGGGCTCAGCCACGGCCTCGACATCGAGCCCATAGGTGATCTTCATATCGTTGGCGTATCTGCCTGCCACATCCTTGTCGATATCGTAGGCCAGCACACGCTCCAAACCGCCGAACGCCGAATTGACGGCCTCGAGGTTGGCGCGACCCTGCACCCCGCAGCCCAGCATGCCGAACACAGAAGACTCCTTCCGCGCCAGATATTTCGCGGCAACAGCAGTCGCCGCGGCCGTCCTCTTGGCGGTCACCCAAGCGGCATCCATGACGCATGTCGGGAGGCCCGTGTCAGGGTCGTTCAGTATCAACAGTCCGGATATGTACGGCAACCCGCGCTTCTTGTTCTCCGGGAACCCACTGACCCATTTCATGCCGGCGGCGCCCATGCCGCTCAGGTATGCGGGCATGGCGTGGATGAAGGCGTCGGGCATCGGGTGGATGCCTGGCTTGGGAGGCATCTCGGCCCTCCCCTCGCCCTTCTCCCTGAAGGCGGCCTCCACGGTCGCGATGACTTCGGCTATCGGCAGACCTACTCGCGCAACGTCCTCTGATGAAAGATACAACAGTTCGCCGGGCATGTCGACCATCGCAGACGCCATCGACGTACCCGACTAAAATGTTGTCACATGACACCGCCGAAATTCTGGACAAGTATCATATCGGGAGGGCCCAATCACTCAATAGGAACGCGGAGTCGTTTCACAAGGTCGAAGGAGGATCACATCGTGACGGAAAAGATCAAGATATTTGCTCTGAGCACATGCCCCTACTGCAAGAAGACCAAACGGTTCATGAGTGAGAACGGCATCGATTACGACGCTGTGGACGTCGACCTGCTGACCAGCCGCGAGCAGGAGGACTTGCTGGAGGAGCTCGAGAAGCTGACTGGGAGGCGCTCGTTCCCTGTCGTCATCATAGGCGACGAGATCATAGTCGGCCACGACGAGGACAAGCTGAAGAAGGTACTCGGGCTATGACGGGGCCAGGCAAGCGTAGGATATTCTGCCCGGTCTGTTCCGCCCGCTTCGCGCCAGATGGAGACGTTGCCGAGGGAGACCAGGTCAGATGTCCCGTCTGCGGGCAGATGCTCGTCGTTCGAGCCGAGGACGACCAATGGGTCGGTGAACGGCGTTCTATGTTCTCAGAGGAAGAGATAAGGGACAGGATCGACGGCTACGCCAGCATCAAGGGCTACGCCTTCAACGATATGAAGGAGGAGATAATCGAAGGGCTCATCGGCAAGAGAGACGCCTTCGGCGACTTCTTCTGTCCGTGCAGACTCGAACACTCACCCGAGTACCAATGTCCGTGCAGGCCGACGCGGGGCGGCGATGTCGAAAGGCTCGGCAGGTGCCATTGCGGCCTCTTCTGGAAGGGTTCGTGAGAAGCCTGAAAACATAGTGAGGAAGCGCTGCCCCGGCGCGTTGCCCGACCGGACATCCTCAAGGACTGCGGCGACGCGCCGATATCGAGTCAGTATCAGAATCGGGTAACGGCGTGAAATCATAAACCAGAAATAGGACACAAAACATGATTGATGCCGTGGAAGACAACCCCCTCGAGAAAGCCCTCTCCGTGACCACGGCGATGATGAGCACCAGGGACATCAACCAACTGTTCGCTCTAATCGTCGATAGCATCACGAGCAGTTTTGGGTTCGAGGGGTGCGACGCGTACATCCTTGACAAGAAGGCGAATGAGTTCAGGCTGATAAACACGAAGGGGTACAGCGAGGAGGATTCACAGCAGCTCCTGGGAACGACGATGGGGCGGGACCTCTTGGAGGCATCCATCAAAGAATCGGAAAGGCTCGGGAGGTTCACGTACCTGTACAAGGCGAAGAACGACGAGGACCTCAGCAGATACTATGGCCTCCTGCACCCTGAAATGGCGTCTGCCCCAAGGGAGCACGAGGACGACTGGCACGAGCTCGATGTGCTGTATGTCACATTCGAGGACCAGCACGGGAACATGATAGGGTTCCTTGAGCCAGACGGGCCGCAGAACCACAAACTCCCATCCAAGAACCTCATCCTCAACCTGGAGATATTCGCCAGCTTAGCGTCGATAGCGGTCGCGAACGCGGAGCTGATAGACGAGCTGAACCAGACGATTCACAGCTACAAGGTGCTGAGCGAGGCGACCGTGGCGCTGCAGGAGCCGGTCGACCTCAAGGAGACGCTACGCAGACTCGCAGACAGCCTCAGCCAGATCATGCCGTTCGACGAGATAAGCGTGTATCTCATAGACTGGGAGCGCAACCTGATGATACCGGCGTTCGCCACTGGGCCGTTCGTCGAGGAGATCATGTCGGATATTGGACCCATCTGCGGCCTCGCAGGCGAGGTCGCCCGGACGGGCAAGGTCGAGATCGTCGAGGACACGTGGGACGACCCACGCGTGGTGGACATACCCGGGCTCGACATAGGCGAGGACGAAGGCCAGGCGATGATGTGCATCCCGCTAAAGAGCAAGTCTGGAGACATCGTCGGAGTTCTCGACCTCTACCGGGACAAACGCCGCCAGTTCACCCAGCAGGAGTACGAGATTTCCGTACCGTTCGCGACGCACTCCGCGGCGGCGATAGAGAACGCCAAGCTCCGGGAGGAGCTGAGGGAGAACTTCGAGTCCGTGCAGAAGGCGTACGAGGACATCAAGCTGCTCGACAAGGCGAAGGACAGCCTCGTGAACACCATCTCCCACGAGCTCAGGACGCCGCTCACGACCATACTGGGCTACCTGGAGATGGCCTCCGAGGGGCTCTACGGCGAGGTGCCGCCCAAGCTCAAGGAGAAGTTCTCCACGATGCTCGGTTCCATCAACCGGATCAACTCGCTCGTCAGCAAGATGCTCGAGATGTCGAGGCTCCAGGAGAAGACGCTTTCGCTGGAGCTTGAACCAGTGAACCTCGCGACCGTCACCAGGGAGGTCGTGAACGACTACCAGAAGGAGGTCGAGGCGAGGGGACACAAGGTCAACGTACTCTTCGGGAACGACATGCCCGTCGTCAACGCCGACAGACTCAGGATGCGGGACGTGATCGCGGCGCTGTTCGACAACGCCGTCAGGTACACGCCCGAGGGCGGCACGGTCACGATCGGCGCGGACATCCTCGCGGGCAAGGTGCATATCTGGATCAGGGACACCGGTATCGGCATATCAGACGACAACAAGGCCAAGGTCTTCGACAAGTTCTTCCTCGCGGACGCGGGCCTCACACGCGAGGACGGCCGCGTGGGCATAGGGTTGTTCGTAAGCCGGGAGATCATACGGAAGCACGGCGGCGAGATGTGGTTCGAGAGCAAGAAGGACCACGGCAGCACGTTCCATTTCACCGTCCCGATTGGCCGGGCGCGGGCTCCGTGAGATGCTCTGAAACGATTCAATGTCTCAGTCATCGGTATGTGAAAGCGCCTTTTACTCCAGCCCGTTGTGGAAAAGCATGTAATGGGTTTCAGGGAATGGTTTGGATGCGACGGTCCTCAGCACGAGGCCTTCTCGAAGACCTCGGCGTCCGGCCAAGTCTTGTCTTCCGTGAGGTACTTGTGCATCGCCTTCGCCGCGCGCTTGCCGTCGCCCATCGCGAGGATGACCGTGGCAGCTCCCGTCGATATGTCGCCGCCCGCGAACACACCCTTCTTCGATGTCCTGCCCTCGGCGTCGACCGCGATCGTGCCCCACTTCGTCGTCTTCAGGTCCGGCGTCGTCATCGGCACGAGCGGGTTGGGGCTCTGGCCGATCGCTATCAGGACCGTCTGGCAGTCGAGCACGAAGTTCGACCCCTCTATCTTGATCGGCCTGCGCCTCCCAGAGTCGTCGGGCTCCCCGAGCTCCATCCGGATGGCCTCGATCTGCTTCACATTTCCGTTCTCGTCGCCTATGTACTTGACCGGCGCCGCCAGCAGCTCGAACTTGACGCCCTCCTCCTTGGCGTGGTGTACCTCCTCGCGCCTCGCGGGAAGCTCCGCGTCCGAACGCCTGTAGAGGATGACTGACTCCTTCGCGCCTAGCCTGAGTGACGTCCTCGCGCAGTCCATGGCGACGTTGCCGCCGCCCAGTGTGACGACGCGCTCGCCGACGCGTATCGGAGTGTCATAGTCAGGGAAGTTGAACGCCTTCATGAGATTGACCCTCGTCAGGAACTCGTTGGCCGAGAGTATGCCGTTCAGGTTCTCCCCCTCCAGGTTCGTCCAGTTGGGGAGGCCCGCACCCGTGCCGACGAAGACCGCTTCGTACTCCTCGAGCAACTCGTCGACCGTCTCGAGCTTGCCTATCACATGGTCGTTCCTTATCTCGACACCGCTCTTGCGTATGTAGTCGACCTCCGCCTTGACGATCTCCTTAGGGAGCCGGAACTCGGGGATGCCATAGACGAGCACGCCACCTGAGTACTGGAGCGCCTCGAACACGGTCACCCTGTGGCCGAGCTTCGCGAGATCCCCTGCTACGGTCAGGCCAGCAGGCCCGCCTCCGACGACCGCGACCTTCTTGCCCGTCGACGGCGGGACCTCTATCTTGCCGTGCGCCTGCTCCTTCCTCTCCCAGTCCGCCAGGAACCGCTCTATCCTGCCGATGCCGACCGGCTCGTTCTTCTTGCCGACGATGCAGTTGCCCTCGCACTGGTTCTCGTACGGGCACACCCTGCCGCAGACCGCTGGCAGGTTCTGCTTCAGCCTTATGATCCTGATCGCCTCGGAGAAATTGCCCTCCTGCACCTGCTTGATGAACCCGGGGATATCTATCTCGACCGGGCATCCGTCATAGCACAGCTTCCTCGTGGGGCTTTCCTTGCACTGAAGGCATCTCTTCGCCTCCAGTATGATTGTTTCCGCGTCCTGTCCCAGAGGCACCTCGTTGAAGTTCTTCACGCGCTCGCTGGGCTCCTGCTCTGGCATCGGGTACTTCTTCGGGACTATCCTCGACTTCTTCTTCTCCTCAGCCATCTACTTCGCCCCCGTGAATGTCTTCAGGGAGACCGCCTCCTCTGCGAGATACCGCCTGTTCCTCGCTGTGAGGTTCTCGAAGTCCACCTTGTGACCGTCGAACTCGGGACCGTCGACGCAGCCGAACTTCGTCTTGCCGTCAACGATGACCCTGCAGGAGCCGCACATGCCGGTCCCGTCGACCATTATCGGGTTGAGGCTGACGACCGTGTGGATGTTGTATGGCCTCGTCAAGTTCGCGATGACCTTCATCATGATGATGGGGCCGACCGCGTAGACCTCGTCGACCTTCACCTTGTCGTCTATGAGCTTCTTGAGGACGTCGCTCACAAATCCGTGGTGCCCCTTGGAGCCGTCGTCTGTGCACACGTGCAGCTCGTCACTGACCTTCGCTATCTCGTCCTCGTATATCAGCAGGTCCTTGTTCTTGGCTCCGATGATCGACACCATCCGGTTGCCCGCCTGCTTTAGCGAGCGCACGACCGGGTACATCAGCGCGAGACCGATGCCTCCACCGACGCAGACGACGGTGCCGTGGTTCTTCAGCTCGGTCGGCAGGCCGAGGGGACCGACGAGGCTGAACAGCTTGTCCCCCGCCTTGAGCGTCCCGAGCTTCTTGGTGGTCTTGCCGATCTCAAGAGCCGCGATCGTTACCGTTCCCTTCTCGGCCGAGTAGTCCGCCATCGTGAGCGGTATCCTCTCGCCGTGCTCGTCCACCGTCAACATGACGAACTGTCCCGCCATCGCCTTCTTCGCTATGTGAGGCGCGGCGATCTCCAGCCTGGTCACATCGGGTGTGAGCTTCTCCGCCTTGACTATTTCGTACATGTTCGCACACATCCCGCCCCCGTCCCGGAAAGTGCCGGTCAAGGGCCGTCTAAGAGGTGATTCCTAATCTCTGGGCGCTGCATCTTTAAGACCGTATTTAAGCTTGCTGACATTACGATGCATGAGGTGCAATTTTCGACAGCCTGGGTACGAGGACGGGCTTCTTCCGAAGTTCTTGTGAATTGGATGGGAGATAGACTGAAAAAACTTCAATGCCGGCGAAGCGCCCAACGAGTACCATTTTTATGCTGAAAGACGTTTCCGTCGGCGGAGCGAAATGGTATCGAGCAGGTCGATGGCGCGTTCTTTCAGTCGCGGGATATACAGAGAGGCAGCCAAATACGAAAGGCGAAAAGCCACGCATAGACGGGTCCAGAGAGAGGCCGCGAACCGACCGGAGTCCAAGCGGGTTGAGACACCCAACGGCGCATACTGGATGTCGCCAATCGAGTTCAGACTGTACGAAGCAATGTGCGCCGAGGGCTTGCACCCCGTGCCCCAATTTCCCGTGGAAGGGTACATTGTGGACTTCGCCTTCCCTGAGTTCAGGCTGGCAATCGAAGCGGACGGCGCCGCATACCACGAGGGAGCGCAGCGTGACCACGACAGGAAACGAGACTGGATCCTCAAGAGCCGCTATGGATGGACTGTGAAGCGGTTCTGGGGGACCACGATATTCAATAAGCCAGCAAACTGCGCGTTCGTCGTGAAACGCGAGGTGGAGACGCGAAGGCGACAAAGTGAGGAACGCGCCAGACAGCAACAGCTCGCAAGACAGGAACGACGAGACGCGATCCTTCGCCCTTTCCGAAGAATCGCCACGCTCCTATCACCACACGGACGCAAGAAGAATCCATGATATGCGATGTGGAGCGCAGTGGTTGCTCTATTCCCAGAGGTTACTCCCCTATGTCCTGCATCTGCGTCTTGCCAGAGAGCGTTATCATCGGGACGGCCTCGATCTTCCTGTAGACCTCCTCCGGGGGCCTGCGCACGCCGTCTACCTTGAGCAGGAGATTATCGAGCGACACGCCGAACAGCCGCTCGTTCTCCTCCAGATACGGCAGTATGAGATTCCAGTCGGCCTCGGTAAGGCGGGATATCCTTCCGCCGTTCAGCTGGTCCTCGCCGACCATCTTCTTCGGGTCGCGTATGTATATCGCGCCGCCCGACGCTAGAGAGAACAGGTTTGCACCGGGGTAAGGCTCAGAGAGTTCCATAGGTTCTCCAGCGCTATCGAATGATATGCCGTTGACGATCGCGAAGCCCCCGCCGTAGAGCGGGTTGCCGGCCATGAAGGACTCGGCGAGGTAGTCCAGGCACGTGCCGTTGATCACCACCTTAGGCCTGCCGACGGCGTTGATGAGCGGGCGTCCCGCGGCGTTGCCCATTATGAACGCCTCGCCGCCCTTGCCGCCGTACATGAACGTCTGTCCCACATCGCCATACACGACCAGCTTGCCGTCACTCAGTATCTGCCCGAGCTGGTCCTGGCCGTTGGTGTGGACATGAATCTCCGCGCCGTCTATCCCCGAGGCGAGGTAGTCGCCCGGGCTGCCGTAGACGTCTATCCTGAAACCCTTCGTCCGCGGGCCCAGACCGCAGCCTATGAACCTCTGCCCGTGGGTCGCGAACACGGTGACGCGGTTCCATCCGAGCTTGTGCGCCTCCGCGACCAGGAAGGACACGCCCTCCTCGCCCTCCATCGGGAAGCCCCTGCAGTCTATGAGGAGCCGGTCGTACGGAGACTCCGGCGGACGCATAGACTTCCTGCTCCAGAAGTCTATCAGCTGGTACATCGAACGCTCGTTCCCGTCCATCTTCGCCGACGAACGCAGCAGCGTCTCCAGCACCTCCCTGGCCTTGTGCGAGAGGCGGCTCGCCCTGAACCGGCCTGTGGGGTACCGGCGATCGATTATCAGTGTGATCAGCTGTATCATCTCGCCCTTGTGAGCGCCTCCGCGTTTGGCGTATGCCAGCATCTGGGCGAACAGGTTGTTGAGGTCATCCCCGGAGCATAGTCTCAGTGCGGAGACGAACAGCTTGAACGACGCCTCTGGGTTCTTCCTCTCGACGATATCGGCCGTCAGCGCCTCCGGCGCCCCGTGGTTGGTCATGGTCCAGGCGAACACGGCGTCCTCGGCACGGTCCCACCCTCTGTACGGTGGCCCGACGGGCCTGCCGAACTTGTTGGTGGATATCAGCCGCATCGTCTCTTCGGAGCCCTCCTCGGGATGGAGGCTGAACACGAACGCTCCGCCGTAGTTGTGGCTGCCGCCCCTGGCGTTCCAGTATTTGTCTGCATACCCCGGGACGGACGGATGCTCGACGGAGATGCTGTCCAGCGCGCAGTCTATCGCCTGCTTCTCGGATGCGACCAGGCCTATCTGCACATCACCGTCGACGAGTGCGAACACCTGTGGCCTCAGCATCGACGTGTCTGTTATGCCCATCAACTGCAGGCGGCGTTCGTATACGGCGTTCTTGCCGATTATGAAGAACCACGGACCGTCCGGGGAGCCGTGCATGTGCGCCGCCTGGATCGCGCGATATGTGCGCTTCTTGTCCTCGGGCAGCAGCTCGAAGTCCCTCTCTGTCGTAGGGGCCAGCGCCTCTATGATGTATTCAAGAGGATACTCGTACGTCCTGCTCAGCAGGTCGAACAGCAACACGGAAACCTCGGTGTCCGTGAGGAACAGAGGGGCGATGTTCCTCTGCTCCAGGTACTCCGCGACGGAATGGTAGTTGGCGAAGTCGCCGTTGTGCACCAGCGCCTCGTCGACGCCGACGAACGGGTGTGCCCCTCCGGGGTGCCACACCCTGCCCTTGGTGGGATACCGCTGGTGGCCTATCCATATGTGCGCCTTCACCTCTTCGAGTCTGTAGTAGCTTATGACATCCTCAGCGTAACCGACGATCTTCAGGACCATCATGTTCCTTCCGTGCGACATGATGAACGCACGCATCTCGCCGGTCGCGTAGTACTCCTTGTTCGTCTTGAAGCTGCATTGGTACAGGAACTCGTCCTCCGCCTTCCTCCTGTCCATGTCCTCCAGGTGGTTGTCCTTGACGAACTTGTCCAGCACATCCCCCTTGACCTTGCAGAAGTACCTCCAGACGACTGGTGGCGTGACATCGAACCGCTCGAGAAGGGACTCGTCGGAGCTCGATTCGACCTCGTATGTGCAGTCGATGTCGAAGAACGGCCTGATGCGTTCCTTCTCGAGCTGAGCCCTCACGTCCGGCTTGAGGTACGCGACCTGTATCAGGTAATCCTCATCGAGCACCTTCCGCGAGACCTTCATCTGCGTGGGCATGAGGCCGACGGCCGCGATGCCGCCGCCCTTGCCGTTGCCTCTGTTGTGCATCTGCACGAGCGGGGCGTGTATGTGGCGCCCAGCGATCGGCACCGATGATGCCAATCCGACCACGCCGCAGCCACCTTCGGCCTCGAGGCTGTGCGGGCCGGACAGTCGCGACGACTCCGCCATCCAGCGGCGGGACCTGGTCAACGCCTCTGCCGACGAGCTCACCTGTCCACCTCCTTCAGCCGGTTGCCGCGGTATCGCATCAGGTCGGTCCTACCTCTGAGCTCCGAGATACTGCCCATGCCCAGGATCGACAGCAGCTCACGCCACTGCGTCCTCCATGAAGTGTAAAGGTTGTCGAGCCTCTGAGCGCCCAACGCCGATGTGTTCAGCTTCTCGAGCTCTGGGTCGGTCGTGGCTATCCCTCTCGGACAGCCCCTCCCGCTCTCGCAGTTGCCGCATCTGACGCATCCCAGGGCGACGAGCTCGGAGGTGCCTATCACCACGCCGTCCGCCCCGAGAGCGATAGACTTGGCGACGTCCAACGCGGTCCTGATGCCGCCGCTGGCGATGAGTGTGACCTCGTCCCTGATGCCCTCGGCTATCAGGAACCTGTGCACCTTGGGGATGGCGTACTCGATCGGCATCGCGATGTTCTTCTTCGCTATCTCCGGTGCCGCGCCGGTGCCGCCGTAGCCGCCATCGAGATGCACGATATGGGCACCCGCGTAGTAGCTCCCGACCGACACCATCTCGACGTCGTTTGGCGTTGAGACCTTGACGGACAGAAGCGCCTTCGGGTTGATCGCCAAGGCCCAGTCGAGGTGTTTCTTGTGGTCCTCGACGGAGTAGACACTGTGGAACGGGAACGGCGAGAACAGGCTGGTGTACGGCACGGCCTCTCGCATGCGAGCGACATCCGGCGTGTTCTTGTCGCCCAATAAGTGGCCTCCCAGGCCGGGCTTGGCCCCCTGGGCGTACTTGAACTCGACGATTCTCGACCGCTGTATCGTCTCCTCGCGGACGCCGAACAGACCCGTGGCTATCTGGGTTATTATGTGGTCCTTGTATGGCACAAGCTGCTCTGGATAGCCGCCTTCGCCCGTCGATATGAACGTATCCCATTTCTTCGCCGCGATGACCCTCGCGAGCATGGTGTGAACGCTGATGGACCCGAACGACATGCCTCCGCCGTAGAACGGTACAGGGATCGTTATCCGCTCGCCGCTTCCCCTCCTGTTGAGCTCCATCGAAGTGGATATATCCTCGGGGTCGTACTGCGGCCGCTCGTCTGGGAGGACGAAACGCAGCTCGTCGAATCCGCCGCCCGACGCTCCCACATTCCCAGGATGGTCGAGTGGGAGCGGCTCTGCCGTCTCAGCCTGCCTCCAAGTGGACAGTATCATCTCCTGTGTCCAGCGCGGGTCGCCCAGGCTCATGTAGTTGCTGCTCTCGCCGACCGATAACGACTTCGTCGGGCAGTTTGCCACGCAGAAGAAGTAGTTGACCGAACACGACGGGCCGATGCATCTCCTGTCGTCCGGCGGGAGTATCTTGGAGTGTCCCTCGATGCGCCTGTGCACGCCGTACGGGCACAGGCTCTCGCAAAGACCACAGGATATGCAAGTGTCCGCCCTATTCACGGAGAACCGATTCATGAATCTGAGGCGCTGGGACGGGTCGATCGCCGCCTCAGGATAGACATCGGAGTACTTGTCGTGGGCGTCCGTCATCCGTCCTCACCTCCCTCCTTTGGAGACGCGAAGCCCGCCTCGAGGTCGTCGAAGAATATCGCTCTGCCGAACTCGCCCCTCAGCCTCCGCACCTCGCGCAGGCCCATGGCGCCGAGCACCTCGAGGAGCTGGTCCCGCCACGCACCGACGACGTTCATGACCCTGTCCGTCACCCAAGGGGCAGGCGCGGAAGACACATCGACCGGGCACTCGGACGGGCTGCTGCACTCCAGGCAGTCCCTGCACTCCAATGCGATCAGCAACGCCTTGCTCATGGAGACGGCGTCCGCGCCGCAGATGATGCTCTTCGGCACGTGCTCCGCGGCAGCGAGGCCGCCGCCGGCCATCACGGTTATCTCGTCCCTGCGGCCGACCTCCACCAGCTTCCTGTGTATCGCTCGGAGCGAGTCCTTCGCGTGCCTGTCTCTCGCACAGGTCTCGCGGCCTTCGTCCGAGAACTGCACATGGGCCACCGCGACGTCCCTCTCGAGCATCTCCAGGACCGTGTTCTCGATGCCATCGACGGCACCCATGCGGATCGAGATTATCTTGTCGGGGAACTTCTTCACGAGCGCCTTGTGGTCGTTCTTCCAGGCGGACCCAGCCGCGAGCTCGACCATCCTGACATTGTCGGGGAGGTCCACCGTTGACAGGTCTGCCCGAGCTGGTACAACGGGCACGGCAGTCTCGCCCAGGTCGGCGAGGGTCGCTTTCGATACCTGGTCGACCGGCACGAACGCGAACGTCTCGAGGCGCTTCGCGGCTGTGAGGAAGCCCTCGGCCATAGATTTCGAGCAAGTCCTCATCCTCATGAGGTCGAGGGTCATCGGTATCGGGATGTCGATCAACGGAGGCATGTCCGTCGTCACCGCTCCGGACGAGTCGAACTCGAGGAACGGCGGTATCCTGCCGATGTCTACGCTCGTTGATATGACCTCGCGGCCATGTATGCCGTCCCTTGTGGGCCGGACGATCTCCGACATGTCCGTCCACATGCCGTCGAAGCCTGGACCGGCGAACATGCCTCTGTAGCCGGCGCCGAAGACCGGTATCTTGCCGGTCTCCGCCTCACCCCAGATGGTGGATATCCTGAGCGGCGTCCAGATGCCCCGGCCGAGCGCCCTGTACTCCGCCCCGCGGGACATCGTAAGCGCCCCCTGGGGACACTCGGCGATGCATCTGAAGCAGTTCTTGCAGAGGTGGCTCAAGGGGTCGGCCATCGTACGCGGGTCGGCCCTGGATCGTTCATGGACACCGAACACGCAGGCCTGTTCGCATCGGCCGCAGTTGACGCAGTTGTCGGCCCTCGTGATCGAGAACTTTGGCACCCTTGGGGCTCTGGGCTCCACGGTCTTGAGCGGTATGTGATAACGCTCATACATCTTCCGAGTCACCCCCTGGACGGTTCCTCGGGGCGCCGACGACCAGGCCCTTGTCGACGAGGGCGTCGTACACTGGAGAGTCCTCGGCGAAGCTGATGAAACGCTCTATCTCCTTCGTGTTCCTCCCGTGCAGCTGCTCGAGCCGCGCCTCCAGCTGGTCATAGGCATTGATGAGGTCGAGTTTGGACTGGCATACCTGCTCGCAGGCCTTGCACCTCATGCACATGAACGACCGCTCCGCGTGCTCGGCCGATATCTGGAATCCCGCAGCCATCGCCTTCGCCGTGAGGAGCTTGCCCCTTCCCGTGACGCGCTCGTCCCCGATCAGCCTGTACGCCGGGCAGACGCTCACGCATGACCCGCACATCGCGCACTCGTCCGCGGTCGCGATGAGCACGTCCCGGCTCTTCGGGGCGAACCATCTCCTCAGAATGTTCGACATCCTTCCGAGGAGCGATGTGGACAGCGGCGAGAACGCGAGGACGAGGCGAAGGACGGGGCGCATCACACGCGGGTGGAACATCAGGCCGCCCAGGCCGGCCAATCGGCCCGACAGTGAGAAGTACTTCCCGGAGTTCATGACGGCATTCGGGTCAAGTGTGGCCTTCAGGTCCTTCAGGCGCTTCCTCTCGCCGGCATCGGCCGCGTCCGTGAACGGGTTGTTCCACACGCCAATGGAGTACGGTCTTCCGCCTGCGTCCACGAGTGCGCGCGATAGTATCATCGATTTGACAGCGTCTAGCGTGTACGCGAACGTGTTGCCCTGATCGACAAGGAAGAAGCAGAGCAGCAGCGCGTCGCCGTCCGGGAGGAAATGCACCTCGAACAACGGTTCAAGGTTCATGCTGGTGCATATCCTCTCCGCAGCGTCCATCGCGCCTGGGAGACGTGACCGGGATACGACGAGCTCCGTGCCGAGCAGGCCCGGGCCCTTGCCCCGTATCTTCATCGGGAAGAACCGCTCGTTCCACAGATACCTCGCGACGTACTCGGGTTCCTCGTCCTGCTGCTGCGCACCTATGAACTCCTCGAACCGCTCCTCGGAGCCCGCATCCTCGATGTTGACGATCACTGCGTCGCCCTTGCGGAGGTGCTTGCTGTCCAGCGAATCGCGTATGAGCTTGACCTTCGAGGCGCTCTCGAAGAATATGTGCGCCGGGCGGACAGCGCTCTCGACGAGGTCGTCCACGAACTTGAGCGCTGTGGAGCAGGTGTGGAACATTACGAGATGCGGCCTGCCCGCGGCGGCCTGTTTGGACACTGCCAATGTGGCGCTCGCGATGATGCCGACCTGTCCCTCGCTGCCGAAGAACGTCCTGAATTCAGGGTCCGATTGCGAGTATCTGCGCGGCAGGCCATCCGGCGATACGACCTCGAGCGACAGCACATGCCCGCTCAGGTGCCCCTTCGAGTAGCTGTTTAGCCCCATACCGCCCGTAGCAATCCAGCCGCCCACGGTCGAGAACTTGCTGGACGGGCATGTCGGGACGCGAAGGCCGTGCTCTCCGAGCGCATGGTCCACATCCGCCCATCTGGCGCCGGCCTCCACGGTCACGGTCATGTTCGCCGTGTCTACGCCGACTACACGGTCCATCCTGGACATGTCGACGACCATGCCACCCATCACAGGCATGGAGCCGCCGAACGGCGACGAGCCAGAGCCGCGCGGGATGATCGTCAATTTCTCGGAGCTGGCGAACCTCACGACGGCGGATAGCGCCTCGACGGACATCGGCTGGACGACCATGTCCGGCACGCTCTTGAAAGAGAACGATTTGAGGAAACGTGGTATCTCCGACTGGTCCCTGGAGTACAGTATCCGCTCGCCAGGGCTGGAGACGATCCTCAGAAACGGTATGCGCTGCACAATCAGTCTACGCGAGGCGGAATCCCTGGCATCCTCATCGTTAGCGTCGTAGGTCTCCTGAGGCGAGGGTGGGCCATTGCCATAAATAGGCCGGCCTACACCTGACGATGCCATTGGTCTCCACCTCAGGAGGAACGGTCTCCCGAACCGCGTTCTCCGGGCCGAGAGCAACCACCATGAGAATCCTGCTCCGTCAAGGAGCGGCGATCGGGACCGATTCGGTTTGGGGTTCTCACTGGCGTCTTGCTCCCTAAGACGGAAACGCTGTACGCTGAGACCGTATATAGGCCTTTCTAAGCTGCGCTCCGCCAATTGCCCGAATCCGTGCACGGCCGGCGGAGGATTGTCGACAAAATGACGGGAGGAAAGGCCTTTCGGCGGTGCAAACCGGGCGACAATTTAAATACGATGTCGCCAACATAACCTCTGGCACTGGTTGTGTGCCGAGCCTACGAGAAAGCTGGACTAGAGAGCGAAGAATTGTTCTTTGAGCGATGGTTTGAGTTTTGCGTAAGTGCCTGGTATCGATCGTGCCATACAGCAAAGGAAGAATAAGCATGGACGAAAAGACAGAAGCGAGCGGCACAGAAGAAGAGCAGAGCGTCGAGACGAAGATTAAGGAGCTCACCCCGAACTCAAAGAGGGTTGATGTCTCGGCAAAGTGCCTTGAGGTAAGCGAGCCGAAGGAGATCCCCGGGAGATTCGGCGGCTCGAGAAAGGTGGCGGAAGCCACGATTGCGGACGAGACGGGCAGCATCATACTGTCCCTCTGGGACGACCAGATCGGATCGATCGACAAGGAGGACGTCATGGCTATCAAGAACGGCTACGTCTCCCTGGTTCGGGGGCACATGCGCCTGAACGTCGGCAAGTACGGCACGCTCGTCAAGGGCGAGGCTGACATATCCGAGGTCGCTACCGATCTCAACATGAGCGACAAGGAGTACGAGCAGCCCCCGAGGCGCAGCAGCAACCGCAGCGGCGGTGGCGGCGGCAGAAGGGACAGGGACTCGGACTCCAGCTACGGCGGCGGCATGAGAAGGCGCTTCTGATACCGCTGGCGAGACGCCAAACGCAGCTCGATGGCAACTATCGCTGCGGCTGCGCAAACCCCATTTTCCATTTCACCCACGATGTGATTTTCCGGACCTCGATGCGCCTGAACGATCGCTCATGACACGACATCAGGCGCGGCTACAGAGACGACACGGGCTCCACCTTCCCGTCGTTTTCCTTCTTCGACGACATGTTCCTCTCGGGTCCGAGCAGGATCGCTAGGAAGTAGTAGCCCACGCAGGACACGATGCCTATCCCGCCGAAGACGAGCCACACTATCGCCTTGTCCTCTACTATGCCGAACAGTGTCATGCCGAACACGAACCCGAGGCCGGAGCCCAGGCTCTGTATCAGCCCTGAGAAGCCCATGTATATCCCGCGCTTCGCCTCGGGTGCCATGTCGGCGATGATGGCGGATATGATCGACATGTAGAACAGCTCGCCGATCGTGATGATGACGATGCATGCCATCAGGGTGTAGAAGTCTGTCGCGAAGAATATCAGGGCGAATCCCACTGCTGAGACCAGCTGCCCTGCGGTGAGCACGGCGGTGCGCCTGTACTTGACCATCTGGGACGTTATCCACAGCTGCAGCGCCACAGTCATCAGCGCGCTGACGGCGAACAGGAGTCCGAACTTGTACTCTTCGACGCCCAGCACGCCGTTCGCGTACGCTGGCAGCACGGACATCCACTGGGAGAAGAAGAACCAGAACACAGCGCTCATGGCGCACAACAGCAGGAAAGGCCTGTCGGTCGACACGGACAGGACGCTCCTGAACGTGATGCGCTCTGTCTCCACCTTCTCCGGCTTGGTCTCTCTGATGAAGATGAAGTTCATGACGAACGCGCATCCCAGGATCCCCGCGCCGAACACGAACAGTATGCGTATCCCGGACGCCGCCACGATCATCGCGCCCAACACGGGGCCGAAGATGATGCCCACGTTCCACGCGATCCTTATCGCACTGTACGCCCGGGGTCGGTCGCTCGGCTTGATGGTGTCGGCTATCATCGCGTTCGCGGCGGGCATATACATCGATCCCACGAACGAGTCCGCGAGGGCGAGGATGAACAGCGCCTCGAAGCTCCTCACGAAGAAATACGTCAGTATCGTCAGCGACATCAGCCCGAGGCTCGCCAGCAGGACGGGTCTGCGGCCTATCTTGTCGGCCAGCATACCACCGAGGACCATGGAGGGCATGGCGGCGAGGGTGTAAGCGGCGAGGACGGCACCGGCAGCCCAGGAGGCGAACATCAGGTCGTTGAGCATGTAGAGCGTTAGATACGGCATAATGAGCCCGAAGGCCATGTTCTCGATGAGAGCGCTCGCTACAAGCACCTTGAAGGTCCTTGGAAATGTCTTTAGGTCATCGAGTACCATCCAACCGCCTCGCACTCCAGGAGAAGACGCATCCGCAGCCTCCCCCACCGCCCTCGACCGCCGCATACTGGATGCGCCGAAGAAGGTTTTTACTACCTTCCGTACATTAACGGGGCCGGAGCGGAAGTATGTCGACTTGCCAGATAAGCATTCTGTCTGAGGACGATATCGAACAGATACACGACAACACGCTCTACCTGCTGTCGGAGACGGGCATAAAGGTCGGCAGCGCCAAGGCGCTCGACATGCTCGAGCACGGCGGCGCTTCGGTCGACCGCGACATCAAGACGGCGTACATCGAGGAGCACATGGTGAATGACGCGGTCAAGTCGTTGCCCAAGGAAATCACGCTCGCCGCGAGGAACCCGGCGCAGGACATGCGGGCTCCCAGGAAGGAGTTCCCTTACATGGCGACGAACGGGACCGCCGTCTACACACGGGACATCGACACAGGCGAGAAGCGGATGACCATGGGCAAAGACCTCATGGACTTCTCGGTCCTGAGCGATGCCATCGACTCCATCGACTACGTGTGGCCCATCGTCACGGCGCACGACGGCCCCGAAGGCGGTCATGCGCTCAACGACTTCGTCATCTCGCTGAAGGGAACGACCAAGCACTTCCAGGGAGAGGCGATGTCTGAGCGGGAGGCGAGGGACATGGTCCGCGTCGCATCCGCCGTCGTTGGAGGAGAGGACGAACTGGCGAAGCGGCCGATATTCTCCGTCATCCAGTGTCCGATCTGCCCGCTCGAGTTCGAGCACGGGTCGGTCGAGGCAACGATGGAGTTCGCGAGGGCGGGGATACCAGTCGTCTCGATGTCCATGGCGCTGTGCGGCCTCACATCACCTGTTACAATCGCTTCGACAATCGCCATCGTGAACGCCGAGAACCTCGCGAGTTTTGTGATATCGCAGTTGGCGAAGCCGCGCGCGCCCGTCGTGTACAGCTCCGAGTCCAGCATAATGAACATGCGTACGGGCGAGATAAAGTACGGCGCCATAGAGGAGGTCATCCTCGCAGCGGCGGCGGGACAGATGGCAAAGCACTATGGCGCGCCGTCGATGTTAGCCGGCTTCGGCGTCGGCCTGTACGACAAGGTCCCTGGAATCTCGTCGAGCATCGCCGAGATAACCTTCACCGCCATGACGAGCCTCGCACTCACGGACTTCGCCTCCGGGATTGGCGGGCTCGACCAGGCCAAGGGCGCGTCGCTGGAGCAGGTCGTCATCGACTCCGATATATGGGAGTCCATACGTGGCATCAAGAGAGAAGTGGTCTTTGACGATGACCATTTCGCCATCGACCTCATTGAGGAGGTCGGCCCCGGTGGCAACTTCCTGAGGTCACCGCATACTCTGAAGAACATGCGATCGGAGCTGTTCATGCCGTCGAAGGAGAAATCCGAGCTATACGACATGTACCGAGCCATCTCCGACCAGAAGGCGGTCGTGGAGCAGGCGAGACAGAGGGTCAAGAAGATACTATCTGAGCACAAGCCTGAACCCATTGATGGAGACGCAGAGAGAGCCATCGACGCGATAATGGCAGAGTACGGGTGCTAAGACGTCCGCTTACATCTTGGCTATGGTCTTGAATGCCTCGTCCGATATCTCCAGAGATTTCTGGATGTCGTCCTCCGAGTGCACCAGCGAAGTGAAGAAGTGCTCGTCGGGATGGGGCACGCCGAAGAACACCCCTTTGCCAAGGGAGTACATGAACCACTCGCGCCAAGCCTCCCTGTCGATGTCCTGGGCGTCCCGCCATGTTGCGACCTCCTTGTCGGTGAAGTACATCTGAGCCATGGAGCCGATAGACTCCACCCATGTGTCAACACCGCGGTCCTCGGAGATGTCCCTCAACCCCTGAGACAGCGAATCACCGATCCTGTCGATCTTCGTGTATGTCCCTGGCTTCGAGAGTATCTTGAGAGTCGCGAGGCCGGCTGCAACGGACACCGGATGCGCGTTGTAGGTGCCGCCATGGTATACGTTCCCGTCGTCATTGGGCACGATCTCCTCCATGATGGATTTCTTGCCGCCGAAGGCTGCGAGCTGGTATCCTCCGCCCGCGATCTTCGCGACGGCGGTGAGGTCCGGTTTCACGCCGAACTTCTCCTGCGCCCCACCGAACGCCACCCTGAAGCCAGTCAGCACCTCGTCGAATATCAGCACGATGCCCAGGTCCTTGGTGAGCTTCCTGAGCCTCTTGAGATAGTTGTCTCTCGGGACGAAGCATCCGCCCCCGGCCTGGATGGGCTCGATGATTACAGCGGCGAGGTCGTCTGCGTTCCTCGTGATGACCTCCTCGGTCACGCCCCAGTCGTTGAACGGATACATCACGACGAGGTCGGAGACTGCCTTCGGTATTCCCTTGCCGAACGGCACCGATGGCTGGTGCGCCTTGTCCTTTAGCATGTCCTCGGGTATGTCCACTCCTTGGAGGGCGTAGTCGTGACCTCCGTGGTACGACCCCTCCGCCTTCGCGATCTTGTCCTTTCCTGTGAACGCCCTCGCGACCCGCATCGGGTGCATGGTCGCCTCGGTCCCCGAGTTGGCGAACCTCACCATCTCCATGGATGGCATCGCCTTCTGGAGGACCTTGATGTATTCCAGGGTGGTCTCGTGTGAGGCGCCGGACATCGTTCCCTTGCCGATGGCAGCCCTCACGGCCTTCACCACCTGCGGATGGTCGTGTCCGAGTATCATCGGGCCGTAGCCCAGGGCGAAATCGATTATCTTGTTGCCGTCGATGTCGTAGATGTATGCTCCCTTCGCCTTCTCGACGACGAACGGATACGGCTCGAAGAACCGCACGTTGCTCTCCACCCCCGCGGGAAGTACCTTCTTCGCCTTCTCGAAGTGTGCTCTCGATTTCCTCGTCCTGGACACATACTCCTTCTCACAACTCGACGTTGATGCCATGACGCAACTACCTCTCGCTCGCAGAAAGACCACTCCGGATGGCCCAACACCGGACGACGGGGTCGACAAAGTGCGACCCCAAACAGACAATGCCACAGCCCCTGACAGTCCCCTGAGTGACCGGATAATCGTGGGTTGTGTAGAAATAGATTCTCCGAATGGGTTATCTATCCCATCCGATGGGGAATGGACGGTTCACCTCTGAGGCTCGATGATGACCTTGATGGACTCCTCGGCCTTCGCCACGAGCTCGAACCCCTTGCCCGCTTCCGCGAGCCCCAGCCGGTGAGTGATCATGTCGCGGACCTTCACCGTGCCCGCTCGCAGGAGCTCGATCGTCTCGGCGATGTCCTCGGGGCTGCCTGCGTATGTCGAGGTCATAGTCACCTCATCCTTCCACAGGTCGCCCACTGGCAAGCACGTCTTCGTCCCTGGCGCTGGAGGGGCGAACACGAGCACAGTCCCGCCTCTGTCGACGCACTCGAAGCCCTGCTCGAGGGCGCCCTTGGCGCCGGTCGACACGACCACGAGATCGGCAGGGCGGCAGTCGTTCGCCTCGCGCACCTCTGCAGGCACGTCGCCTTCCGACGCGTCGATGACCACATCCGCGCCGAAGCGCTTCGCAGCCGCCAGCCTGTACTTCGATATGTCCGTCGCGATGACCTTGTCCGCACCCATGGCACGGGCGAGCTTGACGTTGAGCAGCCCCGCGATGCCACTGCCCATGACGAGCACGGTCTTCCCAGGTGAGAAGCGCATGAGCCTGAACCCGCGGACGACACACGCGAGCGGCTCGATGAACGCGCCGTCCTCGTAGCCGACCTCGTCTGGTAAGACGAACACTCCGTGTCTTAGGTTGATCGCGGGGACGCGTATGTATTCGGAGAATCCCCCTGGATGGAAGTTCGTCGACCTGAGAGTGTCACAAGCCGAATGATGGCCGCTGAGGCAGTATCTGCACTCCATGCATGGCACATGGTGCGACACGAAGACGCGGTCGCCGACCTTGAACCGGTCGACACCCTCCCCGACCTCAACGATGTCGCCCGCGATCTCGTGTCCCAGAACGAGCGGTGCGCGCTTGATGCGATACCATTCCATGACATCGCTGCCGCAGATGCCGCTGGCGACCACCTTGACTATGAGTTCGCCCTTCCCGGCTTCGGGCTTGGGCATCTCCTCAAGCCGCACATCGCGGTTGTTGTAGTACATCGCCACACGCATGGACAAAGTGCTCCTTCGACGGCTTCGGCTCACTTCTTCTTCGCTAGCTTCTTGAAGAGGTCGTACGCCTCCTTGGCGGTCGCGTCCTCGTGGACTATCTTCCTGACGGCCTTGATCATCGGTACGGGATGCTCGGACTGCCAGATGTTCCTGCCCATGTCCACGCCGATGGCACCAGCCGATATCGCCTTGTGCGTCAGCTCAAGGGCGTCCTTCTCCGTCATCTTCGGCCCTCCCGCTACGACGATCGGTGCGGGGCAACCTTCGACGACCTTCTCGAAGTCGTCGCAATAGTAAGTCTTCACGATGTGCGCGCCTATCTCCGCGGCTATCCTGCAGCTGAGGGCGAGGAAGCGCGCGTCGCGCTTGCCCAGCTCCTTGCCGACGGCGGTCACGGCCAGCACGGGCATACCGTGCCTCTCGCCGCTGTCCACGAGCTCCGCGAGACTCAGCAGCGTCTGCCTCTCGTACTTGCTGCCGACGAAGATGGAAAGAGCTATGCCGGAGGCGTTCAGCCTCAGGGCGTCCTCCACGCATGTGATGATACCCTCGTTGGCGAGGTCCTCGCCGACGATGCTCGTACCTCCGGAGACGCGGAGCACGACGGAGTTGAACAGGGACGGGTCGACGGACGACCGCAGCACGCCCCTGGTGAGCATGATCGAGTCGGCGTACTGAGCGAGAGGCGAGAGGGTCTTCTTCGGGTCCTCGAGCCGGGAGGTCGGGCCCAGGAAGTATCCGTGGTCCACTGCGAGCATGACCGAGCGGCCGGTATCTGGCTTGATTATCTTCGATATCCTGTTCTGCAAACCCCAATCCATATTCAAACACCTCCGGGACGTATCGTCCGGGAGCGCATCGGTTGAGAAAGGGTCTACGATATTTATAGGTTCTCTGGGCGATAGCCAGGTGAAGAGGCTCCCGGTCATTTCCTGCCCGACTTGCGTGCCCCCGCGAGGAACTCCTGGTCGAATATCCTCTCGACGTCCTTCTTCGACATCAGACCCTTCTCGATCACGATGTCACGAATCGACAGGCCCCTCTCCAGGGCCTCCTTGGCGATCTCCGCGGCCTTCATGTGGCCTATGTGCGGCGACAGGAAGGTGGCGATCGAGGGGTTCTTCTCGAGGTAACCCCTGCACCTGTCCGCGTCCGCCTCGATACCGGAGACGCACTTCTCCACGAAGACCGGGATGTAGTTGTTGAGCAGCACCATGGACTCGAGGAGGTTGTGTATCATCACCGGGTTCATCACGTTCAGCTCGAACTGCCCTGCCTGGACCGCCATGGCGACCGCGAGGTCGTTCCCGACGATCTGAAAGCATATCATGTTCATGCACTCTGCCATGACCGGGTTGACCTTGCCTGGCATTATGGACGAACCTGGTTGCGTTGCGGGGAGGCGTATCTCGGCCAGCCCGGTGGTCGGGCCCGAGTTCATCAGCCTGAGGTCATTGGATATCCGTATCAGCTCGAGGGCCAGGTCGCGCATGCCGCTCGAGACGCTCGCTATGCCCTGCCGGCTCTGGAGCGCCTCCCTCGGATCCTCCGCCTCAGTGAGGTTCAGGCCCGTGAGCTCCCTGAGGTACTTCACGACGAATCTGTGATAGTCTGGATGGGTGTTCACGCCCGTGCCAACCGCGGTTGCACCAAGAGGGACCTCCTCGAGCATCTTCAGTCGCTCCTTCAACTGGTTCCTGGACTTCCTGATCGCGGTGGCATACGCCACGAACTCCTGGCCGAGGGTGACGGGCAGCGCGTCCATCAGATGGGTGCGCCCGGACTTGACGACATGCTCGAACTCCATTCCCTTCCTGACGAAGGCTCGATTCAGATGCTCAAGGTTGTCGAGCAGTTCCTGGGCGACCGTGATTATGCAGAGACGCATCGCCGTGGGGTAGGTGTCGTTCGTGGACTGGGCCATGTTCACATGGTCGTTCGGATTGACGACAGAGTACTCCCCCTTCCTGTGGCCCAGGAGCTCGAGCGCACGGTTCGCGATCACTTCGTTCACGTTCATGTTCAACGATGTCCCGGCCCCGGCCTGGTAGTCGTCCACGACGAACTGGTCGCGCATCTTCCCCTGGAGGAGCTCGTCGCAGGCTGCGATTATGGCCTCCGCGAGGCGCTGCTCGAGCCACCCGACCTCCAAGTTCGCCTGCGCAGCGGCCTTCTTCACCATCGCATACGCAGTGATGAACTCGTGTCTGGGGAGTATGCCGCTCACGGGGAAGTTCTCGACCGCCCTCAGGGTCTGTATGCCGTAATAGGCCTCGTCCGGCACCTCCCTCTCGCCGAGGGTGTCATGCTCTCGTCTCTTCGCCATACGGAGAGTGCATACGCGCGGACGTCGAAAAGCATTATGATAGTAAGTTGACCATGCGGAACCGGGTGAAGTACGATGCACGACAAGATCCACACGCATCTGAAACAGGTTGAGAAGTACAGGTTCGAGACCAGCTTCGACGAATGGGACGGGAAGGTGGTCATGGACGAGCCCGCGCCGCTGGGGGAGTCGAAAGGCCCGAACGCCGCCATGATGATATCGTCGGCTGTCGGGCACTGCCTGTGCGCGAGCCTCGTCTTCTGCGCGGGCAAGGCGCACGGGGAGTTTGAGGGCGTCTCAGCAGATGTCGAGACGACGCTCATGCGCAACGACAGAGGACGTTGGCGAATTGAAGGAATAAAAGTCGATATAAAGGCCGTTGTCGATGACGAGAACCAGAAAAAGACGGAGCGCTGCAAGGAGTTGTTCGAGGATTTCTGCATCGTCACGAGCAGCGTTAGACAGGGTATCAAGGTCGATGTAGACCTCAGCATGATCCCGCCGGAGCAATAGTGTCGGGAGTGTGGAGATGAACCGTAACCAGGGTGATGAAGGGGCAGCAGTTCTGGAGCGTGCGCTCTCGACACTATCCTCCCTCAAGGGCGTCCGGAAGGCGTTCTACCTGAGCGACGACCTCCGTAAGGAGGTCGGCGAGATAGAGAAGAACAGGTCGATGTCGCTCGGCCCGCTGACCGTTCACAACGACGGGGTGCTCGAATGTCTCGGGCGTACGCATGTGGCATGCATAGTCAAGGACTCGACTTTCAGGCCTCCGCCGACACCGACGGTCGTACTCATGGACGAGGACGGCAAGGTAATCGGTCGGGAACTCATAGCCGGCGAGGAGCCGGAAGCCGCCCCCGGACAGAAGCTGATCTACCTCGGGAAGGACTTCGTCATATTCTACGACGGCGGGAAGGGCAGCCGCGCGCGATTCGTCCTGCCACCGATATCGTTCGAGGAGGTGGAGCGCATTCGCAACACGACCAGCGTATGCTCCTCCAGCCCGTCGACGGACGGCGATTTCTTCCTGAGGAAGAGCGCGGGGCTTCCCGACGACCCGAAGCTCGCGACCATCCTGATAGGGTTCGACCTGGATTTGCCGCTGCAATAGTCATTTTTCGTATTCCTCTGTCGAGACTGATACGTCTGTCGACTTTCTTTCGAATGCCTCCTCGGAGGCGTGTGGGAGGAGGAGCGTCGGAAACGCTGGCATTTCGTAAAATTTGCCAAAATCGACCCCTATTCATCGGACCGGTTACGGCCAGAATCCTTTGTATTTGAGCAACGTTTAAATCGATTGCCAACATGCTCTGAGATGCTCCTGCCGAAGCGTCGCATGTGTCGACTCTGGGAGGAGAGGCCAGTGGTGTTATAATGGCAAGTGAGAAGATAAATCCGTTTGAGAACATGAAGAAGCAGGTCGATATCGTCGGCAAGAAGCTGGGACTCAACCCAGGGATCGTGGAAGTTCTGAAGAACCCCAAGAGGGAGCTCACAGTCAACTTCCCGGTCAGGATGGACGACGGGTCGATAAGGGTATTCACCGGCTACAGGGTGCAGCACAACGAGTCGCGTGGACCGTTCAAGGGCGGCATACGGTACCACCAGCAGGTGGACATCGACGAGGTCAAAGCACTCTCGGCCTGGATGACTTGGAAGACCGCCGTCGTGGACGTCCCCTACGGTGGAGCGAAGGGAGGCATCATCGCCAACCCGAAGACCATGAGCGTCGGCGAGATAGAGAGGATGACGAGGAGATACGCCTCCGAGATATCGCTCATCATCGGCCCGGAGAAGGACATACCCGCACCGGACGTGAACACCGGCGGACGCGAGATGGCCTGGATCATGGACACGATAAGCATGATGAAGGGCTTCGCCGTACCAGGAGTCGTAACTGGCAAGCCGCAGGAGATCGGCGGGTCGTTGGGCCGGCCGGAGGCGACCTCGAGGGGGCTCGTCTTCACAGTCAGAGAGGCGGCCAAGAAGACGGGGCTCGACCTGAAGGGTGCGACTGTGGCCATCCAGGGATATGGTAATGTCGGCGCGTTCGCGCACAAGCTCATCGAGAGGGACTTCGGCTCCAAGGTGATAGCTGTCACGGACTCCAAGGGCGGCATCATCAACGAGAACGGGCTCAAGTACGACGAGGTCATCGCGCACAAGAAGAAGACTGGAAGCGTCATCGGGTTCCCGGGTTCGAAGCCGGTCTCCAACGAGGAGATACTCGGGCTCAAGGTCGATGTCCTGTTGCCATGCGCACTCGAGAACGTGCTCACCAAGGACAACGCCGGGAATGTCAAAGCGAAGATCTCCGGCGAAGGTGCGAACGGCCCGAACACGATCGAGGCTGACGAGATACTGCACAAGAACGGCGTCCTCGTGCTGCCCGACATCCTGGCGAACGCTGGTGGTGTGACGGTCAGCTACTTCGAGTGGGTCCAGAACCTCTACAACTTCGCGTGGACCGAGGAAGAGGTCAACGAGCGCCTCGACCAGAAGATAACGAAGGCGTTCCACCAGGTCTGGGACATGGCCGAGAAGCACAAGGTCAACATGCGAGAGGCGGCGTACATGGTCGCGGTCGACAGGGTCGCCAAGGCCACGCAGATCAGGGGATTCTACCCGTAGACATTCCCTGCACCTGTGCGAGGACAATCCATCTTCGGCTTCCGGCCGAGGATGGCTCTTCTAAAACCCTTCTGTCGATTTTCATTTTCCGCTTGACCTGGGAGGCGCCACGTCAGCTCTTCTTCGCCATGAGCTTCTCGAGCTCCTCGGCGACGAAGTCTGCGGGCACAAGCGTCTGCTCGCCCGACTTCATGTCCCTCAGCGTCACCGACCGCTTGGCCATCTCGTCCTTGCCCACGATGACGGCATATCGCGCGCACATCGACGAGGCGTACTTCAGGTTCTTGCTCATGCTCCTGCGCATGAGGTCCACATCTGCCCTAAGGCCCTTCGCGCGCATCTTCGAGACGATGGCGAAGGCGTACTTGCGCATGGCGTCCTCCGTCGGCACGACATATGCGTCCAGCGGTGCATACTCGGGCAGCTCCTTCTCCGCCTCGAGCGCCAGCATTACACGGTCGATGCCTATCGCGAAGCCTGTGCTGAAGACCGGCTCGCCACCGAACAGTTCTGATAGTGTGTACGACCCGCCGCCGAGCACCTGCTTCTCGGCGCCCAGCCGCGGCGCGTCTATCTCGAACACCATGCCAGAGTAGTAGTCGAGCCCACGGACGATGCCGAGGTCGAGCTGGCAGTCGTCCAGCCCCTGGAGCTTCAGTATCTCGAACAGCTCCTTCAGGTGCTCGTTCGCCTTCGATCCCTCGACGCTCTCGAGTACCTCTATGCCACCCTTGGTGCCCGCTATGTTCGTGATGGACTCAATCATATCCCCGGGCACGCCGTTCGTCTCCAGCGTCTGGGCCAAGGCGTCGAAGTCCGCCTTGTCGATCATGCGCAGCACATTGCCAGCGAGCGGCCGGTCGTCTATGCCGTCAAGCACGAGCGACTTCAATATCCCGATGTGGCCGATGCGCACGTTGAAATCCTGCAGGCCTGTCGCCCGGAGGCTCTCGACCGCCAAGGAGATTACCTCAGCGTCGGTCTCGGGGTTCTCGTTGCCGATGAGCTCCGCCCCGAGCTGGAAGAACTCCCTGTACCTGCCGCTCTGCGGGTTCTCGTATCTGAAACAGTTGCCGACGTAGTACAGCTTCAGCGGCTTGGGCAGGTTGGACATCTCGTTCACGAAGAACCTGATGACGGAAGCGGTGATCTCCGGCCGGAGCGCCATCTCCCGGTCGCCCTTGTCCTTGAACACGTACATCTCGTCGACGATGGCTTCCCCGGACCTAAGCGTGAACAGCTCAGACTGCTCGAAAGTGGGTGTGACGACCTCACCGAAACCGAACCTGTGGCATGTGTCGCGCATCGCCTGCTCGACCGCCCTCCGCCTCGCCATCTCGGCGGGGCCAAAATCCCTGGTTCCCCTGGGACGCTGAATCATCTTGCGCAATAAGCCGATACCGTTTCTTAATCCTTTTGGGGAGATGGATGGGGAGATGTTGTCATCCAGTGAGAATGGTATCACTGGAGGTCTGTCGCAGCAAGGTCCGAACTCGCGGAGGCCGACCTGCTAGGGTCGCCGCTGTTGCGCGTTATCTCACGGCCGAAGTGCCCTTCCTCGTGCGCCAATATCTGCAAGACATTCGTCGGACATATGGCCAGCATATAACGCTATGATAGGCCAGCGAAAGGGATTTATATGTCAGACGGGTATTAGAGTGCGGTCGGAGAAAGTCCGACTGACATAAAGGATGGATGCACATGCCAATGTTTCCAATATCAGTGGAAAGGGCAAAGGAAATCGCTCAGGAGAAGAACCTCAAGCCCGGCAAGGTCCGCGGGACGACCGAGATCGAGTTCACGAGAGGGACCAGCCCCCGCGTCGACGTGATCGACTGGCCAGAGTTCGAGAGTATCATCTCCAGCAAGAACCTCGAGATACACGAGGGCGGCGGCTTCATGAAGCTCATGAAGAAGAAGGAGTAGGCAAGCACACTTGTCTATCGACCTACACCGCAAACCCCTTCAACAAAATTCTATCTGATTCTCCATCCCTGCGACGGCACACGAAGGCTGATTGCGCTCATCTCTTGACGATTATCGTGACCACGTCCTGGTCCTTCACGACATGCTCGAGCCCGACTATCTGGCCAGGGAACCTCGCACTCCTGCCCCACACCAGCGCGTACCTGAAGTTCCTCCTGAAGTCGCGGTGTATGGAGTCGCAGACCGCGCCGATGTCCGAGCCGTCCTTGATGACCAGCGGCTCGACCAGGTCCGCCTCCTTCCCCTGGGGTTTCATGAAGATGCGTATGAGCTTCAGCGAATCGAACACAGCGTCCTTCAGCTCGTCCAGCCCAGCCTCGTTCTCTGCCGACACGGGGACGACCTTCCACCCCTTCAGCTTCTTGTTCTTCAGCTGTCTGAGGTACTCCTTGCTCACAAGGTCGATCTTGTTCACCACGACGATCGCGGGCACATAGATCCTGTTGCCGGAGATGTTGTCGATCAACTGGTCCTCGTCGATCGCCTCGCGAATGACTATGTCCGCGTTGATGTAGCCGTATTCGTTCATCATGTCCCTGACGAGATCCTCGTCCATGGACGGTTTCGCAGTGGTGAAGTTCACGCCTATGCCGCCCCTGTTCTTCCGCGACACGACGATATCCGGAGGGCGCTGGTTGAGCCTCATGTTCGCGGTCCTCAGCTCCTCGACCAGCACCTCGATGCTCGTCTCGAAGACGTCTATCATCAGCAGGATGAGGTCGGCGGACCGCACGACGGACAGCACCTCCCTGCCCCTGCCCTTGCCTTTGGAAGCGTCCTTTATCAGCCCTGGCAGGTCGAGCATCTGTATCTTGGCGCCCCGATGCTCCATCTCCCCAGGGACGACGGTCAATGTCGTGAAATTATACGCCCCGACCTCGCTGTCGGCGTTGGTGATCTTGTTGAGAAGTGTGGACTTGCCGACACTCGGAAAGCCGACGATGGCCACAGTCGCGTGCCCCGACTTCTTGACGGAGTATCCCTGGCCCTTGCCACCCTTGGACCGCCTCATCTCGAGGTTGTCCTTCAGCCGGGAGAGCTTGGCCTTTAGGCGGCCGATATGATGCTGGGACTTCTTGTTGTACGGAGTCCGAGTTATCTCGTCCTCTATCTCCCTTATCTGCTCCTCGATGGTGGCCATATGCTCATCGGCTATTATCGTCCCTGTAGATATGTGTTCCAGCACCCTGCTCGAGCGCGTCGACGAGCTTCTCAGTCGCCGTGATGACGACCTCCTCGCCTCCTCCCTCGAGGAACTTGATCGCCGCGAGTACCTTGGGGCCCATCGTGCCCGGAGGGAACTGCCCCTCCTCGTAGAGCGCCTTGACCTCGGACAGGGTCGTCTTCGTCAGCGGCCTCTGTGTCGGTTGCCCGAAGTCCACGCACACGTTCTCCACATCCGTGGCTATGACGAAAAGCCGCTCACGGATGTTGTTAGCCAGCATCGCAGCGGCGAGGTCCTTGTCGACCACCGCCTCGACGCCTACGTACCGCCCGTCCCTCATGATGACGGGCACGCCACCGCCTCCGCAGGCGATGACTACCTCCGCCTGGTTCTCGCCACCGAAGACCAGCCTACGCACGGGCGTGCTCTCGACTATAGATATAGGCTCCGGGGAGGGTACGACCCTCCGCCAGCCCCTGCGCCTCTTGTCGATGACCATCTTCCAGCCCTTCGACTCCTCGAGCTGCCTCGCCTCCTCCTCGGAGTAGAACTTGCCTATGGGCTTCGATGGGTTGGCGAACGCGGGGTCGTCCTCCGAGACGACGACCTGGGTGACCATCGAGACGGCTGTCTTGTCCATCCCCCGCTCCAGGAACTCAGAGGACAGCGCCTGCTGCAGCATGTATCCTATCTGGCCCTGGCTCTCCGCGACGCAGACGTCCAAGGCGTTCGGCGGGACCTCCGACATGGCGATCTCCGCCCTGAGAAGTATGTTCCCCACCTGGGGGCCGTTGCCGTGCGTGATGACTATGTCGTAGCCCTTCTGTATCAGGTCGGCAAGGCCGTCGGCGGTGGTCGCCACGTGCTTCATCTGGTTCTCCTGGGTCAGGGTGTCCCCAGGCCGAAGGATGGCGTTGCCTCCCACTGCTATGACCGCGGTCTTCACGCTGAAGCCTCCTTTGAGGAAGTAATTCCATTGGGAGGGCGCTATTTAAATATTGTTGCCTCGTGAAGCGGCGTGTTCACCGCCAAGCTTTTTATCATATCAGCACTTGCACCAAGACATGGCGAGCAGCGAGGGCTCGAACGCTCCTATCGAAAGGATCCTGATGATCTTCAAGGAGCAGTTCGCGAAGTTCAAGAAGACCCCTTACACGATACCCGCGGCGATCGGTATCACCGCGGGGTTGCACTACCTCATGCTCCTGTACATGATGGGCTCGTGCTGGATAGGACTCCTGCCTCCACTCGTGCTCTTCGTGCTGTTCTGGCAGTTCGACATCAAGCGCGTGAAGAAGCTCCTGATCTATGGCCTCATAGGATGCACGATCCTGATGGTGGTCTCGACAGCCGTCCTCGTATCATGGTTCCAGTCGCTGGACCCAGAAGTGGCGATGAGCGAAGGTGACGACCCGATACTGGTCGACGGCATCGTCACACCGACGAGCGGTGGCGATTCCACCGTGTACACTTACAGCATCACGTACCGACAGGCCAACGATTCGCTCGTGAACATCACCGACGTGGTCATCCAAGTCGAGATCACTTCCATAGGTGACTTACGCGATGAGACGATGGTACTTCAGAACCCATCGGGAACCCCTGTCGAGGATGGCAACTACACCGCGTACATCTACAACTACTCGACGACCCTCTCCGCGCCGATCAACCAGTTCCAGTTCCTTGCCACGATCAACGGCACGTATGTGAACGCCACGGACTACTACCAGGGTGACCCCGTGCTGATCACCGGACCGATATTCTCCGACCCGTGGGCGGTGGCGGTACCCATAATCATGTACATCACCCTGTACCAGTCGTACCTGCAGTTCTTCGCCATCTACGCGATCATCTGCGGGATGGTCTGGTGGATGAGGCGCGCGAGACGGATGAGGGAGAAGGCCGTTGAGCAGTGGGAACAGAAGCGCAAGGAGATGGAGGTCAAGGCTCCAACGGCCAGTGAGGATGCGCGCGTGCCGAGCATGTCGAGGGCGATGGGGCTCGAGGCGGAGCCGGACAGCTTCGTCTGCTCCGAGTGCGGCATCGACGTCCCCGGAGACGCCAAGAGATGCCCCTCGTGCGGCGAGAAGTTCGACTAGGCGTTGGACGTAGACTGGGAATCCTTCTGGGCTTGTCGTGACGTGAAAGATATTTCTTACGTACTGTCATTAGGGCAACGGCCGATGTGGCCGATAGCTTGGGTTGATTGATATGCCTGCTCCGAAAGACGTCTTGGTGCTCAGCAAGGAAGAGATTGAGTCTGTTATCACGATAGACGACGCGATCGAGGCCGTGGAGGAGGGGTTCAAGGCGTACAATTCTGGAAAGGCAGTGATACCGTTCCCCGTGGCGCTTCAGGTGCCAGATCACAGTGGCGATGTTCACATCAAACCCGGATACATAAAGGGCTATGACACCTACACGGTCAAGATAGCCTCTGGATTCTACGATAACCCGAAAGTCGGCCTGCCGGCGAGCCATGGCATGTTGCTGCTCTTCGATGCCAGAACGGGATATCCTCTGTGCATCGAGGTAGATCGCTGCTATCTCACGGATCTGAGGACCGCTGCGGCCGGAGCCGTCGCTGCGAGGGCGCTCGCAAAGAAGGACATCAGCAGGGTGGCGGTGATCGGCACGGGCACGCAGGCAAGGATGCAGATCACGGCGCTCTCCAGGGTGCGCGATTTCGACGAGCTTGTAGTGTGGGGGAGGAACCCCGAGCGCGTGAAAGAGTATATCGCGGCCATGAAGGACTCAATAGATGCGAGGATCGTCCCAGCGAGCACTGCCGAGGAGGCGGTTTCGGGGAGCGACATCGTGGTCACTGCGACGATGGCGACATCGCCGGTGGTCAAGGCGTCATGGCTCAGTGAGGGCGTGCACATCACCGCTATGGGTTCGGATTCACCCGAGAAGCAGGAGCTCGAGTCCGCGGTGCTCGGAATAGCGGACAAGATAGTCGTCGACAGTCTCAAGCAGTGCGTCAACCTGGGAGAGGTCCATCACGCCATAGGCGACGGGACGATCACGGAGGAGGATGTCCACGCTGAGCTGGGAGAGGTCCTGCTCGGCAGCAAGAGCGGAAGGGAGAGCGACCGCGAGATAACCGTATGCGACCTGACGGGCATCGCAGTCCAGGACGTGGTGACATCCCAGATCGTCTACGAGCGAGCGTTGAAGAAGAAGATCGGGTCGTCCATCAGAGTCTGAAGCCTCCGCCCTGACGGTGATATCAGGTCTGCATATTGGCTACTCTCGAGCCAGAGCGAAGAAATCTTAATCTTCTGATTGCACATGCACCCCCGAGGGGCGATAACCTGAAAGTTCAACCTTTCGACATGGAGAGGATGCAGAGCACATACGAGAGAGTCGTAGACTACGAGTTCTCCGAGAGCGGCGTACACCCGCTACATCTGAACGAGCTACTCGAAGGGGAAGAGGAGACCGAGGAGTTCCTCAAGGCACCCCTGGGATACCCGCACGCGGACGGAACGCCGGAGCTCAGGGCGAAGATCGCCGCGACGTACAGGAAGGCGCGACCTGAGGAGGTCTACGTGACCAACGGCTCATCGGAGGCGAACTTCATCGCCGCATGGCGGCTGTTCGAGAAGGAGGACGAGGCGGTCATCATGGTCCCGAACTACATGCAGACATGGGGCCTCGCGAAGACCTGGGGTGTCGACGTCAAGGAGCTGCCGCTCAGGGAGGACCTCGGATGGCAGTTCGACCCCGAGGTTCTGAAGAAGCTTGTGACCAGGAAGACCAAGGCCATACAGGTGTGCAACCCTAACAACCCCACAGGCGCTATAATGGCGGAGGAGCAGAGGAAGGCGCTGATAGACGCCGCGAAGGACAGCGGTGCGTGGCTCCTGTCCGATGAGGTGTACCTCGGAGCAGAGAGGGAGGCGCCCAGGACGGAATCGCTTTGGGGATACTACGACAAGACGCTCATAACGAACGGGCTCAGCAAGGCATATGGACTGCCAGGTCTGAGGACCGGCTGGCTCGTGGGATCATCAGACGCGCTCAAGGAGGTGAAGCCGCACCACGATTATCTCACGCTGACACCAGCGATGCTCTCTGACAGGCTCGCACAGCTCGCCCTGGAGCCGGAGCGGAGGGAGAAGATACTCGCGCGCACGAGGGCGATACTGCAGAACAACTATCCTTTTGTGAAGGATTGGCTAGACGCACACGGATCGATGTTCGACCATGTGCCGCCCGCGGCAGGTGCAATCGTCTATGTCAAGTACTCGCTTAAGATGAACTCGACCGCCCTCGCCGACCGACTCAGGAGGGAGAAGTCTGTGCTTGTCGTACCCGGAGACCACTTCGGCATGGATGGATACCTGCGCATAGGAACAGGCCCGCCGAAGGACTACCTCCACGGAGGGTTGGATCGGATAGACGAGCTCCTGAGGGAGATCAAGGCCGAGGGTTCGGAATAGGCAACCTCGATAGATCAATGCCTTCTCGGTGCAGAAACCCTCAGATTGCGAAAGAGCTATCCAACGCGTTTCAAAGCCAGCTCGAGTCAACCGGCGCCATCCGCGTGAGTCCGAGGGCTCACATGACGCCCATTTCTCAGGGGCATATCGGCATGGGTAGCCCATAAGGCTAAGGCCTACAATGGAGATTGCCTAAGCTGGGAGGAAGTGGTCTGAGGACTCTCATTTTGAGCGTCAAGCCATATTCGAGGATTCTTGCCCTATTCGTCATATTCGCTTCGGTGTACGCCGTGGCATTGGTCTTTGAGGACCAGGGCACGATCTCGGAGACATCCTTCGTTTCCGCTCATACGACCCTGCAGCTGCTCTCCATCTCAGCATCCCTCAGTATCTTCGGCATACGATGGACCGCAGGACGCCTCACGAAAAACATGCAGAACATCGTCATCGGCGGCATCTTCCTGACGGTGGGGTTGCTGCACCTGTTCCATGTGTTGTCGTTTCCTGGGTTGCTTGAGTCGTCCTCATACAGGATGTCTGAGATCTCAGTGCACTTCCATGCGATTGCGAGATACAACATGATCATCGCATTGCTAGTCGTGGCATTCCTGCCCTTCCGAAAACCGGCAAGTGCCTCTGATTCGGCAATCACCCTGTTCGGTTGCATCGTCTTCGTCCTCTTCTTCGCATCATTCGTGATGCTCCGGATAGCGTCTCTGCCGGCGATATACCACGAGAACGGTGACTTGACGCAGTTCGGTGGGGTTCTTGGGTTCACAGCCGTCGTCTTGTTCAGCCTCGGTGTAATAAGATACTCGCATCTCGGCAATACTCTCAAGGAGAAGACCTACAACTATGTAGCAGCGGGACTCCTGGCATGTCTGTTCGCAGAACTTGTCTTCGCGCTCCACAGTTATGCATTCGACTCAGTCATCCTGCTTGCGTATTCCTTTGAGTTCATCGGGTTCCTGATCTTCTTCTTTGCTTTGCTGAAGGAGTCTATCGCGCAGCCTTTCGAGAAGCTCGTATTGACGAGGCAGATGCATGATGAAAGCCAGATGGACATCAAGTCCAAGATCAAGGAGATCGAAGATGCCAGGTCCAAAGCTCGGACGCATTTTGACTTCATGGTTCACGACGTCTCGAACATCATCTCTCCAATCGTGCTACAGGCTGAGATGCTCATGATGGATGGCGGGCTCACACCTCAACAGGAGAGGCATGTCGAGAAGATACTGAACGGGGCAAGGAGAGGAGGGACATTCGTCAAGAACCTCAAGCTACTGGCAAACGCTGAATCAGTCCCTCCCGAGGCGTTCGTTGGGATCGACTTGGGAGCTGCCCTCCTCACGACGGAGGAATTCGTGAGGGAGACTCATCCGAACAAGAATGTCTCCACGACCTATGTCGGCCCGGTCGACACGCATGCAATCGCGCCTGGGGGAGAGCATATAGAGAACGTCCTACACGAGATCCTGAAGAATGCGGTGGAAACCTATCCCGGAGAGACGGTCAGATTCTCAATCGCCCTGAAACAGGTCAGGAAGGAAGGGGGCAAACCATACTGGCAGATATCGATCACCCAGCACAACCACGAATTCCCTCCAGAAACGCTTGCGGAGGCCAAGGTCATCTTCGACCCAAAAAGGGGCGTCTGCAGGGGGATCGCCTCAGAATTCGCATTCTACGTGTCGATCGTGAGTCACTTCGGAGGACGACTCTGGGTCGATAATCTCCGAGAAAATGGGAAGAAGAGCTCACGCGTGACGATCGAATTGCCGAAGGTAAAGACAGATATGATGTGAGAGGTGGAATTACATGGTTCTGCGCATTCTGATCGTCGACGACGAACGACCCATCATCGAAGTGCTCATAGAGATATTCGAGACGAACGGTTACGAGGTCGTGGGCTCGGCGACGAGTGGCGAGGACGCGTTGAGCAAGTATGCATCTCTCTCGCCATACCCGGACATAGTGATCATGGATCACAGGCTGCCGATGAAGACCGGTCTGGAGACGATGAGAGGCATCCTTAGGATGGATCCCTCGGCCAGGGTACTCTTTGTCAGCGCGGATTCTTCCATCCGAAAGAATGCGCTTGCTGAAGGAGCAGCAGGCTTCATCCTCAAACCGTTCGATATGACCGAATTGCTGGGCTGCATCCAGACGGTAATGACGAAGGACGACCGATTGGGTGAAACCACTATACCCGGACGCTGACAGAGAACTCACCCTCCAACGATGGCTGGAGATGCGATTGCAGATCTGAAGCTCAGACTGCCCCCATCACTTCATCTGCCGCGCGCCATCGCGACGAACACAGTCGCCATGATGGCGGGTACTGGATGCATCCCCAGGCCTATGTTATTCAGAGCGAGTTCAGTTCCCAGTCCAGACCGGAGCTGTCCACGCCGTCAATCCCTCGACATCCCCGTTCAGAGGTGAGACGGTGGTCACGCGCACGAAGAAGTATCGCGGCGCGTCCTCCCCGCTGAGTTCTATGTCGAGGTTGGGAAAGTTGCTGCTCATCGGCTCGAAGCTCGCGACGGTCTTGTTCCCGTCCGAGACTATCTCGATGAGCGTGATCTCATCGCCCGCACCGTCAGGGTCGTAT
>DATKWQ010000010.1:0-8137 GCA_035529455.1 Thermoplasmata archaeon
GACTATGTGCATGCCACCCCACCCCTTCAGGATGCCGACCTTTCCCTGGTCTATTCGCTGCGCGAACGATTTGAAGGGGTCTCCAGACACCTTGTTCCCATCGTTGTCCCACAGCTCGTACCTCGGCCCGCATTCTGGACATGAGATCGTCTGCGCGTGGAACCGCCTGTCCTGAGGGGTTCTGTACTCTGTCAAACACGACTCGCACATCGTGAACTCGGACATGCTCGTGCGGTCGCGGTCGAACGGTACGTCGGTGATAACCGTGAAGCGCGCGCCACATTCCGTGCAGTTCGTGAACGGGTAAAGATGCCGCTTGTCGTCACGGTCTGCGAAGTCGCGCGAACAGGTTTGACATAGGGCCGTATCGGTGGGTATTAGGGAGACTCTCCGCCCCTCCCGGCTCGGTACGATGGTGAAGTCCGAGTACTCTCCCTCGCACTTCTCCACATCCGCTCGGTCTATACGGGCCAGAGCCGGCAGCGCATTCCTCAGCTTCGAGAGGAACTCGTCGGCGTCGCGGTCCACGAAGATCTCCACGTTCGACCCATTGTTCAGGACGTAGCCCCTCAGCCCCATCGCCTTAGCTACCCTGTAGACCGTCGGCCGGAACCCGACACCCTGAACGATACCGTATACTGTGATCTTCATCTTGCGGCTCCTAGAGCCCGAGCGCAGACAGAAGCTCGTCGATGCCCGTGTCCTGCCTGGCACCCATGGTAACAATCTTCGCTCTCGGATTGATCTTGTTCGCGTCACTCCTGAGGACGCCTGGATCGACCTGCATCGCGTCTGCCAGGTCGATCTTGTTTATCACGATGACGTCGGAGAAGGCGAATATGGCGGGGTGTTTCCTGACCATGTCATCCCCCTCCGTCACACTGATTACGACAACACGCGTGTGTGAGCCGAGCGGGAAGTCGACCGGGCAGACCAGGTTGCCGACGTTCTCAATGAACAGGTAGTCCAACTCGTGCAGCGGCAGCTTCTCGAGCGCGTGGTCGACAAGATGTGCGTCCAGATGACATTCCTTGCCCGTGCTCACGTTGGCCGCCGGGATGCCGTGCGAAATGAAACGCTTGTAGTCGTCGTCTCCAGATACGTCGCCCGCGATTGCAGCGCATCTCTTCCCTTTTACCTTCAACCTCTCGATGAGTTTCTCGATGATGAGCGTCTTGCCCGAACCTATTGCCCCCAGGAAGTCAAAAGACCGGATGCCATGTTCCTCCAGGAGAGCTTTGTTTTCTTCGGCCAACCGTCTGTTGGCCGCGAGTATGTCCTTCTCCATGTCGACAGTGACTACCTTATGCATATTGCGGAGAAGCGGGCTTGGCAGAATAATCTTTTCGCCCTAAACGCCTACGATTCGGGCCCGCTAGAGTTAAATTGGTTCCAGGACGTTCTACGGGCGATATGGATGACTCCCAGTCGTCAGCTCCTCCTCCAAGTCTCAAGCGATGGATTAGCGTAGTCGGGAGCAAAGAGGCAAAGAAGGATAGGCTCGAGGGACCGAACATCATCGGAGAGATTGCGGGACTTGTGTTCATATCCTCACTGCTTTGGTTCTTCGTAGCTCACAAGTTGGAGGACACGGGGTTCTACACGGACGAGTTCGGGACCCTCGAGATGACGATGCTGTTCTCAGCGGGAGGCTTCGCCGTCCTGTTGGCTGCTCTCAGGATAATGATTCGCAGGCGCAACCTGCTGAGACCACTCGATGTCGCCAGCTTCCTCCTGTTCGCCATAGCGCACGCGGTGCTGCTCGCCAGATTCCCTTTCGATTTCGAGTATGTCGCCGATGCCCTTCCGTCGTTTCTGCAATGGACGGTGGGATGGATGAACGACACCGTGGGAGCGATCATCCTGGCTCTTGGCATTGTAGGAGGGATCGTCGGAGCCATTGTCACGTTGCTGACATATCTTGGCGTAAGAGAGGAACTCCGTTCCTCAGCCGAACAGCAGTCGCAGCCTCCCATCGTAGACTAGAGGACCGTTATCTCCTCGTTGACTTCGAGCCCCTTCTGCTTAAGCCTTCGAACGAATTCCTCCGCCGGAAGCTGCTCGGGCACGAGCAGCCCCTTCTCCTTGACGATGCCTTCGACCAGCATCTCCGTGGGGACAGCGCCGCCTATGCCGACAAGATACCCTGTTGCGTTCGTGCCATATCTGGCGTAGGCCTTCTCGTGTGACGCGAACGCCCACATCCTCACCTTGGTCTTCTTCCCGTCCTTGTGACCGATGATCTCTACGACTGTGCCCCCGTCCCCCCTGATCTTGCCAGCAAGGTCCACCGGCCTTGGCAACAGGGCGATGACGACATCCAACGGGCGCACAGTCACTCCCTTGACGTTCACGGGCTTCTTGCTGTTGAGTCCGAGTTTCTTTATCGTGCGGGCCAGGTTGGCGAAGTCATCGTCGACTCCTATCCGGAAGTCGGCGTTTCGGATGCCTTTGATGTGTTTGGGCATGAGGATTGTCTCGTCGTGAAGAGTCTTGTAGACCGGAAGCGGGCCCAGAGGCTGCGGGAAATCGTAGATCTCCTTCTCGTGAAGCGGCGGCACATACTCTATCTTCCCGTCCCTGTAGACTGCCGCGGGCACACAGAGCTCGTCGACCCAATCAATCGGCGACCATGTCAGAACGAATCCGCCACCCTCCACCACGCCATTGTCGCCGTCGATGACATGCGCCTCCTCCACGCTTTCCAGCTTGTTGGCGGCGTATCGGGCGAGCGTGTCGGATATGCCAGGCTCGAGCCCGACAGCCGTGATGGCGGTTATGCCGGCGTCCCTACACATTCTATCGATCTTGTCGAAGTCGTCGAAAGCCTCCTTCGTTATGCAGAAGTCGACGTAGTTGACGCCCTCCTCGGCAGCCGACTCCATGACCTTCCCGTTCAGGTCCCACGGGAGTGAGCATACGACCACATCAGCCCCTCTGATGACTTCGGAGAGCACCTTCTTGTCGGTCGCGTCCGTCTTCACGACAGATATCTTGTCGCTGCCAAGCCTATCCGCCAATGCCTGAGCGCCTTCGGTGTCGAAATCCGCCAGCACAAGCTCCGTCACCTTGTCGTTCCCTGCGAGTTCCTCGGCGCACACAAGACCAGTTATCCCACAACCCAATTGAATGACTTTCATGTCGACCCCCTCGGCTGTGCATGGCGTGTGCTCGATTTGTCACTTCCGCCCTGGGAGCACGCCCTATGGCGGATCTGTCCCGCGTTCCCATTCCAGAGAGGCGTTATGCCTGCTTCTCGCCAATCTCGCCGGACCTGAGCCCCTCTCCAGCCGACATCAGATCGTACTCACCATTGACGCATGATCCCAAGTCTATCATCAGCTCGATCGCCTCCAATGCCTTTGCACAGTCGTGTTCGGCCAGCAATGCGATAGCCAGGCGAAAGCGTCACTCGGATCGCCGCGCAGAGGTTGTGACATGGAATCGCAATGTCTTTCCTGGGAACTGCATAAGTCCTCCATGAAAAGGCTTATCACCTGACATGGTCGATTGGGAACTCTGTGGGAGACTGACCATTCACGAAGAACCACAATCTCCGAACGGTCTCGAGTTCAGAGGCTACGTTTCCGGAGACAGGAAACGCTGTGTCGAACTATCCGTCGCGGCATGGCCCGGGGTCAACTCAAGCCTGCCCCCAGGTATGAAGGTCGACTACTGGAGCCTCCTTGTCGACCTCGCTTACGAGTATTCGGATGTCCACGAGGTGGCCTGCTGCAATGACACGGTCGTAGGGGTGATATTTACCAGAACGGCCGGAGCGCCTTCTCTCGCAGAGACGGTCGCTTTCATGCGAGTGTACCTGTCTGGGTTGTTCAGGATTGCCAGGAAGGTGGGCATCGTAAAGGCATTTCCTCTCGAATTCAGGAGTGCGTTGACTGAGCTCAAGATACTGCTCAAGAACCCGGAATCGGACGGTGAGGTCGCGTTGCTCGTCGTCGACGACAAGTTCAGAGGGATCGGGATTGGCCGACTTCTCCTGGAGAGACATTTAGAGCATGCGAGGAAAAAGGGCGCGCGAGTGATTTCAGTCTACACCACGGACCCGGGATGCAATTGGGGGTTCTATGAGGCTTACGGGTTCAAGAAGGCGGTCGAGTTCGAAGACGATATCGGCAGCTACCTGGAGGGGTCCAGGAGCAAAGGCATGATATTCACGCTGGATCTTGCCAGATGAGCGGGCACCGAGGTTTTAGTTCAGTGGCCTCCGCAGACAATGGACACGGAACGCAGTCGGACGGCCCATAGCGCTCACAATGCGCCGCAAAGATATTATGCGCTCCAGACCTAATCGCTTACCATGGATCCCTCTTTGGAGTGTCCCCACTGTGGAACAACCAACTCTGTCGACGCCACGAGCTGCAGAATGTGCGGCAAGCATCTCAAGCACACGTATCGCGTCGTTGACGGAGTTCCAGTCTGCACTTCATGCGGCGCCAGCAACCCAGAGGGGGCAGATCTCTGCAACTCGTGCCACACGCCTCTCCGTGAGCTGATAGAGAACAACCTCCCGGCGAATTTGCCTGCCGAGGAGTGCGTTCACTGGTCGGAGGGGCCATCCTCACCAGGGAGAGCGGCCATGGTTATGGTGGCTGGCATATTGATACTCATGGCGGGGGTCCTCGGCGTCGCACAGTCAGTCCTGTCGTTGTCTCCGGATCTTGGCGAGGGATTTCTTGATGCATATGAGGACATAGTCCCCGGTGCGTCAACAACCGGTGACCTTCTGAACCAATACGCTCTGTTGCAGGTTGGCGTTTTCGTATTTGGCGTGATTGCGATATTCGGCAGCATGTTCGCCCTCAACCGGTCACGGTTCGACATGTCCGTTGTCGGCGCGGTCTCCGGCATACTCGCAATCGGGCTGCTCTTCGGAGCATTCCTGAGCCTCGTCGCATTGATAGTCCTATTGACTTCGCGCAAGAATTTCGACCCTGAATGCGCATAAAATGCAGGCATCGATACAGCAACGAACAACGTTGCACTTGCACTCATCCGACTGACGCATAATCATCTTCGCTGGATTACAGACACCGACGTGAGTCGGAAGGGGTTTGTGGGATAAATCGACCAGGTTCAGACTGCTTGCGGATCAATCCGGCTCCCATGTCCTGTTCTTGGTAGCCTGGCCTGGGAAGACATCATCCGGGAAAGGGTTGTTGTTATTCTCGTCGTAATACCCCTGATCCTCTCCATGGGTTTGCCTAACCTTGTCCCCTCCCGCGGAGGCATCGGAGCTCACGCCCACAATCGCAGTCGCCGCGAATAGGCAAGCCATCACCAAGGCAACGATTCTCTTTGCCATGATTCTTCGAGCGCACTTGGGCTATTAAGCAGCGGCCAGCTGGTTATCAGTTGATGTCTAAAATCAGATGCAAGGCAGATCTCGGAGATGATTTCCTGGCTGAAAATCGAGATGCCCTGACGGCTGAAATCTGTTACAGGGAACATGCCAAATCCTGTCATTCGACAGGATTCCTGCCATGGATGACTTCGTTTATCCACTGCACGAGCTTCTTGTAGGCCTCTTCTCCCTTTGGTGTGAGGCTGATGCGTTCATGACCGTCATCGCAATTGTGCAATGCAATCAGACCACGATCCGCCATCCAGGAGGCGTATCTCTTGAATACATCGTAGTTCACTCTCGATGCGACCTGGAGCCTGGTCTTGAGCATCGGCTCCTCACTCCTCCATAGCCGCTCCAACAATCGTGCGACGATGTAGAGATCGGGGCGTTCCAGGGGTGTTACGTCAGACAAGACTCATACACTCCTCACGTAGGCTTCCATATCGGTCAAGAGCTTATCGTGACGTTTCTCCCACTCGCCCACAATGGTCTCAATCTCCTCCTGCGTGTCTTTCCTCCATCTTGAGTAGACTACCACTGCAAGAACGGTGAGCAACGCCGAGATGGGGAAGGCGAAGACCCAGTACAGAACGCCTTGGTACATGTACACGACCCCCACGAACGCCGCCATCACCGCGAAGATTCCAAAATAGAATATCAGGAGCCAGTCTGCGGGCTGTCTGAACATGCCCGCCTTCCTGCGTATCTTCATCCATTTCGGCACCTCCCTAATAGCATCGGTCATGAGCTCGAAAGAGCTGAGCTCTTCGTCTGGTGGATGATCTGAAGCTGTCTCACGCGCCAATGCAAGCTCCAATCGGTCCTTCCATGAACGAAGTTCCTTGATTAATGGCGAAGTTCTTGACCCGAGGATTCTCCAAGCTACAGAGACGAAGATCAAAGCGACCACGAGTCCCAATAGCAGCGAGAATGACTGCCTCTCCATTCCGAAGACTTCTTCGGGAGTGTATTCTGCCATCAATACGACAACAAAAGGCAATGTGATCAAGCCGAGAGTCATTATGATCAAGATATGGTCGTGGTATCGCGACCTCGCAGCCTCATACGCCTCTGCTGACAGCCTTCGTCCCTCTGAAAGCCCGTCTATCAGCATCGCTCGAGTACCCCGGCTCCCATCCTTCAGTGAGGGAATGGTCAGCTGAGAGAGTCTCGGCAGAAGGCGATTGTAGGCGAACGCGGTCGCGTGGTATAGCAGGTAGAGTGAGACTGCAAAGGCCACCGGAGCCACATAGATGAATAAGAGCGGGATCAGGATGACGCTCCATCCGGTAGGCGTCGCATAGGATTGGCAGTACACGACCGTTTTTTCGGACACCTGTTCCACTTTGACCTTTACACTGGCAATCGAAGAAGTCGTAACGATGAGCTCTCCAGGTTTCTCGGATACCCTGAACCCTGAAATGCGGAGCCTGTGAGTGAGGTCCGACAAGACCTGCTCCGAGTCACCCTCGACTGCTGTCAGCTTGAATCGAAGCAGAAATGTGATGGCTATGCTTGCAACCAGGCCGAGGATGAAGCTATAGTACGCAAGCATCAACCTGAAACCCCGGATGTCAGTTGGCATGAACAGGTACGCGATTATGAAGATCACAACTGGAAGGATTGCCAATCCGGCCATAGCCAGTATGACCCGGCGCTTGTGCTTCTCCGGCCGCGTTTTGTTCGGCTTGGCCGAAGTGTTCGTAGAGCGGGACACCCTCCAGTTCACTGTTACACCAAGGCTATACGAGACCTTCTGACGGCATAAGCGTTACTCCACTTCGATGAGTGGGCCGGATGCAAAACAATGGGAGAATGGGCAAAGCTTATCTAAAACGCTGATGTTTCAGGGACTCGAGGAAAGAGCTACCCAGACTCTGGCACTGGCCGAGTGGGTCAACCCAGATTGATTCTGCCCGTGATGCTGGGACCGCCTGGGGTTCTTGTCTGGAAGAGTGGGGAATATCAGATGGCGAAAGCATCAGCGATAGAGAGGAAGTACAGGGAGAGAACGCGCAAGTCGATGGACCATATCCAGAAATCGAAAAGTCTCATACCGGGGGGCGTGGAGAGCAACATACGCCTGTTCGATCCACATCCATTCGTTTCAAGACGTGGTGATGGCCCATACCTCTACGACATCGATGGGAACAAGATCATCGATTACGCCCTCGGCTACGGCCCGCTGATCCTCGGCCACAGACATCCGAAGGTGGTCGACGCCGTCAAGAAGCAGGTTGACAGGGGGAGCATGTTCGGCTCTCCCACGGAACTCCCGCCGAAATACGTCGAGATCGTGAGGAAGGCTATGCCCTCGATCGAGATGTTCAGGTTCACCAACTCAGGATGCGAAGCCACGATGACCTCGCTGAGGGTCGCGAGGGCGCACTCGGGGAAGGAGAAGATAGCCAAGGCCGAGGGTTCGTATCACGGTGGATACGACTACATGATGCAGAGTGTGGACATACCCGAGGACAAGCTCAAGAAGGGCGTCAAGTGCCAGCCTCCAGTCCCCTGGGGCAACGGACTCCCGAAGTGCATATCCGACCTCGCCGTAATCTATCCGTTCAACGAGTGGGAGGAGACAGAGGACATCATCAGGAAGAACGCGGATGAGCTCGCAGCCGTCATCGCGGAGCCGATTCATGCCGGGGGCGGCTGCGTCGCCCCGAGGGACGGATACCTGAAGAAGCTCAGGAAGCTGACGAAGGAGCTCGGGATACTGCTGATCTTCGATGAGGTGCTCACAGGCTTCAGAGTAGCGTGGGGCGG
>DATKWQ010000011.1:0-23450 GCA_035529455.1 Thermoplasmata archaeon
CCAATCCTTTCATGCTCTCGACTTCTCCTGTTGTCTCATAACGATCAGGCCGTCCTTGAATGAGAGCATCTTCCGACCCAAGAACTTCTCTGTCTTCGTGATATCCAAACAGCTGTACTTAGGCCTTCTTGCAGGCAGAGAGACGGAGCTCGAAGGAACGGGAGCGATAAGGCCCTCGTCCAACCCGAACACCTCGGCTATCATCCTGCCGCAGGAAGGGCGGTCGAGGCAATCCGGTCCAGATGCGTGCCACACGCCGGAAGCCTGTTTCTCCGCAAGATCGATAAGAACACCGGCCAGATCGTCGGCCAAAGTGGGAGAGACGACCTGGTCTTCGAACAGCATGACAGGCTCATTGTTCCTGAGCTTCTTAAGAACCCACGTGACGAAGTTCATCTTCTCAGGAATCGGGTTCCAGCCGTACAACACCGCAGGTCGCACCACAGCCGCTTCGGGCAGAGTGGCAAGCACAGACCGCTCTCCTGCTAGCTTACTGGTGCCGTAGACTGAGATGGGTCTCTGCACATCAGTTTCGACATACTTACGGGATTTCATACCATCAAAGACGTAGTCAGTCGAAACGTGCACGAGGCTCGTCGACGCTTTCTTGCATGCCCTGGCAACCAGGCCAGGAGCCGCAGCGTTAATCCGATTTGCGAGCGTGGGGTTCTTCTCGCAGGCGTCCACATTCGTCATTGCGGCAGTGAGGATCACCGCGTCGGGTCTGACCTTGTCGAACAGCTTGTCGATGTCCTCTTTGGAGCCGATATCAACGGATTCGAGCCTCCACAGAGTGGCCCCATCGACCTCGGGATTGTATGCGCCTCGAACCTCGAATCTGCCTCGGGCCTGTTCCATTATCTTACTGCCCAATAGACCGGAGGCGCCGATTACGAGCAGTCTATCCAACTTCCCGTCCATTCAATCCAAACATATCTTAGTAGATTAAGAGGCTTTTCCTGAATTCGACATGTCATCCTATTTCCACGCAGCGCATCCCAAGAAGGGGTTGAGTTGGGACGTTCTTAAGGCATAGCCATCATTAGCTGGACCGTCGAAGCACTAAGGATCGATTGGAGGGGCAGGGAACCTATCCATCCATGATACGGGGAACATGAACCGTCAATCCGATTTCTTCGCACGGTTCAAATGACCCAACAACCTCAGCCCTGCATGATCCATGGTCCAGAAGTCACGCACGACATCTATGGCATTCTTGCCCATCGTTTCCCTTCGTTCCGTGTCTTTCAGAAGTCCTGAGACGGCCTCCGAGAACGCCCTTTCATCCCGCTCCGACAGAAGGCCCGTCTCGTTGTGGACGACGCTCTCCCTCACTCCCCCCTCTCGGACGGCGACGACAGGAGTCCCGCAGGCCATCGCTTCGATGGGGACGAGACCGAATGGTTCCAGGTACGGGGCATACAGAACCGCCTTTGCCTTGTTGTAGAGAGCCCTCAGATGGGCGTCGTCAATCATCGAGAGTATCTGCAGATCCACCCCTCTCTTCGAAGCTAATCGCTCAAGGTAACCCTTCCATTCGGGGTTCGCATCGTTGGACGCGATCACGAGCTTCGGGCGTTCCTCACGACACATGTAGCCAAGTGACTCTATCAGGAAATCAAACCCCTTAGGAGGTGCACAGCTGCCAACAGATAGGACGAAATCCTCCCTCGGGATTCCCAGAGGCTTGAAGAATTCAGTGTCAACACCAAGGTAGCAGACCCGGGAATTCAGGCCATAGCTTCGCAGGATGGACTCTCTGGAAAAGAAGGAATTGGCCAAGATGCTTTTCGAAAAGGAGGCATTCACTCTGTCGATCTCACGCATTCTTCTGAAGAATGAATTCCGAAGCGTGCCCTTTATCGGATTCGTTCTGTTGCCAACCCCAAGTCTCTTTGAGAGTTCGATTAGGATCTCCTCGCCCCTTCTCGACGGTTGCTGGCAAAAATATACGGTGGGTGTGCGGACATGCTTCAGAAGATAGGGCGACATCGTGTACTGGTCCTGCTCACATAGGACGACGTCGTAACCTCCGCCGTTGATCCTATCAGCGATGGCCTTCTCGGTCTTCTCGAGGGCGTTCAGGGAGATTCCAGCATTGGGGATGTAAGGAAGCCTTAAGCGAATGCGGCCAGACACGGTACTCCTGACCGGATAGACATCCGTGGAAGATGCAACATCACGCAAAGGAAGAATCGTCTCGTTGGCAGTCGAAGGTACATGAACATCGACAGAGTGTCCTGATTGGCTCAGGTATCTCACAAAACCGTGCAATACCCTCTTCGCACCGCCATATTGGAGGTTATGGAACACTGCGATTCTCACAGGGGTCTCCTCCGTTGTTCATATGCATCCTCTCCAACCGAGCCTTCCGTAAGTCGCAATTCCTTGTCGACGCTTGTGAATGTGAATTCACGACAACGGGTGTCACATTGCCTCTTCGATGACACGATCAAACCACCTGCGCGGAGATTGCACGACCGTGGTCAGCTGCAACGATCGTATAGTGTTTCTGCGCGAGCGTAGCAGCATCACGGGGTATGCAGTATTTCAAGCTTGAGTCGGGTGATGGCTCCACGTCCTCTGAGCCGATGACTGCATTCGCACCCGTCGCCCCACGCATTCAGCTGAATGCAGACGCACCGACTTCGAAACGACTGAGCGGGAAGACGATCCCGGTCGCACCTCAAAGCCAGATTTCAAATAGCAGTAGCGAGGTTTTGCCGACACCCGTTAAGCCACCTGTCCTGGACATGGTCGTCCCCGAACAGAACGGCATCGGGTACAACCGGAACTTGCGGTCGACATGAACGTCGGTAGGAAACGCGTGCTGCTATTCAACGCCAAGCGCGAGAAGTGCGAGGCCGTCTCGCCTCATCTGGGCCTCGCCATGCTGGCTGGAGTGCTGAAAAAGGCGGGACATGAGGTATTAGTGGCAGATTATCAGTTGACTCACTCGGCACCGCCTCCGGCGGAGTTCGTGAAGGACTTTCAACCAGATGTCGTGGGCGTGACTCTCTATACGGCGACCATGAAGGAAGCGAACGCGGTCATCGACGAGGTTTCGAAGTTCGGCCTGCCAATCATGGTCGGTGGGCCTCACGCGACCCTTTACCATGACGAGCTGGCCGGAGACTCCAGGCTGGACTACATCGTGACCGGCGAAGCTGAGGACGTCATCGTGGAAGTCGTAGAGAATGCCAGACAGCTCGAGAAACCACAGCTTGTGACGACGACCCCTCCAGACCCGAGGCTGCTGCCATATCCTGAATTCGCCTTCTACGGCCGTGAGGGAATCGCAATCTATCCGATGCAGACGAGCAGGGGCTGCCCGAACATCTGCTCCTTCTGCACAGTCTATCTCGTGTCCACTAGAAAATGGCGTCCGAGGGACCCGGAGATATGCGTCGCCGAGCTTGCCAAGGCCAAGAAGGACCTGCCGAACCTCAGTTCCGTGATGATATTCGACGACAATCCGACCGTGAAGAAGGATCACATCAGACGGTTTCTCGAAGACTACATCAAGGAGGACATCGACCTCACGCTGAGGGTCATCAACACGAGGGCCGACGGCCTGGACGATGAGATCATCGCTCTCATGAAGAAGGCCAAGTGTCCTTCGATCGGGCTCGGGGTGGAGTCCGGCTGCCCAGAGGTCTTCGACAAGATCGGCAAAGGTGAGACCCTGGAGGAGATCAGGACCGCTGCCAAGCTGATAAAGAAGCACGGGATGTCTCTCAGCCTGTGCTTCGTGATAGGGCTCGAGGACGACACGCTCGAGAAGACGAAGGACTCGATCAACTTCGCCAGGGAACTGGAACCGGACCACATATTCTGGAACATGATCACGCCCTTCAAGGGCACGAGGATCCGCAAATGGTACGACGAGAACGGGCGGGTCTTCGACATCATCGACCACTCGTCGTACGTCGACGGAGATTTCGTGTGCGACGAGCCCTGTGCGGAATCGCCCGAGTTCAGCGTGGAGGACCGCAAGAAAGCCTACATGATGGCGATCCTCGAGACCAACGACAACAAGCTGCGCCTCAGGCACATCCCCCGACTGCTCCCGTCCGTGAGGAGATATAGATTGTGGGGAGACTTCTTCCGGTGGATACCTCATCAGATAGCGAACGACCTCCGTCGTCTCGGCTCACCCGTCCGGAGGGGCATTAGCCTCTTCAGGGAAGTGGGCCCTAGAGAGGCTATCGGGAGGATTCTTCGACACTTGCGCCCGAAGGAGCGCGCGGGCAGCTGATCCGGCCGAGGTGAACGATGAAGGAATTTCTTGCCAGAGCTTGGAGGGCCTGGAGAGACAAGGGCATTCGACATGTCGTCAGCTCTGGAATCGAAATCCTGGCGCCCAGAGCGAAGGTCGGCTCGGGATACTGGTGCGATAGGTTGTTCAGATTGCGCAGGACCTTCGCATTTCGGGGGAACAGATACCGCTACTTCTCCCACAAGTACAACACGACCTGGAGGAACGAAAGGTGCGTGGAGATCCCCGTCGTCTGGAGAATCCTTGGAGAGCATGCGGGAAAGGAGGTGCTCGAAGTGGGCAACGTCCTGTCGCACTACTACCCTGTGAAGCACGACATCGTCGACAAGTACGAGGTCTCCAGCGGGGTTGTCAACCAGGACATCGTGGACTTCAGACCGTCCAAGAGATACGATCTCATCGTTAGCATATCCACGATGGAGCACGTCGGTTGGGACGAAGATCCGCGCGACGAGTCGAAGATACTCGGGGAGCCTGTCAAGATAATGCATTCTCTCGATAACCTACAGGAATGTCTAGCTCCGGGTGGGATGATGGTCATAACACTGCCAGTGGGCTACAACCCTCAGCTGGACAAGTCGCTTGCGGATGGCAGGATCGTATTCTCAGAGAGGCTCTGCCTGAAGCGGGTGGCCAAGAACAAGTGGGTAGAAGCCGATTGGGCCGGCTGCCGAGCGGCGAAATACGGGGCGCCGTACACGGCCGCGAACGCCCTTGTCATACTGTTCATATCAAAGAGATGAAGCACTTGCCAAAGACATGGACACCTTAATAATTCACCTTGACCATCCCGACCCCACCATGGCAGCTGAAATGGGAACGATAGCTGATGTCAGCATACGCAGCCTCAGGCGGATATTCGACGACCGCGGATGGCTGATGGAGATATTCAGGAGCGACTGGCCGGAGTTCAGCAGGTTCGGCCAGACATACATGACGACCTGCAATCCGGGGGTCATTAAGGCGTGGCACTACCACAAGCTGCAATGGGACCACTTCGTCCCGATCAAGGGCAACGCCTTAGTGGGCCTCTACGATTCAAGAGAGGATTCTCCCACCAAAGGCACCATTCAGGAAGTGGAGGTCTGGGAGGACGAGCCAAAGTTCGTCAAGATACCACCCCTCGTCTATCATGGATTCACACCTCTCGACGACAAGGAGATATGGGTCGTCAACACGCCGACAGAGCTGTACAACTACAAGGAACCTGACGAGCATCGGAAGGAATGGAACGACCCCGGGATCGGGTATATGTGGCGCAGGAAGTAGAACGGCCGCGGGACCGGTTTCATCGGTCCCCGCTCTTCCGTGGCCCCGCCAATCTCCGGAGCCACAGGACCAGAAGCGGGTCGACGATCTTCCCACCCTCCGTCACGCCTCTGGAGTCGAGCTGCCCCATCGCCTTCTGCACGTGCGAGGATGACTTGAGCCGGTGCCTATCGATGAAGGCCGCACCGTGAGGCGGGCCGTCTTCCATGGCGGCGGCAAGCAGATAACGCCTCTGCATCTGACTCTTGACCGAGTCCCAGAGCATCGAGAACGCCGGTGTCTGGTGTGTGAGTGTCGCGGACATCGAGGCCTCGAAGTCCTCAGGCCATCGAGGGCGCGGTGATATGTTGAAGAGCTCGTGAGCGATCTGCTGGATGTAGTACGGATTACCACCGGCCGTCGACACTATCGCCCTTGCGGCCTCTGACGGCAGGCGTCCTTTCCTCGCTGCGAACCTGCCAACGAGGAACTCTTCGACCTCCTCCTCGGGCATCGGGCCGAGCTCCATGGCCTTAGCGGACTTGAAGAACGCCCCTTCGCGCTCTTCGAATATGCTCAGCAGGAGATGATTCTTGCTCCCGGCGAATACGTACGAGACGTTCTTGTGAGTCTGGATCCTCGCCCTCATCGCCTTGAGCAGGGCGACACCATCAAGGAGCCCGACCTCCTGGAACTCGTCGAAGATCACCACAACCCGCTGTCGCTTCTTCTTGGCTACTATCTCTGGAAGGTCGAGGATATCCTGGATCTCTGGCATGGTTGGTTCCCCGAGGGAGAGCTCCACGCCAGGCTCGCCCTTCTCGTTGACGGTCAACCTGAACCTTGAGCCGCGCAGCAGATCCTTGAGGGCGAGGGCGGCCTTTCCCAGGCCACTGTAGGCGGAGTTCACCAGTGCGGACGCGAACACCTCCGCCATCCTGGTCTTTGTTGTGACTCCGTAGAGGTCGACATACACGAATATGAATTCCTCCCGGTGCCTCCGCATGACCTCTGCCAGGAGGGAGGACTTGCCCATGCGTCTGTGGGAGAAGAGCAGCAGATTGACGCCGTTCCGGATATCCCTGACAATCTCGGCGGCCTCCCTCTTCCTGTCGGCGAAATCCTCGCCGGTCACCAGTCCTCCGAACCTGAACGGATTCTCCATATCGGTCATGCCTCCTTCTTCTGTCGATCGGGGACAACACTTCGTCCGCTGCATGCAGCATGCGGCATGTGTTATACTAAACAGTATTATACCATTTTGTATAATACACTTTGGCCCAGAATCATCCCATCGGGCGGCGAAGCCGTCCAAAGACCGCGAAGGGCGCCTCATAGCTCCGCGACCATCACGGCATATCTTTTTGTCTCTGCACTCGATTTGCCCCAGAGAGACCTGCATGGAGAGTGACGCGATATGCGACATCTGATTACGGGGGGCGCGGGATTCATCGGATGCAATTTTGTTCGGCACATGCTGAAGGAGCACGCCGACGATGAGATAGTCGTCCTCGACAAGCTCACATACGCCGGCAGGATGGAGAACCTAGAGGAGGTCATGGACCGCATCACCTTCGTCAAAGGGGACATCTGCGACAAGGAGATCGTCAGGACGACGATGGAAGGCTGCGACAGGGTCGTCAACTTCGCGGCCGAGAGCCATGTCGACAGGAGCATCACATCGCCCGAGGATTTCGTCAGAACCGACGTGATCGGCGTGTTCACATTGCTCGAGGAGGCGCGCAGACGGGACATCGAACGGTTCGTCCAGATATCGACGGATGAGGTGTACGGTTCGACGGTATCGGGCTCGTTCTCTGAGAAGGACATCCTTGATCCATCCTCTCCTTATTCCGCCAGCAAGGCGGGGGGCGAGCTCCTCGCGAGATCTTATGTCAAAACGTATGGGCTCAATGTCATGGTGACCCGGTCGTCGAACAACTACGGCCCTTTCCAGTACCCGGAGAAGCTCATACCTGTGCTCGTGATAAAGGCGTTGAACGACGAGCCGTTGCCAATATACGGCAAAGGCACGAACGTTCGTGATTGGCTCCATGTGGAGGACAACTGCAGGGCAGTGGACCTCGTACTCCGCAAGGGGAAGCCCGGAGACGTCGTCAACATCGGCTCGGGTAACGAAGTGTCCAACATCGAAGTCGCGAAGACCATCCTGAAGCATATGGGCAAGCCGGATAGCCTGATCACCTTCGTCGCGGATCGCCCTGGCCACGATTTCCGCTATTCCCTCGAATGGGAGGGTATCAAGGAGATGGGGTGGGAGCCGAAGATGAGCTTCCAAGAAGGCTTGAAGAAGACTGTCGATTGGTACGTCAACAACAAGAGTTGGTGGGAGCCGATAGCCTAGCCCACATGGCAACAGTTTCAGGTGCAGAGACAAACGCCCGGGAGCGACATTTATTATTGGGGCACCGTTCATTAAGGTCCGATTCCGAATGATAATCTCAAGGACGCCTCTAAGGGTCAGCTTCGCTGGCGGAGGGACGGACCTCAAGGGCTACTACAAGACAGGGTACGGAGCCGTCGTCAGTTGCACAATCAAGAAGTACGCCTATGTCACCGTCAACAAGCGGTTCGATGACGACATCAGGGTCAGCTACTCTAAGACGGAGATAGTCGACTCCGTCGACGACATAGAGCACGGCCTCGTGAGAGAGGCTTTGAGGAAAGTTGGCATCAGGAACGGTATGGAAATAACGACCATCGCGGACATACCGTCGAAAGGCACTGGACTTGGATCTTCGTCGGCGATCACAGTCGGCCTACTGAACGCGCTCTACGCCTTCAAAGGATACCGAGCAGGCCCAAAGAAGCTCGCGGAAGAGGCCTGCGAGATCGAGATTGACGTCTTGAAGGAGCCGATAGGCAAACAGGACCAGTACATCGCCGCTTACGGTGGCATGCAGCACATCAGGTTCAACGCTGACGATACGGTCGTTCTGAACCCCGTCATATGTCCACCGGACACGAAGCGAGAGCTGGAAGATCACATGATGATGTTCTACACGGGAAGGACCCGCAAGGCCAAGGACGTATTGAAGGAACAGAAGGCGAACATTCCAGAGAAGAAGGAGACCTTGGACAGGGTCAGGGACCAGGCGGAACAGCTCTTCCTGGACCTCACTTCGCTACAGGTTTCGAAGATGGGCTCTTTGCTGAGGGACGGTTGGGAGCTCAAGAAGTCCTTTGCGGACGGGATATCCGACCCTGAGATAGACAAGCTGTACGAGACGGCCATCGCTGCTGGGGCTGAGGGTGGCAAGATCGCCGGCGCGGGGGGCGGCGGGTTCCTCGTTCTGTTCGCCCGGCCCGAGAACCACTGGGCAGTAAGGAACGCCCTCAATGGGCTCAAAGAAACCGAATTCAAGCTCGAGCCGCAGGGTTCCAAGATAATCTATGTCGGGGATGACTACTGATGAGCGACGTGAGTGACCGGGCGAAGAAGTATATGCAGGGTGTCGCGGCCATCGTGGAAAGGATGGGAGCAGACCTGCCTGCGAAGGTCGAGGAGATGGTCGGTGTGCTTGCGGCCGCAAGGCGAGCGGGGAAGAGGATATACACCTGCGGGAACGGCGGCAGCGCGTCAACGGCGTCGCACATGGCCTCGGACTTGAACAAAGGGTCGAACCGACCAGATGCCCCGAGGTTCAGGGCGGTTGCTCTTACGGACAACATACCGGCGATGCTCGCTTGGGCGAACGATTCGTCGTACGAGGACGTTTTCGTCGAGCAGCTAAGGAACCATGTCGAGGCGGGTGATGTCGTCATTGGCATCAGCGGCTCCGGCAACTCCGCGAACGTACTGAAGGCCATCGAGTACGCTAACGGAGCGGGCGCGGTTACCATCGGCCTCTGTGGCTTCGACGGTGGCAGACTCGCCGAGCTGGCGAAGGTAGCGTATGTCGTACCCTCGGACTGCATGCAGCAGGTGGAGGACGTCCATCTGATAATCGAGCACATGCTATCCATCGTGCTCCGTGACTCGTCTGAGTGCGCCGAGGGTTGACATGACGGGCGACGCTCAGGGGAGAGCTGCAATATTCGTTGACAGGGACGGCACACTGTGCTTCGACAGGCATTACCTGTCTGACCCCGACGGATTGGAGTTCATCCCTTCAGTCGTCGACGGGCTGGTGACGCTCACGCAGCTCGGGTTGCCGATCATCATCGTCACCAACCAGTCGGGGGTAGGCAGGGGATACTTCACAGAGGAGACCCTTTCAAGGATTCACGCTCGACTGCTGTCGATGCTGTCTGAGAACGGCATCCGCATCACAGACATATTCCACTGTCCTCACGTGCCCGGCACGGGCTGCGGCTGCAGGAAGCCCGCCCCGGGGATGATGCTCGAGGCCGCACAGAAGCACGGCATAGACCTATCGAAGTCGTTCGTCATCGGCGACCGCATGATGGACGTCGAGATGGCGCATGCCGTCGGCGCGAGGGGGATCCTTGTGCCAGAAGTGGGCGACCAGTACAAAGTGGCCGATGAGATTGAGCGATCCACAGAAGAACCTGACTTCAAGGCGGACACGTTCCTTGAGGCGGCCCTGTGGCTCACGGACAGAATGCCCAAGACCTGATGCCAGTATGTTCAAGAAACACCCACGGCTTGCCGGTTGCGGACCCAATCACGGAGTCCATCCACGCATTTCCGATTTTAGAAGAGCGCGGTGATAGACTCAGTCGCTGGCCCACCATCTATCCGGAAACTTCTCCATCAGCAATCTATCGCCGTCGCCCACGGGTTCCAACCCTTCAGCCCTCATGTCGGCGTCGACCATTATCCTGACAAGATCCTTGAACCCGACCTTCAAGTCGAGGCCGAGGTCGCGCTTGGCTTTTGTCGTGTCTGCTGCACGGTAGCCGGATTCCAGCGGGCGCAGCTGCGTCTTGTCGATCTCGACGTGTTCCTCCTGGTCAAGGCCCGCATAGGAGAACGCCTCATCGACGAACTCCCCAACGGTGTGAGTCTCGCCCGTGCCGATAACGAAGTCGTCGGCCTTCTCTCGCTGCAGCATCTGCCACATGACCTCGACATACTCAGGGGCGAAACCCCAGTCCCTCCTCGCTTCGAGGTTCCCAAGCGTGAGAACCGATTGCTTCTTCGACAGTATCCTGGCGATGGACTCTGTGATCTTCCTCGTGACGAACGCCTCGCCCCTCCTATGGCTCTCGTGGTTGAAGAGTATGCCATTGGACGCAAAGGTTCCATACGCCTCCCGGTAGTTGCGTACCATCCAGTAGGCGTAGAGCTTCGCACAGGCGTAGGGGCTTCTTGGGTGGAACGGAGAACTCTCGCTCTGGGGCGGTTCGATCAGGCCGAAGAGCTCAGATGTCGACGCCTGGTAGAGCCTGATAGGCAGGTTGCTCCTGCGCATCACCTCGAGCACACGGGACGCGCCCAGAGCCGTGACGTCCCCGGTATACGTCGGGGCGTCGAAGCTTACTTTGACATGACTCTGGGCACCCAGGTTGTACACCTCTTGTGGCTCTATTTCGTGGATGATGTTCGATATATGGTCGCCGTCAGATAGGTCGCCGTAGTGCAGGAAAAGCCGGCCTCCAGCGTCCTGGATATCGGATAGTATCTGGCCGATTCTGGACGTATTGTATGTGCTCGTCCTGCGGATCATCCCATGGACTTCGTAGCCCTTGGAGAGCAGGAGCTCTGTCAAGTACGAGCCGTCCTGGCCGGTTATCCCAGTTATCAACGCCTTCTTCATCGGGCTCACAGCCGCCTCACGCGATTGGGATAGACTGCGATAAGATATAGCTGTTCTGCATGCGCAATGTCGATGTCGAGTATCTGCGTCCAATCACCCGAGACTGGCATCGAACGCATCCGACACGAACAGGAGGTCTTCCTCCGTCAGATATTGATGGCAACCGATGTACAGGCCCTGTGAGCCAAGGCGGCTCGCATTGGGGAGCGTGCCCTCATACTTTGCTTTCATCTGCCTATAAGCCGGTTGATGGAGAGGTATGCACCCGAACAACGGTCTCGTCTCGACTCCATGCTTCTCAAGACGCAGCTGCAGCTGCTCTCTGCCAATCGTTCTTGCGTCCCGGATCACAATCGGGTAGCCGAGGTAGCTCAGGTCTTCTGAGTATTTCGGAAGTTCGAGAGTGTCAGAATGCTTTTCCAGGAGGGTGTTCAGTCGCACGAAATTCTCCCTCCTTTTGGCAGCGATCTCATCCGCTCTGGCAATCTGCGCATTCGCAATAGCGGTCGAGAACTCCGTGGTCTTGAAGTTGTATCCGACCTCGTCATGGAGGAACCGTGGGTCCCACTGTTCTTCCTTCCCGAATCTCGGGCACTTGCCTTCTCCCCTAACGCAGACAGGGCAGTCGCACACTCTGCCGTTGGCCTTGAGCTTCCGGACCATCCTCACGATGTCCATGTCGTTCGTGAGAACCGCCCCCAATTCACCCGCTTGGATGTTGTGCGCCACATAGAATGAGTAAGATGACAGATCGGACATGCTCCCTGCGCGCTTGCCTTTGTAGAGAGAACCGTGCGCCTGTGACGAATCCTCGAAGACTCTTATGCCGTGACCACGCGCGATGCCATTGAGTTCGTCCATATCACACACGTAGCCCATCAGATGCACAGGAAGCAAGATGCAGTCATCGCCTTCGCACTCGTCATCGATGGCCTCCCTTGCCCGTTCGGGATCAAGACACAGCGCCTCTGTATCCACATCCGCAAATACGGGCTCCATGCCTGCGAGCACTATCGCATTCGCAGTGGCCACGTAAGAAAGAGGAGTCGTGATGACCTTCGTCGGATTCTGCCCCTCCGAACGCATCTTCGCCTTCAGCGCGAGCAAGCCTGCCACCAGGGCGGACGTCCCCGAGTTGACCGCTACCGCGTGCTTCGTCCCGATATACTTCGAGAAGGCAGATTCGAAATTCTCCGTCTCGGGACCTTCGGATACGAAGCCGCGATCGAGGACTCGATTGACAGCGGTCCTTATCTCGTCGTCTACTCTGAACTCGCCTACCCTGACCCTCAGTGTCATAATCAGATTCGTCCTGGGATAGTGCTCTGCCCGATTTATGGGTTTCTGAGTCCCCATTGCTCGCGGCGATAGGGAATGGCGGCGGTTAAATCAAGGTATCGAGGCGCGATTCGTCACGAAGTACTCCACCGTCTTCATCAGCCCATCCTTCAGTTTCGTCCTCGCTTCGAACCCGAACTCGTCCTTGGCGCGGGAGATGTCGAGCGCCCTCCTCGGCTGGCCGTCCGGCTTCGTCGCATCCCATCTCAAACGACCTTCGAAACCCACGGCCTCCGCAATGGACTCTGCCAAGTCCTTGACGGTTATCTCCATCCCCGCTCCCAAGTTGACCGGTTCGGGACCGTCGTACTTCTCAGCTGCAAGCCTTATGCCCTCGGCGGCGTCGGCCACGTAGAGGAACTCCCTGGACGCCTTGCCCGTTCCCCATACCTCGACCTCTTCGGCCCCGCTCTCCTTGGCCTCCACGAACTTGCGGATCAAGGCGGGTACGACATGGGAATCATGAAGGTCGAAGTCGTCTCCAGGACCGTACATGTTGACGAGCAGCAGGTGTATCGCGTTGAAACCGTATTGCGCGCGATACGCCTGCCCCTGGACGAGAAGCATCTTCTTGGCAAGGCCGTATGGAGCGTTCGTCTCCTCGGGATAACCGTCCCATAAATCCGTCTCCTTGAAAGGAACCGGAGTGTGCTTCGGATACGAGCATATCGTCCCGGCCATGACGAACTTGCCTACTCCTTCCCGCCTCGCTGCCTCCATCAACTGGATGCCCATGGCTGCGTTATCGTAAAAAGTCTCAGCAGGGTGTCTACGGTTGAAATCTATGCCACCTCCGGTCACAGCGAGGTGTATCACGATATCGACATCCTCGACCGCTCCGACGCAGCCGTCCCAGGTGCGAAGGTCGGTCTCTTTGCTCCTGGGGATGACGAGCGCGTCGGTGCTCGCACCGTTGCTGACGAGATTCTCAACGAGATGCTTTCCCAGGAAGCCGGCGCCTCCCGTGACGAGCACCCTCTTGTCGTCCCAGAAGCTCATGCCTCAGTCTGCCTCCCACCACATGTCCGGGAACTTCGACTTCAACAACGCGTCCCCGTCTCCGACCGGCTCGAGCCCGGACGCACGCATGTCAGCGTCGACCATGATCTTGACAAGGTCCTCGAAGCGGACTCTGGGGTTCATGTCGAGATCCCTCTTGGCCTTCGAAGTGTCTGCAACGAGCTCGTCCACCTCTGTTGGGCGGAAGTACCGCTTGTCGATGCGCACGTGCTTCTTTGGATCGAGACCAGCGTAGTCGAAGGCGGAGTCGACGAATTCCCTCACCGTATTATTGCGGCCCGTGCCGATCACGTAATCGTCCGGAGATGGTCGCTGCAGCATACGCCACATGATCTCGACGTATTCTGGAGCGAAACCCCAGTCCCTCTTGGCGTCGAGGTTGCCGAGATACACGGCGTCCTGCTTGCCCGCCGCTATGGAGGCGACGGCCCTCGTCACCTTGCGGGTCACGAAGGTCTCGCCTCGTCTCGGGCTCTCGTGATTGAACAGGATGCCGTTCGAGGCGAACATTCCATAGCCGGCTCTGTAGTTCTTCACCATCCAGTAGGCATGTACCTTCGAGCACGCGTACGGACTCCTCGGCTCGAAGGGCGTCATCTCGTTCTGTGGCGGCTTCGCCGAGCCGAACATCTCTGAGCTGGAAGCCTGATAGAATCTGATTGGCAGCCCGCTCCTGCGGATTACTTCGAGAAGGCGCGTGGTTCCCAAGGCGGTCACATCGCTGGTGTACGTGGGCGTGTCGAAGCTGACCCTGACATGGCTCTGCGCACCCAGGTGGTATACCTCATCAGGCTCGATGTTGTAGATTATGCTCGATATCTGCTCCGAGTCGGAGAGGTCGCCATAATGAAGCAGAAGCTTCGGGTCCGTCTCGTGGAGGTCTCTGAAGATGTGGTCGATCCTTGCGGTGTTGAATGTGCTAGCCCTGCGAATGATCCCGTGCACTTCGTATCCTTTCGAGAGCAGCAACTCTGCAAGGTACGAGCCGTCCTGGCCGGTTATTCCGGTAATCAACGCTTTCTTCATGTCGATATCCCTCACGGATTCGGAGAGCGATTGGATTCATAGTTCTTAAAGTTGAACTGCTAGCATGTCCCTCATGGCACGTCTGGTGTCCGGCACATTCAGGAGCCTCTTCCAACTGCCTCGGAAATAACGGATGACCTCAGCATCGTCCGTCCTGGTGTACTTGCCTCTGACGGCCTCGAGATAGCCTCCCATGAAGGCCACCCCGGATCTCAGGCCGAGCGCACGGGAATAGGCCACGGACCACGCCACGAAGCTCAACATATCCATACCCATCGTATATCGGATGACGGCGAGAGACCGGAGGCCTCGTGCATCGGTTATGTTGGTCGACTTCCTTCGGTGAAGGCCTCTTGCCTCCGGGTCGACAACGAAGGCGTAGCCACGGTTCTTCGCCTTGATTTCGAGGACTGTGTCAGATGACGCGGCTATCGGAAAACCGCCCACTTCCTCCAGAAACCGCCTGTCGTAAAGCCGCGCGCAACCCCTGGGGGATGGGCGGGCCTCGAGGCCCTGGCCTCCCTCGGTCGCGATCATGCCTGATGCGATGACTGCTCCGGGCCGGTCGTTCATTAGCCGTACCAGTCTATCGAAGTAATCGGGTTCGACAGAGGTGTCAGCATCCAGCACGGCGACCGCCGAGTAATCGATGCCTCTGGACTCGCATTCCTTGGCTGCTTCGGATATCCCGAAGGCTGCTGCGGAGTTCGGCTTGACCCAGAATGGGTTCTGGACCTCCTCCCGTGAAGCCACGGCGATCCAAGGATGCTTGGCTGCCATCGACTGTGCCATCGCACAGGTGTCGTCTGTGCTGCCATCCTCAGCGATCAGCCAGAGGAGGGGGCTCGACGTCTGTGCCACGACTGACTTGTACAGACCATCCAGCATTGCCGATTCGTTCTTGACGGCAGTGATGATGATGTAGTCGCTCGATGCGCTCATGCCGAATCATGGATAACATACCTCAGGATTATAGAATTGTCCCATCTATGGCCCGGTTCCCGCTATGCTCTTCATCGGGGGGCGCCTTGGACGATATCGTGCAGTGCGATCGAACCGTTTTTGGGTGCGAGGCGGGCATCAGTACTCCAAATACTCGTCAAGGAACTCCAGGTGGCCCGCCCTGATGGCTCTCCTGTGGCGATGGCATAACGCCCACCCCTCCAGAGAGTATTTCAGCTCAAGAAGGCAGGGTTCGTTCAGGCGGCCTGCCGCCTGCGCCTTCATGTTGCGTATCAGGGACGTTGCCATCTTGCCGATGGCGCTCCATGAGTATGCCAGATTGTGGCGAAAAGTCGGGTCCATGTTCTTGAACGCGAAGTAGCGTCTGTAGACGGCCTGCATGAGCACGAAGTTGCGCTTTGGTGGCCGCGATGACGGCGTATACCTGTGCTCCAGCTTCGCCTCGGGTGCGAGGAAGAGAGAGCCGGGATGTCGCTTCCACACTCGATACGAGAAGTCAAGGTCTTCCCCTCCAGGGCAGTATCTCCTCAGCGTCTCGTCGAACCGCTCCTCGACGAACACCTCGCGCCGGTAGGACATGTTGCATCCTGAAAACCACTGACATGGTATCACCCGTGTGACCACGTGCGGATACGTCGGGTAGAATGAGGGCATGACCTTGCATGAGTCTTTTGAATAGAACCAGATCATGAATGCGCGGTCTATCGCGTTTCCCAGGCGGCCAGTGAAAGATGGACTGAAATCCCCTCCATGGAATCCCTGAACGCCAACCGCCCCTGGATGAGAGGAATAGACATCTGCGATGTGCCCCACGTAGTCCTTGTCCAAGACCACATCATCGTCGATGAACAACACAACGTCGCCGCCGGACCTGTCCACGCCCAGGTTCCGAGCGACCATAAGGCCCTTCTTCCTGGTGTTGCGCACATATTCAAGCCGGCTCCCGCGCTCGCGGATGACCTCGCGGAGAGGTTCGACGACATCCTCTGCGACAGTGCCGTCGCTATCGTCCACCACCAACACCTCGAATGGCATCAACGACTGAATCGATAAGGATTCGAGGGCGTTCCTCAAGTCTGCGGGTCTGTTGTAGGTGGATATCACCACGCTGATCCGGATATCCGCGTCAGTTGGAGACGGCATGTCTCTGCTCCCGAAACATCCACCATAACGGATTCAACTCATGATAAGGGTTTCTCAAATGGCCGGCACTGGTCGTGCTCGGTGTAATCGCCCATCCATCCGTTGAGCACGGCGCCTATGTTAATGATAAATAATCAGTTCGTCTTTTCGACAGACGGCAGGGCGGTGGATGAACTCCTCAGAAGATGTTCTGGTCCGTGATGCACAGACCACGACCCCAAAAATAGGGACTGTGCTCATCAACTTCAACAGCGGCGCGGACGTGGGGAGTTGCATCGAGTCGCTCCAGCAGATAGACTACGAACGGAGCCTGATACTCTGCGTGGACAACGGTTCGACGGACGGTTCCCGCGAAAGGCTCGCGAAGGAGTTCCCGGATATCATCCACGTCGACAACGGCGGGAACCTCGGCTTCGGGGCGGGCATGAACACGGGCATTCGGAGGGCTCTGGAATTGGGCTGCGACTATGTCTTCTGCTTCAACAGCGACACATGGGTCGATGACAAGCGGCTCTTCGACAGGTTGCTCGCGCCGTTCCATGAGGACGAGAAGATGGGGATCACTGGTCCCGTGGAGTACGACTTCTCGGGCGCAACCCTCCTCTATTCCGGCCCCAGAGGCCTGCACAAGTTCGAGCTGAAGGTGTCCGGCGCAGCGTTCTTCGTATCGAAGAGGGTCTTCGAGTCGGTCGGGCTCCTCGACGACCGGTTCTTCCTCGGATACGAAGACCAAGACCTGCTGCTCAGAGCTGAGAGAAACGGATACCATGTGAGGATCGTTCCTGATGCGCGTTTCATGCACAAACGGTCAGCTTTCACGGCGAGTCATTCCAGGATGATGACCTACCTCGAGGCGAGGAATGAGATCGTGTACTACGCTCGACACTGGGACTTGCCATCGTTCATAAGGCGTGTCGTGATAGAGAACTGCAAGCGCATCCCGAGCAGCGCGATCAGCGGCATGGACCAGGGGAGGTCCGACCTCTTCTTCGCCCTTGTCCGGGGTGTGATACGGGGCATCTCGTACATGCCGCGGGCCAGGCAGCCGAGGAGCATCCCCCCGTTCGACCCTTCACGTTGGATGACATAGGCCGGCGATGACAGGTCGGCCACCACGTAGACGAGACTACCGCTTCGCGGACTCCTCGTATATCCTCTTCAACGCCGCGTTTCTCCGGTCGATCGATGCCAGTCCCTCTTCCACTTCCTTCCTGCATGCGGCGCCCATCTGCTTCCTGAGGCGCTCGTCTTCCACCAAGCGCGTGAGCCGCTCGACCAGGTCGGCGACGACCCTCTCGTCGATCGTCTTCATGTACGGCAGGAACGGGCCGTTGTCCATACTCCAGTTGGGAACGAAACCAGGCAGGTAGTAAGGAACATCCTCCGAAGGTTTGACCAGGAAACCGTGGACATCGGGCTTGACGAGCTCACGATTGGCCCACAAGTCCTTCGCCACCACAGGCAGGCCGAACCGCATGGCCTCGAGGAACGCCATGCCCGGCGTGTGGTGCGACGGGAACAGGAATATGTCCGACTCCCAGAACAGCCGGTCGAGCACATCCCTCGGAAGGACGGACGAGAGGACATGCAGGCCTGGGGTGGATGCGTACCTGTCTCGCAGCTCGTCCGGCATCCAACACCTGAAATTCAGCTCGACCTTGTCCCCCATCTGCTCCCTGAGCTTCCTGTACGATTCGAGTACGTCGAGTCCTCCCTTCGAGTAGAACTCTCCCCGGTAGTTCGAGCTGCCCATGAACAGCAGACGGACCGTGTCGTGCTTCTCGATGTCTGACGGCCTCGGCGGGGCGGGTCTGATCGCGAGGCGAACCACCTCCGTCTTGTCCGCGATGTCCTTCGACGGGAGCAGATGCTCGACCGTCTTCTTCGCTGCCTCGGTCCATGGAATGACCTTCTTGCAGTTCCTCGACGACAGCACCTTGGCGATCATCCTCTGGCTTCGGGGACGGTAGATGCGTTTCCGCCAATTGCCGTAGTAGCCGAACAGCGAGGCAGCGGACTCGAAGTCCACCACCCACCTGACATCCTTCTCGGCGAACCATGGGATGTTCTCCAGAGAAGACGATCCGGCGGAGTGGAACACGTCGAACGGCTCCTGCTGCTTTGCCCTTCCAGCGGCGCCAAAGGCGAGCCCCGTCATAGCCTTGCTCAGGCGATACGAGAGGCCGCTGGGGGCACTGCCCTCCTCAGGGATCGACCTGACCAGGATGGGATCGGCGATGGACCGCACAAGAGCGCTCGTTCTCAGGCTGTGGGAGACAGGCTTCTTCGTCCGGCCAGAGGTCTCACCTCCGGAGACCGGTGACTTGTCGACGATGTATCGGACACCCGGAGGGGGAGCGGCCAACAGCTCCCAGTACAGCGTATGACTGGTGCCCTCGACCACGCCGAGCCTCACTGCGAGCCCGGCCTCCGTCTCAGAGCCAACAACACGCGAACAGGGCATCAGAATCACTTCTTGAGGATCTTCTCCAGCTCAGCCCTGTCCTTGCCCAGGTACCGCGTTATCTCCCCGACCTCGGAGACGAGGCTCTCGTCGTCGGTGTACGTCTTCCAGAGCCAGTCTCTCATGTCGGCCGTTGCCTTCTTCGCCTCGGGGTCGTCCTGGGAGACCTTGTCCATCAAGGGCAGCCAGAAATAACCGTAGAGCGCGATCTCCTTCGCGGTCATCTTCTCCTTCGCGTAAGGGTTCTTCTCGACGAGTACCGAATGCTGCTCCCGCCACATCCTCATCTGCAGGTCCCAGATGATCGAGAAACCCCATATGATGGCCATGAGGATGAGGGCGATGAAAGGCACTCCCGTATACGGGGAATCGAATATCGAACCCCTCCAACTCATGTAGGAGTATACCTGAAACGCGAGGTTGATTGCGAGAAGCCCAATGGTGGCGATCTGGGCGATCTGCTGCACCCTCCACGTCTGGAGCATGAACCATTTCTTCGGACCGCCGCCTACGCCCTGACGTCCCATATCAATCGAACGCAAGACATAGCCACTATAAGAGTATTGCTCGCATCCTATGCCGCCTTCAACACTTCGGCTATCCTCACAGCGGCGTCGCCCTTCCCATAGGGGCATGCCTTGAACCGGTCATCCGGATCCCTCACATAGGCCCGGAGGGCACGCAAGACATTCTGTGAGTCCGTGCCGACGACCCTGCAATAGCCTGCACGGACGGCTTCGGGGCGTTCGGTGCTCTTCCTCATGACGAACACGCGCTTCTTGATCGCAGGGGATGTCGCCTCCTCCTGTATGCCTCCGGAGTCTGTGATGACGAACTTCGCGGACGACAAGAGCGCCAGCATGTCAAAGTATCCTACTGGGGGAATCAGGAGCACATTCCCGGAGCGCTCGATGGACTCCTTCAAACCGGCCTCCTTCAGACGAGCGTCTGTCCTCGGATGAAGTGGAAGGACAAGGGGTGTCGGCGAGTCGAGCAATACTCTCACCATCTGCTTCAGCGTGGCCCTGTCGTCGACGTTCTCGGCCCTGTGCAGAGTGGCCAGGCCGAATTCGTCCCATCCCACTTTCTTCACGATGGATGAGCTCTTCAAAGCCTTCGGAAGGTATCTCATGGTGGCATCTATCACTGTGTTGCCCGTCCTGTGTATCTTGCCCCAGACATTCTCCCCTTTCAGTATTCGGACGGAGTCGATCGTCGGGGCGAATAGGTAGTCGGATGCGTGGTCGGTCAGCCTGCGATTGAGCTCCTCAGGCATGCGGAGATCGTAGCTGCGGAGGCCGGCCTCGACATGGCCCAGTTTGATGCGGAGCTTCATGGCAGCGATGGCGCCCGCGAGGACGGTGTTGGTGTCGCCCTCCACCAAGACGCAGTCAGGGCGCGATTCGGCGAACTCCTGTTCGAACCTGATGATGGCGTCTCCGGTCTGCTTTCCCGGAGCGGCTGACCCTATCCCGAGGAAGACCTCTGGCTTCGGCAAGCCCAGCTCATCGAAGAAGACCTGCGACATCTGATAGTCGTAGTGCTGGCCGGAATGCATCAGGGTCGGCCTCAGCCTCGCCTTCCTGAGGGCGAAGTACACAGGGGCCATCTTGATGATCTCAGGGCGGGTGCCGACCACGACCGATACCGTCATGGGAACGGCATCAGGATGCCCAGACATAACAGTATTGGGGTTTTCGAAATCGCCGAAATCATGAAGAACCTTTTTACGGTGCATGCACATGCCTTGAACCGCTACAGGAAAGGAAGTGCGTTCAGTATGAGCTACATGGTCACAGGGGGAGCTGGGTTCATAGGCAGCGCGGTCCTCGACAGGTTGCTTGCCGAAGGCCATCGCGTAACCGTCTACGACGACCTGAGCACCGGCAAGGAAGCATTCATATCACAGCACTTCGGCAATTTCAACTTCAAGTTCGTCAAGGCGGACGTGCTCGACTTCGAGACGCTCATGAAGGAGATGGCAGGACACACATCCGTGTGGCACCTGGCGGCGAACCCGGACATTCGCAAGGGGACGGAATCCACCAAGGTCGACCTCGAGCAGAACACGCTGGCGACATACAACGTGCTCGAGGCGGCGAGGAGGACGGATGTGGAGAGCGTCGTCTTCTCGTCCACATCGACGATATACGGCAGGGCGAAGGTTCTGCCCACGCCCGAGGACTACGGCCCGTGCCTGCCGATATCCCTTTACGGCGCGTCGAAGCTCGCGTGTGAGGGGCTCATGTCCGCGTACTCCGAGCTGTACGGCATCAAGGGATGGATCTACCGCTTCGCGAACATCATAGGCAACCGGAGCACGCATGGCATACTCTACGACCTCGTCGAGAAGCTCAATCGCAACCCGAGCGAATTGGAGGTCCTCGGAGACGGCAACCAGAAGAAGTCGTATCTGATGGTCGAGGAGTGTGTCGACGGGATGCTCTATGGCTTCGAGAATGCGAAGGACAGGTTGAACTACTTCAACCTGGGAGCCGACGACCAGATAACCGTCAGGCGGATAGTCGAGGTCCTCGTAGAGGAGACGGGGCTCAAGGATGTCGAGCTGAAGTACACCGGCGGCGAGAGCGGCTGGGCGGGGGATGTGCCGGTCTTCCTGCTGTCGACCGAGAAGATGGCCTCACTCGGATGGAAGCCGAAGCACAACAGCGAACAGGCGATGAGAATGGCGGCGAAGACCGTAGTCAAGGAATACCTCAAGGCATCCAAATGATGGCGCTTTTTTGAGATTATACCAGTAATTGCCTTTGGAAACAGACTATTTTCGGTTGCATATTGCACGCAGGGACTCCCGAACCACAAAGACCGTCGAATGATCACATCTCATACATCCGGGGACTGAGCGAAGAGAGCGTTGCATCACACCTGCGGAGGGTTCGCTACGGTGTCTTGCCGGTGTCATCCATGAAATGATGTGAATCGAAGTGCGACGGTCTCCCAGGCTTCGATTTCGCTCAAAGTGTTTTTGTACACGTTCTTCCTACACCACGCAGAGGGCATCTCACTACGAGGTTTCCTCATCTCGAAAACCGTTTGGCAAGCGAGGTCGATTTCCAATGATCCAGGGAGTGAAATGCAAGAGAAGGCTCAATGTGCTTACGGATGAACAGGTCGACACCATCCACGAGGCGTCGTTGACCATCCTTGAGAAAACGGGTGTGAGATACGACAGCCCCAACGCCCATGAGCGGCTGGTGAGGATGGGAGCTGTCAAGCACCCCACCAGGAAGAACGTGCTGACATTCCCGAGGAGCATGGTCGAGGACGCGATTACGAGGATCCCCCATTACGGCACGTACTACGCCCGTAACCCGGAGAACAACCTCGTGTTCGATGGCGAACACCAGTTCGCCCATCCGCTCGGCGGAAACCCGCTCATGCTGGACCTGGAGACAGGCGAGAGCAGGATGTCAACGCTCAAGGACGTGGAGGACACCGCGAAGATTCTGGACGCGCTCCCGACCGCGGCCAGTATCGGCAACTTCGTCGTCGCCACCGATGTGCCACCGCAGCTGCTGGTCATCAAGACGATGGAGGCTACCATGCGGAACACCTCCAAGTGCATCTCCGGATACGCGCTGAAGGTCGAGGAGGTCGACATATTCGCGAAGATGTGGTCCATCGTCGCGGGTGGCCTCGAGGAGATCAGGAAGCGCCCGCTGTTCACCGTCTACGGCTCACCGAGCAGCCCGCTCACATATGACGAGCACGCGTCCGATGTCATGCTCCGCGGGGCGGAATACGGCGTGCCCGTCGACATCGTCCCGTGTCCGATATCAGGTGGCACCGCCCCGATAACGCTCGCGGGCGGGCTCGCGCAGCAGAACGCCGAGCTGTTGGGCGGTGTGATGATGGTCCAGGCTGTCGATGACAAGCTTCCGATCCAGTACTCCGGCAGGCTGAGCGTGATGGACCTCAGGAGCGGCAACAACGTCTGGGGCGTCCCGGAGATGGCGCTCATGTCCGCTGCGACCGTGCAGATAGCGCACAAGTACAACATGATCGCCGATGTGTACGGCGTCACGACCGATGTCAACGGCTGGGACATGCAGGTCGGATTGGAGCGTATGATGTCTGCCCTCGTGCCTTCGATGGCAGGGGCGGACAGCCTCTCAGGGATCGGCGGCGCATGGGCGAATGCCGGGAGCTACGAGATGCTCGTGATAGACGACGAGATCTACAAGAACGTCTTCCGGATAGTCCA
>DATKWQ010000012.1:0-10788 GCA_035529455.1 Thermoplasmata archaeon
CCTGGGCAGCGGCAGCCCGGCCAGTCCGGTCTTCTTCTCGACAGCCGACGTGATGTCGAACAGCAGGTACGCGCCGAACAGGAGGAACGCGCCGGTGACGACGAACAGATATGAGTTGTAGACCTCCCAGTTGCCGTACCACGTCTCCCAGCTCATGAAGAACTCGATGCCTGCGCCTATGACGACGGCGGCGTACAGCAACAGGAGGTACAGCCTCGGACCACCTATCCAAGGAACGAAAGGTCGTACTGACTCCCTGCGCTCGCTCAGAGGTCTCAGCAATCTCGTGAGCGACATGCCCTCGGGATCGGACGGATCCTCACCCTTATCCTGACTCGTGACCGCCATGTGATTCTACCTCGCTGTCCTTGCCCGCTGGGGGGTCTGCGGGCGTGTCTCTTCTCCTTCGCATAATAGCGATGAACATTATTGTCACTATCGCTAGAGGCATCAGGACGCTTTCGAACTCGGGAATAGGCACCTGACCTATGTTTATCTCGCCCGGAGTCGGGGTCATCCAAGCCCAAGTCGAGTATTCGTCGTCAGGGGTGCCGGTCCTGCCGATCGACCTGATGTTCCAAAGCGGCACTTCGAAGAAGTCGATCAGCACCATCTCGTCGTCGAAAAGTTCGAACAGCTCGCCACGGCCGAAGTTGAGGCTGGAGGCAACCACGATCTCCCCTGAGTCGATACTGGTTCCATTGGGGAACGTGTAGATGAGGCCGTCGTCGACCCAAACCGTCCATCCGCTAAGGTCGACGGTTTCCGTGCCCGTGTTGTACAGTTCGATCCAGTCGTTGTAGAGCGACGGTTGCGTGCTGTATATCTCGTTGATGACCACGCCACCGAACTCCCTGGTCCCGGAATGAGACCATGTCGACAGGAACGCGAGCATCTCATCGTGCGCCCCGCGCCAGTCCATTGCTGCGAAGGTGACTGCATACGTCCCGTCCGATGACAGTCCCAGTGTCTCGAACAGGCAGCTGAGCTCGATCTGATAGCTGTCGATGGCGGCGTCCACATCGCCGATGTCGACCCAGGCGCCTTCGGCGTACTGGTACGCCTTGGCGGAGAGTATCGCATTCGACTTGCCGACCACGATGAGCGCCACCTCGGAGCCGCCGATCTCATAGCCCGTCTCCAGATCGTAGTCTGTATCGACGAACACGAACGCGTAGTCCGCACCGTACTTCGTCACAGTGATGTTGCTCATGTTGCCAGAGGACGTCGGCTCGACCTCGGTCCACCGTGCCATATCGCCTGGTATGCTCGAACCTGCGAGCATCGTACCATCGACCGCCATGTAGAAGAACGCCGATTCGTCCTGGGCTGCGGTCTTAGTGATGTCTATGTCCACGTCCGAATCAGTCGAGTTCGTGCTGGTTGGAGACGAGACATCGTTGAGGCAATCGGGCATCTCGGGCCTGGCAGCCCAATCGGCAAAGGCTCCGTCTATGGCTATCTCGCGAGGGGGAGATTTCACGTAAGTCATCTGAGAACCTGTCTGCACCGAGGCGTACGTCAGTGTCGCTTCCGAATCCGTCATGAAGCCGATGCGCCTATCGAGTGCCAGGCCGTAAGCGCCATACTCGGCCTCCTGCGAAAAGGTCGCCAGGATATCCACCCTCACGACATGGCCGCTCCTGAGTTCCATCTGTCTGTCGAACGCGACCGAGGATGAGTTGCCCGTCCCGAGGACGCGCATGGACTCTATGGCCTTGAGTTCCAGCGCGGTGACGTTGCCGAAAGTCTCGAATGTCAGGCCCTCCAACGGGATCGTCGGTCCCTTGGATGTCAGCTCGAGCGTGAGAAGGAGCTCGTCGACGTACCCCGCTGTGACTGAGAGGGCGCGATACTCCTCGACGACCCTCACCGCCGTGCCAGCCACGCCGAAGTTGACCTCGGACCAGTCGTCCGTCGAGTTCGAATGACGGGTGCAAATCGCGACAACGGATGGCTCTGCAAGCGTCACGGTCGTGCCAATCTCCATCTTGTCGCCCCTGAAGGCTAGCTCGACGTTCCCGGAGAACTTGAACCCCGCGTAGTCGTCACGGCTGACGCGCTGGTCGAACGAGTACAGCTCCTGCGTCATGACGGTGTCGTTCCATCCGATCATGACCATCATCGCGTCGGCGCCGAGCCCCCTGACCGAGTACCCGGATGACGAGTCCCCGTCGACATCGACGAACACATAGAAGCCGTCGGCCCCGTCTTCAGCTCCTCTGAACAGCTGCCCGTCGGTCTTGAGATAGAAGTACGAAGAACTGGAGTCCAGCTGGACGGCGTATTCCGCTATGGACACATCCGGGTTGTCGGCATCGGGCGTGTCTGTGTACACCTGTGCGTCCAGCCAGTCGAGGAAGTAGCCGTCTATGACCACGTCGTCCGGCGGGAACGTGTACACGAGAACATAAGGAATCGCGAGTATGAACGCGCACAGCAGCGCGACGGTGAGGAGCCTGCCGCGGAGGGCGATGACCGCTCCCCCGAGCCGCCTGCGGGGATATGACACGCGCAGGCCGTTGGTGGCGCCCGAGCCGTTCGTGAGACCGTTTGTGAGGCCATTGGTCAATCCGTTCGTGAGACCGTTCGTCAGACCGTTCGTAAGGCCGTTCGTGAGGCCGTTGACGCGGCCGAGAAACCTTCCGTTAACCCGGCCTATGCCGGACCGTTTGGACTCGCTCACAACATTAGTGAGCCCTCTCGAGTCGTTCGGAGGGGTGGAGCCTTGACTGACAGCTTCGGTTTCTTTCTTCAAGGCGGATCTCTCTCAATGCGCGGCTGCGGAGGATGATGCGGCGCTGTAACGATCGTCCACTTCTGCGGCAACGGCGTGCGAAACGCCTGCCCTCATAAGGTGGCACCCCTCGGGTGATGCTTCTTCAGGCCAGACTTGAATATTAACGGAGCTATGGCTATATCCTTTTCCCGAAACGGTGCTTGCCATGGGTTGCCCTGCGCCACAATGGTTTAGTACTAGAAGTACTCCCATCCGACTATCCACCTCTTCTCAGCCAGGAAGAGAGGCACAAAAGGGGTTTGGGCTCCAAGCAGAGTATATCGATCAGAGCGTATCAGCCACGATCCACTCGCCGAATGCCAACGTACCACCCGCGTCGGCTATCGTGGTCTCCAGTGTGATTACGTCTCCGATGTCGTACGCCGCAGATAGGTTCGTCGCCGACGAAACCTGTACGGAGAACGATCCGTGGCTCACGACCTTCCAGCTGAGTTCGCCCCAGTCACCCGCGACCGGTATCCTGAACCAGTTGCCCTCTTCAGGGTCGTTCCACTTGTCCCCCATGTAGACGAAGAACAGGGTCGTGACGTACACCGTCGTCTGTTGAACCGTCTGTTTGTTGTAGAACATGTCGACGATCGTGTCACTGACCGACTTCACGTCACCCTCGTTCCAACCATCAGGTATCTCAAGGTCCTGGTGGAACGTCAGATCCCCAGAGTACTCAAGGTCATCGAACAGCCCTGTGAAACCTCCTGTCTTCTTTATTCCCACAGCGGCGATCATGACGATCCCGATTACGACGATGGCTACGACGACCAGCGTCAGCATGATCACGATAATCTTCCTTTCCATGCGCGCCTCACTCTCCTCGTTCATTTCTGGTGCTCACGCTGAAGAGACAGACTCACTGCTGAAACGCGTATCCAGCATCTGCTGGTCCATCCCTTCTGCGCCAATGCAATTAATCGGGTTATTAGTATATAATTATTCCGTCACTGGCCGTGGATTCGGCCCCAGAGGGATAGCACAGCGTCGCAGGAGGATGATGCGTCTGGTAAGCACACAGGGAGTGGACCACGCACTCCAGAAAGCCTCCTCTCAAAACCCACCACACCGAACAAAGCACACGTCTCAGGTACGCGTTCGATTAGCTTCGGGAACGACTGCCCCGTATTTCAAAGTTGCCGGGAGCGGAAAATCGTCTCGAATACCCGCACTGAACGAGAAGCCAGCATTGCATATCACCTACGGCGATAAGCGTCGCTTCCACTGGAGACCGGTACGAAAAACGACAGGGCGTAAAAGGAATGTGCGAAAGGGGTTTCCGGGCCTCCGAAGCGCTCTTTCCGATCAGGCGGTCGAGCACTTCTCGGATGTCGTGCGCATGCCCCAGTACACGAGGAACACGCCGACGAGCAACACCGCGAAGAAGCCGCCCGCGACTCCCGCTGGGCTGCTGTCCAACGCCGAGTTAATCGGGTTCCACATCAGGATCACGATCAGCGCGATTATGCCGAACAGGAACAATGCGAGGGACATGCCTGGGGCGCCGTCCGGGACACTCTTGCCGCCGGAGGCGAGCTTCTTGATGAGCATGAATATCATCAGGCCCACGATCAACACTACGACCGGCAGCATGATGAACAGCGCGAGGTTGTCCTCGATCGGCGGCACCCACGTCCAGTACCAGTCAATGAGAGCGGCAGTCTGCGCGCCGAACAGGCCGAGCAGAATGAGGGCGATGCCGATGACGCGGAGGTCCATCAGGCTCGTTGGAATGCCAAATCCGAACTCGCTCTTGGCGGCGGCCGGTGCCTTCTTTGCCTTGGCAGGTTTGGCAGCCTTGGCGGGCTTCTCGACCTTCCGTGGGACCATTCGCTCCTCGACCTCGATGATCTCCTCGACCTCTTCCTCCTCGAACTCAGCGCCGCAGTTCGTGCAGGCAGAGACGTTCAGGCTGACCATCTTGCCACAGACAGGACATGCCGCGTTCTCGTCCTCCTCTACGGCGAACTCTACGGCGTCTTCCTCTTCCTCTTCGAACTCAGCGCCACAGTGAGGGCACGTTGAGATATCAAGACCCACGAGCTTGCCGCATATAGGGCACGCTGCTTCTTCTTCTTCTTCTTTAGGAGACATCAAACCACCTCTCCGGGGAGTATGAACGGTGATACTGAATTGCTATTGGGTTCGCTGTTTAAAAAGGTTGCTCAGGCGTTCACACGGTCGTTTCTTCAAGGGATCTTTACGCATCTGAGCGACGTGCGCATCGTACTGGCGCACACGCATTGTACCAGAGCTACACAAACAAATATATGGAATAGTGCTTACAGCACGCGAGGGAGCGCATAGTGGCTGATACGTCGTCCGAGCGCATGGACCGAATTGCTGATTTCCTCGAGAGCCACAACGGCCAGAGAGCGGTCATATGCGCCTATTCGGTACTCGCGACACTGATACTCCTATTCTATCCGGGCACCGCCAGTGCGCTTGTCGTCGGCATACCGTACCTGTTCTTCGTTCCGGGCTTCGCCGTCGTGCGCCTCGTCTTCTGGAGGAACACGACCATCGAGGCGAAGTTCGTGCTCAGCATGGGCCTGAGCATACTCGTCGTCATACTGCTCGGCCTCCTGCTCGTCCTGACACCCATAGGGCTGAACTCGGACACGACGAGGGCGGCGATGATACTCTTCTCGGTCGGCGCGGTCGCGCTGGAGACTTTCGTTTGGCCTGCGGGTCGGGAGGACGAGAAGGAAGCCGTGAAGGAGCGCACGGTGAAGGTGGAGCCGTTCAAGATCGACAAGGTCGTCGTCGCGATGCTCGGCACGGCGTTGGTCGTATCGGCGATATCCCTCGGGCTGATCATAACCGCGGAGTATCCCTCCCGGACGTACTACGCGATGACCGACGAGTGGGGCAGCGCGAGCATAAACACCACCTACGACGTGGGCACGAACCTGACGCTCGTCATCGAGATGCACAATGGGGAGGACGGCGCGAGGACATTCTCGCTGCGCTCCTTTGGCGCGAACAACACGACGGTCTTCGATGAGCGATGGGACAACAGGACTCTCGAGAGGGGCGAGACGTGGAACCTGTCCGTCACATTCCATCTCGACGATCCTGGCATCTACAGACTTGTGTTTATGCTGTACATCCAAGAGGATGGGTTGGCACCGTACCTGTACAGCGAGAACCCCGTCCAGCTGTGGGTCGAAGTGCGTGCGTGAAGACCCACGAAACAGATCTATTCATCCGACAGCAGCTCCCCGAGGTCGACCTGTTCTGACGATCCGGCAACAGCATCGAGGTTCTTGATCGAGGTTATGGGCCCTTCCCTCGCCGCTATCTCCGCCGACGCCAACGAGCTCGAGACGCTTATCAACGCCGCCCCGACGGCTATCAGCGCGAGCAGGGAGATGTCCGGCTCGAACACCAGGGCGTGTCCGAACGCGACGAAGACGCCGAACTCCGTGAGGAGCAAGGCGACGATGAAACCCGCGACCACGCCGACGACGGCGCCGACGGAACCGTTCGCGAGCGCCTGAGGCAGCACGATGCGGCGTATATCCGCCCTCGAGGCACCGATGGTGCGGAGGATGCCGAGCTTGCGCCTGCCCTCCCTTATCTCCTTGGCGAACGCGGCGGATATCGCCAAGCTGGTGAGCACCGCGGATATCGCTCCCATGGAGAACAGCGCCACGGCGACGTTCCCCTCGGATATCTTGGCGGCCTGGTATATCGGGATGGATGCGCCCGACGATAGGGCCCCTGTCCCGCCATAGCGCAGCACCAGCTGCACTAGGTCGGGCTCGTCGGCGAACCACGGCGCGACGGAGAAGTCGAGTGAGAATGTCCCGACCTGCATCGTGTGTGTCCCGACGGCGATGTCGCTAATTGTGATAGGCACGGACATGCGCTCCGCAGGGCCGAGCGATATATTGAGGACCATCGCAAGGGAAGAGTCGATCAAGACGGAGACGATGAACGAACCGCCGAGAGCACCGGCGTTCTCCACGATGATGACGCCCTCCAGATCCTCCGATTCGCTTATGGCATCATCGGACAACACGAATGACTCGACCTGCGGGAGGAAATCGGCTGGGTAAGTCCCGAGGTCGAGGACCTCGACCGACGCTGACGCATAGTCGAACCCGACATGCGACGCGGTCAGCGAGCACGAGCCTGCGATGGCAGGCGTGATCTCCGCGATCCCGTCATCGTCCGTCGACACGTTCCCCTCCTCCTCACCGATGGAGAATACAACATCGGCTGCAGGAATAGGGTCGCCGTTGTGGTCGACTACAGTGATATCGAAAGACGATCCCAGGAGCACCCTTGAGGGCGCCGATATCACCAGATACGGGTCGACGACGGACACGTTGAGCGATGTGCGGGCAGGGAAGTCGCCGGAGAGCCAGATATCGAGCGTATGCACGCCCATCGATCCGAGGGTGAGTCTGCGGTTGGCGGTCGTCCCTACGGAGGGGCCGAGCACGACCGAGCTCTCGTCGATCACGGCGCCATCGTCCTCGATGTATACGGTCACCTCTCCTGCCGCAGCCCCCCAGTTTCGGATATCCATCGATATCGTCACTTCCTCATCAGGGACCACCGCCGGTCTTGACGCGCGGACGTCGAACATGGCGAAGCGCGCATCGCCGGGTGACAGCACCTCCTCGAGCCATACGGGATCGTCGGTCTCCACGGCGATCAGAGACGCCATATCCGATGGCATGCTGCACAGGTACCTCGCAACCTCTTCTGAGACCAGCAGCTCATCGTCCATGTACGACCCCGTCTCGAACCAGCCGACCACCTGCACAAACTCGATGTGCGACGTGTAGCTGCCGGAGAGCGGGATGACGCACGGAGGAGACATGTCGAGTCGGTCCATGAGCCTCGACCCTACTAGCGCCGCCGTCTGTGAGAAGTGCGCGGCCGCTTCTGTCAGCTGCGGGACTCCGAGATGCCCGCTCGAGACGAACGAATCGATATCGACGCCTCTCACGACGAACGAACCATCGCCCCAAGCTGAGAACGTCACCACCTCTGACCACGCGTCTGTGATGTTCTCCTGCGAGAGCAGCAGGGGGACGATACCGACATCGACCTGGCTGGAGAATATCGTCGGGGCATCGTTCGAGTATATGATGTGGCCGCCCGGGCCAGCGAACGCGGCAGGGGCGGACTGCAGCTCCGACAGTATCGAGGAAGTTGCGGTGAATATCATGATGGCGAGGGCGACGATGACTATGACCCTCCTCCGGATCATCATCAGAATCGTCTCACCTCCTTGAGGTCGGCGACCGGCGACGAGTATGTGCTCCTGACGGCGGGGATGATCGTGCCAGCGACTCCTGCCAACAGGGTTATGCCGTACGCCAGCAGTAGCAGCATCTCGTCGATCTCTATCAGGAAGACCGATGTGAACATGTGCGACGCCAGAGTCGCTATGCCATAGGACAGGATGATCCCGAGCGCGAGGCCGAGTGCTGCACCCCAGGCGGTTATCAGGAACGCGTCCGCCATGAGATAAGTGACAAGCCGTCTTCTGCCCGCACCGATCGCCTTCAGGATGCCTATCTCCCTCCTCTTATCGGCCACCTCGGACCCGAGGAAGCTGTACACCAGGACGGCGATGACGAAGGAAGAGGGCACGAGGACCCACATCGCGGCGGACTGTATCTCTTCCACTCCGGACTCCAGGAACCCGAGGATGGCCGCCATCGGCTGGACGACGAAGCCTCCGACCTTCAGCGCCGTCACCTGCTCCGATGTGGGGTCTTTCACGATGGCGAAGTTGTACTCCGACTCCTCCGCGCATATGAGCGATTCCATCACATCATGGCTGCACCGCAGCCAGTTCGAAGGGAACATCGACGACGAGAACCGCCCGACCACGACGACTGATCGCTCCATCTCGGTCTTGAGCGTGACATAGCCGTTGAGGTCCAGCGCGGTGCCAGCGAGCGTCTCGTTGCCTTCGACGACCAGAGGCTCGCCGATGATCGCCTCGTTCGTGAGTGAGAACGCCGTGACGGTGATGCCCGACGGTTCTGCCAACGCCATCGCGAAGATGCCGTACGCGGCCGTGTCATCTATCGCGTCGACGGTCGCGCGGTCGAACAAGGACGGCGCTCCCCCGTCCTGGCACGTGACGAAATAGTACTCCTCCTCGAAGTTGCCTATGAGCGAGTCCATCGATGTCTGCAGCCCTGAGGCGACCGAGAAGCTCGCCACTATGAACATCGTGCAGAGGGCGATCATCCAGCTGGTCGATCGCGCCCTCGATGTGAACTTGAACAACGGGAGGGAGCGCATCACACTCGGCGGAAGATGCTCATGAACCGATAAGATACCTTCGAGGACGGGCGCTCACGACACCGACTCGGCCACCAGTGAGACCAGCTCGGCGACGTCCATGTCTATCCCTGCACGTTTCGCCCCGTGTCCGAGGTTGGTGACACAGAACGGACACGCCGACACGAGCATGTCCGCACCGACCGCCTTGGCCTCCTCCACACGCAGTGACGCGATGTGCTCCGCGCGGTCGTTGAACTGTATCTTGAAACCCCCGCCCGCGCCACAGCATTGGGAATTCTGCCTGTTCCGAGGCAGCTCGAGATAGGACGATTCCGGGAACGCCCTGAGTATGCGCCTCGGTTCTTCGTATATGCCGAAGTGTCTGCCTATGTGGCACGGGTCATGATAGGCGACCTTCCGAGCCAATGGCCTCTTGAGCTCGAGCTTGCCGTCGGTTATGAGTTTGTCTATGAACTGCGTCATGTGATACAGCTTGAAATCGTGCTTGCCGGCGTATATCTGGTAGTTGTGGTTCAGCGTCATGAAGCACCCCGCGCATGAGGTGACCACTGTGCCCGCGCCCCTCTTCTCGAACTCGTTCAGGTTGTGCTTGACGAGGCCGTCCTTCGCGTCCTTCACGACATCGGTCTGCCCCGTCCGTATAAGGGGCGAGCCGCAGCACCACTCGTCCGTGCCGAGTATGTCGTACTCGACGCCCGCCGCGTCCAACACGCGTATCGTGTCCTGGGCGATCTTCTGCTGCCTGTAGCTCGCAGTGCAACCGGCGAAGAACAACACATCTGGGTTCTTCGACTTCTTCGCTGTGGGAGGCACCCAATCCGCCCGTCGCTCGTGCGGCTCGTCGTATGGGTTGTGCTTCGCGATGACCCTCGTACGGAGTGCCTTGTGCCTATCGAGTGGCCCCACGCCGTTCTCCACGAACCACTCCTTCACCTGTTCCCAACGGTCGTTGAACGCTATCTCCACGTGACAGGCTATCTGGCAGTAGCCGCACGCCGTGCAGTTGTACACCCGCTCTACGAACTCCTCGGATATCTTCGCGCGGTCGCCAGTTATCCTGCCGAGCAGCCCTGGGTGAGCGTACTTCTTGAGATGGTACATCTTGCCGCGGACCCTGTACGACTCCCAGCCGCGCGCATCGTCGAGCTGTATGGGGCATACGAAGTTGCAGTAGCCGCACTGCAGGCACGCGTGGATGTCCCGCTCCACCTCCATTGGGAGTTTGCCACAACCCATTAGAAAATCGCCTTCCTCCGACCGATCTTAAAAGGTGGAAGGGGTTTGGCCAGACCTAAAGGTTGCCTTCGACTCAGGCCTTAAGGTCCTTCTCGCCGACCCAGGCGCCGTGCAGGTTGCACCTCGCGACCGCTCTCAGCGGGTGCACGTGCTCGAGGCGCACAGGTATCGTCACGACGGCATCGGACATCACCGGCGTCAGGTCGACCCTGGCGATGAACGTATGGCCCGAGTACAGCTCGATCCACTGTATGAAGTGGCCCGGTTCGTTCGGGTGCGGCACGACCTTGCCCACCTCAACGGTCACCGTGAAGAACTCGCCCGTCTTGACCGAGTCTGGTGCCTTGATCACTGGCGTGTGCTTCTTCTCGAAATCGGTGGCGTTCGCCGGGTCCTTCGCGGACTTGACTCCGCAGAACGGATCAGCCTCGCATGTCTTCGCATCTTCACTCAATATCGTCCCTCCTTGAGAACCGGAATCT
>DATKWQ010000013.1:0-7849 GCA_035529455.1 Thermoplasmata archaeon
GTACCTGCTGTTCGACATCACGTCGGCTGTCGAGAAGAAGACCGGACTGGCCGGGCTGCCGCTGCCCAGGTCCATCATGGGCCAGGTCGGCCTCTTGGTCACGGTCGCCAGCGTCATCGGCCTCGCGCTGATCGCCCCTTCTGAGGGCGGCTGGGCCGTGCTGCTCAGCGTCGTCGCGGTCGCGGGTTTCATCGCGCTCGTGACGTCATCGAAGGTAGTGGACCGCAGCGACACGCTGCTGGTCGCCATCTTCGGCATCGGCCTCATCCTCGCCATGCTGGTGCCCATACACGAGGCGTACGATGTCGCGAGAACGACGGACGGGGAGTATCTGTTCTCCGGCCTGAACATGTCCCTGCTAATAGTCGGCGCGGTCGTATCCATCCTGGCGCTGCAGATGATGAGGACTCGGGACGGCCACTTCGCAGCCTGGCTCATAGGCTCGATGGCGATATTCCTCGTGGCGTTCCACGAGCAGGTCGGGATCATGCCCAGCGACATGCTCGGCCAGTACGATAGGGCGCTCGCCGGGGTGGGCATCATCTTCTCGTTCGTGCCGCTAGCCATGTACATATGGCGCGAGCTGCAGTACTCATCTATATGGACCCGCCTCAGACGGGCCAACTCGTTCATCAGGAAGGGAGATTTCAACTCAGCTCTCAAGGAGGCGGAAACTGCCCTGAACATGTCTTTCGACGCGGGCGTGGCCCGGCGCTTCGCCCTGCCTTGGAGCATGAAGGGCGACGCGTTGTACGGCCTCAAGGAGCACACGAAGGCGAAGGCGCAGTACGACATCTCGCTCGAGATGGACCCCGAGGATGACATGACATGGTGCCAGATGGGCAACATCCAGGCGTTCGACGCCAAGCGCGCGGTCGCGCTCAACTCATATGAGAGGGCGCTGAAGATCAACCCGGACAATGCGTACGCCTGGAACAACAAGGGCGTGATCTACGTCTCCCTCGCGTGGCCCGAGGAGGCCATGGTCTGCTTCAACAAGGCGATGCTACTGATGCCGAAGAACTTCGACACCCACATCAACCTGGCGAAGATAACATCGAGGCTCGAGCGGCATGACGAGTCGGTGATGCACTATCAGCACGCGCTCGAGCTCAGGCCCGACAGCGAGGTCGCCCAGTTCGGCCTGAGGCGTGAGTTCCTCAGGGGACAGAGGATAGACCAGATACATGGTTGGGAGCAGCTCGGCCTGGACACGAGATACCTGTGGCGCATGCTGAAGGAGGACCCTGCCGATTTCGAGAAGCACACGAAGGAGCTGCTGTCGAGCATAGTCGAGCAGAGGACTCAGCTGACGATAGGGACTGGTCGGGACAAGATAGACGTCAACGCCGCGATCGAGACGATATTGCGCGTGACGGAGAGCTCGGGCGCCACGATGGAGCAGATAGAGCGGAGGACGGGGCTGATGCGCGACCAGCTCGTGCTGCCAATGGCTCTGCTGATGAAGACCGAACGCCTGCATTTCACTCGGTTCGGCGAGAAGGACATCTACGTGTCGAAGGGCAAGGCCCCGGAAGAGCCCGTCACACCACCGGCGGCGAAGAAGAAGGAGCTGGCCACGGTGGAGATTAGTGCGGAGCCCGATGCCGAGAACGCAACTGAAGCCGAAGATGATGAGGTTGCGGACGACGAGCCCCCGGCGAGGCGGAGACGATTCGTGAGGGATAAGGGCGACGATGAGGACATCGTGCCCACCGCGTCCGTGCTGGTGTTCGGCAAGAGGAAGCCGAAGGAAGCGCCAAAGCCGCCAAAGAAGAAGTCCAAGAAAACCAAGAAGAAGAGCTGAGGATGCTGATGCTGAGCGGTCGCCGGTCCGACGACCTCAGCGTATCTCCACTCTCTTCTTCTTGAGCAGCAGAGCGAGCGCCTCCTCGACGGCCTGGTCCTTCTTCTCCTCGTCGTCAAGCGCCTTCCGCGTTGCCTCGTTCACCGCCTTGATGGAGTCCTGCTCCTCCTGCCACGCCATCCGTTTCTCCTTCCGTATCTCGATGATTTTGTCGCGCATATCCGCGGCCTTGTTGTGCGCGGCGTCCGCCTCCTCCCTCATCTTCATGAAGTCGGCGTGTTTCTTGTCTGCGGACGCCTTGAGCGAGGCGACCTCTTTCATCAGTGTGGTCACGCGGTCGTGACGTTTCTGGCTCTCGTCAGAGAATCTCACGACCTCCTCGTGCTCCTTGTCGGCCCTTCTGAAGAGCTCGTCGATGCTCTGGTCGATGTTGTGTATCTCCTTGACGACCTTCTCCTGCTCCGACAAGATGCTCCTCACGCGCTCCAGCTCGGCCATCTTCGCCCTGAGGCCGTCCAGAAGCTTCCGCTCCTCAGGTATCGTCATGGGCACGGTCTGCTGCTTGAGGTCCAGTTCGTGCATCTGCTTGGAGAGCGCCTTGATCTCCTCGTTGAGGTCGCCGAGGGGCCGACCCTTGAGACTGTGCTTGAACTCGATGAGTTCCTTGGCCTGTCGCTGGAGGTCGTTCCTGGTATCTTTGTGCGCACGCATCTCAGCGACCAATGCGTCACGCTTGTCCCTCTCATCCCTGACCTCTTCCTGAACATCCCTCTTCCTTTCGTTGAGGCTGTCGCGCTCGGACCTGAAAACCGACGCCTGCGCGTTGATATCGTTGCGCTTGTTCAGGAGCGCCCTGAACTTCTCCTCGGCGTTGCGAAGGTCGCTTATCTTCTTGGCCATTGGATCAGACGACTCCCCCGTATCAGGGCACGGGGATTGGGAATGCAGACTATAAGCGTTGCTGGTCGGTCAGTGATGCGCACGGTCCAACTCGGTGCGCATGCCTAGACCAGCGCGGTCCGAGACCGATATTCTGCCATCGACGAAGCCCAGTCCCGATGACGGGTCAGCAATCATGGAGAAGTGCGAGTCCAGGTCTACGAACTTGACGTTGTCCGAGCCGAGCGCGAAGTGCAGTCCCGCAGCTATTGACTGCTGTATCTCGCCCATGCACCCTATCATTGTCGTGATGCCCGCTTCGCTAGCTATGCGGTCTATCTCGAGGGCGGGGAATATCCCGCCGCTCTTCATGAGCTTGATGTTGATTATGTCGGCGGCGCCCTCCGCCGCCACCTTCTTCGCGTCGGCGACCGTCTTGAGGCACTCGTCCGCCATGATCGGCACGGGGCTGCGGCCCTTCACGGCTTTCAGCCCGCTGTAATCGTCGGCATCCACGGGCTGTTCGACCAGTACCACGCCGAGCGAGTGCATCTCCTCGCAGAATCGCACCGCCTGCTCGACAGTATATCCCTGGTTGGCGTCGACGCGCATCTCTATCCCAGTGCCGACGGCGTCCCTGACGGCCGCCATGCGCTTGATGTCGCTCTCGAGGTCCAGCCCGACCTTCAGCTTGAGCGCTCGAAAACCGTTTCCGCAGTGAGTCACAGCTCGGCGGATGGTCTCCTCCTGGTCCTCGATGCCTATGGTCATATCGGTCAACGCCGAGCCGTCTCCTTGACCACCGAGGCGCTCGAAGAGTCGTCGGTCCTCGCGCTTGCCAAGGAGGTCGTACACCGCCATGTCTACGGCTGCCTTCGCAGAGGTGTTGCCTTTCGCCATCTTCTCCATGACGTCGTGCACCGCTGACAGATCCGTCTCGTCGGCTCCTACAAGTTCCTTTGACGCGCGCCCGAGAAAATCTTCGATGGACTCCCTGGTCTCGTGCGTCACATCGCTCGGCGAAGCATTGCCGACCCCGAAGCAGTCTCCGGAGTCCACCCTCACCATGATGTTGTCTTCCACGTCCGAGGCGCCCGTGGCTATCCGGAACACCCCCTTGCGTTTGACGAGATAGCTCCTGAACGCGATACGGTCGATCATCCTCGGTGCACCCCGCCTTTCTTGAGCAGCCTGACGGCGTTTATCCCCTTCTTCAGGCCGAGGCTGTCAGCGACTGGATCGCATTTTGTCCGGAGAAGGTACGCGACAGGACCTATGTCCGTCTCCGAGAGCGCCTCATAGTTCGCCATGCCCTTCGCGATGACGAGGTCCGCCTTTCGCAGCCGCTCGCCGAAAGCTCCTCTCAAAGCTTCGATGCCGACGCCAACAGCGAACCCCGGGGCCTCCACGATATCATCCACGATCGATTCCATTCCCAGTCTTGCGATATCGGCCATGGTGGCATCGGTGAGTATCGGCTTCTCCTTCACGACGAGCACGGTCCTGGCGCCATACTTCGCGATCTCCTTCAGCGCCAGCCGGTCGAGCACGACCTCGCCGCAGTTGTCGACAAGGTAGACCACCTCCTCCGAGTGCTCCAGTATCGCCCGCACCTCGGAGGTGTCGTCGTGGCCCAGCCCCTGATCGAGGAGGTTCCGGAACTCGCTCTTGAGCAGTTCGGGGCTGTCGTATTCCGTGCCGATGCCGAAATCCAGCACGTTGCCGACGACGGAGCAGAGGAGCGCTGCGCGGAACGGGTCGTCGGAATCCTCGACGAACCTCTCCGCTTCTCGATACAGCTCGAGGGAGATCTCGTTGCTCCTCCTCTTCAGGTCCTTGTAGGGATCGTCGGTCCCGAGTATGCGGTAGATCTCCTCATGCACCTTGGTCGCGACGGTCGCAGAGCACGCGCCTGGACCGAACAGCTCGCCCAGCATCCGCGAGGCCACCTTCATCGTCTCTGTGGCTTTCGAGCCCTCGACCTCCTTCGTCTCGAAAAGCACCCTCCCTATGAGGCAGGGAACGCACTCAGGTCTCATCTCCATGGTGCCTCGGAAATCCTGCTACATGGATTTAACAGGTCGGGAAGTTCGGCCGGCCCTCCACGTTCATATCCTGGCAACCCATTTACCGAGAGGCTGGCGATAATCCGCCAGCATGAGTGCGGTGCGAAGATGGGCATTGTGATCCGCAAGATGAAGGTCGAGGACATCGAGGACGTCAAGAGGATAGACTCGATCTCCTGGGAGGAGCTGATAAGGAGGATGTACCCGGAGATACCGAGGATCACCCACAGGACCGAGTCGGGCATATTGGCATACCTCCACTCCGACCCGGACGGCGCGGTCGTGGCGGTCGACGAGCACGCGGGTGTCATAGGCTCGAGCTTCTCGCACGTGTTGGGCAGGACGGGCTGGGTCGGCCCTTTGACCGTATTGCCATCGTATCAGGGGATCGGCGTCGGTAAGGAGCTGCTCAAGCACTCGCTCAGATTCCTCGAGGACCGTGGATGCTCGGACATAGGCCTCGAGACTATGCCGGAGCATGCGGCGAACATGGGCCTATACCTCAAGGTCGGGTTGCGCCCAGAAGGGTTGTTGGTCGTCATGGGCAAGAGCCTCGAGGAGCACGAACGGTCGACGCCGCCCAAGTCTGTCTCGTTCGACCGTCTTTCCGGACAAGGCTCGGTGGAGAGGCACATGCTCGCGAGCGTGAAGGCGGTTTCGAACTCGCTCAGCACCGGGCTGGATTACACCGCCGAGGTCGAGACGACGAGGAAGTTCTCGTTCGGCGACACATTGTTTGCGAAGGTCGACGGCAAGTACTGCGGGTTCTGCACGGTACACACGGTGACGAGGCGGGAGGAGATGCGCGGTTCATCCATCAGGTGCGCCGGGATACGACCTGGCCTCGGCGATATCGTACTAGATGCCATGCTTGCGTCCGCGGAGGACCTCGCAGCGGATGCGGGCACACCGGAGATCCTCGTGCCCATACCCAGCAACAGGCGTCACGCGCTGGACGCCGCACTGTCGAGGGGATACAGGGTCGTGCAGACGCTAGAGCGGATGATGTGGATGGGCAGCTCCGGCATGACGACGGGCACCGGGGACAACCTGTGCTCGTGGAGCGGCTGAGCGCCCTCACTTCATTATGCCGAGCTCCGTCATCTTCTCTGGCAGATAGGTGTCGGTGACGAAGTCCAGGCCGTACTTCGCAAGCGCCTGCTGCTCTGCCTTCTTGCCGATCTCGAGCATAAGGTCTATCTCGTGCTTCCAGAACTGGTCGTTGAACCTCGGGTCCGTCTTTTCGGCCTTGAGCGCCTGTATGTCCCTGTCGTTCAGCTTGTCCGTCGGCAAATCGTAGTTCAGTATGTCCGAGGCGGTGATACCTATGTACTCCGCCGTCGGCGTGGCGAGGTACTCCGATAAGTGCGCGGTCTTGATGGCGCCGTAGGCGAGCGACGCGTGTATCCTGAAACTCCATGGGTCGCCATCGACGAACACGCAAACCGGGAGCTTCATCTCCTCGTTCGCACGCTTCATGAACCTGCGCGTGCTCCTCGCGGGCTGGCCCTTCAGGTGCACCAGCACAGCGTTGTACTCCTCGTCGAACCGGTTCTCGACCAGTCTGTCGAACATACCGCCCGTCTCGATCGCCACGATGAAGTCGGCGTCGCAGTCGACGAACGTGATCTTCTCCTTCTCCACATTGTAGGGTATTCCGTACCCCGAGTCGCCGACATCGTCCCGGCAGTTGATCTTCTTCTTCTTGCCCTTCCTGTCGGTCTCCTGTATCGTGATGTTGCCGATGACCCTCGCGCCGTCCTCCTCGGGACGCAGCTTGAAGTCCTCGCGCATGCAGGTGGTTATGATCTCGAGGTCCTCGGCCAGCATGTTCGACTCGTCCTGGGCGGAGAACTTCGCCTTGTCCCACCCCTCGGATATGTAGTACATCTCCCTGAGCGTGGAGCTCTTGTTGTTCCTGATCATCTCCTCCATGAACTCCAGCATGTACATAGTGCGCAGGAGCATCTGCGCCCCGGTCAGCTTCTTCGCGGAGCGGACGCCCATTGCACGGCCGTACTTCCATACGCCAGAGCGCCTGTCGAACTTGATGTTGCTCTTGGTCCTCAGCGGTATCGACATCTTCGGTATCTTGCGTTCGTCCAGCTGAGTGTAGATGTCGGCCGCGAGCTCCGTCAGCTTGTCGACCGCCCTCAGGTGACGCTCCTCATTCTTCATCGTCTATCACCTCCGCACCCTCGTCGTAGTCTATCTCCCCGTTCTCCGAGGCCTCTTCGACCGCCTTGTCCTCAGTGATCGTGATGTGCTCGAGATCCCAGTCCCCTGGCAGTATGTCCGCGCCTATGATCGACGCTGGGTCTATGCCGCTGACGAACACCTCGTTGTCGTCGTAGTCGTCCCTGTCGACGCCCTTCATGTCGAACGCCAGCTCGAACACCTCCGTGGAGGCGATCTTCTTGATGTCCCAGGTCACCTTCGTGCCGTCCCGCACCTCGGATGGCGCGGCCGTGAGGCTCTTCTCGTCGACCTTGTCGAACGGCAGCACCATGTGCACATGCAGCTTCTGCGACTTCGGCGTGTAGTTGTACAGCTTGACAGACACGTGATGCTTCTTCTTGTCGTAGACGACCTCGTCCTCCACCCAGACGACGTTCATTATCTTCGTGATCGTGCCAGCGATGTCAGGCACCGGCTTGCCGACGATCTTCGCGCTCTTCTGCGCTATCATCGGGATGATCTCCTGCACGATCTCGAACTTGACCCTCGTCTTGCTCTTCCTCTCGGCCTTGTTGAGATGGGTCTTGAGCTTCCTCGCGCACGCCTTGAGCGCGAGCTCTATCTCCTCACGTATTTCGGGCACGTTCGCGATGGCTTCCTTCGACTCCGATGTGAAAGGTATCTTCGTCGACGCCACATGCACCAGGATTATTGCTGGGCCGTACGGTATGCCCTTGCCGCCACGCTGTTCGAGACCGTACCTCCTCCAATCGACGCTCTCTATGCCCTGGGTGGTGGCGCATGCCCCCTGCTGGTACAACAACGGCACGCGGTTGGCGAACCGGTAGATCTGCACGGCCTCCTCCTTGTTCAGCTGCCCACCGTAGACGATGCCGACCTCGACGACGAACGGGTTTCC
>DATKWQ010000014.1:0-32026 GCA_035529455.1 Thermoplasmata archaeon
TGGGGGAGGAGGTGTTTGTTCTTGGTGGCCCTTTTGGAAAAGGTGTCGGCCTTCTCCCAGTCTCCGTTCAAGGAAGTGTCTTGGAGTGTTCATATACGTGTTCATCTGGAAATCAGCTGTGATAACATCTCTCAACCGACAGGTGAGCGTTGCCTGGTAAACATTTATCCGAGTGAGCCAGGATACCAGAGAGCTTATGGTGGCTACAATCGAGCGTGCACGTCCATCCAGGGTGAAAGGTGTCATCTTCGACCTCGACGACACCCTGGTGCTGTCTACCGTTGACTACGTGCGCTTCAAGAGACTGATCATAGAGCGCATCGCGCTCGAGGGGGAGGACGTTCGCGATTACAGGCCAGACGATGGCATCATATCTCTCATCGACAGGTTCCGCCACGGCATGGAAGCCTCCGGGCGATCACCATCCGAAGTGCAGGAGGTCCTGCGCGAATTCGACCAGATAATGGACGATGTCGAACTCGAACGCGCCGACGAGACCAAGGCCATCCCTGGCGCCGCGGGACTCCTGGCACTGCTCCGAGACAGAGGAGTCAAGATCGGTGTCCTCACTAGGGGCTGTGAGAGATACGCGCGATTCGTCCTGCGATTGACCGGCATGTTGGACCTTGTGGACGCCATCGAGTGCAGGAACTCGGATGTGCCTCCAAAGCCCAGCCCAGAGCCGTATTGGCGACTGGCAGCTCAGTTGGGGCTTCAGCCTGAGGAGACCGTATTCGTGGGCGACCACCTAATCGACGCAAAATGCGCCAGCAGCGCAGGCGTCATGTTCATAGGAGTGCGCACCGGCGACTTGACGGAGCAGGAACTGCGGGATGCAGGCAGCACGGAAGTGTTCACAAGCGTAGCCGAGATGATGCCTTGGTTCGATGAGGCCCTCCGCGACGGCCATTGAACTAAATAGGGTCGATACAAAGGCGGGAACTATGGTCCAAAGCCTGAAAATAAGCTTATCTATGTCCACCGTTCAAGACCCGGATCTCGGCTTCCTGGTGGCCCAGCATCGGCTCATCCTGTAGTTCGATCTCTGAGGACCTTGGCACGATCACCTCGAGGTTCCTCTCCAGGAGGGCGAGTTCCCTCTCCGACATTGTGCGGGGGTCGACAGGCACTATGAGCGACGAGTCATTCGTCATGACGACGTCCCTCAACTGGTTCATGAACTGAAGCATGCGGTCATATGTGTTCAGGGAAATCAGGTACTCGAGGCCGTCGATGATGACTATCGTCCTGTCGTGGCCTTCCACGAACGACCTCAGCTGGCTCATCAGTATGCCGATCGCCGTGGGGTTGATCCTGCCGTCGCCGACGAGATTGGTCATCCAGACGACCCTGCTGTTGCCGATATTGCGGTCGCTAATGAGCCTCTTCGGCAGTTCCCTGGTGACTACCATCCCGCAGCAGCCGGAAGACAAGCCGTGCTCGAACAAGTCGAAGCTGGCCTTAGGACGCCTTTCCTCCACGAGATAGACGTTCCCTGGCTTGAGCTCGCTGCTCAGCGAGATGCCTGAAGCATCAGCTGAAACCACTAACGCATCCCATCCTTATGCAGTCTATATGGGCCAAGTTTTATATAAGATTGTTGATGCCAGTATCGCTTCTCTGCAAGAATCCGCCATTACGCGATGCTCGGATCTCACGGCTTTTCGCACATCACCCTGAGCCTGTCATCTCCCACGGCGCCGAACCTGCAGGCCGAACAGTCACCAACAGTCGCCGACGATCGCATACCATGGTAGCACGGAGTCGAGAAGAACTTGGTCACCCCAGCGCAGAGCACTCTGGACCTGCCGTCGACTACGCTGCCCATTGAACACTTCTCGCAATCGACAGCGCTCACCTGGCGCGATTCCTCCAGATCGCATCGCGTCAGGAACAACTTGTGAACCGTTGGATTCATCCCATGACCGATTGGCTGGTGAATCGTCGTCGAAGTTGATATCGGTTTCGCGAGCACCGCGTAGCCCGACTGCAGCCACACTGACCACCCCCGATTGTTTGTGCTCCGGCAGAAGGCCAGCCTTCATCTGGATTGCCAACAGCATGCCGTTTCCGAAAGCTTTTATCGGTGATATCCCGTTCACAGGTGAGCGCTGGATGCACTCACTCCACCCTCGACCGGAGAAAAGCGCGGGGTAAGGGAAATGCCTGACAGGACTAAGATACAAACGGACGCGCTTCTGAACGAACTGCTCGACGGTGTTTTCGTCTGCAGTAAATCAGGAGAGCTTGTCTACGCCAACCCGGCGATGGAGAAGATGCTGGGATACTCGGACGGACACATCAGGGAGAAGAACTTCGCGAAGGACATAGTCGCCCGTGAGCTGGAATGGCAGGCTCTCACGTCCCTCATGGATCAGGGAAGCCCCATCACGGATTACGAGATCAAGCTCAAACGCGCGGATGGTGGCAGAGCGGTGATGGCCGTCTCAGCGACATTCTTCAGGGACGACAGTGGGACGCCGTTCACCATCGCTGGCGTCGTCCGGGACATCTCCACCAGGAAGGGTGTAGAGGACGACCTGCGAGAGAAGGCGTTCCGGATGGACATCATCAACCGAATCGCGAAGGCCGCCGGTGCCAGCAACGCGATCCAGAACACGCTTAAGGGTTTGGGTGACGACCTCAGAAAACTCGTTCCGTTCGAACGGTTGAGCCTCGGTGCCACCGAGGAGAAGGGGCGGCATGTGGAGATACTCGTCCCGAACCCAGAGGATTCTGAGAGGGCCGTATTCATCGGCAAGGCATCCTTCGAGGGCAGCGTTGTCGAGAAGCTCAAGTACGGCAAGAACGCGGTGATAGTTGAGAAGGACCTTGCCCGAAAGCCGTTCTCCGAGCTCACCCTCATGGACGTCTCAAAGATGAACTCCTTTCTTGCGGTACCTCTCAGAAGCAGGGGCAGGATCATAGGCTCACTCAACCTGGCTCATTCCAGGGAGGGGGAGTACAGCTGGGAGAGCGCCGATATGCTGCAGGTGGTCGCAGACCAGCTGGCAGGTATAATCGACAACGTGATGCTTCTGAACTCACTCGAGGAGAAGGTCAGGCTGCACGAGTCACTCCTGGAATCAGGAATACAGCTGCAGAAGGCTGTCACAACGCAGCAGATCTACGCCGCGATAGCGGCGCATCTGAGGAAGATCGTGCCCTACAAAGATCTGTCGTTCTACATGGTCGACAGGCAGAACCAGGTGATCTACCCGGTGTACGCGGTCGGCGGGTACACAGACGCTATAATGGACTCCTCTGGCAGGATTGACGAGGGCATAGTGGGTTTTGTCGCGAAGACAGGAAAGGCCGAATTCGTGGACGATGTGGACGACGACCCCAGGAGCGAGCAGATTCCAGGCTTGCCACCTGAGCACGACTCCATGCTGGCCATACCACTGACGGGGGTGGAAGGCGTCGTCAGTGTGCTCGAGATATACCGGGACAGAGGGAACGTGTTCTCGATGAGCGACCTCGAGGCGGGCCTGCTGTTCGCCCAGCAGGCGTCCGTGGCCCTTTTGAACGCCCAGGTGGTCTCGAAGCTCCAGGAGGCGAAGAAGGAGATCGAGCTGCTCAACGACCTCATGTTCCACGATATCAACAACTACAACTTCGCCACCATGAACTACCTGCAGAACATCGTCGAGGCTGGTACCGTCTCGACAGCAGACCGGTCCACACTCGAAAAGGCCCTCAAGCTCATGAGACAGAACTCGACTCTCATCGAGAACGTGAAGAAGCTGACCAAGATCGGCGGCATGGACCCGAGCGAGTTCATCCGGGTCGACCTCTGCGATGTCCTCACCAAGGTGACCTCGGGGCTCGCACACTCTTCGCCCGACAAGGTCATCAGCTTCAAGTTGGACCTCCCAGAGTCAGGGGGGGGAGCCAATGTCATGGCCAATTCGCTCCTGGACGAGCTCTACGTGAACCTCATATCGAATGCCATAAAGTACGACCCGCACGAGGAGGTCGAGGTAGACATCAAGTGCTCGAAGGTGGTGATCGACGGACATGTCTTCTGGAAAACCACGATATCGGACCGCGGCCCGGGCATACCGGATGACAAGAAGGCGATGCTGTTCCAGAAGTATGTGAGGCTCAAACCGGATTCCATGGTCTCTGGCACGGGATTGGGACTGGCGATCGTCAGGGCGCTGACGGACAAGTTCAAGGGGCGCGCCTGGGTCGAGGACAGAGTCCCTGGCAGGAGTGACCAGGGAGCCAAGTTCTGTTTTGAACTGCCAGCGGCCAAAGGCGCCTCAAAATAGGCGAAACCGCTAAACCGTCTGATGTGCCTCGGCGTTTGGTATGACCGACGAGAACCGTTCAGAGATTGACAGCCCCGCAGTCTCAGTTGTAGGATGCGGCTCGTATGACTCCGACGTAGTCATGGAAGCTGTCAGGAGGGCCGTCGATTCGCTGGGGGGAACGGCCGCATTCGTTTCAGAAGGCGAGAGGATCCTGCTCAAGCCCAACATGTTGATACCACGGAAGCCAGAAGAAGCAGTAACCACACACCCCGAAGTCCTCAGGGCGGTCATCAAGCTAGTCAAGGAGGCTGGTGCGACCCCGATTGTTGGAGATTCACCAGCTGGTAGATCCACTGAACGCATCCTGAGGCATCTCGCAGACAGAACCGGTATCGCCGGCGTATGCAATGACGAAGATGTCACATTCGCCCTTTTCACGGAGGGGAGGAGTGTGTCGTTCCCAGAGGGGAGAGTTGCCAAATCGTTCGATCTGACCACCGTGCTGGACGACGTCGACGGAGTCATATCTATAGCCAAGCTCAAGACCCATTCCTACACGAGGTTCACCGGAGCGGTGAAGAACATGTTCGGACTCGTGCATGGCCTGAAGAAGGCAGAGTATCACATGCGCATGAAGCGCCCAGAGTCGTTCTCGGAGATGCTCGTGGACCTCACCGAATGCGTCAAGCCCAGGCTTACAATAATGGACGCGGTTGTGGGCATGGACGGCGAAGGGCCATCAGCTGGAAGGGCGAGGGAAATTGGGTTGATCATAGCATCGTCCAATCCTCACGCGCTCGATGCTGTGGCTCTCGAGATCGTGGGAGATGACCCGATGAACGTCCTCACCGTCAGTATCGCAATGGAGAGAGGGCTGCTTCCATCGACGGGGACGGACGGCATAGAGGTCATTCAAGACCGGCCTGAGCCCTATCGCATCAATGACTTCAAGATGCCTCCCAGAGTCCGTGTCTTCGGCCGGATACCCAGTGCGCTCGCGTACTTCGCTGCGGAAGGGGTGGCGAGGAAACCCTTGGTGGACCGTCACGCCTGCACCAGATGTGGCGCGTGCTCGGACATCTGCCCGGCCGAAGCGGTTTCAATCGGCGACAAGGTCGTGATCGACCGGAGCATCTGTATCCGATGCTATTGCTGCCAGGAGGTTTGTCCACAGAGAGCGGTGACTCTGAGAAGGATGCCCATCAGATCCTGGTGGCTGTACCTCCGCGGCATTGTGAAGGGATGGTTTCACAGGTGAGCGCCGGCCAGTTTGGCGTTGGAGACTGGCCTGTCGAGTGTGCAGGTTTTGTCGGCCGACCAGCTATGGCATGCATTTGATAATTAAAGAAGAAGGGTTTGAAGAGGTTTCAGTCACGTCTGGCCGAACGCTACAACGCAATCAGCGATCGTCTTCACGTCTCCGCTCGACGCTGACAGCCAACGCCGCGATCACCAGCAAGGCGGCACACATCATGCCGACCAGCGAGACCAGCTCGCAGACGGTCGATGTCGATGCGGACACAGCCGAATCACCGATGGTCACCGGTTCCTCCGCCACGGCTCCGACGCTCGGAGCGACGATGTTCGATGCTTCTGCAGCCATGGTGGAAGGCGTCACGTCGAATTCCAGCCACGGCGCCCCATGGTACAGGTAACCGTCTCCTCTCGAGTTGTCGAAATCGCACGGGCCTTCGATGGTCAGCGTATTGCCCACATATGTGTAGGCGGCACCTTCGAGATCCATGTAACCCGGTTCAATGTCACCGTAGTACCTGATGGCATCATAGTCGGAGATGTCGCCGGTCCAGGCAGCGGCAATCGCGTCGACAGGTATGGTCTCAGCGTAGTATCCTGGGACTTCACCAGTGGGGAGTTCGACTATCAGCGTGGCGTAGCTCAGCAAATCCAGTTCCCATGGAGTGCCCTCGTAGCCCACCATGTTGCCCAGGTTGACGTCCCCGCAGTTCCAGGACTCGTAATCCAGGTAGTAGTACGGAGTGTAGTCCGACGGGTGGCTGCCGAACGCAGCCAAATAGTCAAGGCCTATCGGCTCCCACGCCCATGCGCACGGTGCGTCTTCACCTATGTCGGTCGCGTTCTGCTTGACACAGTGAAGGCTCCACTGGCAGACGGCATCCATGGTCACGTCTATGTTATTCTCGCGGTAGTCAACGACCATCTCGAAGTCCTCGAAGTACGGCTGGTGCAGAGATATTTCCGATGCTTTCAGCCATCTCGTCATCAGCGCCTCGTATCCCAGCGAGAAGTGGCCGATCTCTAGCGTGACCTCGTCGCCGTCGCCGTCGAGTCTCATCATGGTCCCTGGCGCCCCGTAAGTCCACTCGTAGCCGCAGTAGATGTCGTATACGTCGTTGCCCTGGTCATCGATGATCCAATCGTTCCAGTCTGATATGTAGTCGGCCTTGTTGGTCGACCACCAAACGGTCGGGTCGGACTCCTCAGGCAGGCCAATCCATTCCTCCGCCGCAGGGCGGTTCATGGTAATCTCGTAGTACGTGGCCATGAAGTATCCGTCATGACCAAGGAACCACGACTCGCCGTTTGCCACCCAATCGTCGTTATCATCGGCATCCGCCCAGAGGACTCCATCGACCCAGTCGCCTGTCTGGCCCCACTCCGGTATCCAGTAGTCCTCCCACCATCCACCGGGCCCATCTGTCATCGGATACAGGTACTGGAACTGGATGTGCATCGACGCCTCGGCCCCAGCGATCGGCGTGCTGCTCTCGCGCTTGGTGAACATCGGCGTATGCACATCGAGGTTCGATATCGACTCGCCGGTCACATTCCACCTGTATGGAGCATATATCAAGCCCTGGTCCTTCAGGTCACCCCGCGGGTTCTGCAGCGTGGAGTAGAGATAGGTCACCTCTCCCGTGTCCGTCGTGAGCGGGCGCTCCGTATCCCACGTGGGACTGACCACCCGATAGTTCCACCACGGACCCCATTCCTCCTCGAACATGTCATAGATACGATACGTCAACGTCGAACGGATGGTGATCTCGATATCGAGTGTGGCCTCTAACGAGGGGTCGCCGGTGTCCTCAACGGTCAATGTGTGGTCCCCGAGCTTGGACAGCGATAGCCCCGTGAACTCATGTTCGCCAGCGTCTCCCGGAAGGAAAGGGTAGTCCGCGGGCAACACGTCATAGGCCGAGCTCAAGGAGGTCTCGAAGCTGACCTCGCCGTCGTATTCCTCGAACACCTCGTCATGCTGGTGATATGCCGTCACGACCACCGAGAACGTCGTGTTCTCAGTCATCGTCGACGGACCAGTCATCTCCAGGTACGACGCCACAAGATCCTCAATCAGGATGTTCTCTTGACTGCCCCTCAGCGTCGGGTCGGAGACGTCGGTCACCGTCACGTTGTAGACACCTGGTTCATCGAAGGACACACCGTCGCTGAAGACCTTCACGCCCTTGTCGACGAGCGGATTGAACGTCAACCCTTCAGTCGGAAGAGTATCGCCGGAAGACGCGTTCGAAGAGAACACGATAGTGCCACTGTAGCTAGTTATGACGGAATCGTACTGGCTGAACGCCTTCACCGTCACATCCGACGCTTCGTTCTCCCACATGTCCGTTATGCCGGTCACGTCGAACTTCGTCATCACCGGCTTCTCATCCCACGCTTCTACTGCTAGCGAGGCTTTGATCGTCGAGTCCGAATCGTCAGTAAAGTTCACCGTGAACGAACCCTGACATGTGAAATTCACATCGACTTCGACCCAAGGTGTTCCGGCGACGAATGTGGCCAACGGCGGTTCTGTGAAGTCATCGCTGTTGTTCGCAGTGACCAACATGGATCCGCTGTAGGAGTTGAACTCGGCATCGTACTGATCCATGATGGTGACGGTCACGGTTATCGTCACGTTCGTACCGACATCTTCATCCAGGCCGGATACGACATAGTGATCTGCGACCCTTTCGGCCAACACCGTAATCGAATCCTCGCCCGTAGAGTCTGGGTCAGCAACGTCCGTCGCGTTCAGGGTCTGCGAGCCCGGCGTCACGTACGTCACCGCGAATGTCTTCACACCTTCGTCGTCCACCGCGTCGTAGGTCGTGTTCGGCGGGAGCACAGCTCCACTGTCGCTTGATGTGAAGTTCACAGTTCCATCGTAGCTGGTCAACACCTCGTCCCACTGGTTCAAGGCCGTCACCGTGGCACTCGTCGACTCCATCGCAATGGCGGTGGCGTTCTCGAAGGCCACTTCGAACGAGGCCAGCACAGGGCTCTCCACCACGAGGATGTTGCTGACCGTGTCGGACAGTAACGAGTCGTCGCTGTCAACGACCGTCAGGTAGTGACTCATCTCGTGACTGACTGGATCGACCGTGTTGAAGGTCACCGAGAACTCGTGTGTTCCCATGTCCGCGGGCACGAATGTGTAATCCGCGGGCAGCACGACGGCAACCAAGTCGGACGAGCTAAAGGTGACAGTCCCTGCGTAATCCGTGTACGGATCACCTGAGACCTGATCACTTATGGTCACGTTGAAGCTGTACGACACGCCCATCTCGGCAGAAGTCGGCACATCCTCGAGGATCATCTCAGGAACGACATCGCTGGCGGCTCGGAACTCCACGTAGGGTGCACCGTAGGGAAGTATGCCTATACGGTCCCACTCGTCCACGAGCCATTCATGCTCCACCTGGTCCTTCGACCACGTCCACAAATCGAACGGTCCTTCGTAGGATATCCTGCGGCTGTCAAGGTCGATTGATATCAGGTCAGGCGCGTCAGACGGCATCGGCTCGGCGTAAGCGCAGGTCGGCACGGCCGTGTATGTCCTCACTTCGTTGACGATTATGTCGAGCGTGTCCGTCAACAGCGGGTCTTCTCCGCCTCCCTCATCATGGGCGAAGAATATCAGCTCCTCCGCCGGCCACTCAAGCGTCAGTGTCTCTCCCGCAGAGAGATTCCAAACACCGGGTGTGTAGTCCCAATCCATCCAAGTGCCGTAGTAGTAGCTACCTGGCCCGAAGTTCTCGTATTGGAGGTCTTTGTACTGGTCAAAAAGGGAGATGGGCCAATCGCTGGTGGATGGCAGATAGTCCTGCATCAATGCCTCCCATGCCCAGCACGAAGCTCCCGCCAAATCCGTCGCCTCGTAGGCGTACATAGCGTACTCCACTGCTGCGTCAAGGTCGACATCAGCGCTCTCGGGGCCGATTGTCGCGTGGAGGTTCATGTCCTCCATGTACCATTCCGTGGGCAGGAACGACTCGTGCAGCCATCTGAACATGAGCGCCTCTCCGCCCCAGCTGTAGAAGTCGACCGTCAACACGATCAGGTCGTCAACCGTCTTCTCGGCCTCAATGGATGTGTAGAGCGGGTCGTACCAGTATTCGTAGGCGTTGTAGATGGCCAATCTGTCGTTGCCACCCTCGTATTCAAGCCACTCCTCCCATTCGCTCTCGATAGGTCCCTGGTTCGAGCCCCACCAAGTTGTGAAAGTGTCGAATTGGCTGTCAGTGATTCCCAGCACTGATTTCGCCGCCTGCTTGTCAAGCGTTATGGTCCCGTTGAGTTCGGCGATCCATCCATCGTAGTAGTCATCGACTTGCGTTCCCAGTTTGCCAAGGCATTCCTCGACAGTTGGGTAGCTCATGTACATGTCGAGGATGGCTGTGCCGCCCCTCGCACCATCGGGACCGCTCAGGAACGGCATGAACTCTGGATTCGAGTTCATGCTCAGCTCGTTCTCCGTGAGGTTACGAGCGGTCACATTCATCCGAGCAAACGTGTAGATCCAAGTGTTGAGTTCCTGCGTATCACCTGACCAGATGTACATGTACGGGAACTCGTCGGTTATAGCCCACTCGTCGCCGTAAAAGTCATATCTGTAGTCATACCAGGGGCCAATTGGATGGTTGAACATGTCATACCACAGGGTGTCGACGGTTCTGTCGAGCACATCGGAGGTGACTGTCACCACCGAAGTCCCAGTGACCGCCTCGCTTCCGCTTGTCGCCTCAGCGGTCAGATTCACAATCGCCTCCGCCGCGCATGAGAATTTCACCGTAGCGCCTGTGGCGGGACTGATGGAGATATCGCCAGCATCAGCTCCGGAAGCGCTCCAGGCGAAAGTCGCGTCGGTCACCGTTTCTCCCACGGAGTTGACGGCTGTGGCCGTGAAATTCCACTCCTGGTCGGGTAACAGCGTCTTCGACGAAGGTACGATGTTGACTGTGTCCAGGAACGGAGGTTCTACCACGACATCCGCTTCGACCGAGGCTGTCTTCCCATTGTATGTCACCTCGCACATGATGGTTCCTTCGCCCGCGGAATTACCGGCTTCGAAGCTGACGGACGCCCTACGCTCAAAGTCAAAATCACCCAGTGAACTCGGGTCAACCGACCATGAGTATTCCACATCGTCACCCGAATCGACGATTGTGCTGCCCCACTTCACCTCGACGGACAACGCTTGCACACCTCCAGCGGGCATGTCGGGAATCTCCCCTGGAGACATGGTCACCTTGAGTTTGTTGCTGAACACAAACACAAACGCTGCGGTTCCAATCAAGGCCGCCACCACAATGATGGCGACGATCATAATCAACAACTTCTTCTTATCTCTCTTGCCAGGAGGAGAAATCGATTCGGGCTGGGCCGGCTCGATAGGCTCAGCAGAAGCAATCTCCTCCACAGCTGGCTCGCTGGATGTCACACTATCTGACTCAGTCATGATTCTTTCCCCCTAGTGCTTGGAAGTTTGACTAGCAAACAGTTCGCGTAAGCGTGATGCCTCTATAAATATTCTATTGGCATTCTCGTGATGGAACGCGACGAGTTTTGCCATCTTGTTCGATTTGAGGTGGCCTATTCCGATTCAATTGCAGAAACGCCCGTCAGGAATCTAGCAAATCACACATTGTCCTCTGTAGAAGAGTAAGCATAGGACATCGGCCCGATCAGCTCTGACATGCCGGACTCTCCCACAGTCATAAGAGCGCGTCCCATAAGTCCAGGAGAGACGAGCATTCCGCGAGATCCTTCCGACATACATCCGCAAGCGGTGAACGAATCTTCTGGATGATATCCAATCTCGAACGTCCTGACCAGTCTAGAACAGCACTGAAGTAACAATGTTAATGTACGCTCAGGGACATTTCGGTAGCAGAGCACTCCGTCAATCCAACACTAGACGTGCGGGGTCTTATGATAGCGCTCCAGAGGTTCCGCGCCAGCATCCCGTTGGGGGCTGGATGTCGCAGGTGTTTTGGCCTCGCGAGAGCAGGACGAGGTCGGAGTGCGCTGAAGGGGGATTGCGAACATTAGCATGGCGAAGACCAACAACGGATTCTTGAGAGTGGGGACATCGGTTCTGGTCGCGATTGCGCTGACCGTTCCGATTGCGACGATGACAAACATGCTCATCGGAAGGACGGACGCCGCTTCCGAGAGCGTGCTAAGGATAGGTTTCATGCAGAAGGTGGATAGCATGAATCCTAATGTGGGGCTCGTCGACCCTGCCTATGTGTTCTACGGTCTCGTTTACGACACGCCCAATTGCGTCGACGAAGACCTGAATATCATAGGCAATCTCTGTACTGACAACGGATGGTATGTCGACGAGGACTACGAACCGTACGGCTCGGCCTGGATTATGGAGTTCACAGAGCATGCTCGCTGGCACGACGGCGAACGGTTCACGGCCGATGACGCCGTGTTCACGATCAATCTCAACGCCTGGAACTACACGACGATGTGGGCGTATCAGCCTTACGCGTACTACATGAACTATGCTGAGAAGATAGATGACTACACCATCAGGGTGCACTACTTCGACAGGGTCACGGGCGATCCTATGCCAGCGGCTTATGCTCGAATGATTTGTATCCCGATGCTGCCAGAGCACATGCTCAGGGATATGACAGCCACGGATATCAGCTTCAACTGGGAGGGAGTGTTCGACGACTCCGATCCGCCGATAGTCGGCACTGGACCGTTCATGGCGACCGAGGACATCTACGACGAATTCATCCAGGGCGACAAGCTCACACTCGTCAAGAATCCGAACTACTTCTGGAAAGAAGAGAGGGGTGTCGAGGTGCAGTTCGACAAATTGGAGCTGCACTTCTACGATGACGCGACGGCAATGGCTCTTGCGCTGGAGAACCGCGACCTGGACGTCGCGCAGTTCCCACCGCACGACTACATAACGATCAGGGGCAAGGTCAATAGCGGGCAGCTGGAGGACGTCGTCGCCCACAACAGCGCCAAGTGCACTCAGTACTGGAGCGAGGCGAACTTCAACATGAACAACGCCGGGCCAAACCCGGCGAGGCTGGATCCCATTGTCAGGCAGGCATGCACCATGGCGACGAACCTGTCGTACATAAACGACAACTACTACCTAGGACTTGGCGAACCCGGCACCACCCTGATCCCGCCCGTCAACGAGGAGTGGCACTACGAACCGACTGACGAGGAGCTGTATAATTACGATATAGCGGCGGCGAATGAGCTGCTGGAGGCAGGGGGTTACAAGTACACGGAGGACTCCCCGGACGTCAGAGTCTGCACCGCGGACAGCTATGCGGTCCAGGAGAACCTAGTACCGGAGGGGTTCCAGCTCTCGTTCAACATGGCTCTGCGGCAGGAGGCCCCAGAGGAGAAAGACATAGTCATCTACATCCAGAGCGAATGGGCAAAGATTGGCGTGGACATATACTACGATATTATGACTGAAGCCGCGCTCGGAGCGTACACGTACGGGTACGCGTACGACATAACAGTATGGTATTGGAGCGCGGACGTGGACCCAATGTACATGCTGTTTTGCCAATCCAAGGTGTCGTGGAACGGCTGGAGCGACAATATGTACTACAACCCTGAGTACGAGGCGAACTTCACAGCTTCCGTGCAGGAGTTCGACGCCGACAAACGAAAAGAGTATGTCTACAACTGTCAGAAGATACACTACAGGGACGCTGCGTACATAGTGATCAACTACGTCGACCAGACCTATGCCTGGAGGACAGACACGTTCGAGGGCTGGGGCGACTGGGAGGAACACCCGGGAAGGAGCATTGACAACTTCTGGACCGCCAACCCGCTGTACTTCGACCTAGTGCCGCTCGATAGAGATGAGACCGAGGTCCCGTGGCTGGCAATCGCGGCAGGAGCGGGAGTGCTCGTGGCAGCCATTGTTGCCGCCGTCTTCCTCAAGAAGAGAGGCGGCAAGAAAGGGAAGAGGAAGGGGGAGAAATCCAGCATACTCGGGGAGTGACGCGCGGGAACCCGTCCCCCGCAATCTGCGTCGCGGAGGAGACGGCCTACGTTTTTCAATGGAGGGAGTCTCGCCAGACTTTGGCGACTGAAGCGATGCTCGACAGGGCGGAGTCCGTATGAGAGGCAACTAAAACTAGATGTCAATCGGAAAATCCCACGATTGTTCCAATATCTTTCCGATATGTCACCCATTCGCTGTATGATAATCGTATTCAAGAGTGCATTGTCATAATGTTCTTATACAATTGCAGGTATTCGAGGTGCGTGTCCATCGTCGGGAGGAGGGCCCGCTTCGCTACGATCGCCGCAGGCGCTAGATGGATGAATCTTGCCAGACAGAACTGGTCGGGACTTTCTCTACGGAAGGCGAAGAAAATCCCGGAATAGTACAATCAAGTGGGGGATTGAGAATTGCGAATAGGAGAGAATGGTGTATTTAGAGTGTGCACTGCAATCATAATCGCCGCTGCATTGGCCGTGCCAATAGCCGCCGCGACGAACTTGCTGATCGGAAAGGCTGACGCAGCCTCGGAAAGTGTGCTACGGGTAGGTTTCATGCAAAAGGTCGACAGTATGAATCCGAACGTCGGCCTTGTAGACGCTGCGTACGTGTTCTACGGCCTGGTCTACGATACGCCGCACTGTGTCGACGAAGATCTGGAGATATTCGGTAATCTGTGCAACAAATGGTATGTCGATGAAGATTACGAACCTTATGGCTCCGCATGGATCATGGAGTTCACCAAGAACGCGACTTGGCACGATGGCGAAAAGTTCGACGCGGACGATGTGCTGTTCACCATCAACAAGAACGCTGGTGACTACAAGACAATGTGGGCATACCAGCCTTACGTGTATTACATGAACTACGCTGAGAGAGTAGATCCGGATGATGACTACAAGGTGAGGGTGCACTACTTCGACAGAAGCACGGGCGATCCGATGCCCGCAGCCTATGCCCGCATGATTTGCATACCCATGCTGCCGGAGCACTTGCTGAAGGACATGTCGGCGACGGAACTGAGCTTCAACTGGGAGGGAGTGTTCGACGACTCCGATCCGCCGATAGTCGGCACTGGACCGTTCATGGCGACCGAGGACATCTACGACGAGTTCATCCAGGGCGACAAGCTCACCTTCGTGAAGAACCCGAACTACTTCTGGAAGGAAGACAAGGGTGTTGAGATACAGTTTGACAGGCTCGAGATGCACTTCTACGATGACGCGACAGCAATGGCTCTTGCGCTGGAGAACCGCGACCTAGACGTCGCGCAGTTCCCACCGCACGACTACATAACGGTCAGGAGCAAGGTCAACAGTGGCCAGCTGCAAGACATCGTCGCCTTCGACGGCCCGAAGTGCACGCAGTACTGGACAGAGATTGCAATCAACATGAACAACGCCGGGCCGAACCCGTCCAGGCTCGATCCCGTCGTAAGACAGGCACTTGCCATGGCGACGAACAAGGAGTACATCGTCGACAACTACTACCTCGGCTTCGGTGAGCCAGGAACTACATTGATACCGCCCGTTAACGAGGAGTGGCACTACGAACCGACGGACGACGAACTGTACCACTACGACATCGACGCGGCTAACGACCTGCTAGAAGCAGCGGGATACAGATACACTGATGACTCGCCAGGAACAAGAGTCTGCACTGCCGACAGCTACGCGGTCCAGGAAGGTCTCGTCCCCGAGGACACCCCGATGAGCTACGAAATGGCTCTGAGGCAGGAGTATCCGGAGGAGAAGGACATAGCCATGTACTTGGTGAGCGAATGGAAGAAGGTTGGCGTCGACATCGACTACACTATCATGACAGAGGCAGCGCTTGGTGCCCTCGTGTATGCCTATGCGTACGACACGATGATATGGTACTGGAGCGCAGATGTCGATCCGATGTACCAGTTGTTCTGCCAGTCGGTGGTGTCGTGGAATGGTTGGAACGACAACATGTACAGCACCCCCGAGTACGAAACGAACTTCACAGCTTCCGTGCAGGAGTTCGACGTTGAAAAGAGAAAGGAGTATGTCTACAACTGTCAGAAGGTGCACTACGAGGATGCGTACTACTTCATCCTCTGCTATGTGGACCAGACCTATGCCTGGAGGACAGACACGTTCGAGGGCTGGGGCGATTGGTTGGCGCACCCTGGAAGGAGCGTCGACAACTTCTGGACCGGCAACCCGCTGTACTTCGACCTAGTGCCGCTCGATAGAGATGAGATTGAGGTCCCGTGGCTAGCAATCGCGGCAGGAGCGGGAGTGCTCGTGGCAGCCATTGTTGCCGCCGTCTTCCTCAAGAAGAGAGGCGGCAAGAAGGGGAAAGAGAAGAAGGAAAAGACCAGCCCCTTGGGAGAGTAGACGCAAATTCGACTTCCAGCCCCTGTCACGGAGGAGACGGGCAGGGGCTGGACAAAACCGTTTAGCCTGATGATCGGTCACGGGGATTTAGCAGGCTGAATATCAACGCTGAAAAGAGATACGAATTTGGAAAACATTTCAATCAGAGATATATAGGAGTCTGAGCATACGAGCAGCTGGACATCACGCCGAAAGCTGCGATTCGCAGGAGGAAGGGGGGATAGATCGTGGTGAACATGAGAGCCTTCTTGGCTCGGAAGACCGTCTACGTCCTAATAACTCTAATCATAATCATAACTTTCAACTTCTTCCTGTTCCGGATCATGCCGGGAGACCCCACGAGGGTCTTGGTGCCCAAGACAGGAGACCAGGAACTCATCGACTTGATAAAGGCGCACTTCGGCCTTGACAAACCTCTCTGGGAACAATACTTCATCTATCTCAAGCAGGTCTTCACGCTCGATTGGGGGATAAGCACTGGGGTGCGCAAGTTCGCCGACGTCACGGACGTCATGGCGCCAGCCATCATGAATACGGTGATCCTCCTGGGAACGGGGACCGTGCTCGCAGTCATCCTGGGAGTCTCCGTCGGCAAGTTCGCCGCGTGGAGGAGAGGAACGGCCGCGGACGCCATAAGCATGAGTGCCTCACTGACTTTCTATTCTATGCCGACGTTCCTGTTCGCGCTCTTCCTTCTGATGTTATTCGCCGGCTACCTTAAATGGTTTCCAATAAAGGGATCCGAGGGATGGTTGCCGTTCGTCGGGCAGACCGACATCGACACTTTAGGGGAGAAACTGGTTAGCCGACTGTATCATCTTGTGTTGCCTTTGACCGCGTTCACCCTGGAGATCATGGCCGAGTTCGCCCTCATTATGAGGAACTCGCTCACGGACGTCCTTACAGAGGACTACATCGTGACAGCGAGGGCGAAGGGACTCTCGAACAAGGAGATACTGAACAACCATGCCATGCGCAACGCGTTGCTGCCAGTCGTCACCGTGATGGCGATAAGCATAGGATGGGTGCTCGGAGGCACCATAATGGTCGAGATGGTGTTCTCCTACGACGGCCTTGGCCTGATGACGTGGGATGCAGTCCTTGAACAGGACTACTCGTTACTGCAGGCACTGTTCCTGCTGATGGCAATAGCTGTGCTCATAGCGAACGTGATCGCGGACATCATATACGTATACCTGGACCCGAGGGTGAAGATCTGAGGTGCTGACATGACTGACACTCACTCTAATCAAAAACCGCAGGAAGGTCGTTCCATGGCGGATGACGGCACCAGTCTGTCACGCGCAACGGCGTTGGCGATCCTATTGACACTGTCTATTCTGGCAGTGGGATTGCTGCAGACAATGGCTCCCGTCGCAGCCGACGATCCCGAGACGGGGAACCTCGCCGGGAGCGCAAGGACGACCTCGCTCCTCGCATTGCAGGATTCTGACCCGCCAGTGGCAGAGGCGGGGGCAAACGCTACCGTCTTCGTTGGGGCAATAGTGACCCTGAATGGCGCTGAATCATACGATGACGTGGGAGTCGCGAGCTACACTTGGACTTTCGAAGATAATGGCACGACGCAAATCCTAGATGGTGAAGTCGTCCACTACGTGTTCTGGACGCCAGGAACCTTCAACGTGACCCTCAACGTGACCGATGCTGAGGATCATTGGGACACCGATGCGGTGATGTATACCGTCCTGGAAGACACGGTACCACCAGTCATAAAGTGCGGCAACAGGAGTGTGACCGTCGGGACCTTAGTGGAACTCAACGCCACCCGCAGTACAGACAATGCGAGGATTGTGAACTTCACTTGGGCTTTCGAGTACGACGGAGAGCCGATCACCCTATACGGGATGGTCGCCGAATTCCAGTTCGACCGTGCGGGGAACTATGAGGTCATGCTGATCGTGACGGACTCCTCAGGCCTTACGTCGAATGCGACAGTCTATGTCTTGGTCAGCAAAGAGGCCACGTGGCTGTCCGAGAATTGGGTCAAGCTGACGATAACCGCGATTGTGGCACTAGTCGTATTCAGATTCGTATACAGAAAGCTCAAGAAGGACCGAACGTTTCTGACTCCATCGGATAGGGAGAAGTTCAAACTCCAGGTTAAATCCTTCAGGAAGACCTGGGACATATTCAGGGCCAACCGGATCGGCATGACCGGATTCGTGGCACTGACGATATTCGTCGGTGTGGCGATATTCGCGCCGCTGCTATCAACGGTGCAAAACCCCAACCGCCCGGACAACGCAGAGCCGGTCATACTCGTGGATGACTGGATCAATCCGCTGCCGCCATCGATGACGCCTTCGCCATATACTGGCCTTCTGCACCCACTCGGAACCGACCACAAGGGGGGCGACATCTACAGCTTGACCCTCTACGGCGCTAGGGCTTCACTGTATGTGGGTCTCGTCGCGACAGCGATATCAGCGGTGCTTGGCGCGGTAATCGGCCTGGCCGCAGGCTACTTCGGCAGGGCGACCGACGAAGTGCTCATGAGGGCCACCGATTTCTTCCTTGTGCTCCCGTGGTTCCCACTGATGATCGTCATGATGGCCATTCTGGGCAGGGAGTTCGTGTGGGTCATCTTCGTGATAGGCATAACCAGCTGGCCTTCGACTGCCAGGATAGTGCGTTCACAGGTTCTCACGGTCAAGGAAAGGCAGTTCATCGAGAGGGCCAGAGCAGTAGGCGCTGGGGACGGACACATAATCTCCAAGCACATAATGCCGAACGTGATGCCGCTGATATTCGCGAACACTGTGCTGCTCATCTCACTCGCGATATTCTCCGAGTCGTTCCTGTCGTTCTTCGGACTCGGTGACCCTACGGTGATAAGCTGGGGCGGGATGCTCGAAGGTGCCTACCAGTTCGGGGCGTTCTACAAGGGCGCATGGTGGTACATCCTGCCACCAGGACTGTGCATACTCGCGATGGTGCTCTCCTTCTCGCTCATTGGATACGCGCTCGACGACGTGCTGAACCCCAAGCTGAGGAGAAGGTGAACGGGGCTCTATGCGCATCGTGGCCGCTGGATAATCAGGCAGAACCCTCTGAATCAGCACACCAGTTGCTTAGGATATCTCCTGAACGGCAACGATGGATAGAATGGATATCGAAGGGGTTTAGGCGACAATTTGCGCCAACGGATTGCGAATGCCATGAGTGTCTACTTCTTGGCCTTCGCCTCGAGCTCCGCCTGCCACTTCCTGTAAAACTTCAGGTAGCCCATCGCGAACTTGTCCTCGCCCCAGAACAGCTTCGACGCCTTCAGCGCGAAGCCCATCTCGGGGTCGCTCGGGTTGCCAATGAAGCAACTCATACCCTCGCCGGCACACATCAGCATGAACGTCGCGTTCAGCTTCGGCCTCGCAGGCAGTCCGAAGGACGCGTTGCTCAGGCCGAGCGTCGTGTTCACGCCATACGTCTCAGTGACGGTCCGGATTGTGTCCAACGTGGCTCTGGCACCTGTGTCCGATGTCCCGCATGCGAGCGCCACGCAGTCGATGATGATATTCTTCCTGTCGAGGCCGGCCTTCTCGGCGCGGTCAATAATCCTGCCAGCTATCTCAACCCTCTTCTCGGTCGTCATGGGTATGCCCGCATCGTCTATCGTGAGCCCGACCAAGGCGGCGTCGTACTCCGCAGCGAGCGGTATGACGATATCCATGCGCGCCTCCTCGCCCGTTGTCGAGTTGATGCCGGGTCGACCCTGGACGTTCTTCAGAGCCTCCGCCAACACGGCAGGGTCGGAGGTGTCGATCCAAAGTGGCACTTCCACTGCGTCCTGGACGATCCTGAGGGCCTCCAGCATCGCGTGCTTCTCGTCGATACCGGGAACGCCCACGTTGATGTCGAGTATGTCAGCACCGTTCTCGACCTGTTTCTTAGCTTCCTCATCAAGCACATCGAACTCGCCAGCCTTCAGCTTCTCGATCAGCGCCTTGCGGTTCGTGGGGTTTATCCTCTCGCCCACAATGACCGGGGTGTATGTCCCTCCGATCTTCACTGTCTTCTTCGTACCCTTCAACTCTATGACAGGCACTTTTGTACGTGGCACAACTTTCGCCTCCTTCGGCCGGGACATCGCCTCCCTCCGGAAAAAGGTTTCGTCACTTGGCCAGCTGCCATCTGAAGAAGCGACGGCGGCTGCCTCTGAATGACCCGTATTTGAAGCGAGTTATCATCATATAGGAGCACCATTCATAGGGAGGGACACCGCAAGGGAGAAGATGCTGGAATGAACCTCAAGCACCCCAAGGGCTTCAGGTCGGCGTTCAGATCGTCCAAGCGACTGATAAGGAAGACAGGCGCACCTCCAGGCACACTCGTCTTCACAGGTGAGCAGAAGCTCGAGAAGACCAGGATTACGGTCATAGAATACGACGAGGCGACATACTCTGAGCGGGACGAAGAGAACATCGATGACTGCTTCCCCCCGAAGGAGAAACCCACAATCACATGGCTCAACATCACGGGGCTGCATGATGTGTCGACGCTCGAGAAGATAGGCATGGCGTTCGGCATACATCCGTTGGTCCTGGAAGACATACTCAATATCGACCAGCGGCCCAAGATGGAGGACTTTGGCGAGTACATATACGTCGTCATGAAGATGGGGCACTTCGAACAGTTAGCAAACCACTTCAGGCTGGAGCAGGTCAGCCTGATAATCACGCCGGAATGCGTGATAACCTTCCAGGAGTCAGAGGGAGACACCTTCGAGGGCATCAGGAAGAGGATCAGGGAGTACAAGGGGAAGATGCGCCGCATGGGCGTTGACTACCTCGCCTACGCTCTCATCGACGCCGTGGTGGACGGCTACTTCGTCATGCTGGACGGAATGGGGGAGAGGACGGAGGCGCTCGAGGAAACGCTCGTCATAGACCCCACGCCTGAAACGCTTCACCAGATATATCAGCTGAAGAGGGACATGATACTGCTGCGGCGGTCCGTATGGCCTCTGAGGGAGGTCATTGCAGCTCTCGACAGGGAAGGGAGCGAACTCATCACGGAGGGCACGCAGATATATCTCAAGGACGTCTATGACCACACGATACAGGTCATCGACACCGTGGAGTCGCTTCGCGACATGGTCACGGGCATGCTCGACATATATATGTCCAGCGTGAGCAACAAGATGAACGAAATCATGAAGGTGCTCACGATGATCGCCACCATATTCATCCCGCTCAGCTTCCTCGCAGGCGTCTACGGCATGAACTTCGAGCACATGCCCGAGCTAGCGTGGGGTCTATCATACCCCGCCGTGCTTGTGGGCATGGCCACAGTCGGCATTGTCATGATGCTTTACTTCAGGAAGAAGAAGTGGATCTGAGCAGCATTCAGCGAGGTATTGCGCACTCGACTCACCCCAATACTCGCCCTAATATACCCATTGAGGGCAGAAACCTTAATTAGGGAAGGGCGTATGCGGGTTTAATTCGGAGGAAAGTCCAGAACCGTTCAAGCTGGCGGCCTTTCTTTCGAGCCCGAATCCCTTGGAACTTGAGTTCTGAGGGAAGATAAGGGGGTATAACACCAATGGAAGAAATCGTGACACGGCTGAAGAACGCTGTGATAAATTACGAGATGGAGACCATCGCTGATCTCGCCAAGCAGGTCATTGACCAGGGCGTCGATCCACTGGTTGCCATCGAGCAGGGTTTGGCAGAGGGAATCAAGACTGTGGGCGAGAGCTTCGGCAGGGGAGAGATATTCCTACCCGAACTGGTCATGGGCGCAGAAGCTATGAAGGCAGCGCTCGCTGTTCTGGAACCAGCTGTTCCAGCGGGACAGCACAGGGCCACTCTCGGCAAGGTCGTTATCGGGACCGTGAAGGATGACATACACGAGATAGGCAAGAACCTCGTCGCGACGATGCTCTCCTCGAACGGCTTCGAAGTCGTCGACCTCGGAGTCAACGTCCCATCGGCAGACTTCCTGAAGAAGGCAGGCGAGCTCAAGCCGAGCATCCTGGCGATGTCCGCGTTGATGACAACGACGATGCCGAGGATGGGCGAGATCATCGCTCCGCTCAAGAAGGAAAACCCATCTGTCAAGACGATCGTTGGCGGCGCGCCTGTTACCGATGTCTACGCCAAGGAGATCGGGGCGGACGGGTACAGCGGCGACGCATCCGGCGCAGTGGATTCTGCGAAGAAGCTGGTCGGGTGAGGCTGTGAGCTACGGCATCCAGCGTGGGATCCGCTTCCAGATCCTGAGCGAGGAGGACCTCGACAGGATCCACTGGGGCACTCTCCATATATTGGAGAAGGTCGGCGTTCAGGTCGACAGCCCCACGTGCAGGAAGCTGTTGAAAGAGAACGGTTGCGAGATAGACGAGAAGGCGAGGAGCGCCAGGATACCTTCGCACCTCGTCGAGGAGGCTCTCAGGAAGAAGAAGTCGACTATCACCCTTGCGGCAAGGAACCCGAAGTACGACGCGAGGCTCGACCTCAACCACAGCCACATCTGCGCGAACGGCAACGGCGCCGTGGCAGTGGACTTCGAGACCGGAGAGCGGAGGAACTCAACGAAGCAGGACCTCATCAAATCCACGACGATTTGCGACGCTCTGCCCAATGTGCATGTCCACTGGCCTATGGTCAGCTCGACGGACATGCCATCGTCGGTCGTGCACCTGCACGACCTTGAGGCTTCGCTCAACCACACGGAGAAGCACGTCATGTATGAGACGGGCGTGACTCTCGCCGACGCGAAGAACCTGACGGCAATGGGCTACGCGGCCGCCGGAGGGGAGAAGGAGTACCGCAGGAGACCGATCACATCGTGTCTGCAGTGCACCTACGCACCACTCCAGCATGACGCGGGAGTCATGGACGCCAGCCTGGAGTTCGCCAGGAGCGGCGTACCACTCGTGTTCTTCTGCATGCCTCAGCCAGGCGCAACAGGACCGGCCACCATGGTCGGCTCCGTCGTCGTGGGCAACGCAGAGGTGCTCAGTGCACTCGTCATGACACAGCTCTCGACACCGGGGGCAGCGGTCATATACGGCCTCGGAATCGCCCCTCTCGACATGCGGACGACCGTCCGTGCTGGGGGAAGCCCGGAGCACTCGATCTGCTCAGCAATGGGCACGGAGATGGCGCACTACTACGGCATGCCATCTTGCGTGGGCGTCTCAGGCACCGCGAAGGAGCCTGGGATACAGGCTGCCATCGAGACATACACGGGCTGCGTAGGACCGCTCATGGCAGGTGCTGACCTGATGTGCGGCATAGGTCTGCTCGAGGATTCGAGCTGTCTCCACCTGGAGCAGGTTGTCATCGACGACGAGATCGTCGCGGCGATCGCCAGGCTCATAAGGGGAGAGTGGGCTTGCGACGACACGATGGCACTCGATGTCATCGAGAAGGTCGGCATCGGCAAGAACTACCTCGCGCAGAAGCACACCATGCAGTACCTGAGGACGGACCACTTCATGCCAACGCTGATCGACAGGACGTCTGAGGACAACTGGTCCAAGACCGGCAAGAAGAGCATGAAGGACAGAGCGAGGGAGAAGGTCAAGAAGATCCTCGCGGAGCACAAGGTCCCAGCACTTCCGGACGAAGTGAACAAGCAGCTCGCTGACATCATAGACAAGTCCAAGAAGGACCTGTGGGGCGGCGAGTCCAAGGTTCACTAGACTATGACCGTGCGAAAAACCCAAATGAGGGCCAGGCGCGAATGCGTTCTGGCTCTCAAAAATCGTATTTCTTTCATGATCGACGAACACTCTGGGGTTCGATTACTGCCCGGCACGGGTCCGGGAGAACAGAAGGACAGGGATGAAGGATGGCCAATTCCATACCGGTAAGATGCAGGCGCGATGTCCTCAGCTCGGACGACGTGCAGCGTATCAGACACGCCGCACTTGAGATACTCGAGAGGACAGGCGTGGTTGTGAAGAGTAAAAAGGCACAGAAGCTGCTTGTGGACGCGGGTTGCGATTTTGACGAGAAAAGCGCAGTCGTGAGGTTCCCTCCCAGCCTGGTTGAGGAGTGCGCCCGCTCGCGCAAGAGGAGCGTCACATTCTACGGTCGCACGTCCAAGCACGATGCTCGGCTCGACGGCGACCATGTGCACATATGCAGCGACGGCAACGGCACCATGGCGATGGACTTCGAGACGAGGCAGCGCCGGACCTCGAGAAAAGAGGATGTCGCCAACGCCGCATTCATCTCGGACGCACTCAAGGGCCATGGCGTGAACTGGCCCAGCGTGACCTCGCAGGACGTGCCCATGGGGACGAGGCACATACACGACCTCCAGGCGTCGCTGGAGAACACCGAGAAGCACATCACGCTCGCGACCAACACCATGGGCTGGGAGGTCGAGGATGTCCTGGCCATGGCCGCAGCTGCCGCGGGTGGCAGCGACGAGTTCGCCAGGAAGCCGTTCATATCATCGATACACACAAGTTCGTCGCCCCTGGTGATCGATGCGGAGGGCATGGACGCCGGGTTCGTCGCGGCGGACGGCGGGATGCCCATATGCTTCTATGTCATGCCAGGGCCTGGCGCGACCGGACCGGTCACCCTGGCAGGCGCTGTCGCCGTTGGCGTCGCCGAGACGCTGGCCGGGAACACGATCATCCAGCTGCACAGGCCCGGGACCGCCTTCGTCTTCTCCTGTGGCATGGCGGTGCTGGACATGAAGGCGTCGACGCGCGCAGGTGGCGGGCCCGAACACGGCCTGACATCAGCGGCGTACACGCAGATGGCACACTACTTCGGCTTCCCGGCGCTGGCCGGGGGCTTCGTGACGACATCCAAGGAGCCGGACGAGCAGGCGGCATATGAGAAGTTCGCCAGCGCAGTGACGCCGATATTGGCGGGTGCGGACATGATTGCAGGCATCGGCCTGCTCGAGGACTGCAGGACAATATGGCTCGAGCAGATGGTCATCGACGACGAGATGTCGCGGATCATCGGTAGGATGGCGGAAGGGATCGACGTTTCGGACGACTCGCTCGCGTTGGACGTCATCGACAAGGTCGGCCCTGGCAAGGACTTCCTGGGCGTGCGGCACACGGTCGAGCACTTCAGGGAGGAGCACTTCATCCCGGTCCTATCGGACAGGTCGTCCTGGGACTCGTGGGTGTCGAAGGGGTCGAAGACCCTGCTCCAGAAAGCCGGTGAAGAGATCACGCGCATAAGGAAGGAGCACACCGTCGAGCCGTTGAGGGACGAAGTCAGGGAGACCGTCGAAGCCTTGATCAAGAAACGGGGGAAGTGAGCGCGCCGGCGCATAGAACCAGCGCATCACTCCTTCACAGTCGAGAAGGATGCGCACGTGAGCGTCCTGGCGACGCCCTTGACGTCCCTCAGTCTGTCCACGACGAGCTCACCGATCTCCTCCATGCTGGCACCACGTACCTTCAGTAGAATGTCGTATTCGCCGGATATCAGGTGCACCTCGAAGATGCCGTCGATCTGGGCTATCCCCTCCGCCGTGTCCCGCTGCGACCTGCCCTCGCCGTGGTCGAACTGGGCGAGTATGAAGGCGGTGACGCCCATGCCCAGCTTGGAGTAGTCGGGGACGGCCGTGTACTTCCTGATCACCTCGCGCTCCTCCATACGGTTGATCCTGTCGTGGACCGTCGCCCTCGGGATGTCCAGCTCGCGGGCTATCGCCTTCGTGGTCTTTCTGGAATCCTTCATGAGCTCCCCCAGTATGGCGGAGTCCTTCTCGTCGAGCATGATTCGGCAATATGCCGGTTTATGTATATCAACATTGCCATTTATTGCCAATAATCCGTGTTTTCTTCGGCAAATGCCTTATAGACCGAGGTCGTATCGTCCTTCCGTCGAGGAATACCATGCAGGACACCGTCTCGCGTCTGAAGGACGCAAAGATGACCCATATACTAAGGATACAGAGCGCCGCCCTCAAGGCGATACACGATTACATGTACGAGAGGGAGGTGGTGCAAGCCATGCCAGTCATCCTGTCCCCGGAGACGGACCCCCTCAACCACCCGCACTTCGACGCTTCCGTGGAGTACTACGGCCAGAGGCTGCATCTCACCAAGAGCATGATACTGCACAAGCAGCTCTCGCTGCTGAACGGGGGCTTCAACAAAGTCTATGTCATGTCCCCCAACGTGCGCCTCGAGGAGGGCCGCCTTGGCAAGACCGGAAGGCATCTCTTCGAGTTCACCCAGGTCGACATCGAGCTGAAGGAGAAGTCCAAGCATGACTTCATGGAACTGGTCGACGGGATGATATCCAAGGTGTTCTCATTCGTAATACAGGAGTGTGAGGGAGACCTGAAGGCGCTCGGCAGGGACCTCAAGATGCCCACGCTGCCGCTGAAGGTCTACGAATCCGAGGACCTGAGGAAGATGTACGGTGACCAGTTCGAGGCCATAGCGTCAGCCGAGGCGAGGGACCCGTTCTGGGTGACCAACTTCCCGAGGGAGTTCTACGACAGGGAGGACAAGCAGCAGAGGGGATACTACCACAACTACGACGTCTTCTGGCCTGAGGGCTTCGGCGAGGCTCTGTCGGGGGGCGAGAGGGAGTGGGAGTACGATGAGATCATCCGCAAGATGACCGAGCGCAAGACGGACATGGACTCCTACAAGACCTATCTCGACATGGCGCGGCGGGGACTCATACCCAGCACCGTCGGCGGCGGACTCGGCATCGAGAGGTTGGTCAGGTATCTCACCGGGCAGAAGCATGTCAGGGATGTAGCCCTGTTTCCGAGAGTGCCAGGTGAGAGGATAGCCTTCTGAGAAGATGGTCCTCTGCGACAGACAGTCGCTCAAGTGGCCGACAGCACCTTCGCGCCGGTCCCGGGCCTCGTCACGAACGATTCTGATTCCAGGCCAGAGGAACTCACGAGTGCCTCGACCATGGCCTGCTGGATCCTTTCAGTCCCTTCGCGCGCAATCGCGAAGATGGCCGGTCCGGAGCCTCCGATGGACACGGCCAACGCGCCTGCGTTCAGGGCGCTCTCACGAACTGCGGCGTAGCCAGGGATCAGACCCTGTCTGTATGGCAGGGCTAGCCTGTCGTTCAGGTGATGGCCCACGGCGTCGACGTCCTTCTTCATCATAGAGTGCACCATACCCGCAGCCCAGGACAGGTTGGCCACCGCGTCCGCCACAGGGACGCTATCCGGCATGATCTCTCTCGCGTCCGCCGTCCGGATCTCGATATCCGGGAGCAGTACGACCACCTCGAACTCCGGTGGCTCTATCCTTACTATTGTCCGACTGTCGTGGTCGGAGACGAACGTGAATCCACCGTACAGCGCCGCTGCGACGTTGTCGTAGTGCCTCGAACCGGATATGAGCTCCTCACCCATCGCCGCCGCCTCGAGTATGAGCCGTTTGTCCCTCACCCCCAGCAGGGCGGCCATGGCGACGGCGCCGCCGACTGAGGAGGCCGCGCTGCTGCCGATGCCGCTCCCTGGCTTCATGCCCTTCTGGATGGTCATCGAGAACCCTCGATGCTCGCACTCGCACCTCTCAGCGAGCTTCAGTGCCGCATATGACGCCGTGTTCTCCTCCGGCTTCTCCGGTAGGCTGTATCCGCCTTCCACCTTGACCACGAACTCGTCGCCGTCCTCCTTGGCGAGGGATATCCTGTCGATGGGGGAGGCGAGGCACAGGCCGAACGAGTCGAACCCCGGGCCGAAGTTGGCGATCGTTGCCGGTGAGGACACCTCCGCCTTCTGGAATCTCATATTGGACACACCTGGATTATGGAGATAACACGGCCTCGTAATAAACCCGACGCAGAAGACGCTCTCCGATGGCTCGACCATCCCCGCGAAGGCCATCCGCCACCACTGGCCCAGAGACATGCCAGGACTGCGAAGGGCTTATATGTCGCAGGACCATAGCAGGCGCGAATCCCGTGGGGACAGGGGACCATGGTATCCTATGAGGTACGATGTATAGAATGTGGCGCCCGCCACGACCCATCGAAGCCGGCGTATGCCTGCTCCTCGTGCGGCAACCTCCTCGAGGCGAGAATAGACGAGGCTGAGGCCGCCGGGGAGCTGATGGAGAACGGCTACTCCGAGAGGGCACTCTCCGTCTGGAAGTACAGAGAGGCCATACCTGTCGACGACCCTTCTCGTATAGTATCGCTCCAAGAAGGCGGGACGCCCCTCATACGGTGCAAGAGACTGGAGGAGGAGTTGGACGTCAAGAACCTGTGGATCAAGTTCGACGGCACCAACCCGACGGGCTCGTTCAAGGACCGAGGCATGACCGTCGGCGTTACGAAGGCACTCGAGCTCGGGATGAGTGTAGTCACATGCGCGTCGACCGGCAACACATCCGCCTCGCTCGCTGCGTATGCGGCCGCGGCGGACCTGGACTGCGTCGTCCTCATACCCGAGGGCAAGGTGGCACTTGGCAAACTTGCCCAGGCGATGATGCACGGGGCTGATGTCCTCTCGGTGAAGGGCAACTTCGACCAGGCGCTCGACATGGTCATGGGAGCCGCGGACGAGATGGGCATGTACGTCCTCAACTCGGTCAACCCGTTCAGGATAGAGGGGCAGAAGACCGCGGCGTACGAGGTGTGCGACCAACTGGGCGGCGTGAGCCCTGAGAGGCTGTACATACCTGTGGGCAACGGGGGCAACTCCGCGGCCTACTGGAAGGGGTTCAAGGAGTACGACGCCATGGACCTAACATCCGGATGCCCGCTCATCAGAGGAATCCAGGCGGAGGGCGCTGCGCCCGTCGCATCGATGTTCTCCGAGAACCGTTCCGAGCTGGTGCCTGTCGAAAAGCCGGAGACGGTCGCGACTGCCATCAGGATAGGAAACCCGGCCAACTGGAAGAAGACCGTCGGCGCGATAAGGGAGTCCGGCGGTTCGGCGTCTACGGTGACGGACGACGAGATACTCGAGGCACAGAGGTTCATGGCACGGCTCGAAGGCATATTCCCGGAGCCCGCCGGTGCGGCCGCGCTCGCAGGGTTCATGAAAGACCTGGAGGAAGATCTTGTCGACCGGTCGGCCGTGGTGGTCTGCGTCTCAACTGGACATGGCCTGAAGGACCCCGACACGGCAATATCACAGAGCGTCAAGCCGAGGACGATCGAACCGACCATGGAGGCGCTCTCGAGAGTCCTCGGAGGTGCAGACTGATGAGGATAATGCTCGTGGGCTTCGGCGTCGTCTCGCAGAGCTTCGCCGACATCATACACTCTCAATCGACCAAGCTGGCACGGGACTACGGCCTCCGCCCGAGGATAGTGGCCGCTGTGGACAGCAGGGGCGCGGCCGTGGACCCCTCAGGGCTGGACATACCGATGGCGCTCAGATCCAAGAAGGAATCACGGTCGCTGGGCGCGTTCGGCGCGGACGTGTACACAGAGGGGATGTCGGCCGCGGACGTGATACGGGAGGTAGAATGCGAGGTCGTGGTCGAGGCCACACCGAGCGAGCTCACGCATGGCGAGCCTGGTCTGACACATGTGCGAACCGCGATGAAAGAGGGCAGGCACGTCATCTGCGTGAACAAGGGACCGCTGGCGCTCGCGATGCCTGCGCTCATGGAGCTGGCGGGCCACAACGACGTGATATTCAAGTTCAGCGGAACCGTCGGGGGCGGAACGCCGGTGCTCGACCTCGCCAAGAAATGCCTCGAAGGATGCACCATAGGATCTATCCGCGGCATCCTGAACGGCACATGCAACTACATACTAACCAAGATGACGGCAGAAGGCGTCGAGATGAAGGAGGCGCTCGCCGAGGCACAGAAGCTGGGATATGCGGAGGCGGACCCGACGGCCGATGTCGGCGGATTCGACAGCGCGTGCAAGCTCGTCATAACGTCCAACTACGTCATGGGCACGAGCATGTCCATACGCGACGTGGACATCAAGGGCATCACGGAGGTGACGATGGAGGACATAGCCTCGGCGACCTCGAAACGGAACGCCCTCAAGCTCATCGGCTATGTGGGCGACGGCGCCAAGGTCGCTCCCGAGGAGGTGCCGCTGACCCATCCGCTGAACGTATCCGGCACATTCAACGCGATCACGTTCGACACCGACCCGGCGGGGGAGATCACGCTGGTCGGGAAGGGCGCAGGGGGAAGAGAGACTGCGAGCTCCGTCCTGCGCGACCTGATAGAGATAAGGAAGGACTTCGCGCGATAGGGAAGGCACCAGGCGGGAACAGAGGGATGACACGATGAAGTTGGTCATGAAGTTCGGCGGCGCGGGCGTCGCCGATGGCGAGAGCATGAAACGCGTGGGCGGGATAGTGGACAAGTTCAGGGCCGAAGGGCACGAACTCGTCATCGTCACGTCTGCGATGTACAACGTGACCAACTCACTGCTCGATGCCGCCACAAGGGCGGGCAAGGGGCAGAAGGAACACGTCAAACGCGTCGTCGAGGACGTCCGGAAGCGGCATGTGGACAGCGCCCAAGTCGCTATAGCCAACGAGGAGACGCTGGACAGGACCGTCCGGGTGATAGAGTCCAAGTGCGAGGACCTCATGAACATACTGCTCGGCATCGCCCACATAGGTGAGCTCACCCCGAGATCTAAGGATCTGGTCATAGGCTATGGCGAGCGGTTCTCCGCGCCCATACTGCAGGGGGTGCTCGAGGATCTCGGCATGGAAGCGCAGTCCCTCACGGGTGGAGAGGCGGGCATCGTCACTGACGATCACTTCGGAGGGGCGGAGCCGCTGATGAACGTCACCACACTCGAGGTTCGGCAGGTCATGGAGCCGCTCCTCGACAAGGGCGTGATACCAGTCGTGAGCGGGTTCATAGCATCCACGCAGGATGGCACCCACACGACCCTCGGCAGGGGCGGCTCGGATTTCACGGCCTCTATAATTGGCGCAGCGATACGCGCGGATGAGGTATGGGTATGGAAGGATGTCGATGGACTCATGACAGCCAACCCGAAGATCGCCCCGGACGCCCGCATGATAGACAGGATATCGTTCTCCGAGGCGATGGAGCTCGCACATTTCGGTGCGCAGGTCATCCACCCGAAGGCGCTGGAGAGCGCCGCCAGGTTCCAGCTTCCATTCAGAGTCAAGAGCCTGACCAAGCCGGACGAGGGCGGGACATTGATCGTCAAGGAGGCGACGGTCAAGGACGGGGATGTCGTCAAGGCGATTACGAACATCGACGATGTGGACCTCATAACCGTCAGCGGGGCGAGCATGGTCGGCACGCCCAGATTGGCAGCGAGGGTGCTGGAGATACTCACCGACGAGGATGTCGATGTGCTGCTGATATCCCAGAGCTCCTCTGAGGAGAACATCACGCTCGCCATACCGAAGGACGACGGTTCCCGCGCGCAGAACGCGCTGGAGCTGTCGTTGCTCGGCTCCAAACAGGTCAGGGAGGTCTCGATAGAGGCTGGCCTTAGCATAGTGGCCGTCGTCGGCGCTGGCATGAAGGGCACGCCCGGTGTCGCGGCTCGCGTCTTCGCGACGTTGGCTGAGAACAATATCAACATACGCGCCATCGCCCAAGGGTCGTCCGAGCTGAACATATCGTTCATCATCAAGAAACACGACGCCGCAGGGGCGATCAAGGCGCTCCACGACGATTTCCGACTGGGGGAATGCGCATGAGCAAGGGCGATTCATCGATGAGGAGTGACGGACTCAAGAAGGGGCCGTCAAGGGCAGCCGCGAGGGGGCTGTTGCGCGCGACCGGCATGAAAGACGAGGATTTCGACAAGCCGCTCATCGCTGTGGCGAACTCGTTCACCACGATCGTGCCGGGGCACACGCTGATGGACCGACTCACCATGGAGGTCAAGAGAGGAATCGAGGATGCTGGAGGCGCGGCCTACGAGTTCGGCGTTCCTGGAATCTGCGACGGCATCGCGATGGGGCTCCCGGGCATGAGATACTCCCTGCCATCGAGGGAGATAGTCGCTGACGCTGTGGAGGCGATGGTCGAGGCACACCAAGCAGATGGCTGGGTCGGAGTGACCAATTGCGACAAGATAACGCCAGGCATGCTGATGGCATGCGGCAGGATGAACGTACCTTCGATAATGCTGACTGCCGGGCCGATGATGCCTGGCGAATACAAGGACCGCAGGCTGGATGTCATATCGATATTCGAGGCGGTGGGCGAGCTGTCCGCGGGCAGC
>DATKWQ010000015.1:0-24090 GCA_035529455.1 Thermoplasmata archaeon
CTCCCTTGCCGGCTAATTTGTCCCAGGAGATCAGGGTGCGCATGGCCTCGACGCCGACTCTTATGCAATCCATCATGTTCTGGTCGAAATCGAGTGTCGAGTCAGTCGGATGCCATGGCACGACATCTGAGATCGTGCATATAGCACCCGCCCGGAGCCCAAAGAGCGAGCATAAGGTGAATATCGTCCCGTTCTCCATCTCGATGTTCTTCGCGTTCATCTTCTTGGCATCCGCGAGTCGGTCCATCATGAAAGACGGCATATACGCTGAGTGTGACATCGAGGCTATCTCGCCGTCAGCGAGGACCTTGTTCTCGCTGTAGAATCCGTCCACGGAAAGGCCGATGCCCACTTCGAACCTCTTTCCAGCCTTGGTGGCGCTGTCCACGAGCGCAGTGACGACTTCGTAGTCTGCCAGGGCGGGATACTCAGGCCACGCATAGCTGCGGCTTGTTCCATCCGCTCTTATCGCCCCTGTCGCAATCACGAAGTCACCTTTCTCCAGCCCGTCCGCCATGCCGCCGCTCGTCCCTATCCTGATGAATGTGTGCGCCCCGAGGTTCGCCAGCTCCTCGATGAGTATCGCGGTGGACGGGCCGCCTATTCCCGTCGACGCAACCGTCACTGGCGTGCCGTCTATCTTCCCGGCGTGCACCGTGTACTCTCTAACTCTGATTACCTCCCTGTGGTCTTCGACGAGGGCGGATATCCGCGATACTCGCTCAGGCTCTCCACATAGTATGACATATTCTGCCGTCTGTCCCGGCTCGAGCCCGGTTATCAACTGTTTGGTCACGTGGCACACCCCTGTTCTGCGGTGTGGAATGGCTTCTACGTTTAATAATGCACACGCAAACACCGCCCGCAACGCCCTGTCTCAGTGATGTTCGCCCTTGCCGCTGCCAAAGTCCGCCGCGGTGGCGTGTCACTGTGCACGAATAAGGTGCCAGCGAATGAATCCACACAGGAATGAATGTTATTTATCCTTTGCAGCTTGATACACTTGCGGAATGACCGATGAGTTGCTGAGCCTCATCATCATCGTGGTAGTCGGCGTAATCGTACTGATAGTCTACCTTCTCTACATAAGCACGATAAGCAGGGTTCTCGAGACAATCGGTTTCACGGGTTCCGAGGCGAGCACTATCATCCTCGTGACTCTATTCCTGGGATGGATAACCATCCCTCTGTTCCCTTACAACGGGTGGTGGATAGGAATAAGCATCGGGGGCGCGCTGGTGCCGCTGATAATCTGCGGGCGCTTGCTCAGGTCTCGCCGCGTCGGCCTTGCTGAATGCGTGATAGGGATAATCATCGTCGCTTACGTCACGTATTTCGTTACGAAGGCTGAGGAAGGAACGGGTATCGTGGCGGAGATACCGTGGGCCTTCGCCCCTGCGTTGGCGGCGGGTCTCTACTCAATGTCCACATTCTGGACGAGCATGGAGAAGGCCGCCCCACTAGCGTATGTATCTGGCGTCGTAGGCACGCTGGTCGGTGCGGACGTCTTCAGATTGAACGAGGTGCTGGCTTTTGATCCCCCGGATGAGGGTATTGGCCTCCTGAGCATCGGTGGAGCGAACATATTCGACATGGTCTATCTCACAGGCATCATCGCTGTCGTAATTGCGATCATCGTGTACCGGGCGAGGAAGAGACAGGAGATGCTTGGCTTCGGTGCAGTCGTCTCCGAGTTCAAGCGAGGAGGGGAAGGGCTTCCGTATGCCAAGGATATCAAGCCTTCGCCATCGATGCGCTACGGACGAGAAGACGTCCCAAAGCGCGAATGACCGTCCGCTCGGTTACGCTCCTATTTGTGATTGTTCTTTGAGAATGCGAACAGTGCCAATGACGCGAGGGCAAACACGGCCGTGACGGGAAAGGCGTACGACGGGTTGTCGTAGTGGTCTGCAATGAGCCCGCACAGATAGACGACTGCCGATCCTCCACCCAGCTGAAATGCGAAGACCATGCCGAAGGCGGTCCCCCTCTCATCGCTGGATGTGACATCGCTGACCATGGCGAAGAGTGCTGGGTAGGTGAGGAACATCACCCCACCGTAGATGAACAGCGCCGGCGCAATCAGATACCACTCTGAGGTGAGGAAGAGCGCCATGAGCCCGAAGACGGAGCCGATATAGCCTATCGTAACCACCTTCCTCCTCCCGAAACGCGCGCTGATGCTGCCAAAGTAATACGACGATATCGTCCCGACCGCGAGCCACACGGCGAACATGAGGTCCGCCATGCCAGCGCTCCAACCATGTGTCGCCGTGAGGTTGATCGGACCGTAGTATGTCGTCACCCCATAAAGGGCACCGCCTGCCGCGAGCGGCATAGCGTAGCGGCTCACCTTCGACAAGGTCTCCCTGATGTCGACAGGCAACCGCTTGGGCTGATCGGTATGCTTCGGGCCATCCTTCTCCATGAGCATGACGCCGAGAACGACGGCCGCCATGTTCAGCACGGCCCAGAGGATGCACGGCATCTTCCAGCCGAATGACTCTCCGAGGAAGCCGGATGTTGCGAGCGAGGCGATCACGCCAAAGTTGCCTATGCCACTCTGTACTCCCAGAGCGGTGTCCAAGTATGACCCTGCGTATTCCTTCGTGATCCAAGTTATCCCGACAGGATGGTAGAAGCTCGCGCCCACCCTCATCGATATCACCGCCATGAACAGCCCGGTGAAGTCAGAAACGAACAGCACCATCACGAACGAGACTGCCATCAAAAGGGCGCCAACCTCCAGGAGGTATTTGGAGAATGCTCGGTCCGTTATCCTCCCAACGAACAGCTGAACGACGACTGTGATCATCAGACCGAGCCCGAGTATCCCGATCTCTGTGTAGGACAGGTTCATCTCATCGGCGAGTATCGGAAGCAGCGCTACCAGGGCGATGAGGGCACCGTCGTTGCATGCATGGTGATAGCTTATCACGAACAGTAGGCGCCTGTTCCTACTCGTCTCTGTCATTCGGGCCGCCAATGAATCTCAGGGATAACATGGTTTCCATAACCGTTTGGCACACGTCGTTGGATACTCCCCAGGAAATCAGAATAAAGGCAGAAAGGTGTTTGGGAAGTGGTTTGCCGCTCTCGACTGCAGTAGGTCGTGGCGTGTCTATTCGATTCCCCAAGTGTGTCCTTCCCAGTTGGAGAAGGCGGTCGCGAAGTCCAGCCAGCTCGTCTCCGCCGCGAAGGGCACCTTAGCGTAGTCGTCCTTGATGCTGTGCATGCCATCGTTCGTCGACGGGATATATATCGCCAGACCATAGGAGTCGTCGTTGTGGTCGCCGTTCGCGGGACGACACATGTGCGACGGGCCAAGTGCCCTTAGAACTCTGAAATCGTGAGAAAGAGAGAAGAAAAGAGTTTGCGGAGGTTCCCGAGCCGCCGAGGTCTGCACACCGAGTTGAAAAACCCTCACGCCTTGCACGTGGGTTTCACTCAATCGATGACGCATCATTTCAGGCTTTGATTGATCTCGACTTCTTGGGGGTACCTCATTGTAACCGTCCGTGTCAACCGACCGGAGTCGCGACAAGGACAGTTTACTTCTTCTTCTTTTTCTTGGTGGCTTTCTTCTTGGCAGGCTTCTTGGCAGCTGGCTTCTTGGCTGCCTTCTTCTTGACTGCCTTCTTCTTGGACTTCTTGCCACACTTTCCGCAAGACATTTGGTTTTTCCTCCTGTTGCGTTACTTAACGACTTCGCTAGCCTATCTCGGCGCAAGGTTACAGCGATGCATCATATCATCGGATGGCGTTTAAGCAATCGATGAGCAGCTGTTTTTTGATGCATCCTTGATTATGTTAATGCATTTGTATAATAATAGTCTTTTCATTCGTTTCCGCAAATTGATATTCTCTCCGTCGTGCGACAACGACATGTCATCTCATTCGTCCGATCGGGTGATTCTGTCAATAGATGTGAAAACCTTTTTTAAGATTCACAGCGCATACATAGAGGTAGAAATTACGGATGTGGGGTAACTTGGCGGACATGGACGATTCCAGAAAATTGAAGATATGTCTAGTCGGTGACGTCGGCGTTGGAAAGACAAGCCTCATCAGAAGATACGTCTTGGATGTCTTCGATGACAAGTACATCGCCACCATCGGCACGAAGGTGACCAAGAAGGACGTCCAGGTAAAGAACCCCAAGTCTGGAGAGATGGAGGACGTGACCCTACTGATATGGGACATCATGGGCCAGCCGAGTTTCAGAGAGGTCCTCCGCGAAGCTTACTTCTACGGCGCCCAGGGCTCGATAGCCGTGTGTGACGTCACGAGCAAGGAGAGCCTGAACGAGCTCCGATATTGGACGAAGGCTATGACCGCGACAACGGGACAGATACCGACAGTCTTCCTCGGAAACAAGTGCGACCTCAAGGACGAGACGAGGGTGACGCTCGACGATATGCAGCTGTTTGCGAAGAAGAGCGACGGCAAAGCTATGTACACGTCCGCAAGGACGGGATTCAACGTCGAACAGGCCTTCTTGACCCTCGTCGACAGCATCCTCAGCCGCTGAGCCTTCTCTTCGGAACAGCGCATTGCCCGGGCCACTCTCAAGAGTAATATGTACGAACGCGCATCACATCCGATGATGATGCAGATGGATGCGAGATGCGCCGACACGGTGTTCTACAACGGCAGGGTCATGACATTCGAGCCAGACAAGAAGACCGTACGCGCCATTGCGGTCTCGGATGGCGAGATAATCGCCGTCGGGTCAGACGCTGAGATGCGGAGGTCCGCCCCGAGGGGCGCAGACAAGCTCGACTTGGGTGGGAAGACGGTCGTTCCCGGCTTCATCGACAGTCATACACATTTCCTGCAGATGGGAGTCGATGCTCTGAGCGTCGATCTCTTCAACACGAAGTCTAAGGCTGAGGCACTGTCCCTCCTGAAGGCCGCCGCAGGTCGAACGCCCGAGAGAGAGTGGGTCATCGGCGCGAACTACAGGGACAGCAACTGGTCGGAGGGCGGCTTTCTCACGCGTAAGGACATAGACGAACACTGTCCTAAACACCCGGTCGTGGCCCACAGGATATGCGGTCATTTGTCCTCTGTCAACTCGAAGGGGATAGACGCTGCGGGGATAACGAAGGAAACGTCGGGCGCGGTGGTCACTACCTCGGGTGAGCTCACCGGAGTTGTCACAGAAGCAGGCGTGTCCGTCCTGAGAGCGGCGACCGCTTCGAACCGTCAGAAGAAGATGAGAGGTCTGCGCCACGCCATTCGCAAAGCGCACTCGCTCGGTGTCACATCAGTGCAGGACAACGGCGCGCAGGGCGACCTCAACGTGTTCCGAGAGGCCGAGGAGAAGAACAAACTGAAGATCCGCATCTGGTACAACACACCTTCTGCCAGCCTCGATTCATTGACCTCTATCGGCGTGACCAGCGGCATGGGCTCCGAATGGCTCAAGTTGGGAGGCGTCAAGATATTCTGCGATGGTGCCTTGGGCGCGAGAACGGCTGCCCTCGGGGAGCCGTTCGCTGATGACCCCGGGAACAAGGGGATGTTCATCCACGAGAGAGGTGATTTGGACGAGATGGCACGGATCGCCAACGACGCGGGGATACAGCTCGTCATACATGCGATAGGCGATGAAGGCATCGAAGCCGCACTGTCTTCGGTTGAGCACGCCCTCGACCGCAACAGCCGCAAAGACCACCGGCACCGGATAGAACATCTGGAGCTCCCGAGGCCGGACCACATCGACAGGATGAGGAAGCACAAGGTGATCGCATCCATGCAGCCCAACTTCGTCGGTGAGTGGAGCGGCATCGACGGGATGTATGTGGAGCGGCTCGGACCGGAGAGGGCCTGCAGGAACAACCCTTTCAAGGACATCCTCGGCGCAAAGGTGAAGCTTGTCTTCGGGTCCGACTGCATGCCGTTCTCGCCTCTGTATGGAATAAGATCAGCCGTTAACGCGATCTATCCGTGTCAGCGTCTGACTGTAGAAGAGGCGTTCCATGGCTACACCCGGGAGGCGGCGTTCGCATCATTCGAGGAACACTCGAAGGGGACGATCGCGGTTGGCAAGGTGGCGGACTTCGTGGTCCTGTCCGATGACCCTTTCAAGAACGAGGCGGTGCTTGACTCGGTGAGTGTGCTCAAGACGGTCCTCGCGGGCGAGGTCGTGTTCGACCGGTCGGCGAGCAAGAGAACTGCTAAGTGATTCAGGAAACGGGTTCTGTGACGCTCCGTGATGTACGTGCAGCCGAACCGGTCTATTCTTTTGTTGCGGCAGACTCCTTCTTCGGCTCTTCCATGAGAGAGAGCAATCTCGCCATCGCCACGGTGAAGTCCTCGATCCGCACATCGACTTCCGCCCTGTCTACTGGTACCTCATCCCTCACCGCGCAGTCGAAGTGGACCTGACACTTGGGACAGAACATGAGCAGCCTGTCGGCGCCGAGTCTCTTCGCCTCCTGGATGCGGTCTATCTGCATCCTCTTGGCCTGTGCGTTGCAGTTCGACCATGCACTCACTCCGCAGCAGACAGCTTTGTCCTTCGTCCTCTCCATCTCGATGTAGTTGTCGCCTGAGAACGCCTCCGCGAGCTCCCTCGGGCTGTCGTAGACCCCGGAGTGCCGGCCGAGCCGGCAGCTATCGTGATACGCGAACTTGTACGGTGCTTTTGTGAAATCGTCCACGCTTATGTCCCCGGAGTCAATCAGCTGCTTCACGAAATCCGATATGTGGACGAGCTCGAACCCGATGTCATCCATAAGGTCCTGATAGTCCGAGTTGAAAGTTCTGTAGCATTCGGGGCAGGTGAACACCACCTTCTTCGCCCCCGACTTCTTGATCAGATCGACATTGTACTCCATGAGCTTCTCGAAGTCGCTCTCGTTGCCCGTCCAGTTGAGGTCGTGTCCGCAGCATTTCTCGTCGTTGCTGACGACGGGGGTTATCCCTGCCTTGTTCATTATACGGACCGCACTCTCGCAGATGTCCTGCAACCTCAGCTCCCGGTCCTTGAATATCGCGTCGTATTGCGGGAGGCAGCCGACGAAGTAGAAGACATCACCCTGGTCCGCCACCTTGAGGTCGTCCTTCACCCATGCCAGACGCTTCTGCTTGAGATCGGCGTTCGCCATTATGCGCTGCACGGAGTGGATCAACCCTCCTTGGGAGCAGAGAGGCGCGGCACCGTACTTGACAGCCTCCTCCCTCATGCCACGGATGAATCCCGAGTAGTCCACCTTGTAGGGGCACATCGCGTTGCACTGTTCGCACGCGAAACAAGTCCATATGTCTCGGTCGGTCGCGATGTCCTCGACGATGCCCTCCATCGCCCGCAGGACTATGGTCCTCGGCGCGAAGTTGGAGTCTAAGGTGGCGATCGGGCAGACCGTGGTGCACTTGCCGCATTCCACGCAGTCGAAGGCGCCCGTGTCCTCGATTATCTGTTTGACCTCCTCCTTCGTCTGCTCAGCCGTCCTCGGTTCGGCCGCTTTGATCTCCCTCATCTGAGGCAGCGGTCCCAAAGACCTGACCTCTTCCACGAACTCGTTGACCGCCTTTGCGAACTTCGTCCTTTCCGAAGCGTTTATCCACTCGGTTCTCAGCCTTCTGGAGTCCAGTCCCATTATGTCGAACAGCTCCTTCAGCGCCTCGACTCTCTCCTCGGCCTTCTTGTTGCCCGATACATAATGGCAGTTGTCCATCAGGCATCCGATGATGATGACGCCGTGGGCGCCGTGCTCGAAGGCGTCCATTATGACACCTGACTCGACGCTGCCGCTGCACATGACCCTGATTATCTTCACGTTCGGAGGATACTCTATCTTGTTGACACCCGCGAGGTTCGCCGATGGGTAACCGCACCAAGTGCAGGTGAACGCGATGATCTCTGGCTCGAACGCGTCTCCTTTGCCCTCAACCATCGACTTCAGCCCCCTGCAGCAGCGCTCTGATCTGCGCCTCCACCTGCTCGCGTTTGAATGTGTTGATGGTAATCGCCTTGTTGCAGCATGCTGCGGCGCAGGCGCCGCACCCCTCGCAGATGATTTCGTCCACCTTGGACACCGTGACGCCCTTCTCCTTGTCCTCGAATAGGGTGATTGCCTCGTACTCGCAGGCGTCCCTGCATCTGCCACATCCGCGGCAGCGCTCCTCGTCGACGAACGCCACGATCCTTGGGAACAGTACCTTTCCCTTCTGCATGAGGTCTAAGGCACTTGCTGCGGATGCCTTCGCGTCCTCAATCGAGTATCTGATCCCCTTTGGCCCCTGTGCTGTCCCCGCGACGTAGACGCCCCTTCTGAACTCTGACGGGAACATCGGGTTGATGTCCTTCATGAAACGGTCGATGTCCGTCTGTATGTGGAGCATCTTCGATATCGCGTCGCTGCCATCCGCTGGTTCCTGTCCGACCGCGAGCACGACGAGGTCCGATTTGATGTTCAGGAGGTCGCCGGAATCCGTGTCCAGCGCTCTGATGAACAACTGCCCCCGGTCCTCGACGACTTCGGAGACCCTCCCGCGGACGAAGTTGATACCCTCTTCTTTGGCATGGTCGTAGAACTCCTCGAAACCTCGGTACGGTCCCCTCAGGTCTATGTAATGGATGTATATGTCCGCCTCGGGAAGCACCTTCTTGATTTCCCGTGCCTGACCGATGGCGTACGTGCAGCACACAAGCGAGCAATGCAGGTTGCCCTTAACCTTGTCCCTCGAGCCGACGCATTGGATAAAGTTGATGGTCTTCGGGACCTTGCCGTCGGAGGGTCGCTTGAGGCCTCCCTCCTTCTCACGCTGTTCGACAATCAGCTGTTCGAGCTCCACTGTCGTGATGACGTCCTTGTTCTCGTATCTGAGCTCTGGTATCCTGCTGGGGTCGAATATCTTGGTGCCCGTGGCGACGATTACAGTGCCGACATCGAACTCCTTCGTCCCGTCTGGCGTTTTGACCTTCACGTGCCTCCTGCCGAAACCGCCCGTGATATCATCGATCTCCGAACTCAGGAGGACCTCTATGTTCTCGTTCTGGTGGACGTCTTCGATCTTCGGGGTGAAGACACACTCCTTGCAGTACTGCATGCAGCATATGCCGCAATTGTGCGTGGGGAATGTCATGCTCAGCTTGTACGCGCGGCCCCCTAGCTCGTCGGACCTCTCCACCAGGTACACCTTGTAGCCCTCGCTGGCGATGTCCAGGGCGGCCTGCATGCCAGTGACCCCTCCTCCTATGACGAGCGCCGAAGGAAGGATAGGCACCTCTATGTCATCCAGCGGTTCGAGTTCCATGGCCCTCGCTATCGCCCCACGGATCAGCCTGCCCGCCTTGTCGGTCGCCTGGTCCCGGTCTTTGTGCGACCACGCGCATTGTTCCCGTATATTGACCTGTTCGAACAAGTACCGGTTCATGCCCTCCTCTTCCAACGAGCGGCTGATGATCAGCCCTTGTATGTTGGGAGAGCATGCCGCGACTGCAACCCTGTCGAAGTCCTTCGACGCTCGCTCCTCCTTCAGGAACTTCTGGCCGTCCCTGGAGCAAAGTGCGTCATGTACTGCGACGGTGACTATGGCCGGGTCGCTAGCGAGCTCCTTCGCGATGGAATCAAGGTCTATGTGCTTCGAGATGGCGCCCCGGCACCCACACAGATACGCGGCCACGCGTTTCTTACCTTCCGTGACTTGGCTGCTTCCTTCCATGTCCCCACATCCCACATCTGGTCGATGTCAGATCAGCACGACACGAACTCGACGCCTTCCTCTATCTTGGCGCGTCTCATCGCGTGATATATTCCGTCCACGACGCAAGACTCGGTCACGTATCCATAGAAATCGCCCTTCTCGAACACGGCGATGGTCGAGACCCTCGAATTGGCCATTGCCTTCGCGACCCAGCGGAGGTCGAGCGATAGGTTGGTGAGCAGGACGAGAGGTTTCGACATGAACTCCTTGACATTGACCTTCGCTGGATCCTTACCCTCAGCGATCACCTTGGAGATGATGTCTCTCTTGGTCAGTATGCCGTAGGCGTCGTTCTTGCTAGACCTTGGCACGAGTATCGTGTAGCAGTTCGCCTCAAGCATCTTGTTGACCGCGTCGAGCACGGAGGCTTCCGGGGATATGGTTGGAAGCTCGAAGGTCTTGACGACATCCCTGAGCGTCAGTCCGCGGATTTCCATCAGTCTCCCCCCTTCTTGCCGTTGTCTGACCCAACAAGGGCTACCGCCTTCAGCACGTCAATGTCGGACACCGACCCGAGGAAATGCTCCCCTTCGAAGACCATTATCTTGGAGACATTCTCATTCGCCATCTTCTTTGCGACCCACTGGACATCCAGGTCCAGGTTGTGCATCACGACGACCGGTTTGCGCGCGCACGAAAGCGCTGGCAGCTCCGACAGGGTCTCCCCGTCCGCTATCGGCCCGACAACGATGTCCCAGCGGAAGATTATCCCGTACGCATCATCGATTCCCGTCCTGTCCACGATCACGAAGTCCGTCTTGCTCTCCGCCATCGCCACCAACGCATCTGCGACTGTGGCATCCGACGGTATCCTGACTGGACGGGAACCGCTCACAATATCCCTTAGTTCCATAGTCTCCCCAACCCCCTACGCGAGCAACGGTGTGAATGACCCTAACGATATTTGAACATTCCCGGCTTCGATACATGTCTGCGGTCCGTGCACTCTCAGGGCTGGCTGCTCACGACGGGAGAATAGAATAATGATGGGCTAACACAATGATGCGTCATATGAGCAATGGTCTGAACGCCCTCTTCAAGCCATCATCGGTCGCTGTGATAGGCGCCTCTGCCAGGCCTGGAAAGATCGGCAACGAAGTCATGAGGAATCTCATGAAGGGTGACCGCAGAGTGTACCCTGTGAACCCCAACGAGGCGGAGATAATGGGAGTCAAGTGCCGCGGGTCGGTGGAGGAGATTCCTGGCCATGTCGACCTTGCGATTGTTGCGTTACCTGCTGGAGCGAGCGTCGAGGCCGTTCGGGGATGCGTTTCCAAAGGCGTCCGTGCAGTCGTCGTAAGCGCCTCTGGCTTTGGGGAGAGTGGTGAGGAGGGCCGAAAGCGCGAAGAGGAGCTGCTGAAGGCAGTGAGCGGGACGTCCACTCGCATCCTGGGTCCCAACACGATGGGTTTGTTCGTCCCATCGTCTTCTTTGGATACGCTGTTCATCTCCTCCGAGAGGAGCAGCCGACCTGGCCCAGGAACGGTAGCCCTGATCTCCCAGAGCGGCGCTGTTGCAGTATCGTTCATGGAAAAAGCAGAAGCATCTGGCATGGGGGTTTCGGCCTGTGTCTGTGTGGGTAACAAGTGCGACATCGACGAACTCGAGCTCATGGAGTATTTCGCTGACGACGATGATACGAATTCTATCGCGCTCTATCTTGAATCGTTCTCTGACGGCAGACGATTCATCGAGGTCTCGCGCAGAGTGTCGATGGAGAAACCCGTGGTCCTGCTCAAGTCTGGGAGAACGCCTGCCGGGCATAGGGCTGCGAGGTCACATACTGGCGCTATCTCCTCGTCTTCAGACCAGGTGGTCGATGGAGTCCTGCATCAAGCCATAGTCTCCCGTGCTTCAGATGAGGAATCACTCGTTGACATGTCGCGCGCACTCTCCGTCATCGGCCACACGCACGGTGGCAGGGTCTGCATCATAGCCAGCGCTGGGGGGTTCGGCGTCATAGGTGCGGACATCACTGAGTCCAGTGACTGCCCGTCTCTGCGGATGGCAGAGCTATCTGAAGAGACGATAAGGTCTCTGAAGAGTATCGTTCCCTCCTTCACATCCCCTCAGAACCCTGTCGACCTGACGGCTGGAGTAACCGATGAGATGTACGACGATGCATTGGGAGTCCTACAGTCTGACCCAGGCGTTGATTCGATTATGATGTCTTTGGAGCTCCAACCTCCGAATGTGACTTCGGAACTGATAGGTATTGCGGCGAGGAGGGCCGCTTCCAGCACGACACCAATTGTCGTGAGCGCGTTCGCGAAGGACCAACCCTCACTACTCAAGGAGATGGCCAGGAAGAATCTGGTCGCTTATCCGACAATTAGACGGAGCTTGCGCTCCCTGGATGTCCTTGCAGAAAGAGGCGCGCGGCTTTTGAATGACCGGCAGCCTGGTGTTTGAATGACCCGCCATCCTCATGCGTCTCTCGTCAGTGGCGGGGTTTCAAACACGGGGTTTTTGAAAGGCGTTTCGCTTATCCACCGATCCGGAAGACCTTCGTGCCACACTTGGGGCATGTGCCCTTCGTAGCTGGCTTTCCGTTCTTCAGCTTTACCTTCTTAGCGTCTTTCATCTCGACAGACTTCTTGCACTTAACACAGTAGGCTTTGACCAAGGTATCCCACCACTCCTGTATCGTATTGCACTAATATATATTACCATCACATCGAGAGGGTTAAGTGGGACGTTACGAGGGCTGCACACAGCCTCGATGCCCATTTCTTGATTGTATCCGTAAGTGTGAATAGAAAAGATGAAATTCGAAATGGTTTGAGTCGGAGCGACAGCCCCGATTAGTCGGTCGAATGACTAGCAGTTCCTTGCAACCCCCTCTGTGGCTTGGGGAGTTACTCCGTCCATCTGCCATTCGCGAACGATCTCAAAGCGGCCCTCTGTCTTCTCGGGACTGCCAGGAGCGTCTTCTCCAATCGTACATATTTGACTGTACTCCAGATTCTGTTTGGACTCATTGTTTTACACCTCCTCAAAAGCGAAGCTCTAGCATCTTCCGCATCTTTGTGCAGGTTATGCTAGATGCTTAATCGCCCGCTCCAGCTAGTCCTGGGTCTATGGGGGAAGAACTCTCCGGGGCTAGCTTCATTTCGAGCATTGCGATCGATTATCCCCTATGCTGGGGGTGTATATCATGATTTTGCTGATACTCTCGAAACGCATTTTGATATTTATATATAAATCATAATGTGGTTAATAATGGGCCACTTTCACAGCAACATTATGCATGTATTGAAGACTAGTCCAGCAATGTTCATGCATTGTAAAAGATATATATGTGTCTATATATGTAACAATATATATTGCGAAATATTTATTCGTCAATATGTTTAACACATCGCGTACGCGATGTTCTTTCCATATGCCATCTATCTCATCATCCCGTCAAGGCGAAGATTAAGCCTATCACTGCGAAGATCGCCATTATTATGATGAATAGGAACAGGACTGCCTTGCGTTGGATCATCGTCGTCGCCAATATCATCCGTACTCGTCTTAATCCTTTTCAGAGGCTTGATTTCCGTCCCCCTTTATTCCAAATATGCATATACTCCAATAATCATCCACTAACTCGTGGGTATTGAAGAGATCTCATCTGTCACAAGTAAGGACAGAATACTCCTCTTTCTGTCAGATTTCAACTACGTCGCGGACAGGTACGAACTCCCTTCGGAGCTGACCCAGGAATCGATATCGAACAGGACTGGAATCAAGAGGAAGCACCTGCCGCAGTACCTGAAAGACCTCATCTCCGATGACCTGGTCGTCCAGAGGAAGGCGCACATAACGGGCATGAAACAGCGGATGAACGGGTATTACCTGAGTTCGCGGGGTTATGCCAATGTCGAGGAGATGCGCGAGGCACTGAGCGCAATCATTGTCCCAGTAAGGCTCCAAGATAATGTCGTGGAGATGCGCATCGACAAAATCGACGAGGCGACCTCTGCCCATATCACCTTCTGTGACATCGTCACCGAGGCGGTGACCAATGGTTGTCTCGACATGATGTCTCTGGAGGGTATCGAGGAACGTCGGATAGCGGCCATCAAAGTCAATGATGAGGCCACAGAGGCGTACAGGAGGGCGTTGTCCACTGCCTGGAGGGACGGAAAGGTCACCGCCACCGAGAGGTATCTGATTGACCAGCTCAGGGAGACTCTGAAGATAACCGATGAGAAACATCGCTCGCTCGAGTGCGAGATACTGAAGAAACTGGCCGAGGACCATATGGAGTTCCGGAGGATCTACAGGAACGTCCTGGAGATCGCCCTTTCCGATGGCCAACTCGAGGGTTCAGAGGCCGATATACTGAAGACCCTTCGAAAGATGTTGAGAATCTCGTCAGATGATCATCGAATGATGCAGAAGGAACTCGAACTCGAGCTGTTCGGGCCACGCAGAGAAGCAGATGCTGGGCTGAGCGCCTCTGAGTGACCGGCTCTTGGCTCACATCGTTGTTTGCGTTCGTCTCTTACCAGAGGGTCCTTCGACATACGCGAAGGCCATCTTCGGCGTGTTGTGACTGTAGCCCACATTTCCGTGGATATCGACCATTATCACCCCTCCGAACCCGTGTACCCTCTTCCTGAGGACGGATACCGCTTCTTCGCAGGCCTTTCCCGGATCCGACTTCGTCCGGTTGATGTCTACCGTCGTCTTCGACATCACGACCGCCATTATCTGCTCGCCCCAGCCAGTGGCAGAGGCCGCACCGACCTGGTCGTCGGCATACGCCCCGCTGCCAACCAGCGGAGAATCGCCCACCCTGCCTGCAGGTTTCCGCGGGATGCCTCCGGTCGATGTGGCGGCCGCAACATGTCCCATTCTGTCGACCGCGCATGCGCCGACGGTGTCTCCCCTGCCCGCAAAATGCGTCTTCGTACGCATCACGCCGGTGCGCATGAACTCCCTGTAATCCTCGAGTTCCCTGCCGACCAGGAGGTCCTCCACAGAACATCTCCTGAAGCCGCCCCTTGTGGCATAGTCTAGTGCGCCAGCACCAACCAGCATCGAGTGTTCGGTGTCCTCCATGATGCTTCTCGCTATGCGAACGGGGTTACGGACGAACTGTATCGCTGCGACCGCCCCAGACCTCAACGAACTGCCTTCCATGACGATTGCGTCGAGCTCGACCTGGCCTAATTGGTTCAGGACTGATCCCACACCCGCGTCGAAGACCGGATCGTCCTCCATCACGGCGACTGCTTCAACGACCGCGTCCACGGCAGACCCGCCTGCAATAAGTATGTCATAGCCCGTCGCAGCAGCCGATTCGCACCCTTTCTCGTGCGGCTCCACGAGATTGTCTGGGATGTCCCAGGCGCCACCGTGCACTATGATTGAGGGCTTCATCGGACCCAGACCTTCTGTTGGCGAACAGCTACGGCGCCAGTTTCAGCACTCGGTCGTTTGGACGAACGCGCTCCTTCACCTTGATGCCGACAGCCTGTCCCGCAGCGGCGTTCGGAACAGGATTTCGGTCTATCTCCATGGATTCGACCTTCTGTTCGAAATCCGTAGTGGCCCCCTTGAAGCGTACTGTGTCTCCTACCGCTATTGCTCCTGATGTGATCTCTATGGCCGCCACAGAAGGCTTTGCGAAGAACTGCATGACGATGCCGACATCTGTTTCCTCGGACATTTTAGACCCCACGTTTCGAATCCACATCATCGTATATAGGTTGTTTGCGAGTGGGGTCGCTCAGGTGAGCCCGTCTCTCGCGTCCGGCATGGTTCAGATGTCATTGAAGAGCACACCCCCTCTTTTCGCCATAAGTTCTAATAGGCCGGAGTATTTCTCAAATGTAGCATCGAACAGATGTCCAGGGGATGCACGGTGCAGAACAAGCAGAGAGCGTCAAAGCAGAAGAGAGATGCCGGCAAATCGCAGGGCCCAATCAGATTCTCAGGCGAGATGCTCAGCGTTCTCAGCGACATAATGTCTGTCGAAAGCCTCGACTCAGTTCTGCAGAAGATTGCGACAACGATCGCCGAGCTCTTCTCCGTCAAGGCCTTGGTGATATGCGTCCTCGACGAGAACGAGCAGATGTTTCGCGTGCGCGCTTCGTACGGGTACGAGGGCGAGCGGGCGGATCAGATCAAGTCCATCACCTACAGCCAGGAAGGCGCAGGCAGGGACATGGACGCGAAGTACAAGGTGGCTGACAACGTGTATTTCGTGAGACCCGGCCCAGAGGATTTCATCAAGTCTGACGAACCACTGTACTTCGACGTGAAAGCCATCACCAAACCGCGGACCGACGCCGCCAGCTGGCACGAGCTGGATTATCTCAAGATAGTATTCACTGAGCGCGAGGGTGGTCTGAAAGGGTTCATCGAGATAGAGGAGCCTGAATCTCGCAAGGTGATGGAACCGGACATCATTGAGGCACTCAGGGTCTTCGCCGAGCTCGCTGGTGTTGCCATCGAGAACGCGAAGATGTATCAGAAACAGGTCGAGATCGCCCAAAGGACCCGGTTCCTCAGCGACATAATCGCTCACGATATCAACAATTACAACCAGGCGGTAACCAGCTATCTTCACATGGCCCTGTCCACGGATGTGGACCCCGGAAGAGCGGTCGATTACCTCGAAAGAGCGACCAGGGCAGCATGGGCCATCAGCGAGCTTATACAGCGCGCAGACCGGTTGACCCTGATCGAGGAGGAGGGCGGAAAGAACCTCGGCCCCGTCGACCTTGGCGAGGTGCTAAGGGAGAGCATCGTCGAGGTCACGAGGGAAGCCAACGGGAAGGAGGTCAGATTCAATCTTGACCTTGGCAAGCAGCGTTACTTCGTGTCCGGGAACGAGCTCGTGAACGAGATATTCTCCAACATAATGGCGAATGCCGTCCAGTACGATCCACACGAGAGCATATCTGTCGACCTGAGCGTGGGTGAGTTCTTCGTGGATTACAGACGGTACTGGTGCGTCTCGATCGCAGATAACGGAATAGGCATTCCCGACTCGAAGAAGAACATCGTGTTCGGCCGACTCAGCGGCGGAGACTCGGGGCCACCTGCGCTGGGCCTGGGCCTGTCAATGGTACGGACCATAGTGGAAGCCTACCACGGAATGGTCTGGGTAGAGGACAGAGTCCCTGGCGACCACTCGAAGGGGAGCGTTTTCAGAGTGGCTCTGCCTATGGCGTCCGTCGAATGACCACATCGTATCTGCGTTCGGACCTTCTGAGCGTCACAAGTTATTTCGTCACGACGTCGATTAGGGTTTGGTCGATTCTGATGAAGCTGAAGGGCAAGGTGGCGCTGATAACCGGGGGGACGGAAGGCATGGGCTATGCCACTGCCGAACTCTTCCTGAGGGAAGGTGCTAAGGTGGCTATATCCGGCAGGTCCGAGGAGAAGGGGGCGGAGGCAGGGCGGAAGCTGGGCTCAAAGGGCGATGTCCTGTTCATTCGCGGGGACGTGTCCATGGATGCCGACGCTAAGAAGATGGTGCAGGAAACAGTGGACCGGTTCGGAAGGATAGACATCGTATTCAACAACGCTGGCGTGTATCTGGAGAAGGTCGCAGAGGCCACGAGCGAGGCGGAGTGGGACCATGTCATCGACATCAACCTCAAGGGCACGTTCCTGGTCTCTAAGCACGCGGTGTCTCATATGAAGCGTCAGGGCAGTGGGGTGATAATCAACAACTCCTCTGACGCGGGATTAGTGGGAAACCGTGCCTGTGCGGCGTACTGCGCCTCGAAGGGCGGCGTCACAATAATGACGAAGGCAATGGCCCTGGATTACGCCAAGGACAACATACGTGTCAACTGCGTCAACCCTGGCGTGATCGACACCCCGATGGTGGCTCAGGAGGTCGCCAAGGCCTCTGACAAGGTGGGCTACGAGCGACAGATGCACATGGACCATCCCATCGGCAGGATTGGCCAGCCAGAGGAGGTTGCGAAGGCTGTCCTCTTCCTCGCTTCGGACGAGGCGTCGTTCATAACCGGGGCGGCACTGTCGGTCGATGGTGGATTGACGGCACAGTGACGGCGCTTCTGAGCGAGATGAACGTGCGGACAGGTCTCGAGGACGCTTGTCATTGCATCGTGCAGCCCTTCCCGAGGTCTATGCCAAGCTCCTTCGCACATTTGTCGGCGTATTTGCACCAGTCGAAGCAGCTCAGCCGCTTCGCTCTTACTATCATCTCCCCGCAGTGGTAGCATTTGAGCTTCATTTCGGTCGTGAATATCTCGACCTCCATCCCACAGTGGGGACAGGTGACTGGCTCTGGGAGCGGTTCAAGGATTGAATTCGCGCCTGGACACCTCGTGAACATGGGTCGACCTCGTTTCGCATGATTGTTAGCACAGCGCTGCGGAAAGAAGTTGCCCCTAATTGTCTTTTTCGCGGAAAACGATAAATCAGGATAGAGTGCTCACGTCAATGAGGACCCTTGTATGGTGTCTGCCCAAAACGAACATATCGATATCCTCCGCAACGCTATCCAGATGGAAGTCTACGGTGAGGATTACTTTCAGAAGATGTCGAAGTGGGTGAAACACCCGAACACCAAGAGCATGTTCATTTCGCTCGCACGGCAGGAGCGCAGACACATCGAGGTGCTGAGAGAGGAGCTTACAAGAATAGAGGGCGGTGGTGACTGGATATCGCCCTCGTCAGTGAAGCCCGGCTCGAGTTCTTCAGCTAATCGTGAGGTGTTCAAAGGCGAAGCCGGAGGAGGGCCGGAGATGGATTCGAAGGCCGGTGAGTTGGAGGCCATCAAACTTGCCATGGACGTAGAGAAGCGGTCCATAGACTACTACCGCAAGGCTGGAGCCGAGGTGACAGGGTCCAATGCCCAGAAGGTGTTCAGCTGGTTGGTTGGCGAGGAGGCAGGGCACCTCACCATACTGACTGCGGAGTACGACAACCGTTCAAGGTCGGGGTTCTATTTTGATACGCCGGAGTTCAGCCTTGAAGTGATGTGATCGTTGGTCATAGCTGGTTGCATCTCATCCATTCGACGATCAACAGCAAATCAGACAGAACGGCGTATGCTGTCTGCGTGATTGTTGGGTTGGTCTCCAGTATCGTTATGTCTCCCATGAGGTCGGTAGACAAGGTTACCGCGCTCGAAGTGTCGTCGACTGACCAGAACGGGCTCGTGCAGTCTATCTTCTCAGGGGATACTCGGATGACGATCCCTGACGCAGACCTTTCTGCAACGGCAACGAGCTTGATCTTCTTACCTTCACTTGCAGCGGCTGCCAGGTCGCCAGGGCTTATATCCCCGACGCCGCGCCTCTCGACTCGATCGGGCGTGCTACCCGCCCCCATTAGTACATTCGCAAGAGCTGTTATCTTGGCAGCTGCGTCCCATCCGTCGAGGTCGAGGGATGGATCGGCCTCCACGATGCCCTTCCGCTGTGCCTCATTGACCGCATCTTCAAGGCTCCGTCCCCTGGACATCTCTGTCAGGACGTAGTTCGACGTGCTGTTGAGTATGCCCTCGATCCGAATGACCTCGCATCCCTGGAGGGTCTTCTCAAATAGGTTGAATATGGGCGTCCCGTCCATTACCGTCCCCTCGAACCGCAGCTTCACGTTCCTCGACTTGGCAAGCGATTCGAGTTCGTCGTATGCGAAAGCGATAGGGCCTTTGTTTGCTGTGATCACGTGCATCTTAGACTGGAGCGCGTACGATATGTGGTCTATTGCCGGCTGGCCGGTGCCTATGTCCAGGGTGGTGAGCTCCACAACGATGTTAGCGTCGCATCCGTCGATCACATCCAGCGGAACGACGTCAACGGATTCCTCACCATAGTGTCTCAGGTCGCCACGGGTCTCCATCTCGTCCAGGGCCTTCGCGATGTCGAGCCCTCGGTCGGACATGAGATTGCCCTTCGACCTTGTGGCGATGGCCAGAACCTCTATGTCGAGCCCCTTGGAGGAGATGAGCCATTCGCGCTTCTGCAGGAGCATCCTGGCGAACTCCTGGCCGACATTTCCGAATCCTATCAATGCGAGACGGAGAATCATGGGCTCCACTCTTCAACGACGTCAGATGGCTGTTTTTGGGCGATGTTCAGAGCTTCGTGAACTCTTCCTTGCCAGCGCCGCATTCCGGACAGGTCCAGTCATCTGGGAGCTGCTCGAATGGAGTTCCCGGTTCCACTGACTGCGTGGCATCGCCCTCGGCGGGATCGTAAACGTAGCCGCATATGTTGCACTGGTACTTCGCTGCTTCCGTCATCGCAGAAGATATCCGCTTAGAGGTACTTGACCTTGATTGTGGATGCCATGTAAGTGCGGTTCAGGCTTCACGCTGGGTTCGGCAAGGGTGTTTTCGCGTTCTGGCTCGACATGCAGTAACGAATTTCGGACCACCCGTCACGAGTAACGCACCGAAATTGTTGTTGTGCATATGGAATCCGCCAGGAAATTGTTCGATTAGATACACTTAAGTACAATTCTATTTGTTTAGGGGCAGGGCGGCTCTGAGGCTCGTCCACGCCTGCTGACTCGGACGTGCCTTAGGGTTGCACTGTTAGCGCGATTATTCGCTGGGTGTTTGCATGAAGATCGGTAGTTTGAGGTGGTTGTTTGGCAAGAACTCCGAGTTCTGGCCGACGAACATGAAGACTGGTATGTGGGCATGGGTCGGGCACAGACTGACCGGACTCGCCCTTGTCGCCTATGTGTTCCTGCATCTGTCGTTCTTGTCGACAGCGTCGCTGGGATCAGGGGATTTCGACTCTCTTATGGAAGTAACATCTCAGCCGCTGTTCGTGGCGATGGACTTCCTCCTGGTTATAGTGGTAATCTATCACGCTATGAACGGTGCTCGAGTCGTCATGTTCGACCTCGGGCTCGGGATAAGGCACCAGAAGCTCGTCTTCTGGATCTGCATGGCCGTCGCTGCGGTACTGATTGTAGGTGGTCTGTGGGCAATCTGGGACTTGGTGTTCGTCCCTGGAGGAGGTGCTTGAGATGACTGAGCAGCGCATAGCCACATCTAAGGTTGCAGGCACCTGGGCTTGGTTCTTCCAGAGACTTTCCGCCGTCCTCTTGGTCGTCCTACTGGGCATACACCTGTATGTGGCGCACTTCATGGATGTCGGCTCGCACACGGGAGACGAGGCACTCATCACATTCGAGGATGTCAGCATCCGGCTCGATCAGCTAGTCTACATCGCGGTCGACTACAGCATGCTCGCGATGGTGTTGCTTCACGGCCTGAACGGTTTCAGGACTGTACTGTTCGATTTCGACATGTTCGCGAAGCGGAAGAAGGTCGTGGACCTCGGGCTCTGGGCGCTGGGCATAGGCACGTTGCTCTGGGGCATCGTGATACTGTTCCCCTTCCTATCAGGAGGCTGATGAGATGCACTACCATAAGATTCTGGTAATCGGCGGCGGACTGGCGGGCCTGAGAGCCGCTATCGAGTCCGCGCCACGAGTGGACACGGCCATAATCTCCCAAGTGCACCCAGTGCGGTCGCATTCGGGAGCTGCTCAGGGTGGTGTAAACGCCCCATTGGCGAACAATCCCAAGGGGAAGGACGACACGTGGGAGAAGCACGCGTACGACACCACTAAGGGCAGCGACTTCCTGGCTGACCAGGACGCGGTCGAGTTCATGACGTCGCAGGCGGGACCGTGCATCTACGAGATAGAGCACTGGGGCTGCCCGTTCTCTAGGACAGATGAGGGCAAGATCGCTCAGAGGCCATTCGGGGGAGCTGGATACCCGAGGACATGCTTCGCGGCCGACAAGACCGGCCAGTTCATGCTCCACACGCTCTGGGAATGGTCGGTGAAGCTGAACATACCGCTGTATGAGGACCGCATAATGGTGGACCTCGTGATTGAAGGCGACCAGTGCCGAGGTGTCATCTGCTTGAACATGAAGACCGGTGAACTCGAGCCGTTCATGGCGGAGGCCGTCATATTCGCATCGGGCGGCAGCGGACAGATATTCGCGCGCTCGACGAATGCATTGATCAGCACTGGCTCGGCCCAAGCGACTGCTTACAAGCGCGGTGTGCCCCTAAAGGATATGGAGTTCATACAGTTCCACCCGACCTCTCTGTTCGGGACGAACATACTGATGACTGAGGGCGCGAGGGGAGAGGGAGGATACCTGATCAACTCGAACGGCGAGCGTTTCATGTCGAAGTACGCTCCCAACGTCATGGAGCTCGGCCCGAGGGACATCGTGTCCCGTTCGATACAGACTGAGATAAACGAGGGCCGCGGAATCGAGAGCCAGTACGTGTACCTCGATCTCAGGCACCTCGGCCGGAAGAAGATACTGGAGAGGCTCCCAGGCATTCGGGACCTCGCCATGAACTTCGTCGGAGTGGACCCGATTGATAACCCCGTGCCTATCCAGCCAGGACAGCACTACACAATGGGTGGCATAGACACGAACATCGACGGTGCGACCAAGTTCGTCGGACTCTACGCTGCAGGTGAATGCGGTTGCGTGAGCGTCCATGGTGCCAATAGACTCGGTGGTAACTCTCTGCTCGACACGGTCGTCTTCGGCAAGCGGTCAGGTGCAGTGGCTGCCGAGCATGTCCTCGCAAGAGTCGAGGAGAAGCAGGGCGAGGCTGCTGTGATGCGCTGCCTCAAGGAGACGAAGGAACGCATCGACGGATTGCTGTCACGCAAGGGCTCGGAGAACCATGCGGACATCAGGGACGAGATGAGGGAATCGATGTTCGCCAATGTCGGCATATTCAGACAGAAGGACGATATGCAGAAGGGCATAGACAAGATCCGCGAGCTGAAGGAGCGATACTCGGGAGTCACCGTCCAGAACAAGGGCATGCGATACAACATCGATCTGACGCGTGCGCTTGAGCTCGATGGCATGCTCGACGTGGCGGAGGCGATGGCGACTGGTGCGCTCAAGAGAGAGGAGAGCAGAGGTGCGCACTCGCGTCTCGACTTCAAGGAGCGGGATGACGACAGGTTCCTGAAGCACACGATAGCTACCTACTCCGCGAAGGGCGCGCAGATAACGTACAGTCCTGTGACCATCACGAAATACAAACCCGAAGCCAGGAGGTACTGACATGGCTGGCGAGGAGTTGACTATAAGGGTCCAGCGATTCGACCCAGCCGTGGACAAACTGCCGTATTGGCAGAGCTACGTCGTCAAGACGCGCCCTGCGATGACGGTCCTCGACGCTTTGTTCGAGATTCTGAATCACCAGGACGGCACGCTGTCGTTCAGGTACTGCTGCCGGGCGGGTGTCTGTGGGTCTTGCGCGATGGTCATCGGAGGCAAGATCCGTCTCGCGTGCGAGACGCAGGTGAGCCAGTTCGTCGGGAAGAAGGAGCTCATGCTGAGCCCGCTGCCGCATCAGAAGGTCGTAAAGGACTTGGCGGTGGACTACGAGCACTTCTTCGACAGGATCAAGAGGGTCAAGCCGTACCTGATAGGCAAGGAGCCTTACCCCGAACGTGAGTACATCCAGATGCCCAAGGAGAGGGAGCCGATTAACGAGCCGATAGACTGTATCCTTTGCGGCGCCTGCACCAGCTCATGTACCGTCGCCTGGACCAGCTCGGACTACCTCGGCCCTGCTGCTCTGATGAAGGCTTACAGATTCTACGCCGACACCAGAGACATCGCAAAGGACGAGCGCCTGGACATCATCGAGAGCGAGGACGGCGTCTACCGCTGCCACACGATATTCAACTGCGTGGAGGTCTGCCCGAAGAAGCTGAACCCGACGGAGGCAATCCAGAGACTCAAGATTAAGGCTGCGAAGCGCAGACTGTTCGGACGGAAGAAGAAGGCGCGCAAGTAGTCCCGCGGCAGCTGACTCTGAGAGGCACGCTCCCGTGCGCGGCTTCACTCGACCGAGCGCGAAAGGGTAATGGTCAGCAAGTCCCATCACGAACGTAGCACTGCGGAGGGTTTAAGTCATGTCCAGGCTGAAGGTGGAATTCGACAATGGATTAGTGACGGTTATCGAGCTCAGAGGCGAGGGCACACCGACCGTGGAGGCACTGAAGAAGGCTGTCCCGTTCACGGCGAACGCGAACAGATGGGGCGACGAGATCTATTTCGAAACACCGGTCTCCACTGGGCTGGAGGACGACGCCCGTGCTTTGATGGAACTGGGCGACGTGGCGTATTGGCCAGATGGAAGCGCTCTCGCGATGTTCTTCGGACGGACGCCTGTGAGCACCGACGAGAGGCCCCGGGCGTACAGCCCATGCAACATCGTCGGCTCGATCGTGGGGGACCCTACAGCCTTGAAGTCGGTCAGCTCAGGAGTCAAGGCCAAGGTGTCGTTGGAGAGATAGAGCCGATCACTGGCAGGTGTATCCACCATCGACCGAGACCGCCGTTCCGGTTATGAAGCTTGAATCATC
>DATKWQ010000016.1:0-41069 GCA_035529455.1 Thermoplasmata archaeon
TTTCTCCACCCATCCAACTTCCGCAAGCAGACGAAGACATCTCTCGAAAGTCTCTCTTTGTGAGTCTCCTTTCTCAATGTCCATTATTCTCTCCTGTACGTCTAGGATTCCCGCCAGCAAGCCGTTGAGGTCCCTCTTGACATCCGGCCTTCCGGCAACGAAAGTCATGACATTGACCGCGGCCCTCAAACCCATATCCGGTGGTATTCTCTCTATGAACCCTACAGGCTTCGGCATACGAGGTCCACTCGGTTCAGTAGCGGCGATCCGGGAACCGCTCCGCATACTCCCCTTCTTAACGAATTCTCCCTGTGGGAGCGTTGTGTGGCAAGAACGGCGTGCCACGCCCAGCTTCTTGCCCTTCTGATACGCTTCGCGCACTTCCTCGAATATGCCTGCGCGGTTGGCTACCTCCCTTATTTCCTGCAGTTTGGAGTTCACCCAGCCAACACTCTCAAGATGGTTCTCCTCGCCTACTTCGAGACCCAGCTCAAACGCCAGCCTTCTCAGCTCGCCCAACACGCCATCACTGGATCTATTCCCCTCAGAAGTCATTAGCATCCTCCTCCTCGGCGGCTATCAGATAATCCCGACGTCATTGACTTTGGACGAGCAGATGAGTTCACTTCGCCAGACCTGTCTGGCAGAGTCCTCTTAGGCCGCAAGATTTCAGCCGATATCGTACAACGCGAGGTCGTTGAGGGCATGGGTGTCACCGAAGCCGTGTGTGGACTCCACGAGTCCCTGACAATCGTCCTGTCTCCTGACGTGCAATCAATGTGATGAATCAGCACTATTGCCCTTGGCCGGTCATATAATCGGAGTTGAAAGATATAAAGCACCTCGTCTCAGATATCAAGCCTGAGAATCAAAAGCCTCAACGTCGCGTCAACATGCACAAACAGGGTCGCTGTTGAGTATTGCGCTGTTATGTTGGTGTCCGACAAGATTAAAAAACGAGGTTGACTATCATGGTGTCAGTAGTGAGTCGGACTGGGTGACGCAGGCGGTGGATGGACTGCTTTGCCTGTCCGTCAAAGGGGGAGGGGAAGTCTATGCTAACCGGGAAGCATGCAGAGGTATCCATCAGCAGTATGAACGCACACGAAGACGTGACCCGCGGGGTGAGATGTTGATTTTCAAGCATCACTGTGGGGCACCATCGGATCACGTGGTGAAGTACGTGCGAGGAAGGCAAGCGATTGAGGGCAAAGGGCTGGACTTTCTCTACCTGCCTTGCATCACGAAGGTAGTGAGCGTTCCCACGCATTCTCTTGATGCGCGCTTCACATTCGAAGGGCGGACCTCTGACTTTCAACCCGTTCGCATCAAGGGTGATCTTGTATACAGAATCACGGCGCCAAGGAAAGCGGCGGCGCTCCTGGACTTCACCGTGCGGCAGATGGACAATGGGGGACGAGACAGCCAGCACACGATCCTTAGGAGACGGGTTCTTGGCGTCGCCAGGAGTGTGATGCTCGACGAACTGAATGGCATGGCGGTCAAGAAGGCTCTGTCCGCATCCCCCCAGATAGGCAAATCGGTGAAGATAAGGATGAGTCATTCCAGACAACTCAATGACCTGGGAGTGAGTATCATCTCGGTCAACATCGCCGGCATAGAATGTCCCGAACACGTCACCGAAGCCATCGAGGCAGAGAGCCTGAGATCGTCCGTTCTTGCCAGTCAATCAGCGGGAAATATGCTCGTGATGACTCGGTCAGGTGGGTCTTCGGAACATAGAACCGAGCTGGAGGAAGGGGCCCCCACACCATCTATAGAGTGCACGGACAGCTGCCCGTTCAGACATATCTGCGGAGACTACATGAGGAATGCAAGGGGTGGCAGGGCGTGGTGCACGCTCTTCCACGAATTCTCTACTTGATCAGGTGCGACATCTGCTCATATCCTCAATTCATCGGAAAAAGCAGCCTTGATGGTTACCATCCCATCCTCCATCGAGAAGTAGGCCGACCTGCCCCTGTCTCCCCCGACCTCTTGCGCGACGACTCTGATCCCCATCTCCATCAGCGTCTTCCTTGACTGGGCCAGATTATCCTTGCCTATGTCTGACATGGAGATGTCGAGGTTCTTGAACATCTGCGCACCTCCGACAAGTTTCGCGCGGACCCTCCTCCTGTCGGCCCCCCGTTCGACGAGCTTGGTGAGAAGCAGTCGGATCCCAGTGTCAGCATATTTGGCATCGGGAGAACGCCCGTTGGGAGATTTCGGCAAGAGTATGTGGGCAACTCCGCCGATTTTAGCGTTAGGGTCGTACAGAAACACAGCCACACAGGACCCGAGGCCGAGGCAACAGAGGTTATCGGGCGCCTTAACGACCGCGTACTGTGCTATGCCTATCAGCTGCGCATCCGTCATCCGGTCGAATCTCCCATCTTCTCCATAATCGTCTCGAGCATCTTGTTCTCAGGGAGCATCAGGAAGTACCCTTCGAACACTTTGTCCACTCCTTTGAATACGGTGTGGACCGCGATGACATGGTCGACGGTCGCCCCGAGCGTCGCCAACGGTATATCGAGAACCGCACCCAGAAGGTCGACTGTTGCTCCGGGAGGAGCGGGTATGAGGTCGGTGTCTATCATTTTGGAGACGGCTACGAGATACCAGCAGAGGCAGATGTTGCCAACCTCGCAGATGGCGGAAGTCTGTATCTGTGACAGGTCAGACAGTTGCGTATCCTCTTTGGACAGGTGTCGCACTAGTGTCCTGGCTGATTCATGGGGGAATACGACGAGGACTCCGCTGCGAAGGTCTCCGCAGAGCTGCGTGTATGTGCCTGCGACAACTTGATCCTCGCCTCCGAGCCATTCCGCCATCTCGGAAATCGGCAGCAGCGTGCACGAAGTGACCTCGTTCACGAGTTCCATGTCCAGCAGGGACGCGAGCGCCGTTGCTGCGTTTCCCGCGCCAATATTGGCGAATTCACGGATTATCTCAAGCGCCCTGTTTGCGTCATCCTCTGCCATATGTCTCACGCCTCCAATATCGAGTCGATGTCTAATATCAGCGCTATCTTGCCGCTCCCGAGGATCGTCCCCCCCGATATGCCTCTCACCCTGCGGAGGTGTCTGTCGAGCGACTTAACCACTATTTGCTGATGGATCATCAGCTCATCGACCGCCAGTGCGGCCCTTCTTTCTCTGCTTTGGACGATGAGGGCGTTCAGAATGGTCTGTTTTCCCACCTCGTCGATTCCGAAGAATGTCCTCATCCGTATGAGCGGTATCACCTCCCCTCTGAGCTGCACGACTTCGCGGGTGCGTATCTTCTTGATGTCTGACGCTTCGAATCGGTGCGATTCAGATATCATGCCCATGGGTACAGCGTAGGTCTGGTCCGCTATCGAGACGAGCATAGCGTCGATGATCGCGAGCGTGAAGGGCAGCCACAGGGAGAAGGTCGTCCCCGCCCCTTTGGACGAACTGATCATCACAGTGCCACCTAGGTCTTCCGCGCCCTTCCGCACTATGTCCAGGCCGACGCCTCGGCCTGACACTTGCGACACCTCTTCCTTGGTCGAGAACCCCGCCTGGAAGAGCAGGTCGAGGAGGTCCCGTGCCAACGCGGTGTCTGCTTGTTCACGGGTCATCAGCCCCTTATCGACAGCTTTGTCGCGGATTCTGTCGTAGTCTATTCCACGCCCGTCGTCGGAGATTTCGATGAGCACATGGTCCTGCTGCTTGGATGCCACTATGCGTATGTGGCCGCGTGACCTCTTCTTCACTTCCTTACGCTCGTCCAGTGTCTCTATGCCATGGTCTACGCAGTTTCGCAGTATGTGCATTATCGGGTCGCTGATCCTGTCTATGACAGTTCTATCGAGTTCTATGTTCCCACCATCGACGGTGAACTCGACCTCCTTGGCCTGACTCTTGGCGATGTCTCTAATCATCCGTGGGAACCGCGCCATGACGGTCTCGAGCGGGATCATGCGAATGCCGAGCACCTTGGACTGTATCTCGGACGTGAGCTTGTCTATATGGTCGGTGATATCTGCCAGGTCAGTGTCGCCATGTAATGAGGTCTTCTCGACGAGCCTGCTCCTGGCTATCACGAGCTCGCTGACGTCGTCCAGGAGCTCATCGAGCTTGTTCATTCCGACCTTTATTGTCTGCGCAGCCGAGGTGTCGATGGCCTGAGCGGGCCTGGTCGTTGCCGCTACAACGCTCTTCCATTTGTCAACAGGCTGGTCCTCAAGTCCCACCTTCACCTCATCTATGTCGAGCATCGCTGCGATTCTTCTGACCGTCTCATCGAAAGCCTTCTCCGGCTCAACGATGACCGTCAACTCCTCGAACACGAGCTCCTGATCGATATCCTCCTCTGATGGAGTCGATTTGATGATTGTGGCGGTCCTTGAGATATCCTTCAGTATGACGAACGCCCTCGCGGCTGGGAATGAACACCGTCGGGCAAATCGGATGAATATCGCTGACCTCTTCGTCGGAACAGGTATCGTGTCGATCTTCTTCGTGTCCTTCTTGGGCTTGGATGCCTTCTTGGCTGGTTTACCCGCGTTGGTCCTGCTTGCGACATTCCTAAGCTCATCTGCAAGGCCTGGAACTTTCTGGGCCTGCTCACCCCGTTCGACAGAGGCAATCATGTCCTCCAACGCGTCGAGCCCTTTGAATATCATCTCCGCGGTGTCTCCGGTCGGTTCGACCACGTGATTTCTTACGGCGTTGAGGAGGTCTTCAAGAGCGTGTGTTGTCTCGGTGATAGTCTCGAACCCCATCATGCCTGCCATGCCCTTGATGGTGTGACACGCGCGGAACATGACCTCGACGATGTCCTTGTCATCAGGCTTCTTCTCGAGCTCGACCATGGCCTCGTTCAGAGCTCTGAGGTATTCTCTCGATTCGTTGACGAAGAGCTTCGAATACTTGACTAGGTCGATTTCCCCAGGCATCTCTACTCCTCTAGGAACTCCACAATGCGAACAGGTATGTCCTTGAGCGGGACGACCATGTCAGCCGCGCCCGAGTCAAGGACCGCCTTTGGCATCCCGAATATCACCGAGGTCTCCTCATCCTGCACGATGACCTTTCCTCCTGCGGATTTCACCGCTTTTGCGCCGTTCGTGCCATCCATCCCCATGCCGGTCATTACCACCGCTAGGAGGCGGTCGCCGAAGCATCTTGCAGCGCTTTCGAACAACATGTCCGCAGATGGGCGTACGAATTGAACGGGTTGCGAATCGTTCAGGTTCATGATCGCTGCCTGTTCCGAGCACTGGGACAGGACCAGATGATGATTGCCAGGTGCCAAATAGGCGAACCCACGCATGGCTTTCTGATTGTCAGTTGCGACAACCGTTCTAGGTCCCTTGATCGCGTCGAGCCGTTTTGAGAAACTGTCGGAGAACATGGCCGGCAAGTGCTGCACGACGAATATTGGAGCAGGAATGTTGTGCGGGAGCCGCGAGAACACGTATTCGAGAGCTCGCGGGCCACCAGTCGATGCCGCGATGACTATTGCCTTGAACTTATGAGCCTTTGCCACCTTGGGCATTATCCGTTGCTGGTCTGTCTTGATCGGGGTCCTGGCGAGCTTGAGCGCCTCTATCTTGGCGCCGGACACGTCGCGTATCGTCCTGGCGATGGACGCCCTGTACTTGACGATATCAACCGAGATCGGGCCGCCCGGTTTCGAGATGAATTCCACGGCGCCCATCTCGAGCGCCCTCAGGGGGAGGTCGAAATCTACCTTGTCCATGGCGCTCAGCATGATCACGCGCGTCGGGCTCTCCCTCATTATCCTCTGCAGTGTCGCAAGCCCGTCCATCTTAGGCATCTGGATGTCGAGGAGCACGACATCTGGTAGCGACTCCTTGATTCTCTCTAGGGCATCAAACCCGTCCTTTGCAGTGGCGACGACCTCGAGTCCTTCCTCGAGGGCTATCATGTCTTTGAGGATGACCCTCATGTACGCGCTGTCGTCGACTATGAGGACCTTCACCTTCTTGGACATCTGCCATTCCTCAGGCGCCCATCTGTAGGACGGCGTTCACGGATTCGAGCACATCGTCGGACGTGAACGGCTTCATTATGAAGTCCAGCGCGCCCGCCTCCAGTGCTCTCATAACCGTCCTCTGGTGCCCGAGCGCCGATATCATGATTATCTTCACTCTGCCATTGACACCCTTGAGGCGTTTTACTGTCTCGATGCCATCCGTCTCAGGCATCACGATATCCATCGTGATGACGTCAGCGCCCTGTTCACTGAACACCTTGATAGCATCTTCAGAGTTCCTTGCCTCGATTACCTTGTGTCCGCCGCCTTCGAGTATGTTCCTTATCACCCTGCGCATGAATTCCGAGTCATCAACGACCAGGACGGTTGCCATCTGCATTTCCTCCTTCCTACGACTTGACTTCTTCCGATGATAGTTCAAGAATCTTAAGCGGATCCACCAGAGTGATTAGCCGCTCGCCCACCTTTGCGATGCCGATCACATATTCGGATTCTATCCCGTCGGCGACATAAGCCGGGACGGGCTCTATGGTCTCTGTCGCCAGCCTCGCGACTTCGGTGACCTCGTCAACTAGGAATCCGACAGGCGCGTCGGCAGCGTCAATGACGATTATCCTCGAGTTCTCGTCGACCTTCCTTGCATCCAGTTTGAACCGTTTGCGCAGGTCAATGACAGTCACCAGCTTTCCCCTGAGGTTCATCACGCCCTCTATGTATGATGGACTCCGATGCACCTTGGTTATGTTCTGCGTCGGGAATATCTCCTTGACAACAGATATCTCAAAAGCGAATTCCTCCTTGTCTAGTCTGAAGGCGATGTACTGTTTGCTGTCAGATTCGGGCGTCAAGACTCGTCGCCCCTGTCGTGGGAGTCTTCTCCGTCCTCATCTGTCTTACTGGGCGCATCGGACGTTCGGTCGGGCCGGGTCTCGATACGCCTGGTGCTTTCATTCAGCTTCACTGCAAGGTTGGCGATGTCCTGAGCAGACGCCGACAGCTCTTCCATTCCCGCGGCGAGCTCCTCAGAGGATGCCGAAACCTCCTCTGCCGATGCGGAGGTCTCGTTCGCTATGCTCGCCACTTCATCGAGGTTCCTCGCGAGACTCTCTGTGAGGGCCTTCTGTTGCTCGGTCGACGCGCTTATCTCCTGGACCATCGCAGCCGTCTCCTCGACGGTTGCTGCTATGTCTTCCAGAGACCTCAGCGATTCCGAGATAGTATTCGCGCTCTCGGTCACATCGTCCGAGGTGAGTTTCATCTTCTCTGATGTCTCTGTTATGTCGCTCTGTATGGAGTGCAACAATTCCTGGATCTGATCCGCGGCCTTCCTCGAGCCTTCAGCGAGCTTGCGCACTTCGTCTGCAACAACGGCGAACCCTCTGCCGTGCTCGCCAGCCCTTGCAGCCTCGATCGCCGCATTCAGGGACAAGAGGTTCGTCTGTTGAGCGATGCTGGTGATTATCATCACAATCTGTGATATCTCCTGCGACTTCTTCGACAGGTTACTCATCGAGCGGGACGTCTGCTGGACGCTCTCGAGGAGCCCGTTCATCCGCTCAAGCGAGTCGTGGATTGCTCTGCTTCCTCTCTGCGCTACGTCACTTGCGTCTCCCGACGCGCGTGCGGCGTTCTGGGCGCTCTGGACAACATCGTAGATGGCCTTTGTCTGCTCTCCGAGCATCTTGACCATCTCCTCGACCCGGACTGCTTGAGTTTCAGCGCCCTTTGAGGTCTGCCCCATTGAGTTAGAGACCTGCTGGGTTCCGTCCGTCATGTTCTTCGTTGTCTCGGCAAGAATTGTGGCGGAGTCCTTTAGGGACTTCGAAGCCATCTTGATCTCGGAGGTGATCTTGGCGAGGTGATTCTTCATCATGGTGAAGCTGTCCACGAGTGTCGCTATGTCTCCCTTTGCTTCTATGTTCATGTCGACCGAGAAATCTCCGGCAGCAATCGCTTCAGCATTCGCAGTCAGCTTCCTCAGTGGCTCGGATGTGTTCTTGATCAACATGTTCATGGAGATGACAAGGTCACCCACTTCGTCATCTGGCGGGACGATGTTCAATTCCGCCGTGAAATTGCCGTCAGCTATAACCCTTGCGCGTCTGGAGACTTCAACGATAGGCGCCGTTATTCGAGTAGATACATACAGAGTGATAGCCGCTACTAGAATCCCGACGACCGTGCCGCTTGCGATCAGGTAAGTCATGCCCTCCTTGATGGTGGTCTCAGCCCGCTCTTCCATGAGCGTGGCGGCCTCTATCGTGACGCCGATGAGGTCATCGAGGTTATCCATCATGTTCTCGAGGCTCGTCGTCGCGTTCTTCCTCGCATCGATGGACTCGTTCAGCCTGTCATCTCTCGTGTAGTTGATGGTAAGACTCGTCCAGACCTTGTAGTCACTCCAATCGTCCTCAAGGCTGTCCAATGTCGCCTGCTGGGACGTGATCAGATCCTGGCGGTCATACTCCTCGATTATCGCGGTCATGCTCTCCATGCTCTCGAAAGTGTATGTAGTTCGGAAGTCTCTGAGGAATTGGGAGAACACTGGCTGGTTGTCATATATTTCGTTGTAGTAACTGGCGGCTATTGGTGTGCCGTATTCGAGTATGTATTGTCTGAAAGAGACATCCGCAGTGAGAAGCGTGGTCTCCGCCTTGGCGATCTCAGAGACGACGACGAGGTTCTCATCATACATGGTCCTCATGTCGTTTCTCATCTTGTACATGTCAGTGAGCGATATGAGGCTCACCAAGGCGACCGGAACGAGCGCCAGAGCGAGAATGATTATCATCAGCTTGCGTGTCAGAGGTATCCTCAAAGCACCACCCTATGGACTACTGCGAGAGGCTTCAGACTCCGCAAGCTAGGCTGGAATCCCATCTCTCGTATGGATATCAAAATTGATATGGTCAATATAAAAATATGTCGTTGACAGTTCACTCTTCGATAACTGGTGTTCCTCCACTCAACATCACCTTCTCGAACCTCAGAAGTAATATCTATCCGTCGACGCATCTTGCAGGCAATGGTGGGCGAGGACGATGAGGCTTACGACCTCATTCGACGGCACCTTCTCAGGTCAAGAGGATTTGATATATCGGGATACTCTCGGGCCTTCTTAGACCGTTCCATTCGGAAGAGGGTCGGAAGGACTGATTCGAGAGGCACAGTGGAATATGTTGGACTTCTGGGGAGGAGCGACGAGGAGGTGAACGAGCTAATCTCGTGCCTGTCCGTGAACGTGACCGACTTCTTCAGAGATCCCGACGCCTTCGACGCCCTCTCTGCTCTAGTATTGCGGCCGCTGATCGCACGCAAGACCGAACTCGGCTGGAGCGCCCTTAGGATATGGAGCGCGGGATGCGCGACCGGCCAGGAGACCTACTCGCTCGCCATGTGCGTTTTGGAGGAGATGAGGAAGAGCGAAGCGAAGAAGGACCTCGTCGTCAGGATCATAGGGACGGACCTCTCGAAGGCAGCTCTGGATTTCGCCCGATCTGGAGTCTACAGTCAAAACGGTGTGAAAGGTATCCCGAGGAGGCTCTTATCAGAGTACTTCGAAATATGCAAAGCCGGCTACGAAGCCTCCAATGCGTTGAAGAGGATCATCCGGTTCGGGAGCGGGAACCTGCTCGATCGACCGACAGGCAAGTTCTTCGACCTGATAGTCTGCAGGAACGTGGTGATATACTTCTCGAGGCCGATGCACGACAAGGTCATAGACAACTTCCACCAGGCGCTTCGGCCTGGGGGTTTTCTCATGCTCGGCAGAACTGAGACGCTCATGGGTTCTCGTCGCCAACTGTTCGAGGGAATCGACCACGAGAACAGGATATTCAGGAAGCCCGAGACGCCGACGAGGCTATCAGGCCTCTGACGCGACCGACAATGGAGTGTCTGACAGCGCGTCCATAATGCCCTCTTGAATGACCGTCAGTTGCTCCTCGCCCATTGAGCTGAAATCGTAAGTGCCAGGCACCTCAACGTCCTTCATGAACCCCTCTATTGCGGAGTAGTTTTCCGACATCTCTCTCCTAAGGAACTGCTGTATGCGGTCTATCTCGTTGACGGACAACTCCCTCGCCATAATCTGTGCGAGAGTAACACCATCATGTTCTGCCTGGCTCACCAATCTATCTAATACTGCCTGCATCGCATTCGCCCCGTCTTGTCGTATGACAATCGTCAGACACAACACGTTGTGCGCGATATTTATATTTTCCCGCGAGGCTATTCCACCATATCGAGCCAAGATTTGTACTTCGAATCCTTGGCTGTTATGATGTCGCTGTACTTGGCCTGCAGGCTCTTGGTGATGGGGCCAGGTCTGCCATCGCCGACCAGCCTTCGGTCAACTTCCCTTATAGGAGTGACCTCGGCGGCCGACCCCGTGAAGAACAACTCATCGGCGAGGAACAGCTCGCCTCTTGTGAGATTCCGCTCCGCGACATCGTAACCCATGTCCTTCGCCAAACGCATCACTGAATCCCTGGTGATGCCAGGGAGGATTCCGACGCTTAGAGGTGGTGTGACGACCGTGCCCGCCCTTACAGCGAATATGTTCTCGCCGGAGCCTTCAGCCACCATGCCATGCTCGTTAAGGAGGACCGCCTCGTCAAAGCCGTTCTGCTTCGCCTCCATGACCGCGAGGGCGCTGTTGACATAGTTGCCGCATATCTTCGCGGTTGCTGGCACCGAGGACCCGGACACGCGTCTCCACGATGATGTGTGGACGCGTATGCCGTTCTTGATTCCGTCCTCTCCGAGATATGCTCCGAGCGGAAAGGCGATAACGAAAGTGTCGACCGGATATCCTATCGGGTTGACCCCTATGCCCGAGACTCCGAAGAGTGATATCGGCCTGATGTAGCATGATCTGAGGGCGTTGACCTTGACGACTTCTCTCGTAGCAGAGCATAGCTCGTCGACAGTGTGCGGTATCGCCATGTTGATGGACTTCGCGGAGGAGTGGAGTCTGACCATGTGGTCCTTCAGTCGGAACACGGCCGGGCCGTCCTGAGTATCATAACACCTGATCCCCTCGAAAACGGCTGTTCCGTAGTGAAGCCCATGGCTGAGTGCATGGACGGTTGCGTCCTTCCAGGCTATCATCTTCCCGTTCTTCCACACTGACTCTGGTGGCTGGATCTGCATGTCCTCATCTCCCTTCGATGTTGGGTTCGCCGGATGTGACGGAGTTCATTAGCGTTCCGATCCCGTCCAGTTCAACCTCGACGATGTCCCCCACTTTCATGGGAGAGATGCCCGATGGCGTTCCTGTTGCGATCACGTCTCCAGGCTCGAGCGTCATGATCCGGGATATGTATTCCACAATGGCGGCATCATCGAAAACCCTGTCGCTCATCTCCGCGTTCTGGACCTCTCGCCCGTTCAGTCGTGTTCTAACACGGGAGGGGGCGCTCTGTGATATGAACGGTCCCATCGGTGCAAAAGTGTCGAAACCCTTGGCCCTAGTCCAGTCGGGGTCCCCCTTCTGGAGGTCTCTGGCCGTCACGTCGTTGAAACACGTGAACCCGAATATCGCGTCGGCGCCGTTGGAGATGCATCTGGCCCTCTTCCCCAATATCAGGGCGGATTCACCCTCGTAGTCCACCCGCCCAGACATCGCTGGTAGCACAATGTCGTCGCCCTGTCCGATCACCGCGGAGGCTGGCTTGGAAAATATTATGGGTGCTGAGGGGGTCTCCCATTCCATCTCTGTGATGTGGCTCCTGTAGTTCAGGCCTATACATACGATCTTGCCTGGCTTGTCGACTGGCGCTAGGATCCGGAGGTCATCGACACGATGCGTCCTGCCCGTGAGCCTAGCCCGGTCTGCAATCACATCGGTCATCCTGGATGTGTCCATCTCGATGACTTCGGAGCCGTCGGTCTTGCCGACGAACTCCTTCTCACCGGAGCGGAACCTGCCAAACAACTCCACTTGACTCGACATCTACTTCACTTGAACATCTTGCGTATCGACTTGCCCACTGACTCTATATTGGAGTTCGCGGCCTCCTTGCGGAGCTTCGACAGTTTTGGCATTCCCGCTTCGTATTCGGCGACCCACTCCCTTGCGAAGGCCCCTGATCGTATGTCCGCCAGTATCTTCTTCATGGCCTTATCCGTCGCGGGGTCGATGATTTTCGCGCCCCTCGTCCGTCCGCCGTATTCGGCGGTGTTGGAGACATTCTTCCACATGCCCTCGATCCCGCCCTTCTGGACGAGGTCGATTATGAGCTTGAGTTCGTGAAGCACCTCGAAGTAGGCAATCTCCGGCTGGTAGCCGCTCTTGACCAGGAAGTCGAAGGAGGACCGGACCAGTTCGCTCGCGCCTCCGCACAGGGTCACCTGCTCTCCGAAGAGGTCGGTCTCCGTCTCTTCCTCGAAGGTGGTCTCGATGACCCCCCTGGTCGTCGCGCCCAACCCTTTGGCTATGGCGAGCGCGGTCTTCTTCGCCTTCTTCGTGTAGTCCTGATGGACAGCGATCAGCGCGGGCACGCCGTTGCCTGCTTCGTAGGTCTCGCGGACAAGCGCCCCAGGGCCTTTGGGGGCGACCATTATCACGTCGACGAACTTGGGTGGGACTATGCGCTTGAAATTGATGTTGAACCCATGGGCGAAATCGAGCACCATGCCTTCACGGAGGTAGGGCCCGACCTCTTTGTCGTAGACGTCCTTCTGCACCTCGTCAGGTATGAGCATCATGACGATGTCTGAGCTCTTTACCGCCTCGGGAATGTCCATGATCTTCATCTTGTCGGCCTTGGCTCGCTTGTAGTAGTCGTCCTTGAACTTCTGGGCAACCACTACATCGACCCCGCTGTCCCTGAGGTTGAGCGATTGCGCTCTGCCCTGTATTCCGTATCCTATCACAGCCACCCTCTTGCCCTTGAGGACGTTGAGGTTGGCGTCTTTGTTGTAGTATATCTTTGCCATGTCCAGCACCTTCCATGTGTCTTAAATCGCATTCACAACTTCGATGTATTTGTCTGGCTGACTCTTCTTTATGACGGACTCGACCTCTTCGACGGTGCCAGTCACCCGGCAGACGCCGCCCTTGCTCAGAGTAATTGCATAGCCCTCATGCCTGCGGTGGTCAACGATATCAGCCTCGATGACCTCCTGCAGGGCCCTGAGATGCTCTATGACTCCAAGGGCATTATCGCGGTCGCGCAGTGATATCACGATCCGCGACCTATCCGGCATCTCGCACGGACCGACCACGATCGTGGCGACGTTGATCTTCTTCCTCGTGAACTCCGCCATTACCCTCTGCATCACGCCTGGCTGGTCGTATGTGAGCATCATGATGACTTCCATGTCACTTTCAGCCCCCTTTCCACTGACATCTGCCCCTTATCCATTCCGACGCGCTCTTGCCCGGAGGCAACATCGGGAGCACGTCCTCCTCTGGGTCGATTATGAAGTCCAGCAGTATCGGCAGGTCCGACTTCATTCCCGATTTGATGGCGTCGGCAACCTCGGAGTGTTTCTCGACTCTTATAGCCTCCGCCCCGTATGCTTCCGCTAGCTTCACGAAATCCGGCGATCTACCCAGGTTCGTCGCATGGTATCGGGAGTCATAGAACAACTTCTGCCACTGCTTGACCATCCCGAGCCAGCCGTTGTTAAGAAGACATATCATGACGGGGATGTCGTTCTCCATCGCGGTAGCGAACTCATGTGAGACCATCTGGAGGCTGCCGTCACCAGCTATGTCCGCGACAACGCTCTCCGGTCGGGCAATCTTCGCCCCCAGCGCTGCAGGGAAGCCGAAACCCATCGTTCCCAGGCCGCCCGAGGTTATGAACATGCGCTTCCCGTAGCATTTGAAGAAGTGCGCCGCCCACATCTGGTTCTGTCCGACCTCCGTGGTGACGATCGCGTCCTCTGGCAGGAGCCTGGACATCTCATGGATCACCTTCTGGGGCTTGATGGGGTTCGACTTCAGGTCATAATCGCAAGTGCATTCCTTGTTCAGCTCGAGGATCCGGCTTTTCCAGTTTGCTCGCTTCTTGCGCTGCTGAAGTCCTGCAATGAGTGCGTTCACCACAGTCCAGGCGTCGCCCACAAGGCCCACACGCCCCTTCACGTTCTTCCCTATCTCGGACGAGTCTATGTCGACATGGACGACCTTCGTCTGGGTCCCGAACTCGCTGAGCTTGCCCGTGACCCTGTCGCTGAATCTTGTACCTATGGCGAGAAGTACATCGCAGTTGTTGAGCGCGTAGTTGGCGACCTGTCTTCCGTGCATGCCACAGACGCCCAGCACGAGCGGGTGGTTCTCCGGTACAGCCCCCTTGGCCATTAGTGTTGTCACGATCGGAGCGGTCAGCATCTCCGCGAGGCGCGCTATCTCCGGCCCCGCGCGGGACCAAGTGACCCCCCCTCCGACAAGTATGGTGGGCCGTTCGGCCTGTTCCAGCAGCTTTATTGCGTCGAGCAGGCCCGCCAGGTTCCTGCGTGGTTTCGGGACTCTGACCTGTTTCTTCATGTCCTCATCAGACACGTCGAGCTGGAGGATGTCGATCGGCAGGTCGATATGCACGGGGCCGTACCTCCCGGTTGTGGCTATGAGGAACGCCCTCTTCATTATCTCTGGCAGAGTCTTCGGGTCGGTCACCCTGAAGTTGTGTTTCGTGATTGGCATCATGAGGCTGAACGAATCTGCCTCCTGGAACGCGTCGTTGCCCAAAACGCCGGTCGCGACCTGGCCTGTAATGGCAATGAGTGGAGACGAGTCCATGAACGCGGTCGCGACGCCTGTAACGAGGTTGGTCGCTCCCGGCCCAGATGTGGCGATGCAAACGCCTGGACGCTTTGACACCCTGGCGTAGCCGTCGGCCATGTGCGCGCCGCATTGCTCGTGCCTGGGAAGGATGTGCCTCATCTTGGAGTCGACCAGCTCATCGTAGAGCGGCAGTAGGACGCCGCCCGGTATTCCGAACAGCACTTCCACCTTCTGCTTCTCAAGCAGCTCCACAACAGCCCTTGCACCTTTCATCTCCATTACACTCTCCTAATCCTGCCCGCGGAAACGCCTCCACAATTCGCGGAGTTCCTTACGGGCGCAACGTCCGCAGGTCGAGAAGCACGCCTAGCACGGGTAGAATAACAGCGTTGACGCAGCGACCAGCGGTCTCGCACATCGGCGTTGTCAATGACGAAGGGGATATTAATATCTTGGCTGGAAAAATAGCGGTCCTGCGGATCCTGACTGCAATATACTGGCTCGCCGTCGAGGGTCTACAGATACGACTCGCCGAGGTTCCCCCTGGCGGTGGCTATCGCAATGAAAGTGTGAGATTTTGTCTCCAGTCGCATGATCCCAGCGAGCGTGCTGGCGGATGCCGGAAGTATGTCCAGGTTCTCCTCCTCGAATAGCATCTGTGATGCGCTGACCATCTCCTCATCCGAAATCTCCATGCCCGCACCGTTGGAGTCGAACATCGCGGCAATCGCGTCCTCAGCTTCGGGGAGGTAGTTGCCAGCGAGTGGGTCGTTGACATGCGTAAGGGTCATGTCCGGAACCAACTTGGGAACGTGCTCCTTGCTGACCATGCCTCTGATAGCCGCATTGTTGTTGGATGTCCCTAGCATGTGTGGCTTCATACCCATCGACTTGAAGCCCTGCCACACACCGGCCAATATCGTGCCGTTGCCGACAGGCACCGCGACCCAGTCGGGGCGTCTCCCGAGCGATTGCGCCGTCTCCTTCGCTATGAATGTGTATGCGTATATCCCGAGCTCCTTGTTCGGCTCTCCAGGGTTCGCGTTATGCCACTCGTTCTGCGCGCAGTCGATAGCGCAGATCTTCATCGCGTCTTCGTAGTTGCCCTGCACAATCACCAGCTGGCCGCCAGCTGCGGCTATCTCGGCGGTCCGGGTCCCCTCGAACTCTGACGGGATGTAAATCTTGCAGGTCATGCCGAGCTTCTCGCAAACGTATTGTAGCGCGATGCCGTAGTTGCCGCAGGTCGCGGCAGCGATGGTGTCTCGCCCCTTCGTCTTGGCATCCAATGCCATAAGCAGGGCCATCCGGTCCTTGTGGGTTCCCGTGGGGTTCTCACCCTCGAGTTTGATGTGGAGTCGTCTAATGCCCAGCCGTTTCTCTATCTTCTGGCACCTCTTGAGAGATGTATTGCCGATCCGCATAGACTTCATCTGTCTCTCGAATTCACGGATCAGTTCCAGGGGAATCACTTGTTGCCTCTCCTCCTTGAGACGGGTTTGTAGGAGACGGCCCTAGGGCCGTCTCCTGGATTGTGGTTTGTGCGCCTGGTCAGTTCAGGCCGTTCTCTGTGATGTCCGCGTCGGCTTTCTTGACGATCTCGTCAAACGCGCCCACCACATCCTTGGGCAGAGGCAACACCTTGTGCTCCTTCATGATCTCCTGTGCCTTCTCTCTCGCCCTTGTCACGGCGCTCTTGCTGCCGTCGGCCTCCCAAGCCTCGCCGGTACGCCTATCGGTGATCTCAGGTATGAAGTGTTCCTTGTGAATCCACTCCATCGTGTGTCTGTGGCCCAGGAAGCTTCCACCCGGGCCGACCTTCTTGATGAGGTCGATCGCCATGTGGTCATCGTCGACGACAACACCCGCAGCGAGTCTTCCCATGATCCTTGCCATCTCGTTGTCCATCACCATCTGCTCGTACGAGAGCATGGTGACGTCGTCGAGCAATCCCAGACCGGCGATCATGTCGCAGCCCGCGAAGAACTGTGGCAGACCGCTGGACATCTTCTCATAGCACGACTGCGCTCCGGGCACCTTCGCCGAGGCGACTATCCCGCCGCATAGTATCGGGAAGCCATAGTGGTGCGCCAGCTCGCCAGCGCCAGACGAGATGAGCGCCCTCTCAGGGCTGCCGCCCGCCCAGGTCATCGTCCTCATGTCGAACGCCGCCCCGCCCGTCCCGTATATGAACGGTGAGCCAGGTGCGGCGAGCTGAGCCATCGTCATTCCTGCAAGCACTTCCGCGTTGTTGACTATTATCGACCCTGCTAGTGTCACCGGACCAGTTATGCCCGCCTGAGGCATGCCATAGAACGATATCGGCACACCCGCCCTTGCGAGCACAAGCGCGCCTTCAGTGGACCCGCCATCGAGCTGCAGTGGCGAGAAGGGACAATGCATGGATGAGAAGATGGGCTTTCTCCTAAGAGTCTTCTCATCGCCAGCGAGGACAGCCCCGAGCTGGACGAGCCATTTCGCCTCACGCCTGTGGCTTGTAGTCTCGACCTGGACATGTTTCTCAATGGCGCCCAGGGCGATCTTGAGGTCGACAACGTGTCTGAGGTAGTCGGGTATGTCCTGCGAGCTGACACAAGGCCAGAATATGTGGGCGGAGTCGAGAGCGTTGGCGAAGTTGCCCACCATTTCGAGGTCCTTGCTCGTTGACGCCCTTCTCTTTCCAGTCTCGAAGTCCATGACGCTCGTTCCGTTGCCATCTGTGCAACAGTAGACACGCCTCTGGTCGAGCACGACGTCGAACTTGGGGTTCCTCGCGTAGAGTGTGATGTTCTTCTTCGCCTTCCTAATCGCCTCTTCGACCACATTGCCTGGTATCTTCGCGCAGCTCGTCTTGTAGTCGACAGTGGATCCTGCATCTTCGAGAAGCTTGAGGCACTCCTCGCTGAAGACTTTGATCCCAGCGTTCTCGAGCACATCTAGCGTCCCCCAGTGAAGCGACTCCAGGTCCTTCTTCTCGAACAACTGGAACTTCGTCTTTCCCTTCGGAAAACCTATCACGTCACATTTCTCCTCGAGCCGTCAGTTACGAGTGTCAGGCACACGACTTCCGGCATCTTTCACCCAGTAATGCAAGGGGGTATTTTAATGTGGGGAATCGTCGCGATTGTAGCGTTGATATGGCATGGGCCCGGGAACACCGCACGCATACAGAAAATGCCATGTACGAAAGACTTTAATCAGAATACGCGCATGGCCGGATTCCTCAGCCCAAGCGGGGGTAGCCAAGCTCGGTCAACGGCGCCAGATTGAGGGTCTGGTCTCGCAGGAGTCCCTGAGTTCGAATCTCAGCCCCCGCACTTACTTCTTCTCAATCGAGCACACGGCCGCCAGCTCGTCGCTCGGCTTGTGGCAAGTAGTGAATCACTTTATCAGTGAAGCGTTCGGAACCGTAGTCGCCACCGATGTCCACAGTCCTTGTCCCGGACATGTACACCGCTGAGATGGCCTCCACGACCCTTGTCGATTCGTCTTTCATCCCGAGGTGCTCCAGCATCATCCCCGCCGATAAGATGGCAGCCGTGGGATTGGCGACGCCCATGCCCGCAATATCCGGGGCAGAGCCATGAGCGGGTTCGAATACCGAGTGGGATGGTCCGATATTGCCCGACGGAGCGAAGCCGAGGCCGCCGACAACAGCCGCCGCGACGTCAGAGAGGATGTCTCCGTACATGTTCAGAGTGACGATAACATCGAACTTCTCAGGTTTTGTCACGATACCTGCTGCAGCGGAGTCTACAAGTTGGTCCGAGTGCGAGAGCCAATCACTCTCATTCTCCGCCGCTTCGGTGAACAGGCTTAGAAAGAGGCCGTCGGACTTCCTGAGCACGTTCGCCTTGTGGACACAGCAGATGGAGCGTCGTCGCCCTCGTGCGAGCTCGATCGCGCATCTGATGATTCTCTTTGAGGCATCCTGGGACACTCGCCTCCTCGTCGTGACGCCACCTTCGTCTTCATCCTCGTCCTGTGTGTACAGTCCCTCAGTGTTCTCCCTGACGATGACCAAGTCAACACCGATACCACCGGGGCACAAGAAGTCTCTCGAGGGCCTGATGTTTGCGAAGAGATCGAGCCGTTTCCTGAATCCAAGGACGGGGGAGTCGTATTCAGCGCCGCTTGTTGAGGTGACCGCCCCGAATAGACACGAGTCAGCATCCACCATGGCCTCGAAAGTGTCGTCAGGAAGATACTTCCCGGTCCTCTTGTAGGCTTGCTGCCCTATGTCCGCATGCACGATCTCGATGTCATCGGTCACAGCATTGAGGACTCTGGTGGCGCAATCGATGACCTCGGGGCCGATGCCGTCTCCTCGCAGGACGCAAACCGATCTCATGTGAATGCTACTCTTGAACCATCTTGGCAAAGTCCACGAAGTGCTTCTCCATGCGGGCTATGCGCTTCCTGCCGTCATGGACGTCCTTCTCCATCTTGGACGCCATGCCATTCATCTCCGAGAGCAGCTTCTCCGCCTCCTTCTCGAGGGCCTCGATCTTCGTCTCTGCTGAGAGGACCTTGTTCCCATGATCCTCCAGACGCCGTTCCATCTCTGCCTGTCTCTCCTTCTCGGCGCTCTTTGAGAAGTATCCCTCTACCTTGGAGTTGAGCATGGTGAGTATGTTCGACACCTTCTCAAGCTGCTTCTCCAGCCTGTCCACCCGCTCGGCGTGCTCGTTCACCCGTTCGAGGAGCTCGGGCGCATGTGATGCCCTCTCTATCTCGAATATCCTGTTCTCGACCGTCTCGATCTTGGTCTGGAGCCCGGACACGTCCTTCAGAGAGTCAGCGATCTCCTCGAGCAACGCCTTGTCTGGGAAGTCGATGGTGATGTTTTCCGCGGTGGGCGTGTATGCCTTCAGCGACTGGAGCGAGGCAATGGCATCCACTGTCGGGAAACCGCCTTTCACTCGCCCGTCCAGGTCCCTCATGGACGCTATTATCTCGTTCCCCATCTTGCCGATCCATGGGTTCGCTTTGATCATCTTGGTTATGTTCTCGATTATCGCCTCGAGCTCAACACTGGCCCGGGACAGCTCCGACTTGTCCAGAAGGCGAAGGTCACGCAGGGCGTCTCTCTTGCCACGCTTGCTCCAGTCACCGAGAGAGCGTCCCTCGAAGGGATAGAATCCGGCGAAGTGGTCGACGCCTTTCACGATCGCGTCCTGGACGTCCTCCCAATCCTTGGACGAGCCCTCCACTTCCAGGTCCTCGCTGGACTTGAATATCATGCATATGGACCCGTTCGGCAGCAGGTATGCCATTATCGAGTATGGGGCGTCCTGTGCGAACCTAGACAGGGTCTCTGGCTTCTTCTCGTTGACCGTCTCCATGTATGCTCTGAAGTATTCCTTTGCGAAAGCCGCGAGATCCTGCGGCGAAGGAATGCCTGGACCTGCCCCCTTTTCAGTCATTAGCGCACCACCTAGTTCAAGGTGTAACTCCCGTTTACCGTATTAATTTCTTCCCGGTCTCCCGACTCCGAGGGCAGAACACGCTATGAGTGGGAGAGTGATTGTAGCATCCCCTTCGACGGTGATGTACTTCGCCTTCTCCTTCACCTTCCCCCAGCTGACCGCCTCCCGGATCCTCGCTCCGGACAGCGAACCGTCATATTCCTCCGCGGTTGTGAGGTAGACGGCATAATCCAGGCCATTCCTGAATTGGTTCCACCATATGACATGGTGTTTCGATATGCCTCCCCCGATCATCAACGCGCCCGCCTTCTTCGCGGTGAACACGATATCTGAGAGCTCCTGCTCGTCTTTCAGTATGTTTATGTTGAAATCGCTATGTGTCTGGCTGAATAGCCAGAGCTGCGAGCCGAAGGCGCCGTCCGTAATCCCTGGAACGTAGACCGGTATGTCGTTCCTCGCCGCCCAGTACAGGATGGACCCTTTGTCCTTTACACGCGCTCCGAACTCCTGGGCGAGTTGTCTGCTAGAAAGCGACTTCTTGCCGTCTCTGTACAGCTCTTCAAGTATCGGCTGCATCTTCCTCTCCAGCACGATCCCGTAGCTGTCGTTTGGGATCAGTATGTTACCTAGCCTGTTTATGCCCTGCCTGTGGAGGGCCGCATCGTCCATTTGGAAGTCACCATGATAGTACTTCTTCCAAACCCGGGCGAGGTCGTGGTCGAGAGTTCCGCAGGTCGTCACGATGACATCCACCAACCTCTCCTCGACCAGCTTGCGGATGACTCCCCTCGTCCCCGTCGACACGATACATGCTGGGAACGACAGGAATACGGTGCATTTCTCATCCTTAAGCATGCTCGCGATGATGTCCACCGCCATGCCGAGCTTCTTCGCAGTGAACCCACCGGATGCGAGCATCCCCGTCGTCAGGTCTGTCACCTTCATCTCACTGTCGATCTCGATATCGGTTATCGGTTTGAGCCTAGTCCTTGCCATGCGTATTCCTCGGCTAATATCACCACGTGCTACCGGAAGAAAAGGATTTATAGATTTGCCGTTCATGCTACGCCGATACAATGCCACTTGTGAAAGACATCATGACCACACCGGTCATAACACTGACATCGGACATGCTTGTCAAAGATGCGACCACGCTCCTCGCCGAGAAAGACGTCTCGGGCGCTCCCGTGCTCGACGGTGACAAGATCGTGGGGATATTCAGCGAAGCTGACATCCTCCGGTCACTCAAGACTACGAAGAAGAACCTGAGGATGGTGTTCCCGTCGATATCATCGATTGGCATAGCCTTCCAGGAGGAGCTGGTCCAGAGAGAGCTCTTGGAGGCCTATGAGGAGATCGGCGCCAGGCCTGTCAGGGAGGTCATGTCGACTGACATTCACACCGTGGACGCTGAGCGCACCGTCAAGGACGCCGTCTTGGCGATGGTCCTCAACGACGTCAACAGACTCCCTGTTGTCAGTAAGGGCATTCTCGTCGGCATAGTCACGCGTGGTGATGTCATAAAGGGACTGGCCAACGACAAGAACGACATTAATGGCTCCAAGACTGCGTAGCGGGCCGGATTGGCCCTAAGATGACGGTCCTGGTCTTCTTCCCAAGAATCTTTTAGGCTTGGCCGGTTTCTTATTGGCTTCGCCGTCTCTCCCATCCCCTTCTCGGGCGGTGGAGAAAGCGTGCCCGCACTCGTCGCATTTCATTTTGCCGTCTGGGTAGGCGTACAGTGATTCCTTTCCACACTCGCCGCATTTGCCGCCTTCGACATGTTTGACTATCCCTCTCTCGGCTCTGAGGCGTCTGATGTCCTTTTCCATGGAATTCGCCAGTTTGCGGACCCGTCTCGAGTATTTCGCCGCCTCGACGACGTCCCTCTGCTCCAGCGCAGTCTCGGCCTGGCTCACGAACAGCAATCCCTGCTGGACATCGAGGCCGTACATCGCAGCCTCCTCCAGGTCTGGCGCGGTCTTCCGCATCGAGCTGGTTATCTCCTGGATCTCCCGGATCTCAGCGTCCCCATCCGCCCTGACCTTTTCGAGATGGGCTCGATCAGCGGCCTGCTCCACCGCTGCGAGGAGGGCCATCGCGCCCTTGAAGTCGCTGTCCTTGAAGGCTTTCCTCGCATGGTTAAACTGTGCCTCATCGTCCTTGGTATCGACGCCCGCCTCTTTTGCGGCATCGATCGCGTTGCGGACCTGTTCGAAAGCTCTCTCGACCTGCTTCATACGGTCGCCCTTCGCCCTGTCAGCGAGTGTGTTGACTTCTTCAAGGAGTGTCGAATATTGTCCGAAGTCCTTCTGGCACTTCGCACATATTGCTATCTCCAACAGCTCTGTCGCACCGTGCGTGTGGACTCCGAACGACGCATATTCATCGAGCATCGTCCTCAGCTCGGTCTCAGCTTCAGAACATTTCGTGAGAAACGCATCCACTGCCTTGGATGTCAGCGCTTCGATCTCCTCCAGTGTTGTCTCTCTTCGTTTTGGAGGACCGTTCATGAATGCCTCCTTCGCCTCGGCGAGGGCGGTCTTCAGCCCGGAGGCGATGCCTGTGTCAATTCCCTTCATCTCCCACATGAGGGTCTCCGCAGCTCGTATTGACAGGGCAGTGGAGTAGAGATGGAAGGTGGACAGTCTCTCTATCATCTGTGCGCGCGACTCCATGTTCAGCCTCAGAGCCTCGGAGAAATCCCCAAGGATCATCTTGTTCCAGGCATGCTCGCTCGCCGAGTCGATCTCGAAGAACAACGGTCGGAGCAGCAAAGCCTTGTCTATGCTCCTCTCTATGTCGGCACTCTCGCTCTCGGATACGTCCATCGGCTCAGCGCGCTTCTCCGCGATGTCCTCGAGATCTCGGTGGATCGAATCCATCTCGACAGCCGCTTCCGCGTCGGCATCCACTGCCAACGATGCCTCAATCGTCTCCTTTGTAAGGTCGGAAGCAGCCAGCACCTGGATGCAGCTCTTCTTGTTGCCGCACGAGGAGATATCGATCCCATGTTCTTGAGCCACTGACTTCAACTGTCCGACGGTGAGAGTCTTCAGAAATCTGAGCAAGTCATCCTGCATACACATACCCCTCTGCGAGCGAAGCGCAATATTCCACTATCCAGTCATAACACTTTCGCATTCGACAACCTAGCGCGCCGACTCGAAAAAGCCTAAGTACACCTGAACTCATGGAACAAAGAGATGTCCGGAAACGCAGACAAGGCAGCGGTTGCGACTCTTTCCGTATGGTCAAACAGCTGCTTGGTAATCTTGAAGGTCGTCGCAGGGGTCCTGATGGGGTCAGTCGGCGTCATGTCCGAGGCCCTTCACTCAGGTATGGACCTGGTGGCGGCGCTCATAGCGAAGTACTCCGTGAAGCGGTCGGCCGAGCCTGCCGATCGAGACCATCAGTATGGGCATGGTAAATTCGAGAACATGTCAGGGCTGCTCGAGGGCGCTCTGATATTCGTCGTCGCGGCCATCATAGTGATCGAGGCTTCGAGAAGACTGTTGTCCCTTGCCGACGTGGAATACGTGCCTGCGGGCATGGCTGTCATGGCCGTTTCAACAGTCGTGAACCTCTATGTGTCCCGAAGATTGTTCGAAGTAGCGAGACGCACGGACTCACTCGCGCTCGAAGCAGATGCCTACCATCTCAGGACCGATGTCTGGACTTCCGGTGGCGTGTTTGTGGCCCTCGGGGTGATCCAGCTGACAGGTTGGCGGTATGTCGACCCGGTCGTGGCCATTGTGGTGGCAGCCCTCATCATCCGGGCGGCATACTCGATTACCTCACGGTCCACAGACGGGCTTCTTGACAGGACCCTTCCTGAGCATGAGTTGAGGATAGTGAAGGAGATACTCCTCGAGAATGAGACTCACTTCGTGGATTGGCACAGGCTTCGCGCGAGGAAGACGGGTTCCGAGAGACAGCTGGACCTGCATGTCACAGTGCCGAGTGCGATGAGCGTCAGTGAGAGTCACGCACTTGTGGAGGCGATGGAGAGCGAGATACGCCTCAAGTTGCCTAGGAGCACGATTGTGATCCATGTCGAACCGTGCGAGAAAGACTGCGAGAGCTGTCGGTTGGCAGAGTCGGAGAGAGCCCTCAGAAAGTGCAAGTGATCCCTACAGCAGTCCGTGTTTAGACAGGATACTGAGGACCTCTTCGAACGGCCTCTCGCCGTCCTCGCTGTTGTCCACGACTTCCCATTCACCTGCTACCAGCGTTCGCGCGGCTTCACGGATGCCCACGAGCCGCTCCTCGGTCTCGAACATCTCCCTTGCATGGTCTCTTGTCTCGATGCGGCGGATTGCGACCGAGGGTTCGATGTCTATGAACAGCGCCAGGTCGGGGAACGGCAGAAGCTTCCTGAAGAACGTGTACGCATGAGGGGCCAAGCGGTTTGGAAGGTAAGCGGTGCCAAGGAGATACCGCACGAACATCACCATGTCAACATCGACGCGTTTCAGGCGCCTTACCGAGGCCAGCACATCAAGCGTGTAGAATGCGGTTGTTATCGCCATCGCGATACACCCAGACCTCTGCACCGCCCCTTTTGACCGCTTGCCGAAGAACCCATCGGAAGGGTGTTTCATTAGTACGACCGTGTTCCCAGCCCGCTCCAACGCTGCTTTCATGCGAAGCGCGTGCGTGTCTTTGCCGCAACCATCCAATCCGTCGACGGCGATGAGATACGACATACGTCAAACCCCCAGCAGAGCGAGGTAGGCTCCGGTCGTCAGGGGGACGACGAGATTGTCCATCTTCCCCGGGGACACTGCTTCCAAACAGGATACGAACGCGCCCACAGCCAATGCGAATAACAGCGTGTTATCCGGTCTGATAGACGCCGCTCCGACCACGTCGCAGTAGAACCATACGAGCACGGCTACGGATAGAACGGTGGCGCCGAACACGCCGAGAGTTCCTTCCACGGTCTTGTTGGCCATGAACTCCGTCTTCCCGAACATTCGCCCCACGAGCCCGCCCGTTCCATCTCCGAAAGACATCGCCGCTATAGCTATCGATGCCGCAAGCATGTGGTCGAACATGGCATAGGCGATGATGGTCCATGATATCGCATACATGACCAGCCCGTAATCGTGTCCTTCGTCGGTTATGGCTCCAAGATAGCTCCTCTTCAACGGGCCGATGGGGGACTTAGGGCTCGAAAGAAGAAGAACCACCACGAATGGAAATGCCGCGAGACCCGCCATGACCTCTCTCGTGTCGAACGCCCACCAGAAGAGGACGATGCCTCCGGTAAGGACGTGCATGACTTTCCTGGGGTTGCTCAGCCTATTAGCCAGGAGACAAACCACGGTTGCTGCAGCAAAGACGTACGCGTAGACTCCGATTAGGCCTACCAGGTCTCCGCCCGTGATGGCTACCACGCACAGACATTATCCGTATGGCGCGCATATACTTTCCGTCACGCGCCAAGTGCGCAAGGTCGAGTATTACTTGTCCCGTCTCGCCTTCAGCTCCTCAACGACCTCAGTGGCCCGATCCATCCGTATCTTCTTCTCGGCCACGATTATCCTCACAGCCTCATCTGCAAGTTCTGGCGGACAGCCGACGCTCGCAACGATGTTCCTTGCGTGGAGCGACATGTGCCCCTTCTGTATGCCCACCGTCGCGAGCGCCCTCAGCGCGGCGAAGTTCTGGGCGAGACCCACCGCCGCTGCGATTCCGGCTAGTTCAGCCGCGTCCTTCACACCCAACAGTTTCACGCAGCTCCTTGCGGTCGGGTGGACCTTTGTCGCTCCGCCTATGAGCCCGACAGCCATCGGAAGCTCGATTGTCCCCACGAGGTCACCCTCCGCAGTCTTCTCGTAAGTCGTCAGTGGCTTGTACGCCCCTGTTATGGATGCATACGCGTGCGCGCCCGCTTCGATCGCACGCGTGTCATTGCCCGTCGCGAGCATTACCGCGTCAATGCCGTTCATGATCCCCTTGTTGTGAGTGGCACATCTGAACGGGTCTGCCTCCGCGAACGAGTAGGCTTCGACCACTCCATCGACAACATCCCCTCCGCCAATCGACCCACTCTTCCAGACAGCCCTCGCTCTGGCGAGTCTGTGTATTGCGAGATTGGAGAGTATGCGAAGGTACACTCGGCCTCCGGTCATCTCCTCCACCTTAGGGGCAATTGCTTCAGCCATGGTGTTCACGGCGTTCGCCCCCATGGCGTCGCGGACATCCACAAGTATGTGAATGACCAGCTGTTTCCCCGTGTGTGAGGTGATGATCCTGGCCTCGATGTCTCTGGCTCCTCCGCCCACCTTCACAAGCATTGGGTCCTGCTCGTTGGCCAAGCGGATCAGCTCGGCCTTCCGGTGCAGAACCTCCATCTTGGACCCGTGTGGGTCCTTTAGGCCTGTGACCTGAACCTGGCCGATCATGACCGGTGAGGTGCAGCTGGCAGAGAACCCCCCACCATCAAAGGCCATCTTCGCGGCGTTCGATGCAGCAGCGACGACCGACGGTTCTTCGGTCGCCATCGGGACGAGATATTCCTTGCCGTTGATCTTGAAGTTCGCCGCGACACCAAGCGGTATCGGGAACGACCCAATCGCATTCTCAATCATCTTGTCAGGCAGGGTCGGGTCTACACCTCCCATCCCCGACAATGTCAAGGCCTCATCGTCAGTGAGCTGGCCGAATTCCTTGACAATCCTGAGCCGCTCCGCCATCGGCATCCTGTAGAGTCCTTCGATCTTCGAGCTGCGCGCCATCAGACCATCCTTCCCTGTTTCTGCAAGTGACTGGAGACTATTTATGGTTACGGCATTGGCGTTCGACATGCCACGATTGCTCAAAGTGGTCCGAATCCTCTCCAGCCGCATCAAAAAGGCTATATCTGCATTAGCTCGTGAAGGAGGTCATGCGTATCTGCTCCGCCCCCGGCAAGATGATACTATTCGGGGAGCACGCGGTGGTCTTCGGAAAGCCGGCGCTCGCAATGGCGATCGACCTGAGGGTCACTGCAAGCCTGCGGGTCTCGGACCAGTATTCAGTCAACGGTTATCCGATGAATGCGAGACATCACGCTTACATCTCCGCCGCTCTCGACGAGGCATGGAACGGCCCTCCGGTGAGCATCATCACCAAGTCCGAGATACCTTCCGGGTCTGGGCTCGGTTCATCCGCAGCAGTCACCGTGTCAGCGGTCGGTGCGCTGCTTGCGGAGAGAGGGCAGTTCGACGGCGAGAGCGTTGCAAGAAAGGCGTTCGAGGTGGAGTACGCGGTACAAGGACGAGCGAGTCCCACCGACACGTCTGTGTCGACGCATGGGAACGGCGTGTTGGTCTGCCCTGACCGAATGGATGGGTTCCTATGGCGAATAGAGAAAGGCTCACAGCATTGGAATGTTCATCACTGTGAGGTCAGGAAGCTCACATTTGTTGTTGGATTCACGGGGGTCCATGCGCCTACCGGACCGCTTGTGCAGAAGGTCAAGGACTTTGTGGAGTCGAACCCCGAAGGGCGCAGGGCGGTCGACCGGATCGGGGAGATCGTCCTAGATGGTGTGGATGCGCTCGCTCAGGCGGACAAGCCGCGGCTTGGTTCACTCATGCGTGAGAACCATTCGTTGCTTTGCACGCTTGGAGTAGGGCACACAAGCATAGACCGGCTCGTCGAGTCATGCGGGGACAAGTCCTATGGGGCGAAGCTGACCGGCGCTGGTGGCGGGGGCAGCATGATCGCCCTTACCGACGATCCCAAGGGCGTCTCCGAGGCGATATCGGGGGCTGGCGGTACACCGATAGTCGTCACAGTTGGCGGAAGAGGTGCTGTTGTCGAACAGTAGATGCACCGTGATGTATGTTCTCCTGACAAACGCTAAATCACAAGTCGACCATGTTTGGTTGCGGTGAGACAGTGGTAGATAAGGTAGGGCAACACAGGCATTGCAAGAGCTGCGAGAAGGCGATACCGTACAAGCAGGATTATTGCGGCGAGGAGTGTGAGACCGAGTGGAAGGGGAAGATGATGTCGAAAAAGAGGCAGCTCACCTTCTTCTACATATTGATGGTGATAATAATGATATTCGCAGTCGCCCTGACATTCATGGGGTAGGCATATGAAGGTCTGCATCGGAGGCACGTTCAACATAATCCACATCGGACACGAACTCCTGTTCGAGACCGCGTTCTCCGTCGGTGACGCGGTCGAGGTAGGCCTGACGACAGACGAGTTCGCTCGTTGCACGAAGAATGTCCCGGTGAGGAGCTACGATGAGCGAAAGCGTGACCTGGACAATTTCCTAAGGAGATACGGAAAACCGTTTGAGATCGTCGGGATTTCCGATCCTTTGGGCACTGCCGTCACCTCTGGGACGGTCGAAGGGATAGTTGTGTCACCTGAAACCAGGACGGTGGCCGACAGGATCAATCGCCTGAGACAGGAGAATGGGAAGAATCCGCTGAAAGTGTTCTGCATACGGGAAGTCCGGGCCGATGACCGAACCGCCATCAGTGCCTCCAGGATAGTCAGCGGGGAGATAGACCGTGATGGAAGGTTGAAAGAGCCCGTTCGCGTTGCGGTCGCGACACGCAACGAAGTGAAGGTGAACGCCGTCAGAAACGTGTTCACCCAGATCTTCGGGCTAGTCGAGATGATTGAGGTTCCGACGGATGAGGTGTCGAGACAACCCATTGGCGAGGAGACGATACAGGGGTCGATAGAGAGGGCGCGCTCTGCCATCGAACTCACGAATGCGGATTTTGGCGTGGGCATCGAGGCCGGGCTGATCTATGTCGGCGCCCTTGACAAGCATCTGGACGTGCAGTACTGCACCGTCGTGGACTCAACAGGCAGAGTGACTTACGGGCACGGACCGGGTTTTCAGTACCCACCCGAGGTCGCAGACGCGGCTCTATCAGGACGCCCGATCGGCGAGGTCATGAGCCGATTGACAGGCATAGAGAACATAGGCCACCGCGGCGGTTCAGTTGGGTATCTGTCCGGAGGAATCATCGACCGGACTTCTCTGACGGAGATAGCCGTTTTGATGGCACTGATTCCAAGGATTAGGGTTGAGCTCTATGACGATGCTGAGGGCGGTCACAAGGACTCGACTTCCGATGCTGCCTGTAGGTAGTCTGAGACCGTGTGGCAGGAGTCCTTGCCGACGCATCCGAAACGTGCGAACTTCCTGCAGTAGTCACCAGTCGGGTCATGATACTCACACTCGTGTGACTCCCTCCAATGAGCGCAGTCCGACTTGATGCAGCCGTATCCCTCGTACTTGCCTGTGCAAAGTCCGCTCGACGAGAGGAACCTGCAGAGCATCCTACCAGGTCTCCTGGTCGTCGTTCATCAGTGTCCGCTGTCGGTAGCTCATGAATCCACTGCGGCTTCGCGGAGGCGCGCAGTCGTTCTTGCGCTTGCACAAGAATCGTCCGTGTGTCTCGCAATACAGTTGATGCCATTCCTCCGCCAGCGGATCGTGGTCGTCTATGTCGTACGATGCGCCGAGTAGGTTCATCCCCGAGAATTCGCATTCGTTCTCGCCGATGCAGTGAATGCTGTCGACGCGTCGGTTTGCACATGCTCCGCTAACATAGCTGAATCTGCACATGAGACTCCCATCCCTTGCCGTCTGAGGGAATATGATATTCGCGTCTGCGCACATAAAAGTTTACCAAATGTCGCAAAACCTCAGTTTCGGATGCGAGTATGAAAGATCGTTGGGCGCTGAGGGGGAGATTCGAACTCCCGAGGTACGTGGTACCACCAGCTCTCAAGGCTGGCGCCTTGAACCGGGCTTGGCTACCTCAGCATCCTGTGCGGCCGCATCGAATCACGAAGCACCCTTCTCGGTTTTTAACTTTGAGATTGTCCTTGGAGCGACGACTGCATCAGCTGAATCGCGCAGTTCAGCCGTCCCTCGTCTCCAGCATGTTGTGGATCTTATCGAGGTACATCTCGAAGGCGACGACCGGATACTTCAGCTCGAACGACTCGATCGTGTGTGGGTGCACCTCACCAAATACGCCGACGGTCTGCGAGCCTGCCGACACATATGCGCACCTTCCAGGCACGTATGCAGGATGTTCCGCTGCGGCAATATCACACGTGAACCCCAACGCAGCCGACAGTGACTGGATGATGGATTTGCACTCCGTGAAACTGGCCTTCGCATGGATCGTCACTCCACCTAGTCGTTTCTTGTTCGCTATGCCCTCTACGACATCCCCTATCTCGAATATCCTCTGAGGCAGTTCCCTGTGCTTGTTCTTGCGGAGTATGCTCAGCAGGCTGGGGAGGAGGGATGTCCTCACCAGCGTATGCATCTCGGTCACCGGGTTGAGGATGCGCAACGCCTCGCTGTTCTCATCGAGCCCTAGCGCTGTGAATTGCTCCTGAGCGTTCGAGAGTGACAGTGTCGCGACCTCGAAGAAGCCCAAGCCTGTCACTATCGGGCGAACGCGTGTCGCGAACGAAACCAGCGGGTCCTCGACACCGAAGGTAGTGGCCTTTGGCAGAACGTTGCCGAAGGTCTCGTATCCGTGTCCAATCGCGACGTCCTCGGCGATGTCCACAGGGTGGAGTATGTCGGCCCTGTAGGAGGGAACCCTCACAGATATTCTGCCACCGTTCGCGGCCGCTCCGTGTCCCATCCTGCCGAGACATCCGACCATCTCCTCCGCGTCCATGTCAGTTCCGAGCCAACGGTTCGCGTAGGCGACGTCCAGGTCCATGTCCCTTCCGCGCATGTCCGGTGCTATTAACTCTTCGCCGCCTTGTTCAATGGTCACGGTTCCCACGTGGCCGCCTCTGTCGGCGAGCGCCGCTGTAAGGATATTGACAGAGTACTTCAGAGCGTTGATGTCCGTCCCAGTACAGTCGACGAAGACATTCTTGGTCTTCTCCGTGACCTCGGTTGTGATGCCGTTTATGATCGGTGGCATGGAGAGGACCACGCCGTTCTTGTCCGTGATGAGGGGGTATCGTTCCTTTCCCTCGAGTACAAACGCGTATGCTTTGCCCTTATCATGGTCTGTCAGGACCTCGGATGGTGTCATCTCTCTTGTTCCCTGCAGAGGGAAGAATGTCACTTCGTCTGGAAGAACCGCTTTGTATGTGAACGGTGCCTCGACGGTCTCGATGTCATGGATACCTATGGCCACCTTCCTCCTGTCTCTCCCGATCGTGACATGGAGCTTCTCCTGAAGGTCCATCATGGACCTTATCAATGGGTCGTCAAAAGTGAGGTCTTCGACGATTGCAGACCATATGTATGGTCGAACGGCGTTCACGGACGGCTCGACTACGACGCGGACATGGGACTCATCTACCGTGTACTCTCTCAGTCCAGGCTCGATATCGAGGAACGCCTTTAACGCCCTCGCGATGCCTTCCACTGAGTATAGATCCGGCCTGTCCGGGAAGAACTCGAAGGTGAGTTCGTCTTTGCCGTCCTCCGCTAACTTGAGGTCCGCGCCTATCATCGGCAGACGCTCACGGAGCGTATCCATCGAGACCTCCACGCCCATGAGGTTCTCGAGGTCTGAACGACTGAAATTGATGACTGGCATGACTGACCTGTCCTGCTGATGGAAAAGGCTGCAGATATAATAAGGTTATCAGCTCGAGTGACATGGCAGGGTGCTTCCAGAGGGCAGGATGTGCAGTCCTACGATTCTCAGAGTCTGCGATTCTGAGAGAAAAGTTTAAGCTTGCATATGTCGAATGAAGAGTCAGCGCTCAGCTTCTTATCGCAAGAGGTGCGAGATGATCCGCGAGAGAGCCAAGATTGGTATTGAAGGCCTCGATGAGATGCTCGAAGGCGGCCTCCTTACAGGGAGGCCGTACGTCTTCTCGGGGACTTCCGGGACGGGCAAATCGACGATGGGCATGCATTTCCTTGTAGAGGGTGCGATGAACGGTGAGCGTGTCCTGTATGTCGCAATCGATGAGCCTCCCAACGAGGTATTTCTGAACTTCCGCAAGATGGGCTGGGATCTCAGCGGCATAAGCGTGCTTGACGGAACCCCTGATGTGCTCAACTATGATAAGACCCCGGTAAGGGATGTGTCGAGCGAGAGGAAGATCGTTCCACTCGCCTCTGTTGGTGAGGCCATACGTCGTACGGTCGAGAAGGCCCCCACGGATATGACGGTCAGCACCCTTCAGGAACTCATGAAGCAGGAGTTCAAGGAGCGCAAGTATACCCGGATAGTCATCGACTCGCTCACGTCTCTGAAGCACTTCTACATCAGGACGAGCGAGGAGTTCGCGACACTGCAATCGTTCTTCCGCACGCTCTCTGACCTTGGAGCGACATCAGTGCTCACAGTCCAAATCCCCGAGGTATTTCGTCCGGGCATCGAGTCCCAGCTCGCCAGGGGCGAGATAAGGCTGCATAAATGGTTCGATGGTCGGGGGCTTATGCGGGGAGTGACTATAGAGAAGTACCGCGGGTCCTCGCACGACTCGAGGATGAGGCATCTGAAGATAACCCAGACCGGCATCGTCGTTCCAATGGCTGAAGGGGGCAAACGGAAGAAGAGCTCTGCTCCGGAAGAGAGCGAGCCAGAGAAGGAACCGAAGGCTTCTGAGGATGCGGGATTGGAGAAGAAGGAGGAGCTGCCGCTTCCTCCACCGCCAGAGAACGGTATGAAGGAGATGCGCCCGCCAATCGCCTCTGGCGATACCACAGAGGGGTGTGACAGTGACGGCTCTGGAGGCTCACCGACATGAGCGCTGAGACGAAGGAGTTGAAGGCGAGCACAGGCATCCAGGGCCTCGACAAGATGCTCAAGGGCGGGCTCATCCCTGGCAGGCCGTATGTGCTCTCTGGCTCCGTCGGGAGCGGGCGTACGACGTTGGCCGTGCAGTTCCTGCAGCAGGGAGTGCGTCAGGGTGAGAGAGCTCTGCTCGTTGCTATAGACGAACCCCCTGCTGAGATACGCGAGAACGTGAGGTATCTCGGTTGGGATGTGGGCAAGATAAGGATTTTGGATGTGCATCCGACCGCGAGGGCGTACAGCAGGAAGGTCGCCATGGTCGAGATTGCCGCTCAGAGGTCGGTCGGCTCTCTCAGGGAGGCCAAAGACGACGCGAAGGCAGACGCCATGAAACTGGCATCACCGGACCTGAGCGTGCAGTCACTGCAGCTGATGCTCAGGCAGGAGTTGCAGGAGACGAGGTACTCTCGCGTCGTCATCGACTCACTGACCACGCTAAAGAGGTTGTCGGGAGAGGCGGACATAGACATGGGGATGATGTCGCTTCTGAGATTCCTCTCGGAATCCAACCTGACCTGTCTTCTCGTAACCGACGTCCCGGATTTCACCTCGGTCGAGCCCGAGATATTCATCAGCAGGGGTGAGATCAGGCTCCATCGGATCATGACAGGGACGAAGATCGAGCGCTGCGTAACTATCGAGAAGATGCGTGGATCTTCACATGACACGATCCCGAGGCCGCTGACAATAGCCAAGGAGGGGGTCCAGGTGAATGCCGGCAAGAAGGTCCCGAAGGCCGCTCTGGCGATGCTACAGGGGATTCCTGGGAGTCTGCGGTAGCCGCCCAGACTGCTCCGTTGGATTTTTAGAGTAGTAAGCTGTGTGGGTCAAAGAGGGATCAGGATTGGCGAAAACAGCAGGTCTGCCAGTGGTAGAGGTGTCAGGCAAGCCGTTCGACATGGGCAAGCAGGCGGGTCAGAAGTGCGCTCAAAGGGCAAGAGCCTACAAGAAGACCATCTCGGCGGGCATCAAGTACTACACCGGCATGAGCTGGTCAAAGGCAGTGGACCGTGCGAAAGAGTACCTGCCGTACGCCGAGGATTTCTATCCCGATTTCGTTGAGGAAATAAGGGGCCACGCAGAAGGCTCAGGCATCCCCTTCGAGGAGACGTTCACATTGTGCTGTCATGAGCTTCTATCGGCCGGAGGTTTCAAAGGCTGCACGGATGTCGTCGTGACCGGAGACATGACCGCCGACGGTAGGGTCCTGGCAGGACATAACGAGGACTGGGACGCGAGCTGCCTGCCCATCGTCGTGCTTCTGAAGGCGAAGCCATCCAAGAAACCGTCCTTCATCTGCACATCGTACGCGGGATTGCTGCCTTCCACGGGTTTGAACGACAGGGGAGTGTGCCTAACAGGAAACGCGCTCAGCCCGAACGATACGAGATTGGGGATTCCGAAGATATTCCCAGTAAGGAAGGTCTTCGAGGCGAAGCGTATCGGAGAGGCGCTGGCGTGGGCGATGCCGAAGGAACGTGCCTCGAGTTACAACAACATATGCTCCGACAAGAACGGCGAAGTCTACTCATTGGAGGGCTCAGCAACGGACTTTGCCTGCATGTACGCTCACGACGGCTACCTCGTGCACACAAACCATTACGCATCTGAACGGATGAGGAAGTTCGAGGAAGACCCCGAGGCGATGACTGGCTCGATATTCAGGTACAACCGGGCCCTGAGGCTGATAGAGGAACAGCTCGGTGGCGTCACAGTGGAGTCGATGATTGACCTTTTCAGAGACCATGTCAACAGACCGGACTCGATATGCAGGCATCGGAACCCTTCCGTCGATATACTGGACTCGTCAGAGACGATATTCTCCACCATCTATGACCTCACGCGGTTGGAGTTGCACGTGTGCAAGGGCAACCCATGTGAGAGCAAATACGTCACGGTCAAACTGAAGGGGTGAGAGCGTAGCAGCCGCATGGAAAGTATTTAATCCCAATCGCAACATTGCGCAGATGCCACCCGGGCCCATAGCTTAGTTTGGCTGGAGCGCTCGGCTGATAACCGGGAGGTCGCCGGTTCAAATCCGGTTGGGCCCACTCTTAGCCCCAGACTTTTCGACTTGGATTATTCTGGGTGCCGAAGAATATGCACTCGGAACTGGGATGTCATCCCCAAGGTCCCTGACGACGATTGCAGGATTGCAGCTCGTCCCGAACTCGGGGCAATCGACGCATCCTTCAAGCGTTTTAGGGCCAATCTCATCTTTCTCGAGGATCCTGAAGCCGATCCGCCGGTAGAACTCAGGGATACGCGCCTTCGCCCACAGCTCCTTCATACCGTGGGTCCTTGCCTCGTCCTCCACCATTGCGACGAGTGAAGCACCTACGCCTCTCATCCTGATGCTCGAATCCACCGCTACCCACTCGAGGAACAGTTGGCCGTCCTCACGCTCGAGTGCCGCGGTGGCCATGAGACTCTCGCCTATGTAGTATCCGAAAGCGGCGACGATATCCTCAACGGATTTGTCGACCACGTCCAGGCCAGCTCGTATGGCGAGCTCCTTCACCGCCTCGTAGTCATCGACCCGTCTGAATGATCGAGCCCTGCTAAGCCTGTTGTTCATCTTCGACGCTGAAGAGCGTCAACGGCTTAACCTTTCCGACGGCCGTGGCTCGCGAATCCAGAGGCGGCTATCTTGGTGAGGATGCGGTTTGATGCTATTTCCTCACCAGAGTGGCGTCTCCCTGGGCGCCTCGAGGTCGCCGTGTATCGTCCACTTCGAGCCGTCGTAGAGCCCGAACCAGGTCATCCAGAGCGTGTCCTCGACCATGTCCAATCCAACGTCGCCGTAGTAGTACGGACAATCGATGCCATGTTGTCTCCATCGAGGGCGATCACATCAATCCCTCTGTCACGCGTGGCGGATGCGAGTCCATCGATGGACATCAGGGCGTTATCACAGTCTTCTGACCGGTCAGCGCGCACACCACACCAGGCGTGGCCGCTCTTGACTGCCAACATAGTCTTGGTGCCAGGATAGTTGAGCATTGCATAGTCGAGGAATTCGCTCAGGACCGCCGGGTCCGAAGTGTTCCTCTCATCCTCAAGCCAGTTGTAGGCTGGCTTCTTGCCGTCCCTCGTGAGCTCTTAGACCCACGTGACCGGGACGCTGATCCTGTCCATAAGAGCAATCACATGTATGCCAGTGCCATCGACAGCGGCATCGACGAGCCCCCTAACGGACTGGTCGATGGCGAACTCGACGACTTCCTCTTGGTCGTTATCCCCGCCACAGTACAGGTAGACTGCCCACTCCTTCTCCGCGATCGTGAATTCCTCGCTCTCTGAAATGCTGTCCCTGGCACTGTCCTGGCTCTCGAGACAGAGCCCGCCCACAGGCATGGCGATACATGCCACAACAGCGAGTGCTATCAGAATGTTGCTTCTACTCCTCATCAATGTTCCATGTCCCCCGTTTGGTAAGGGATGTCTCGACAGACCGGGCCCGCGCATCGGCCTCCACCAATTCGAGACACTATACTGACTTGTATGTCTATCGAGGTCGGCCGGAGTACATAATTACTGCCGTGATATCAGTTCCGATAATCCGAATGTTGACAACAATGGTGACAGATGTGCCGATTATCGTTGGTATTGCCGATATTCGTACATGCTTTTCTCTATTTTCCGAAACGCAACTCTCCTGCTTGGCCTCCGTTGCAGGCACCTCTTGCCATTTGTGAAAGCACCTCGATAGCATAGAAAGGTACGAAAACCGGAACAGCATATACAGGCGCATGGACGACACGGACACGAAGATTCTGAATCTCCTCAGGGAGAATTCTCGAATGAAGAACACCGACATCGCAAGACGAGTCAACCTGACCGAACGTGCGGTCAGGGCAAGAATCGAGAAGCTCGTCAGGGAGTCGATCATCAGAAAATTCACGATCGAGACGTCACCCGTCGGAGTCGAAGGGATTGTACTGATAGACACTCAGGTCGGAAGGACGAGTGCAGTGAAGGCGAAGGGTCGCGAGTTATCTGAGAGTGTCTTCGAGTGCAGCGGCGAGTTCGACGTCGCCGTCAGATTGAGGGCCGACACGCTCGATGAACTGAACGCCAGGGTGGACGACCTCCGCTCCTATCCGGGAGTGATACGTACGTCGACCCTCATCAAACTCGTCGAGGCCGCCTGACCCCCCTGGAGAAGTGAGGCGATGCGGGGGCTGATCGAATGCCCATTCAGCTGGTGGAGATTGCCCAGGCAAACTTAATACAGCTATTCGCATATTATCCATGGTATCTCCCCGATACAACATCCCGCTCAGCATGGCGGTCGGGCTGGGGCTGAGCAAGACGGCCGCTCCCGCTTCTGCGGCAACATGCGATAGGGCCCCGATGCGAATCATGGACTTCCGCTTGGAGGAAATCGAATGCCACAGAAAGGGATTGCGCGGAATGGAGAGGCGTTCTGCCTCGAATGCAAGTCCCAGGTAGACCGAGACGCAGACAGATGCCCATCTTGTGATTCACTCCTGGACGAGGAGGTCAGGGCGTTCTCGTGCCCGCGGTGCAAGACTGTGCTCCCTCTTGGAACGAGCGAGTGCCCTCAGTGTGGTATGAAGTTCCGGGCGAAGGCGGTCAGGCGGATCTCCGAGACGGCTGGAGGGTTCATGGATGCATTCCAGAAGAAACGCGGCCGAGTTGATGAGCAATCCGACGACGCCGTCCTTCATACTCAGGCGGATGGCGAAGAGACCGGTGAACGCGCGGAGCCGCTCTCGGCTGAACAGTTCGACAAGATTCGCCAGCTCGCAGAGAATATAGGCAAGTTGGGTGAGAACAGGTCGGAACTCCTGTCAAGGATGGAGCAGAGGCATTCAGAGGAGAAGGAGCGCCTGTCCGAGATGAGGAGTGTTGACGGTACATCGCCTCGGATTGACCTTGTTGAATCAGAGGTGATTGCACTGGCAGACGAGATCGCCGACATCTCCGAGCTCCATTCCTCGATGCTTGTGATCGCGGATGATATCTCCAGACTTGTTGAGTCTTTCGATGTGAGTGAGGAAGTCAGGGAGAGAGGTCTTGCAGCCAAGGCGATGAGACTGACTGCCGGAGGGAGCGGGAATGACGATGCGCAGCTTAAGGCACGTGAGGGCCAGGTGACCAAACGCGAGGAGATGGTCGACAGGAAGATACGAGGTTACGCTTCCAAGAGGAAGGAGCTCGAGGAGCAGGAGGCGGAGATATCAGTCAAGCTGGAACTCCTCGAGGCTGAGAAGACCTCAATCGAAGCCATGCGCAACGTCGGTGCTGCCGAGACGCAGGCCTCTAGCGAAGTATCTGACAGGTGGCGTGAAGAGGAGGCCAGAGCCGTGGAGAAGATATCTCGTCTCTCTTCGATACTGGACGGGAGACAGGGTGAAGACGGTAGGCTGACAGCGGATGATACGCTCGAATCGGCATTGGTCAGGGTGGAGAGCGCAATCAAGAGGTTGTTATTGGATAAGAGCGACACCGAGGGTAAGCTTAAGGAGATCGCTGAGGACGAGAATGAGTTGACACGATTGCTAAAAGCTCTGGACCAGCTGCTGGGCCAGTTGCCCGAGGACGCAATTCAGAAGTTCACACAGAGCGACGAGTACAAGCTGTATGAGAAGACGCTCGAGCGTTACGGCATATAGCCTATGAGTTAATGTATGCCAAGTTACATTACACGGAATACACTGCACCGAGCACCCCCCAGACTCAGTGCTTTCCCTACGGAGCAATACGACCATGGGTTTGAGAGACAGAGCCAGGGAGATAGCTTCGCGGCCCGAGCCTGAAGAGCTGAAACCGGCAGAGGAAGAGGGGACCCCAGAGACACCCTCCGAGCTGAGTCAGTCTTCTTTGGCAGAGCAGGAGAGGGCCTCGAAGGAGACAGTTCCAGAAGTCAACGAGACAGTCTCATCCGAACCCGGTCCTGACGTGGGTGGGCAAGCTCTCGAAGAGCCTCAAACTGATGATTCTCAAGCGCCTATTGAATCTCAAGACCAGCCGGTGGCGGAGGAAACCGATGCGACCGACAAGCACTCTGCGCAGGTCGAACAGCCCGAGATGCCCGAGGCTACCGCTGAGCAAGAGGTGGAGAAGCCTGAGACGATCGAGGCTCTGGCGAATAAGCTAGAGCCGTCGGTGACCTATCTCGTTGAGGAGGAGAAACCAGAGCTCGCCTACTCTCTTTTCTTGGCTCTCAAGAACACCGGGAAGCAGGGTATGATCGTTTCGAGGACTTACCCCAAGAACCTCCGAAAAGCCATCAACCTGGAAGGAATCCATATCTACTGGCTCACGAACGCCATGAGCGACGAGGCAATAGGTCCGAAGGATCTTGAGCGACTCACACTCACAATGCGCCGATTCCTCGAGGAGGGAGAGGGGCAGCTCGTTCTGATAGACTCTCTGGAATATCTGATTACGAACAACAAGTTCGTCAGCGTGATTCGTCTGGTGCAGACGATTCGTGACCTGGTGGCAGTCCACAAGGCGGTCTGCATCCTCTCGCTGAAGGCGTCGACGCTCGAACCTGCGAGACTGGCTTCGCTCCAGAGGGAACTTGAGATATTCTCGCCTGACGGCATTGAGAAGATAGCGCCGATGCCGGATGTCGAGAACAGACTGATTGCCGAGCTCAAGCGCGACGAGATGGTGATTGACTCAGAACGTATCGCCGAGGGGCACAAGTCGCTCTCGGCGAAGGAGCAGAAGCTCACAGCCCAGGCGAAGAGCGTTGCATTGGACCGCGAGGCGCTGGATAAGGAGCGCCAGGAGGTCAGGCAGACCCTCATACGAGTCCGACAGACACGGAAGGAACTAGAGGAGTTCAGGATCAAACTGACAAGGGAAGAGGCCGTCCTGACATCAAAGGTGCGGTCCAAGCTGGCCAAGGAGCTGGAGAACCTTGATTCCAGAAAGGCGGCCCTTCAGGCGATGGAGAAGGAGGTCGAGTCGCGATATCACCAGCTGGACAGGATTGTCACTCTGAAGACCGAGCAGAAGATGGCCGAACTCAACGAAGAGCAGAGGCGTCTGGAGACTGACCGGGGCAGGCTGGCGGATCTCACCATCAAGGCTGAGAACGACAGGCGTTCGCTTGAGGAGCGGCTGAAAACCGTCGCGGAGCGGGAAGAGCGGGCATCGAAGAACCTGGCCGAGGCAAAGACAGAGCAGACCAAGCTGGAGGAGAAGGAGCAGGCACTCGCAATGCAGAAGGTGGACGTCGAGAAGGCGAGGGCGTTGTTCGAGTCCGAAAGGAAAGAGATCGACGAGCTCAAGGCCAAGAACGAGGCCGAATTCCAGCGACGGGATGCGACGTTCGTCGCGCGGGTCAAGCAGATCGAGGCGCGGGAGACTTCCGTCACCAGCCTGACGTCCGAGCTCGAGGAACTGAGGAGCCGCCTCATGATGAGTGAGTCTACCCTGGTCGATAGGGAGGCCAAGGTGACTGCCAGGCAGGAAGAGTCGGTCACGCTTGAGAGGGAATTGTCCGCGCGGGAAGCGGAGGTCAAGACCGCTACCGAACGTGCCCGGCAGATCGAATCTGCGGCGAAGGCGAAGGAGACATCGCTCGATGAGGAGAGGAAAACGCTCGTCGGCGAGGTTGAAAGCGGCAAAGCCAATCTCGCGCAGAAGTCGTCTGAGCTCGAGAAGCGCGAGGAACGTTTGAAGACGGATGAAGAGCGATTCAAGCGTGAGAGTGAGGCGCGCAGCAAGGTGCTGGACGAACTCGAGGTGCAGCTCAAGGAGAGAAGCGCCAGCCTCCGTGAGGAGGCCGAGGACATAGAGGTTCGGGAAAAGGCCATAGTGGAGAGCAAGGCAGAGGTCGAAGCTCTCCAGAAGGAGATGCAGTCGCAGGCGTCCTCGTTCAGAGAAGAGCGTGAGACGTTCCTGCAGGAGCAGGAGCGGTCGAAGGAGAGGTCGAGCGCGCTGAGAAGTCAGCTCGAACAGGACCTGTCCACCTTCGAGGAGGAGCGGAGGGAGTTCACGTCCGGTTCGGAGATGAAGCAGAAGGAACTCGATGAACTCGCCTCGAAGCTGGAGTCAGACCGGACGGACATGGAGGAGAAGCGGTATTCCATTCAAGAGATGCAATCGATTCTTGACAAGAGGTCGAGCGACGTTGCCTCGTCGGAGCTCAGGATG
>DATKWQ010000017.1:0-2460 GCA_035529455.1 Thermoplasmata archaeon
AAAAGTTGGCAAACCTATTTTACCCCCATTTCTGATAGCGAGTCAGTACAGACGCGACGGACAGTATCGTCCATCGCACACGTACTGAGGGGGAAGAGAATGAGAAGAGCACAAACGAGAGTTTTGATGATTGGGTTACTGCTGTCCACCTCGATGGCCCTGGCAGGCGTGGTCACAAGCGCCGGCCCTGCTCAGCAGGCCGAGGAAGATGGCACATGGACCGTGTTCGTATACCTCTGCGGCGACAACAACCTGGAGCAGTATGCGATAGAGGACGTAGTTGAAATGGAGTCCGTCGGGTCCACGGACGATGTCAGTATCATCGTCCTGCTCGACACTGAGACGATTGCCGGCGGGGATGCGCACTGGCTCGTGATCGAGAAGGGTGTGTCGCATTATGATGCAGAGACGGACACGGTGGACTGCGACTGCGGCCTTTTCCCGGACAAGGAACACCTTGGTGAGATAGACATGGGCGACGGCGACGTGCTTACGTGGGCCGTCGTGACAGCGTTCACCTACGCACCGGCCGACCACTACATGCTCGTCCTCTGGGACCACGGCGGCGGATGGAGAGGCGTCTGCTACGACGACAGCCACCTCGCCGGGGAGGGCACGGACGGATGGGTCTCCAGGCTGACGACGCCCGAGACTGCGGCATCCCTATTAGCCGCGCAAGAGCAGCTAAGGGAGACTGTCGATGAGAACTACAAGCTCACGATCCTGGGCTACGACGCCTGCCTGAACGGCATGATCGAGGTCGTCTACGAGAACAGGTACGTCGCGGACTACATGTTCGCATCGATAAACCTCGTCCCCTTGGAGGGGATGGGCTACGATGGGTTCCTGACGGTCATGACGCAGGAGGACTATAAGCCCACCATCGAGGAGATCGGCAAAGCGATAGTCGACTCATATGTCGAGTTCTATGAGAACCAGAAGTCCGTGACGGGTGATGGCCTCGAGTATCTCGGCGACGTGACTCTGTCCTTCTTCAAGCTCGGAGAACGCGTCACAGAGCTCGTCGAAGACATCGACGCGCTCGCACACGAGCTCATCAACAAGTATCTGGACGACAACAGCTACAGGGGGGCCATAGAATCCGCTGAGTCGCAGACACCGAGGATACCAACATACTCAGGTGAACAGCTGCCGTTCATCGACCTCGGATTGTATGCGGAGCTTCTCGGTCAGAAGATACCCGAACTGTTCCCCCTGACCGAGAAGATCGTGAACGGTGTCGATGATGTCGTGGTGTACGAGAACCATGTCACCGCCGCCGGCGGGGGCATCCTCAGGACGACTGGGATGTCGATCTACTTCACATGCTCATACCATTGGATCAACCCAGCGTACTGGTTCGAGGAAATAGAGGACGCCCAGGATTACGGCGAGAACACGCTGTACTACGGCATGGCGTTCACCGTCGACACCTGGTGGGACGAGATGGTCTTCACGTTCACCCAGGCCTACGACGAGGGTGTGCTCGACCTCGATCCCGACCCCGAAGAATAAACTATTCAAAACCGTGCGGCCGATGAGGCCGCACATACCATTTTCTAACCTCATAGAAGAGCATGGGCGCTGAAAGAAGAGACGAGGTGTGGGAAGAACAGCCCGGCTCGTGCATCCAATCCATTCAGATAGGCGTAATCAGTCATCCCGTTTCAGAGTCGGCTCAAGACACTGGAGAATGCATTAAGTGAGTAGAAGCGATTCAGCTGGAGGGATGATGACTATGAAGCACGGGCTCGTCGAGGTCAACGGGGCGCAGATCTACTACGAGACACGAGGTTCCGGACCGCCCCTCCTGCTGATCATGGGCCTCACAGGCGACGCAGGATGGTTCGAGCCGCTCGCGGAGATCCTCGCCGAGCAGTTCACAGTCGTTACGTATGACCGTCGCGGGAACTCGCGAAGTCCGCGTCTAGATGGCTGGACGTCGACTTCGACTGCGGAGCAGGCGGATGATGCGGCGGGGTTGCTGTCCACTTTGCGCCTCAGCCCGGCCATCGTCTTCGGCAACAGTTTCGGAGCGATGATCTTGCTCGAGTTCATCGCTCGCCACCCGCAAGCAGTTCTGGGAGCAGTCGTGCACGAGCCGCCGCTTATGCCGCTTCTGTATCAGCCTCATGACCTGGCGGACTTCTGGAAAGCCAAGGTGGCGAAAGGAGGACCCCACAACGCACTGAGAGTGTTCACAGAGATGAAAGAGGGCGAGGCGAAAAATGGTCTGGATCCGAGCATGATGCAACGCGCTTTCGACAATGGGGAGGTCATATTCTCAGTGGAGATGCCGGTGATCATCTCCTACAAACCCAACGCGGAGGCGCTCAGAGAGTCCAAAGTCCCCATCCTTGTGGCGGCGGGTGAAGAGACTGCTATGCACTTGTTCTGTGCCTCCAAATGGCTCGCGACGCAGCTGAGAACCGACCTGCACATGCTTCCGAGCGGACATGT
>DATKWQ010000018.1:0-40391 GCA_035529455.1 Thermoplasmata archaeon
CTGGCGGCGAACCTCGCGAAGAGGCTTCAGGCGCCCAACCTCCTCCTGGTCTATGAGTCGGGCGCCGTGGGCTCCAACCCAAGCAGGATGCCGCTATCGATCGGAGACCCCTGCCTCGTCAGTGGTGCTAAGAGCGTCTGCTCGATGTACGAGCAATTTGCCTACTACCTCCAGGGCGGGAGGATAGATGTCGGGTTCCTCGGAGGCGCCCAGATCGACAAGTTCGGCAACATCAACTCGACGGTGATAGGGAGCTACAAGACACCGAAGGTCCGCCTTCCTGGCAGCGGTGGGGCATGTGACATAGCCTCGAACGTCAAGAAGATCATTGTGATAACGCCTCATGAGAAGCGCAGATTCGTCGAGAAGGTCGACTTCCTGACCAGCCCAGGGTTTCTCGATGGCAAGGACGGCTGGAGGAAGCTGAAACTGCAGGGCGGTGGGCCATATGCGGTCATAACCAACCTGTGCACGTTCAAATTCGATGACACGACTGGAGAGATGATCGTCGCGGCACTGCACGAGGGAGTCACCATCGAACAGGTGCAGGAGAACACGCCATGGCGGCCGGTGAAGGTGGCCGACAAGCTCGAGAGCACCCCGCCTCCGAAGAAGGAGGAGATCGACGCACTGAGAGCACTGGACCCACAGAAGATATACCTAAGGTGAGACCGAATGTGTGCAGCCTTTGATCCTATCGCGGAATACAAGGAGAAGACAAAGAAGAGCGCAGAGTGGTTCGCAAGGGCGTGCGAGCATCTCCCCGGCGGCGTGACTGGGAATGTCAAGTTCTACCCACCATATCCGGTCTACGCGAAGCGTGCTAAGGGAGGTCATCTCTGGGACCTCGACGGAAACGAGTACATCGATTACATGCTCTGTTTCGGCCCGCTCATCCTGGGCCATGGACATCCCCGAGTATTAAAGGCAATCCATGCGCAGCTGGAACGGGATGGAACCACGATATTCGGCCCTCCACACGAGCTGGAGACTATAATGGCTGAGCGCCTGAACCGCATCTTTCCCTGTGGCGAGAGAGTCCGTTTTACGAACTCTGGACTCGAGGCCACTCTCCATGCGCTGCGTGTATGCAGAGGCTTCAGCAGACGGAACAGGATCGCGAAGTTCGAGGGACATTACCACGGATGCTATGATGAGGCGTTGGTGAGTCTTACTCCGTCCGAGGAGACAGCAGGGCCATACGCAGCGCCGCAGCCAGTCGCATGTTCCCTCGGTACATCCGAGTACACTCTTCAGAGTGTCCAAGTGCTCCCGTTCAACGACGCGGAGGATACCGTGAGGCTGCTCAAGGCCCACAAGAACGACCTTGCAGCCGTGATAATGGAGCCGGTTCAAAGAGGATTCATCGAGTCGGACCTAGAGTTCCTGAAGACTGTCAGGGAGACAACTGAGGAACTCGATATCATACTCATCTTTGACGAGGTGATGTCTGGATTCAGGATGGACAGGCTAGGTGGGGCACAGACCATGTATGGCGTGACGCCTGATCTGGCTTGCCTTGGAAAAGTCATAGGAGGAGGTTTTCCCGCGGGGGCCTTCTTGGGTCGCCAGGACATCATGGACTCCGTCAACCCTGTACTTCGCGGAAAGGATAACCGTGTGTTCCACGGAGGGACATTCAACGGACATCCAACAGTTCTTGCCGCAGGTATGGCCACCTTGGACGTTCTGGAGGAGCCAGGCACTTACGATCACCTGATTAGACTGACCAGCAGGTTCCAAGACGGCCTGAACGACCTGTTCAAGAGTCTGGATGTCGACGCAATCGCCGTGGGCCCAGGCTCCACATTCAACGTGGTGTTCTCGAAGGAGTGCGCGAAGAGCTACAGGGACTGCATGCACTTCGACGCGAAGCTTAGGATGCAATTTGACTACGGCCTGTTGGCGCGCGGCCTCCACCTCCACCCGGACAAGCCGTTCTACACATGCACAGCACATACGGAAGAAGATATCGACAATTCCCTTGTGGCTGCTGAGGAAGTCCTGCGCGAGATGAAGTCATCCTGAGCTGAAATGGGCTGTGAGAAGCACTGGTGCGCTATCAGGTGTCCAATTCGATCGAGCCGGAGAATACGCGTGTCGCAGGCCCCGTCATGAAGGCGCGCCCATCTTCTGTCAAGCTTATGATGAGGACGCCGCCTCGCGTCGCGACATGCACGCTCGGCCCGCTAAGGTCGCCGTTCAGGACCACGGCGGCCGCGCTCGCAGTCGCCCCCGTCCCGCAGGACATCGTCTCGTCATACACTCCACGCTCGTATGTCCTGATGCTTATGGTGTCGGGTCCATCCACTTTGACGAAGTTGATGTTAACGCCTTTTGGGAAGCGTACTCTGTCCGAGTTGAGCTTGGTTCCCACACTTGGCGCATCCACGGAGAGAAGGTCGTCCGTTAGAACGACGATGTGCGGTTCACCCGTGTTGAGAATGCTAGCCTGATGCGATGAACCACCGTACTGGACTGAGAAGTCCAACATGGAATCGTCAGGACCTCCAGCGTCAGTGACATAGTCCGAGAGATGCCTTCTCTGGAACCGGACGGGACCCATGTCAACCGTGAGCTGGTCGCCCTCTACACTGACGGATTTCATACCGTCATTGGTGAGTATGATAAGCGTGCCCTTTGAACACTTGTCCCCGACGAAAGATGCGACGCATCTCAGGCCGTTGCCACACATATCCGCCTCGTTTCCAGCCGGTTCGAACAGACGCATCGAACCGTCAGTCCCTTCTGCCGGCTCTATGAAGATCAATCCGTCCGCACCGATGCTGAAATGCCTGTCGCACAGTATCTTCGCGAGCTCACTCCGTTCGCTGTCAGGAGTGAGAGCACCGTCCATCTCGTCGACAATGATGAAATCATTTCCACAGCCCTGATACTTGACGAAGTCCATCTGATGCCTCATCGATACCTTCAGAACTAATTGCCGATATAATACTTGGCCAGGGCTCAGAACTGTTAAATATTCATGGTCGGCTCCATTTACCTCACAACTCCTTCTCGGAGGATGTGAACCGTGACTGACAACGACACGTATCTGATCATTGGCGGAACGTTGATCGATGGGGCAGGGATGCCTGGCGTCCGGATGGATGTCGCAATCAAGGGAGATAAAATATCTGGCATCCACGCTCCCGAGACTGCATCTGCCTCGACCGTGTTAGACGTAGTCGGGCATGTGATATGCCCTGGATTTATCGATATCCACACCCACTCGGACCTCAGCCTGCTCAGTTGTCCCCAAGCTGAGAGCAAGATAAGACAGGGCGTCACAACGGAGGTTGTTGGCAACTGTGGGAGCTCTGCAGCTCCGATGCATGGCGCAGCGGTGAACGCGGCGAAGGAATTGGCCCGGCCTTACGGTGTCGAGATAGACTGGACCCGATTCGACGACTATCTTCGTCGACTGTCTAGCAATGGCGTATCGGTGAATGTCGCGTCGCTCGTCGGTGCGGACACGATAAGGATGTGTGTGCTTGGGGCAGACGATGTCACGCCAGGCGCGGGAGAGATGGAACGCATGAAGTCGCTCGTCTCGGAGGCGATGGACGAAGGGGCGTTTGGGCTGTCATCAGGACTCATATACGCCCCAGGGTGCTACGCGACCACCGAGGAATTGATATCTCTGGCCGAGGTCGTCGCCCCCTTCCACGGCATCTATGCTAGCCACATCAGAGGAGAGGGCGCAACATTACTGAAGGCTGTCGACGAGGCCATTCTGATAGGTCGGTCCGCGGGTGTCAGGGTTCAGATAAGCCACCACAAGGCGATAGGCCCACGCAACTGGGGCCTGGTCAACGAATCGATGAAGATGATAGAGATCGCCCGTGAGTCCGGAGTGGATGTCGCATTCGACGTCTACCCCTACACGGCGTCGTGCACAAGCTTGCACGCAATACTCCCGCCCTGGGTGCAGGACGGCGGCCACAAAGCCATACTTGCGAACATCTCTGATGTTGCCATCCGCCAGAGAATAAAGGAGGAGTTCAAGGATCTCCTCGACACACTCTGGGAGAATACCGTCGCTGAGGATGGTTGGGAGAACATCGCAGTGAACGGGTTCAAGAGGGAGGAGAACAAGCGGTTCGAACACATGCGGATGAGCGAGATAGCCGCCGCCCGGGGAGCAGACCCTGCGGACGTCGCGATGGACCTCCTGATAGAGGAGGGATTCGATCTCACTGGCATTTTCTACGAGATATCCGATGATGATGTCTCACGAGTCATCGCCCATCCACTTTCTAGCGTTGCGTCGGACGGGGAGGTGAGCGCTTGTTCCGGACCGTGCAGCGGCACTGCTGTGCACCCAAGGGCATTCGGGACATTTCCCAGGGCGATAAGGGAGTACTCCATCCGGAAGGGCGTCGTCCCGTTGGAGGAGATGATCCGAAAGATGACCTCATCGCCTGCGGATCGGATGGGCATAGCTGACCGTGGAAGAATTGCAGAGGGCATGAAGGCGGACATTGTCGTGTTCGACAATGAAGAGATATGTGATACTGCCACGTTCGAGAACCCGAGTCAGTACGCGAAGGGAATCACTCATGTATTCGTAAACGGCGTGCTGACCATACGAGACGGCGAACACACGGGTGAGCGTGCAGGCGCTGTGCTGAGGAAGAACTCGTCAATTAGCTGAAGCGCTATTCAACCTGGCAGATGTCCAATGCCGTCGACGCGTACACGTTCGCACAGGTGACAAGGTCCTTCGTGTTCACATACTCGATGCGGGCATGCGCACCAGCACCCCCAGGTCCGAACACGACCGTAGGCGTCTTGCCGAAGTGCGTCATCAGCGCGGCGTCGGTCCAACCCCAGAAGCTCGTCAGCTTGGCCTTCTTGCCGGTGTGTGTACGGACGCTCGTCTCGAGGGATTTCACAAGCGGGTTCGACCTGCTGACCACGTTCGGCACATGTGTCATGGTCTTCATGTTCGACTCGTCCCGCTGGAGTTTTGCCTTGAACTCCGGGTACTCGGCCTTGACGCTGTCAAAAACGTCGTAGATCTCCTGGAACACCTGGTCGAGCGATTCCTCAGGGATCCATCTCCTGTCGATCTTGATGACACAATGGTCAGCTACCGCGCTTGGCTGCTGTCCGCCCTGGATGACGCCCATGTTCAGTGTCGGTGGCAGGGTATGTGCGCTCTTTCTCGTTGCGAGCTTCGGGAGCAGTTCATCCTCGACCCTGCCTATGAATCTGGCCGCCATCGAGATGGCGTTTACTCCACGACTGGCCTGCCCGCCGTGCGCCGCCTTGCCGAGGATGTGCACCTCAAGCCACTCCAGTCCCCTGTGAGACGGCTGTATCTCCAGGTCCGTCGGTTCACCGACTATGGCGAGGTCCGCCTTAGGGCCGTTCAGGACGATGTCCTCCATCCCCTCACTCGGCCCCTCTTCGCCCACGACCGCAGTCAGAACGAGGTCTCCCTGGAGGTCGACCTTCGCACGTTCGATTGCCACGAGAGCGATTGCCATTGCGCCCAGTCCTCCCTTCATGTCGAGGGATCCCCGGCCATACAGGCGTCCCTTCACGACCTTTGGTGAGAACGGCTTGATGTCCATGTCGTAAGGTGGTACGGTGTCAGTGTGCCCGTTGAGCATGAGTGTCCTGCCCTTTCCAGTCGTACCCTTTACAGAAGCGATGACATTGGGCCTGTTCCTCTCCACCTTCCTCAACTTCGACCGGACGCCCTCGTCCGTTAGGAACTCGTTGAGGCATTCCGCGACCTCGCTCTCCCGCGTAGGGACATCGGAATGGCTCGGAATGGATACGAGGCGCTTAACCAGTGCCTCCGCCTCGCTGCCTCTTATCCCTCGCTCGACCTTCTCTGCGATGTCCTTAGCGTGCCTGGCCATTTGCCATTCCCTCCATGAATATGCCGTCTGAGTCTATGGTCATCGGCGGTGAAAAAGGTATCCTCCATGACCGTCAGCGTAGCCGACCATGCGCCTTCAATTGCTCCAGAGTCGCGTCGATCGGTAGGGCAGGGGCGATGTTGTCATCGCGTCCTTTCGTCGTCTCCGCCTTGAAGAGTGAGTTGATTACCGCCTCTGCAGTGGCGTCAACAGTGGCCCTGAACAGTGGGCTGATCTCTCTATCAACAAGCAGTCTGTCCGTCACGACGAACTGCTCCGTCGAGTATCTGTCATGCACGTTCGCTGTCGAGAAGGCGATCATTATGTCCCCGCTCCCGTTGTGCGCGCAGGAGCCAGTCAGACCGAGGCCCATGCCGACGCGCTTCGCCAGCCTGCCCAACTGCCTCGAGTCGAGCGGGGCATCTGTCGCGACGACAGTCACGATGGATCCCTGCTCGTCCCTGTGAATGTCTGGCGACTCCACGAGCCTCCCTATTGGGACGCCATCCACAAGTAGATCTTTCTGCTCTCCGTGGTTTGAGAGCACGAGCACGCCAATGACGAACTCGCCGCCCTCTGTCTCGACCGTCCTGGAAGATGTCCCGATGCCTCCCTTGAAATCGTGACAGACCATTCCCGTCCCAGCGCCTACAGCGCCTTCATCGACCGATGGTCTGGCGTTCTTGATCGCGTCGTAGACGTGCTCTGGCCGCACGTGGAGACCCCTCGCGTCATTCAGATAGCTGTCGTCGCACTCGGCCACTATGGGGATTATCGTGTCAGTATCAATGCCGGCAAGGGGGTTTCGGTCTAAGGTGTATCTTATGAGGCCTTCGGCAACCGCGGGCATACCCATCGTGTTCGTCAGTCCTATCGGTGTGTCTATCAGGCCGAACTCGTCTATCTGAAGCGCACCCATGAGGCCGCCACAGCCGTTGAGTGCGAAATACGCGCCTTTGACAGGCCGTCTGTGGAGGTCCCCCTCGTGGGGCAACACTACGGTCACGCCGGTCCTTATCGGCCCCTCACCGACCACGAGCTTGCCCTCACCTCTGCTGAGGGTGCAATGACCTACCCTTACGCCCGCGACATCAGCTAAAGAGTTGGCTCTGCCTGTCGGCAGCTCGCCGAACAGTACTCCAGCCTCTCTTGCACGAGGTCTGCTCAAATCTCTCCACCAGTGCCCTCATCGACCTTCGCCGGGGTCGAAGCGCCCTTGGTCTGCTGAAGGTGGCAGGACACCCAGTGTCCCTCCGATACGAAAACCGGCTCAGGCGGGGCCTTCTTGCAGATGTCCATCATGAATGGGCATCTCGGGTGGAACCTGCATCCCGGTGGAATGCTCGACGGATCTGGCCGCTCACCTTTTAGGATGATCTTCTCGGTCCGGTCCTTCGGATCTGGTGTGGGCACGACTGATATCAGAGCCTTCGTGTACGGGTGCTGAGGGTTCTTGATGACCTTCTCCGTCGGGCCTAGCTCGACGATCTTCCCCAAGTACATGATGCCGATCCTGTCGCTGAACACATATGCCACGCCGAGGTCGTGCGTGATGAAAAGGAACGACAGTCCCTTCTTCTCTCTGAGGTCGAGCATGAGCTTCAGTATCTCCGACCTGATCGAGACGTCCAACATCGATACTGGCTCGTCCGCGACAAGGAAGTTCGGGTCCAGCACGAGCGCCCCTGCGACGCCTACCCTCTGCCGCTGCCCTCCGGACACCTCGTGTGGATACCTCCACATGTAGTTCTTCGGAGGTCTGAGGCCAGAGTCTTCGAGGGCCTTGACGACTCTCGCCTCACGGTCGGCCTCGTTGACCCCTATGCCGTTGACGACAAGAGGCTCGGCTATGATGTCGTAGATCGACTGTTTCGGGTTGAGCGACTCGTACGGGTCCTGGAAGATGATCTGCAGCTTCTGCCTCATTGCCTTCATGTTGTGCTTGCTCAGGGTCCGCACATTTATGCCGCCGGCCTTGAGCACTTCTTCCTTCCTATTCTTCGGCACCTTGCTCATTGTGATCCAGTTCGTCTTCACCTTGGTGGCGAATGGCTTGAGGAGCTTCTTGTCGGCCGCGTTCTTGACCTTTGAGAAGTCGAGTTCGTGCTCATCTTTCCCGACCTTCGCGCGCTTGAGAATCTCATCGGTTTCTTTCCTGCCAAGAGCATCCCTTGCACGGCTGATGCTGATTTTCTGGACGATATACGGCTTCAGCATCTTCCTGTCAGCCGACTCTTTGATCTTCGAGATCTCTGTCTCATCTTTCTCCGTCTCGACACTCGCACGCTTCAGAATATCGTCGACCTTCCCCTTGCCGAGCGCAGTCCTGGCACGGTCGATGTTTATCTTTCCGACGACACATGACCTGAGCGCCTTTCTATCAGCTGGATTCTGGATCTTTGCGATGTCTATGTCGTCCCTATCCGTCAAGATATTCGCACGTTTCAGTATCTCGTCGAGCTTCGCTTTGCCGAGCGTGGCCCGGACTTTGTTGACGTCAACTAGGTCGGCGATTTCGACCAAATCACTCCACTCTTCTGGAGTTTCCATGTATACCCTCGCTGCGGCCTTCTTGCGCTTGGACTGCGCCGAATCGACCATCTCCTTGAGGAGTTCATTCTTGCCTGGGCCATAGTATGCGACGTCTCCACCTGTAGGTTCGACGAGCCTCAAAATCGCCTTTCCAGTAGTGGTCTTGCCACATCCGGACTCGCCCACCAGGCAGAATATCTCCCTCTCCTTGATGCTGAATGTTATTCCGTCGACTGCTTTGACGTACCTCTGTTCCTCGGACACAAGGCTCTCGACGAATCCCCTCCTGACGGGGAACCAGACCTCAAGATCCTTAACCGATACGATATCTCCAGCCATCCTCAATCACACCCCCTTAACGAAATGACACGCAGCGAAGTGGTTCGGCCTCACCTCTATGAGTGGTGGCTCCTCCTTGCTGCAGATCTCCTTGGCCGCGTAGCACCTGGTTGCGAACCTGCATCCCACAGGGGCCTCTATCAGGTTCGGCGGGTTCCCGGAGATTGACGCGGGCATGATCTTCTCCCCTTTTATGTTCGGGAATGCGCCTATCAGTCCCTTCGTGTACGGGTGTTGTGGGTTTCTGAAGACCTCCACGGAATCAGCCCTCTCGACGATCTTGCCTGCGTACATGATGCACAGCGTCTCACAGGTCTCCGCAAGGACCGAGAGGTCGTGGGAGATTATGATCATCGCCAGCTCGAGCTCCTTCTGGAGGCTCTTCATGAGCTGGAGTATCTGAGCCTGGATCATGACATCGAGCGCGGTCGTCGGCTCATCCGCAATCACGAGCCTCGGCTTGCACGCCAGGGCCATGGCGATCATGACCCTCTGTCTCATGCCGCCGCTGAATTCGTGCGGGTACTCTCGAATCCTGTTCGGGCTGATGCCGACGAGCTCGAAGAGTTCCTTCACGCGCTTCATCGCGACCTGTTCATCGACGTCCTCGTGGAGCAATATCGGCTCGGCGATCTGGTCTCCGACACGCTTCACGGGGTTGAGTGCGTTCATCGCACCCTGGAATACGATTGATATGTCACGCCATCTGATTGCTCTGAGCTTCTCACCAGTTACCCTCGCCATGTCCTGGCCCATGAAATTGATCTTCCCGCCTGCGATGTAGCCGTTCGCGGGCAGGAGCTTCATAATCGACAGAGCCGCCGTTGTCTTTCCGCAGCCCGATTCTCCGGCCAAGCCCATGGCGTGTCCCTTCTCGACTGTGAAATCGACACCATCCACTGCTTTCAACGTGCCTTCCTGCGTCTTGAAATAAGTCTTCAGCCCTCTGACTTCCAACAAAGCCATGGTTAAATTCCCCCTCAACAACTACCGTTGTCGTTTCGGTCAATCCCCGAATCGAGACAGAGCATATGAATCTATGCCTGCCCCTCTCCTGGACATGCCTGAAATCGAAGATAGCTATAAATGTGTAACCATTCGACTTCGTTTTGCGTCACAACCCATATGCGTCACCGTCCTGCCCCAATCTCATCGTGGTGGCGCTTTTTGGCCAGACTGCCTCGCCGCTCCGCATCAGACAGTCCTCTCATCCTTAGACCGGTGCATCTCACCCACAGGCTTAGCTGTAACGGACATCCACAACATCTAGGTCAAAGGGGACGAAGGAATGAGGAAACACATGCCTGGCCTCGTCTTCTAGCGGTTTGGGGTCATCATATCTCGGGCTGATGTGCACAAGGTAGAGTATCTTCACGTTCGCCGACTTTGCTAGTTCTGCAGCCTCGGCTGCAGTCGAATGACCGAATTCGGCTGCCAACCGTGAATGGCTCGAATCCAGAGTCGAGTCGTGCACCAGAACGTCCGCCCCTGACGCCAATCTCGCGACTGATTCGCACGGCCTCGTATCGCCACTGTAGACTACCCTACGCCCGGGTCTCTCGTCCCCAATAACCTCCTGAGGGGCCACTATCATGCCATCCACCGTGACCGAAGACCCCCCCTGAAGAGCCCTGTACATCGGACCTTCGGGAATGCCCAGTCTCTTGGCACGGTCGAGGTCGAACCTGCCGGGGCGCGGTTTTTCCTGTATGGCGTACGCCAGAGAAGGGACCGTGTGAGACGATTCAACAGTCTCTATGGAGAACCTGCCGAAATCGACCGTGGTTCCCGACTCGAGATCTGAGGCTTCCACATCGAACTGACTCTTGAAGTAGCCCAGGTCAAGCATCGCCAAGACGGTCTCCTTGGTTCCGCGAGGACCGAGGATCTTGAGTTGCTCGGTCCGACCGTTCAGGCTCATGCTCTGGACAAGCCCTGCAAGCCCGAGGAAGTGGTCCGCATGAAGATGTGTTATGAATATCGCCCTGATGCGCATAAACGAGATCGGGGAGTTCATCAACTGCCTCTGTGTTCCCTCACCACAGTCGAGCATCACGACGTCTGGCCCTATCTGGACGGCTATGGAGGACACGTTCCTCATCTTCGAGGGATAGGTCCCTCCTGTTCCGAGGAATACGATCTTCATCTCGTCAACCTTGTAAGCCTCTTCAGACGATAAATCTCACCCGACGCGAGCAACTCGTACATGAATACGACCAGGGCCACGACCGCCATGACCGAGGCTACCAGCATGGCCCCTCGGAAGCCGATCGCCGCGGCAGTGAACCCACCGATCAGGGGCCCGATGATGCCAGACAGGCTCATGGAACCTGCCAGGAGGCCCGTCGCGGTAGCCTTCTCCTCGCTCTTCTCCATCACGTACCTCAGACTGCCGACATACAGACACGCCCATGAGCTCGCGAGCAGTATCTGCGCGGGTATGATCTCCCAGTAGTGGTTCGTCATGGCGAACACTGCGAACGTTACCGAAGACGCCCCGATGCCAAAGGCAACGAGCAATGGCGGATCGAACCTGTCGATGAAGCTCATTATGAAGAACTGGCTGAACGCATTCACCGCGTACACCAGTCCTATCATGGCTCCGTCTGCTCCCAGGCTTATCAGAAACAGCGGATAAGTCACCCATATCATGTTCGCGCCTGTATGTCGTATCAGCATGGATGAGTACACCGCGGCGTTCTTTCGAATCAGAGCCACGGGGAATTTCGGCACGTGGATCCTCCGCTCCTTTGGGAACGGAAGCGTGAGCGCTACACCGAAGGAGACGAACAGTATGATGGCACAGTACACGAAGGCCCAATCGTACAATGTGCCGAACATGCCTATGCCTAGACTGCCCAGCCCCCAGCCCGCTGCGCCCCAGGAACTGAACTTGCCCATCTTGTTGTTCGTCTCATAGGCGTAGGCGAGAAGCGCAGCAGGGAACATGCCGGCTGAGAAGCCCAGCAGCATGCGGACCAACACGAACAACAGGACGGAATCCATCCAGAGCGTTACCACATGCAGCAGAGTCACCACGCCGCTCAGGCTCAGGCCTAGAAGAAGGATCACTCGTCTTCCGTATATGTCCGCAGCCCGACCGCAGGCGTAGCTGGAGACGAAACTCGCGGCTGCGAATATGCCGACGACTATGCCGATGAAGCCCTTCGAGGCCCCGAACTCCTCAACGAGGATTATGGGGACGAGTATGATGGGGCCGAACGAGCCGGCACTCGATAGCAGCTGGATAATCTGCGGCCGCATGGTCACGAATCATGCGATGGTATATGCTACTTTTCCCAGCTACCAGTCTCAGAGATTACGGAGGTACTACCAGCCGAGACGCTCTAAAGTCCTGTCCTTCTTTGTCTTCTTCTTGAACTCCTTGTAGTGGTCCTTGCACAAGTGAGCGCTCTTCGACGGATCAGATGACAGTGAGATGCCCGCCTTCTCTACCTTCTTCCCGCTCACCGACCTCTCCGCCTCCTTGGTGCAGTCGGCGGCGTCACATATGCGTTTCTTCTCAGTTGAATGTCTGGAGGAATCCATATGCGTCGAGTAAGACTGTTCTCGCAATAAAATCATTTGCCTGTACCTCGGCCGCGACCCACCAAAAGTCATATTATCGGAGCAGCCGTTCCAGCCAATGATGCCAAAGGTAGCGCCGTCAATACTCGCTGCTGACTTCGCGAGGCTCGGAGACGAGGTACGCAGGGTCAGTGAGGCAGGAGCGGATTACATACATATCGACGTCATGGACGGAGTCTTCGTCCCAAACATCACCCTGGGACCTCCGGTGATCAAGAGTCTGAGGGGGTCCTCGAAACTGCCATTCATATCACACCTCATGATATCCCATCCGGAGAGACATGTTGCGGCCTTCGCCGAGAGCGGGTCTGACATCATCGAAGTCCACATCGAGGCGGACCAGGATGACCTGCGTGGGACACTGAGGGCCATACGCGAAGCTGGGTGCAAGGCAGGACTGGCGGTAAACCCACCAACCCCAATAGAACGGGCGTTCGAGTATCTCGACCTGGTCGACCTTGTGCTGGTCATGTCCGTGAACCCTGGCTTCGGAGGGCAGTCATTCATGCCCGAAGTGCTCCCGAAGATAGCCCTCGTCAAGGAGGAGCTGACGAAACGCGGTCTGGAGGTGCCAATTGAAATTGATGGTGGGATAAACGGTAAGACCGCAGCCGCTGCTTCCAGTGCGGGAGCAGACATATTGGCAGCAGGCACGTATGTGTTCAGGTCAGAGGATGTCGTAGGGGCCATAAGGGCCCTCAGGAACTCGTGAACCGGGTCAAAGCATTAATATCGATGTTTGTGTTCAAGGGCTGAATATAATGTCCTTCAGGATCAGCGACCATCCGCTAGTCTTTTTCGTGACTTTTGCCTTGCCAGCTCTGCTTATGCTGCTCGGCATCATCTTCCACGCAAGCGTATTGATGTTCATTCTCTGTGGGTCGTGGATAGGCTTCGCGTTCATGGGGCTCTATCTCCCGATAGAGGCCGAGTCTGAACAGTAGGGACCATTCTCCGCCGGGCCTCCGAATGACATATCTAATCGTTACACCACTAGCCCTGGCACCATGGGTGTCGACATCTCGGCCCTCGTCCAGGGGACGCCGCTGAGGCTGACCGATCTCGCAGGCAAGGCGGTCGCCATCGACGCATTCAACACATTGTACCAGTTCCTCACCACGATCCGACAGCCAGACGGAACGCCTCTAAAGGGAAGAGATGGAAGGGTCACATCGCATATCTCAGGGATGTTCCACAGGAGCGCGGCCCTCCTCGAGATGGGGGTGAAGCCCGTATTCGTCTTCGATGGCAAGCCCCCTAAACTTAAGGCGAGGACACTGGAAATACGAAGGCAGGCGAGGGAGACAGCTGAGCGCGAATGGAAGGCCGCAGTCGAGGCAGGTGACTTGAAGAAGGCGCTAACCAAGGCGTCTCAGTCCACCCGACTCGATGATGGCATGATCTCGGAGACGAAGTCGCTGTTGGACTCGATGGGTGTGCCTTGGTTGGTCGCCCCAAGCGAGGGGGAGGCCCAGATATCGTTCATGGCTATGAGAGGGGATGTCTGGGCGGGTGCCTCGCAGGATTTTGACTGTCTGTTGTTCGGAACGCCAACGCTCGTCAGGAACCTGACGCTCTCCAAGAGAAGAAGGGTCGCGGGAGGAAGGACCGTCGAGGTCGAGCCGGAGCTGGTCGAGCTCGAAAGAGTTCTCGCAGGGATGCAGATCACAAGGGCGCAGCTAGTCGACATGAGCATCCTCATCGGGACTGACTTCAACCGAGGCGTACACGGAATCGGCCCCAAACGGGCGTTGAAGATCATACAAGAGCTGAACTCACTCGAGGGTGTAGCCGCCGCGGGAAGGGCGGAGGTCCCTGAGGGGTACACCGATGTGAGACGGATATTCCTGGAACCGGACGTGACCGAGCAGTACTCACTCGGGTGGCCCGGTGCGAACGACGAGGGCGTAAGAAAGGTCCTCTGCGACGGACACGGCTTCTCGGTCGACAGGGTGGATTCGATACTGTCCAGGCTTCGCAAGACTTCGAAGTCCCGGTCGCAGAAAAGCTTGGATTCCTGGGGCTGATCCGCCCCATCGGAGCCTTACCCAGGAATTCGCAGATATGATTGTCGGCGCACTATCTTTAAAATACCTGCCATCAATATGGTCTACGGAAGATGGATTATGCGTCAAGTGGACGAGAACTACTCCCCCGTCCAGTTAGAAAAGGACATTCGGATGATGTGGGAGCGCACTCGGACTTACGAGAAGGTCAAGAAGGCCTCCGAGTCAGGTAAAGCGTATTACATATTGGATGGTCCCCCCTACACAACTGGTTCGATTCATATCGGAACGGCCTGGAACAAGGTGCTCAAGGACTGTGTCCTGCGCTTCAGGAGGATGCAGGGCCTGAACGTGCGCGACCAGCCAGGCTTCGACATGCACGGCCTACCTATCGAGGTCAAGGTCGAGCAGTCGATGAACATCAAGAGCAAGAAGGAGATCGAGGAACAGGGAATAGAGCGGTTCGTCGAAACTTGCCGCGAGTTCGCGCTCAAGTTCAAGGAGAAGATGACCGAGGAGTTCAAGCTGCTCGGAGTCTGGATGGACTGGGACAACCCGTACGTGACCGTCAATCCTTCATATATCGCGTCCGTCTGGTGGACGATCAAGCAGGCCTACGACAAGGGGCTGCTCACGATAGATCTGCGCGTGCTCCCCTGGTGCCCGCGGTGCGAGACTGCCTTGGCCGAGGCAGAGATTGAATACTGGGACGAGACAGACCCTTCGATATATGTGAAGTTCCCGTTGGTCGACTCCCCGGGAGAGTACCTGCTTATTTGGACAACGACCCCTTGGACTATACCGGGCAACCTCGCGGCGGCCGTCCATCCCGAATTCACCTACGCGCGAGTAAGGGTCAGGAGAGGCAATACCGAAGAGATACTGGTCGTTCTGGACGAGAAGGTCGAGGAGCTCATGCAGCTCGGAAAGGTCGAGGACGCCGAGGTGCTCGAGACGGTGAAGGGAGCGGAGCTTGTAGGACTCCATTACACTCATCCACTGAAGGACATGGTGCCGTATCAGCAGCAAATCACGAATGAATGGGCCCATGCCGTCCTGCCATCAGAGACGGTCACTAACGAGAGCACTGGATTGGTGCATATCGCCCCTGGCCATGGCCCGGAGGACTTCGAGATAGGCGCGGAGTTCGACCTGGAGCCGTTCTGCCCCGTCGATGAGAGGGGGATATATACAGAGGAAGTCGGCGAGACCCTTGCCGGCAAGAGCGTCAAGGACGCCAACGACTCCGTCATGGTTCATCTTGTCGAGAAGGGCGCTCTGTTCCATGAGGGGACCATAACGCACAGATACGGCCATTGCTGGCGATGCAAGAAGCCCATAATCTACAGGGTCACAGACCAATGGTTCCTCAAGGTCACTGATTTCAAGGAGGAGCTCATCGAGGCGAACTCCAAGGTCGCATGGTACCCTGACTGGGCTGGGTCAAACCGTGAGAACGACTGGATCTCGAACGCCCGTGACTGGTGCATCAGCCGGCAGAGGTTCTGGGGGACGCCTATACCAATCTGGAGATGCAGCTGTGGCAACACGCGAGTTGTCGCGTCACTAGACGAGCTGAAGCAGGCAGATGGCTACGTCGAGGGCATGGACGTCCATCGTCCATGGATCGACAGGCTTACTTTCAAGTGTGACAGGTGCAGCCTCGTGATGAGCCGTGTGCCTGACGTCCTGGACGTTTGGCTCGATGCGGGTGTGTGCTCGTGGGCGTCGTTGGGCTACCCTGCCGAGACGGCTGAGTTCGAGAAGTGGTGGCCTAGTGAGTGGATCACGGAGGCTCACGACCAGACGCGTGGATGGTTCTACTCACAGCTCGTGACCGGTGTGCTCGCCTTTGGGCGTTCCCCATACAAATCCGTGCTCATGCACGGCTGGGCGTTCAATCCCGAGGGACAGGCCATGTCAAAGAGCGATGGCACGGCGATCGGACCGCTCAGCGTGGCCAACACACATGGCGCAGACTCCTTGAGGTTCTATCTCATGAAGGCGAACGCCCCCTGGGAGGACATCCTGTTCCAGGAGGATGGCGTCAAGGCGGCGAACCGCACCCTGAACATACTATGGAATGTCTACAAGTTCTCGGCGCTGTACATGTCAATAGACAAATTCGACCCCAGCAGCAGAGAGCTGGGTCAGCTGAGAGACTCGATGAAAGTTGAGGACCTCTGGATGGTCTCGAAGCTGGAGGCGCTCAAGCGGGACGCAACGAGCTCGATGGAGTCCTACGAAGTGCACAGGACCGCCAGGGTGATCGAGGAATTCATCCTTGAGGACCTCTCTAGATGGTATGTCAAGCTCGTTAGAGACCGCCTCTGGAAGGAGGGCGAGGACATCGACAAGATCGTTGCATTCAAAGTGCTCCACGAGGCCCTGTCTACGTGCACTACCTTGCTGGCGCCGATGACCCCACACATCTCTGAGGCGATACACGCAAACCTCGACAAGACCGAGGAGAGCGTGCACATGGTCAGGTGGCCTTCATTCAACGCTGACTGGATAGACGAAGGGCTCGTCCGGGGGATGAACCTCGTCAGAGAGATATCCGAGGCCGTCGCGAGAATCCGCCAGGAATCGAACGTCAACCTCAGATGGCCCGTGAAGCGCATAGTCATCAAGACCCGCACGGACGAGACGTCCGACCTGCTGCAGCGCTTCAAGCAGCCGCTCCTCGCGCAGAACAACATCAAGAGCCTTCAGATGGTGCCGATCGGCGAGGAATGGGACGAAATGATGCTCAGCGTCGTCCCGAACCCGAATGCCATCGGGAAGGTATACCGACAATGGTCCAGCAAGATCGCGGTGCTCCTGAAGAACCGCCCAGCCAAAGCCGTCAAAGCCGGCGTCGACAAGGGGGAGTACTCGTTGGGCATAGAGGGACAGCTCGTCAAGATCCTTCCGAACATGGTATCGTTCACATCGACTCTGCCACCAGACGTGGTGAGCGCCGAGTTCAGCGACGGTATAATCTACCTCGATCTCGAGGAGACTCCCGCGTTGGAGGCGGAAGGATTCGCGCGTGAGATGATACGGCGCATACAGCAGATGAGGAAGGACATGAAGCTCGACGTCGAGGAATACGTCAGCGTCGAGGTCGAGTGCTCGCAGAAGCTCGCGGGCGCAATCGAGACCTGGAAGGACCACATCTCTAGGGAGACCAGGGCAAGGAAACTCGCCACTACGGAAGGTCCCAAAGGAGATTATGTCGTCGAATGGAACGTCGCGGGCGAAGGGTTCGTGCTCGGGATTACTTCGTTGAACATGAAGGACACTCTAAGGGCGCTCACGGAAGTGCCAGGCATGCCGGTGGCCAAGGCCTTGAAGATCTTCGACGCCGGTTTTAATTCGATCGACGCCCTCAAGAACGCCAGCATGGACGCACTATCGGATGTTGAAGGCGTCTCAAGGGCGGAGGCCAGGAAGATATATGATACGATCCACCAGGGCGAAGCGATGGCTCCGACGCCCGTCGCTGTTGCTCCGGCAGCGCCGGCGGACGCCACCGTGCCTGCAATAGAAGCCGCCCCGGCAACGGCGGAAGCGTCTACATCTGCTCAGGGAGCCCCTCCGGTTGATATCTCGCAGGTGCGCGAGTTGGAGCGTTCCTTCTCGTATCTCGTCGAGGAGGACAAGCCGGAGACCTCTTACAAGCTGTTCATAGACACCCTTGGGAAGGGGATGAAGGGATACTGCATCACGCGCAACTATCCGGCCAAGATACGCTCCAAGTTCGACCTGAGAGACGTGCCCATCATATGGCTCTCCAACGTGGGCAGGGACAGCACTATCCGGCCAAAGGACCTGGAAAAGCTGAGCCTGTCGCTGGAGCAGTTCCTGTCCCAGGAAGGTGGCGGAATAGTGCTCCTGGACGGACTCGAGTATCTCATCACCAACAACAACTTCATCACGGTCCTCCGTCTGATCCAATCGTTGAGGGATCAAGTGGCGATAAACCAGTCGATACTGTTGATGGCAGTTAACCGTTCAACTCTGGAGAGTCACCAGCTGAACCTCCTCGAGAGAGAGGTCGACTACACAATCATGGGTTAAAACCCGTCGAGCAGCTCCGTAACGACGGCCTCGAGTCCTGGAACGGTGTCGTACTTGCATATCTCGGAAGGGGAGACCCATCTGTGCTCGTCGTGTTCCCAGTCAGTGGATATCCGCGTGGTCTTCACATCGAACAGGAACGGATGGACAGTCCATACCGTATCGCTATTTCTGAAGCTCTTGGAGTCGATATGTCTTCGCGCGGTCCTCGCCTTCACTCCGACCTCCTCAGCGATCTCCCTCTTCGCCGCTTCGATATCCGTCTCGCCTTCCTCGATGAATCCTGACACCCCTGCCCAATGCCCTTTATAGGAACCGACCTCGTTGCTCCTACGCAGGAGCAACACCTTCGTCCCATGGCGAAGGATGCAAGTCACAACATGTCGCTCATTGACGCCTTTCAACTCCACCGTTCCCGATGACGCTTCGACCACCAAGTAGTCGCCGTTCTCTATCACGGACGTGTCGACTTCATCTACCATCGGAATATCAGAGATTATCGCCCCTGTCGCCACGATGGGTTCGGCGGAGCGGTTGATGATCGCGGCTGGCGCTTTGCCGTTTAGTTTGAGCTGATACATAGCATACGACCCGACAGTGCTGCCTCGCCCATACGGGAAACACAGTATGCTGTTATGCACACTGCGGCCACGTGCCCCACAGTCACGATCCATTATCTTGCCGCTCGAGGCGTCCACGCCGCCCAGGAATGACAGCGGGGTCGAACATACGAGTGCCTTGCCCTGGGCTGAACCCCCTTTGATCCTCCGTCCACGCATTATCGTGATATCACCTCCAGGAGCTGGTCGGTCGTACGGAACGACGCCTTCTGCCTTCCAAGCGTAGGGAGGTATACCATCGCCTTGCCGGAGTTGGTTGCAGTTCGCGAGTACAGTTCCTCGATGGGTGCGACCACCATGCACGTGTCACAAAGGACCTTTCCGAAACGACGCAGGACCGAGACTGCTTCAGGACACGCGGCGTACGCTTTGCGGGATGTGCAGAACCAGACGTCACAACCCTTCTTCGGCTTCTTCCCCTTCAGCTTTGAGGCCATCCTTCGAAGCTCACGCACGGAGCAATGAGGACAGCCGACCGCCACGAGGTCCCAGTCGCTCCCCCCCATGAGCTCTTCTGCACATCGCTTGACATCTGATGCATCCATGCATATCCTGTCGTTATACGACCCTCGGGCGCCCCTGCCTTTGGGCCGCTCTGCATCGAAGGAGTACATCGACACTGCGCCTGTGGCGGCGATCGCCGCGCCAAACGACTTGTGCTCGTCTGGAGTCATGCATAGCCCCGTCACCATCGGAATCCTATTGCCAGCCACCTTGCCGGTAAGGTAGCCTGCAATCGGTATCAGCTCAGGAGGGATGGACTCGAACTCGACCATCACTCGAGGAATGCGGTTCTCATCCAGATGCAGCCCATATTCAGCGGTCTTGCCTATCATGGCGGCGGCGAGAGCGGATGGTCCTCCCTCACGGTTCGTCCTTGCCCCAAGCACCGAGTTCGCAAAGACCGTTGCAGAAGACTCTGCCCAGGCGACATGCTGTCCCCTTCGCGGCCTGTGCCCTGCAAGATATGGGGTGCACGAGTACACTGGCAGTAGCCCAATCGACTGATAGGCTCTGACTATGCGCACCTGTTTTGCGTGAAACTGGGGCGATATTCCCATCGATCGCCACCTGCGCATGTCCATCCCGAGGGGATTGACCATCGCGGGAACAGACGCAGATCCATCTGCGCCCATCTCCTCCAACCATCTGATACCTGCATCTCCGATCGTCTTGAAGGATGCGCCTGACACCTGCGCTGATGATATGGGTATCAGTCGCTCAGCGCCATAAATGTCGCCGAGTGCTACGAGCAGCTCCATGGCCTTCTGTCGAGAATGCCCCTCCTCACCTGCAAGAGTGCGCTCTTCTGCTCTAGTGAGATGCATCGAGCAAAGAATGCTGGCACGGATATAATATGATGATGATGAAAGAGAGAGGCGGGCCTGTCGGGAATTTCGGGGAACAAGAAGTAGTTCGCCTTTCGAACCCGAGTTCGGGGCTTTCCCTCCCGCTCAGAGCGGTCCGGAGGCCCCTGTGATATCCAAGCTACACTACAGGCCCTTGGCGTCGAGAAGCGCTGTCCGTATATCTAACTTGGCACCCACATCTCGTTACTAACACGGACTCCGACGTTCACAACGAAATGCCCACAGTGATGAGGCCGGCAACGACGCCCACGATCGCTATAGCCTGCACAACGTTGATCCGCTCCTTCAGAAGCGCGATAGCACACAGCGCGGTCACAATGGGATAGGCGCTCGATATCGGAACCACGAGAGACGCCGAGCCAGTATCCAATGCATATGTGAACGCGAATGCGCCGAAGACGTTGAGCGACAGAGCTATCGTCCCCAACGACCAGGCAGACCTGGTAGGCGACGGCGACTCACCCTTCGCAGGCCACACAGACCTGAAATAGGCGTATATCAGAGGTGCAGTAAAAGAAGACATGACATAGAATGCGAACAGGTTCCCTGGACCCACCATGTCGATGGCCACCTTCGATGAAAGGCTCCACGCACCCCAAGCGAAGAACGCAAGTACGGCGAACATGAGTGAACGCCGGTTGATTGCGTTCACCGCCTTGGGATTCGGCTCGTAAGATATCGCGACGACGCCAGCGATAATCAAGGCGATTCCGATGATCTGTGTCACGACGAGCGTCTCGGAAAGGAGCACAACCGCACCGACGACGGTAAGCGCAGGATATCCCGCAGAGATTGTGCCCGCGATCGCCACCTGTCCTTCGAGGATCGACTCGAAGTAGCAGAGGTATCCAGTCAATCCTATGACACATGAGGCCAGAGCGATGGCACCTTCGACAAGGGTTATATGATGTGGCTCTCTCCAGATCAGGAAGGCAATTGAGTAGAGAACACCCTCTACGATGGCGATGAGAAGCGCGACCCTCGCAACACCTAGCTTGCTCGTGCTGGACTTGGCGAATATGCCACTGAGGCCCCAGAACAGAGCTACCGAGGTCGATAGCAGAAACCACGATTCCATGCCGGTTCACGCATCATCCGAGTTCGGCTTTCGTGAGGCGGTATCCAGCCATCCATAATGAACGTTTGCAGGCCCTGGGCGGTTCTGCTCAATGCAAAGACTCCTAGTAGGATATGCTCCATATAGGGCCAGGAGGCATCTTCTTGGCAGGTCGGTCCAAGGGGCGCGGTTCCAGACCGCTAGGAGTCACACTCATCGCAATCCTACAGATAGTCTCGGGGCTGCAGATGCTGGTTGTTGCGCTGGTCGCATTTATCATCGCGTCGGTAGCAAGCACGCCTGAAGTACAGGGACAACTATCGACATCTGTCGGCGAGAACGTCGCAGGAAGCATAGCAGCGATATTCCTCATGATCGGCATTATCGCTCTGGCAATTGCAGTCTTCTCGTTCGTACTGGCAAGAGGCTATGTTCGGGGGCGTGAATGGGCGCGGAAGAAGGGGAGGAAGATCGCGTTCTTCGCGATATTGCTCGCACTCGTAAGCCTCATCCTCATCCCATCCCGTACAGACCCTGGCGCACCCATATGGACTATCATTCTGAACTCGTTCATATTCGTCTATCTAGGACGAGGTCGCGTCAAGAAGTTCTTCATATGAACTGCAGTACTTCGGCTGGAGAGTCAAAACACTGACCAACCATAAGCGACATCATGCTATAGGCAAGCCGCTAGCGCCCGGATAATCCGATCCGCCCTCGCGAACATCTACTTACTTGCCCTTGACGAACTCCGTGTACCCGCACTTGCCGCAGGAGACACGGTCCTTGTGTGCGCCCATGAAGACACCTGGGCCACACTTGGGGCAGTGCTTCTTCAAGCGCTTCAGTGTGTCGCCCTCGAGCGCGTAGCAGTCCTTCTTGGCCTTCCTGAGCACCTTCGGCTTCTTTCCTTTCTCCGCTGCTGCCATCCAAAACCACCTGGTTCTATTCCTTCTTCTCTTCCGGGGCCTTCGGCGTCTCCGCGGGCGTTCCCTTCTTTGCGGGTCCGGCCTTCTCCTTCAGCTTGTTCCTGATGAGTATGTGCTCCCTCTCATACTTCATCGCTGCGTCCTTCGTCGTGTAGACCTTGGCGTAGCCGAAGGTCTCCATCTTCCCGAACTCGGACTGCATCGAATCAACAACCACGCGGTCCTTCGGGACCTTCAGCAGAGAGGCCAGCTTGTCCCTGACCGCGTCCCTCTGCGGGGTGCCTTCGTTGAGATGGGCAGCTTTGAATCTGACTTCCGTTCGCTCGAGCAGCTTGTTTTCGTCCTTCGAGACTATTTCAACGTCCATCGTCTCACCGTTTCATGCGGGATATCGCAGCAGTCACGATTGCACGGGTCGAGTCGTCGACCCTAACGACCGTCAGGCCCCGCTGCGGGAGGCCATAGATGACATGCGCCCCTTTAGGGGCGGTGGCTATAGCGACCAACGACGCGAGGTCTTCTTCGCCCGTGACCTCGATCTTGACCTTGTCAGCGCCTCTTACGGCGTCTCTGACGGCGCGCCACAGCGCCTTTGTTATCCTTCCAGGCGGGTTGTCCACCTGGACGAGGGTACCGCCCATCCTACCGATGCGCTCCCTCGTATTAGCTTCAACGGACCGTTGGGTCCTGTAGTCGAACACAGCCACATCTGGCTCCATGTCGAGGCCGAGCAGTGTCACGGTGACCACGTCGCCGACGCATATCACCTTCGGGCTGCCTTCGAGCAACCCCCTCAGTGAAGACGCGGGCACTATCTCGCCAACGGGCTCGGCCAGTTCCTTCCTCAGGTCCTCCGGGAGGACCAGATCGCTCTCCGGGAACGTATCATCGAACCCTGAGGGCGAATTTGCCGTTGACATGTATGTCCATTGTCCTGGCTATCTCGGACTTCGTGTGGTCTATTATGACGACATAGCCTTGCCATTCTTTCGATGTATCTGCTCCACAGAGAGGACATTTGTCCTCCTCGGTCATGGAGCTGCACGCCTTGCAGGCCCTTTCGAGCTTCATTTCTTCTCTCCCTTCATCTTCCGGTCTTCTTCTAGCCAGTCCAATTTGCCGAGGCCGGGCTGCCGCATCGTGAGGCCAATCTTGCTCTCACGGGGGCTTCGCTCGTTTATGCTCAGAGAGACTATCCTCGCACGGACGCTATCGCCAAGCCTGAGTTCCCTCTTCGTGTCCTTACCGAGAAGCCTCCTGCCGTCGACATCAACGTCTATCCTGTCGTCCATGATCTGACTGATATGGAGCAACCCGTCGAGCGGGCCGAAGCGGACGAACGCTCCGAACTTCAGTATCTCGCACACGGTGCCCTCGACCACTTCATGGAGCATGGGTCGGAACATCAGGGCGTCGAACCTGACCTTCTGGTATACGGCGCCGTCGCCATGTATGATCCGGCCCTCACCCTGCGGTTCGATGTCCTTCACGAGGACAGTGAAGCTACCGTCTCCCTCGACCTTGTTCTGAAAGGAGTCCTGGGTCAGCCTTGACGCCAGCGAGTTGAAGTCCTCTCCCAAGAGTCCAGGGGGGATCCTGACGACGTCTTCCTTCGATGCTATCACGTACATTCAGACAGTCCTCTGATTATATGGCTCGCGGTTGACTCGATACTTGTTGTCGTATATATGGTTTGCCGAGGAGCCAACACTCCTTCAGCCTGCCACAACGAACAGCCCCACGAACACGAGCGTAACCGTGGACAGCAACTTCACGAGCACATGTATAGACGGACCCGCCGTGTCCTTGAGCGGGTCTCCGACGGTATCGCCGACAACAGCTGCCGCATGCGCTGGGGAGCCCTTGCCACCGAGGTGACCCTCCTCGACGTACTTCTTGCCGTTGTCCCATGCGCCTCCGCCATTGTTGAACATGTTGGCAACCATGATACCAGCAATCGTGCCGACCATCAGTAGAGCGCCCACTGCCTGTGGGGCGTTGTATCCAGCGGCCTTCATCAGTATGCCGAAGGCTACAGGAACCACGACCGGGAGTATTCCTGGCAATATCATAGCCTTGAGGGCCCCCTTCGTAGCGATATCGACGCAGCTGGCGTAGTCAGGCTTCGCCGTCCGTTCCATTATGCCGGGTATCTCACGGAACTGCCTCCGCACCTCGTTGATCATCTTGTGCGCCGCCTTTCCGACAGCTCTGATTGCTAGAGAGGCGAAGAGGAAGACCAGCATGGCGCCGAGCAGCCCACCCACGAACACATCTGGCTGGGCGATGTCGACTTGGAACGCTTCGCTCAAGTCGATGTTCTGTTTCAGCGCGACTCTTTCGAAGTAGGCTCCGAACAGAAGAAACGCTGCCAATGCAGCGCTGCCCATCGCGTAGCCCTTCGTGAGGGCCTTTGTGGTGTTTCCACACGCGTCCAGTCTGTCTGTCCGGCGCCGGATGTCCTCAGGCTGTTTCGACATCTCGATGATTCCGCCGGCGTTGTCGGTTATGGGGCCGAAAGTGTCGGTAGCCAATATGAACGCGCATGTAGCCAGCATACCCATCGTCGCCACGGCCGTTCCGTAGAATCCGTAGATCAGCTTGTCGGTGGCGGTCACAACGCCCGCCCCGAGGTCAGTCGGGGCAGCCATCTGCCCAAGACCGAACGATCCAAGCAGCGCGACAATTATCGCGATGACAGGGAGTGCGGTGCTCTCAAGGGCAATGGAAAGGCCAGTTATGATGTTCGTCGCCGGACCGGTGGTAGATGCCTCGGCTATCTCCCTGACTGGCCTCCAGCTACCAGATGTGTAGTACTGAGTGATGTAGACTATTACGATGCTCAGCAGTATGCCGATAAGCCCAGCGCCGAAAAAGTATATCCACTGATCTCCGAACATCACCTTCGTGGCAACGTAGAAGAATATCGCTGCCAGGATGCACGTGACATAGTAGCCTAGGTTTATGCCAGCCATCGGGTCCTTGTCTTCCTTTGTCAGCTTTACAGTGAGAACTCCAGCGAGGGATGCGAATATCCCAAAAGACCTGGCAACAAGCGGGAAGAATATCCAGACGAGCGCGTCGACATGGTCCCACTGGTGCGTTCCGAGACTGGGATCAGTCCAGAAGGTGTACATCGCTAGACCGAGCACCATCGCGCCGATGTTCTCCGCCGCAGTCGACTCGAACAGGTCTGCCCCTCTGCCAGCACAGTCGCCGACATTGTCTCCGACGAGATCCGCTATGACCGCGGGATTCCTTGGGTCGTCCTCTGGAATGCCCGCCTCGATCTTGCCAACAAGATCCGCGCCGACGTCTGCCGCCTTCGTGTATATCCCACCGCCCAACTGGGCGAACAGGGCTGCGAAACTCGCACCGAACGCGAACCCGATGGCAGCGTCCAATGACTTGCTGATCTCAAAGCCCATCCCAGTGTTGAATATGTAGAACACACCCCCTACGCCCAGAAGGCTGAGTGAAACGACAGCCATGCCTGAAACCGCACCGCCTCTGAAGGAGACGACCAGCGCCTCGTTGAGCGTTCGTCTCGCGGCGGCCGCTGTGCGGATATTGGACCTGACACTCACGTACATGCCTATGTATCCGGAAAGAGCGGATGACAACGCGCCGACGAGGAAAGAGACACCGACGTACGGTTTGGGATCTATGAACGCGCCTATCAGTGCACCCAATACGATGCTTATCACGATGATGGTCGTGTACTGCCTCTTCATGTAGGCCATCGCGCCCTGTCTGATGGCGTCGCCGATCTCCTGCATCTCAGGCGTCCCCAGGTCCTTCCTGAAGACGTACCATGTCAGATAGCCCGCGAAGACCAGACCGACGATTCCAGCGATGGGTATGACGAGTGTTATGTCAACCATTGTATTCCCCCGACTCAGGTCGCCGTCTGGATTAGACTTCGAATATAAATGATTAACCAAGCGAATCAGCCAGTTGGTATTGATGAGGGATGAGAATCCTCCGCAGACAATGGCAATCAGTGGCTCGTGAATGAGAAAGAAGAAGAATGGGATGGAGGCTTGTCAGCCCCTCGTCCCGAAGGGTTTGAGATGATTCCCAGGGGGCCTGATTCGTCTACCGCTCGATGAGCGTCTCGACGTACCTTACGAAGCGCAGCCTCTGGATCTTGTCGGATATCTGGGTGACCTTCTCAAGGTTAGGCACATCGATGAATGCCACAAAGTCGTAATGGCCGAATACCAGGAATCCGCTCTTGACGCCTGGGATGCGGATTATCTTGTTGGCGTCCTCGAAAGTTTTTGGCTCCAGCATAACGAGAATGAGTGCTTTTACCATTGTGACCACCTCACGCTTTCTCCGGGAACTCGATTAGAGTCTCCACTATCTCCACACCCTCTGTCTTGTAGATGTGCATTCCTATGTCCGCTATGTCGCTGAGTGGAAGCTCCTCCGTCTCAATAGCGATGTCCCATCTTCCGTGGACGGGGAACGCGCTCTTTACGCCTGGCTCCCTCTTGGCGACGTCCAAGACCTTTCTACTCTTGAGCAACTTACAGCATACCAATATACATGCCTTGACCGTGGGAATCCCTCCGGAGTTCACGAATCGCACATGCCCGTATTTATCCTGTCGCATCCAACAACGCTGAACTGCACTCAGAAAGGGTCACCGCGCGTGCCCTACAAGCCCAGTAACTAAGCGCGCTCGATGAAAAGCCTTATGATTCAAGATGGAGATTTGATGCCTGAGGAATACGAGAATCAGCCGATCCGTTCCAGACCGTTCTGTCAAAAAAGGGTGGTTATCATGAAGAAGGACTTTCAGAAGAATAGCGACGACGACATAGACGCGTTCCTGGCTAGGAAGAAATCGTCCCAATCCACGACTCCGAAAGAGGGCTCGAACTCGACATATGGCAAGTCAAAGCAGTCCCAGAGCGATCGCGCCAGCTCCAAGAGTCAGGACGACGAGGCTCCAAGAGAGGAGACGGACGAGGAGAAGGATGATCAGATAAGGGTGGCCCGAACGGGCCGGGCGGCGGCCGAGGCTTATCAGGACGTCGCAGTCCTTAGGAAGAAGGCACATGAGCATAGCCACAAGGCAGCTCAATTGTATCACAAACACAAAGCGAACCAGGCGAGAGGCCAGAAATGCTCGTCTAGGGCGGTGGCCCACAGGGAGAAATCCGACGACAGGCACGCGAAAGCTAAGGAATACCGAATCAAGATCAAGGAGTACGAGTCAGAGCTGAGCGGGGCGGCCGAGGACAAGACCGCCCTGAGCCCTGAGGCACTCCAGAACAAGATTGCCGCACTGGAGAGAAAATCGGCTAAGCAGGAGGAGATTGCCAGGAAGCGAGAGCATGCGGCCGCCTTGCAGACCGAGAAAGCGGCCAAGTTCAGGTCCCGCGCGGCCAAGTTCCTCGAGAAGAGCCGCCTTCACGAGAGTGAGGCACGCATGTTCACCAAGCGGGCGGACAACCTAGAGAAGGCAGGATAGGATTCTCGGGGCACGCCATGCACCTGGCGTACGGTCCTATTCCGACCGCTTTGCCTTGCGGTCGACATCCGCAGAAGGGCTCTGCCACCACAGCATGGAAGCCTCTGTCGTGAAGTCTATCTCATCGTCACTGTCCTCGCCGTCGACTGTCATCTGAATGCGCAGTCTCCCGTCGCGAAGCATGATATGTGCGCTCTCGACGGTCGACCTGTAACTTGATACCGATTTGCCCCCTTCGGAGACTATCTTGGACTCCTCGCGGAGCAGGCCAGCCTCACGCAAGGCCCGGATACGCCTGTAACACGCTGCTACGGGTATGCCTATGATCTTGCTCAACTCTGTCGCATTGAGCGGAGCTTCGTCCGTCAGGTGGAGTATCATTGAAGTGTGCTTGTCAAGCACCAGATTGAACATTTCGAACGGGTCCAACTACCTCACCTATCATATTCTGGACAACCCCTTCCAGTTCTGGTCGTAACTCTCGTTTCCTATTCCATCGAGCTGTATTGATGTGTGCTCGATCGCCAACTTGCAGAGATGCCTCTGGATGTAGTTCAGGTCACCTGTCTCAACGTCCACATGGACGAAGACTACATTCTCGTTCCTGATGATCGGGATTGTTCGGTTCTCCGATTCTGATGCCCCAAGGTCGATGATCACCGTCTCGCATGACGGACAGATGCCATCCTTGAGCGTCACTTGCTCGCCGCAATGCGGGCACTCTAGCTCTGAGAAAGTCTCCGTGTCGAACTCGGTATCCTTCAGGAGGCTCATTATGCCCACATCCGGCACGCCAAGCTCGGTCCCGCATATAGGGCAGTTACCTATGTCGAGTGCGACCAGTGTGCCACAATGACTGCACTCGAGGACGAAGTCTGACTCGTCGTTGTTGGGCTCCAGGTAGCTGATGATACCGTCAAGCGCGTCGAAATGAAGCACAGGGAGGGTTACCGGCGTACGTAGCTCCAGACAATCATCATCATTGATGAACTCCAACTGAGCCCTCTCCAGCTCGGCGACGGATTCTGGTAGGAGGTCGAGCAGGTACTTGGCGCGACATTTCGGGCATACGCAGCTCCCTTCCGGGATTCTTGCGCCGCACTCGACGCAGACGAAATACTTCGGCGCAGGCTCCGCGCGCGTGGCGGTTGACACGGCCGTGGTAGGCCTCGCGGATGAACCTACACCCTTCATAACGGCCTCGGTGATCTTCATGTCCTCTTCTGTGACGGATTTGTTATTCAAGACCTCCGACCGGTGCTTGATAGACATGGGCTTCGCCTTGATGATCCTGAAGAGCGACTTCTTCTCCTCACGGACCATGACCATCTGGACCTTCTCGCTCTTGTCGCCCGTGAATCTGGCGAACAGAGAACTTCCAGTTCCGTCCGATTGCTTCTTGCCCTTTCGTCTGAGGTCGTCTCTCATGTCAACAGCCTTCTTCGCTCATGCGTCTTCGAACTAATCGTTGCTGATGTGTTCTATTCGCCTCCAATAGATAAACCCGTATCGACCCAGTAATCACGACTGATAACATCTCACACGGTGGGGCCCGGCCACCTGGCACCCTTCCGTTGTGTGACACAGGTCCGATATCGCACCTCTAGAACGCATTTATGGACTTCCGCGGGGCGCCCCCATCCTAAGAGAGCATCATCTTGAGGAATCCGTTTACATCGGGATATTCCCGTGGCATACACATCCCTGAAGGCGGAGCGCCATTGAGGCAGCAGGCCAGATACCACGATCCGGTGCTGGTCAGGTAATTCGCGCCTGACCCATGCAAAGAACCTAATCCTAAGAGCGACTGACAGAAAAGGATATAAAGAGGACCCAGTATTGTCCTCCTCGCGTCCAGACTACCTGTTCTGAGGGCGTTGGTGTCATGACTGAAATGGTTGAAGAGCTCGAGGAGAAACGCGCTCGCCAAAATGCGGAAGCCGAGAGGCGCAAGCGTCTTAGGGATGAGCTCAACGACAAGACCCGTGAGTGGGCGGACAGGAGGGATTCGCTCAACGCCCAGGTGCGGAAGATCATCGATGAGGCCAACACGCGCCGTGAGAGCCGTGACAAGCTGAACGCTGAGGTCAGAGAGACCAAGGCGAAGAGAGACGAGTGGAACAGGAAGTTCAATGAGTGCTCTGACAAGGTACAGTCGCTCCGGCGGGAGAAGATGCCCCAGGACGGCATGCCCATACGTCGGATCAGGGCGGAGCTCAGGTCGCTCGAGAAGAAACACATGACCTCGGTCATGACCCCCGATAAGGAGAGAGCGCTGGTAGAGCAGATATCCTCGCTCTCCTCCAAGTTGCAGGCCATGGAGAGAGAGCTGGAGCAGTTCACCGAGGTCAGGGTGGCCGAGAAGGACGCCCACGAGGCTAAGGACCACGCTGAAGAATTCCACCTGAAAGTCGCTGAACTCGCCGAGAAGGCTCAGTCAGAGCACGATGCGATGCTCCATCTGTATGAACAGGCCGACGCGCTCCGAAAGGAGGCTGACGAGGCACAGGAGAAGTTCATCGAGGCGAAGCTCTCTGCCGATGAGGAGCACAGGGAGCACATCGAGCACATCCGCCAGGTGCACGACTTCGACAAGTTGATCGCAGGGATACGCGACAAGTCACGAAAGGCGAAGCGCGAGAAGGACGAGACCGTCGCCATGAGGGAGGCGGAGGACATCTTCGAACGGTTCAAGAACGGCGAGAAGCTGAGCACGGAAGACATCATGGTCCTCCAGAAATCAGGCTATATGTAGGCTGCAGTCGCAGCAGATGAAACCGGGGTCAGTCGGAGAGGCGTCTTACACCCCCTGCCAGATGGTGCCGGAAGTAGGCCCCAAAGGTGGGCTTCTTGTGGAATCTATTTATAGTTGGATTTCGACAAGTTTATATAGTGCACCGCCAATATATCACTTGGGAAATTTTGGGCTAGTTGTTAGAGTGCATCCCATCCCTTCTGACAAGGCTAGCCCTTCCCTTCCCTTTTTTTGTAAACAATTGAACATAACAAGTCATCAGAGCCAGCATAAGCTATTTATCCAACTCCCATGCTTAGTCCGATGGGACTGAATCCATGGTGCTGGAAAGCCTCGGAAAATCGTTGAAGGACGCGATCAAGAAGATAGCCAACGCGTCTCATGTCGATCCTGAATTGGTCAAGGACGTCGTCAAGGACGTACAGAGGGCACTCCTTCAGGCCGATGTGAATGTCAAGCTCGTCCTCACGATGACGAAGAACCTCGAGACGAGGGCACTCACGGAGAAGCCTCCGGCGGGGATGAGTTCAAGGGAGCATGTCATAAGAATAATCCACGAGGAGCTCGTGGGCATACTTGGCAAGCCCAAGGAGATACCGGCCAAGCCCCAGCGGATCCTCATGGTCGGTCTCTATGGCCAGGGCAAGACCACGACGGCGGGCAAGCTCGCCAAGGACCTGCACAAGCGGGGTATGAGGGTCGGCTTGGTCGCGGGCGATGTGCATAGGCCTGCCGCATATGATCAGCTCATGCAGATAGGCAAGAAGATCAGCGTCCCCGTCTTCGGCGACCCCAAATCCAAGAATGCGACGGACGTCGCCAAGAAGGCGCTAAAGGAATTTGACGGGTACGACGTCATAATCTTCGACACCTCTGGGAGACACGCGCTCGAGGACGATCTCATAAAGGAGATAAAGGCGGTCGCCAAGGCTGTTAACGCCGAGAACAAGATACTCGTGCTCGACGCGCAGACGGGTCAGCAAGCCGGACCTCAGGCTAAGGCGTTCCACGATGCGGTCGGGCTGACGGCAGTCATCCTATCCAAGATGGACGGCACCGCTAAGGGAGGTGGGGCGCTCAGCGCAGTCGCCGAGACCGGCGCCCCGATCGCGTACTTGGGCGTCGGAGAGCATCTTGAGGACCTCGAGAAGTTCGACCCTGACCGATTCATAAGCAGGCTGCTGGGCATGGGAGACATCAAGGCGCTTATCGAGGCCGCGAGCGAGGTCGTTGATGAGAGGAAGGCCGAGGAGGCCGCCCGAAGGCTGATGTCCGGCAAGTTCACGCTCAGAGACATGTATGACCAGATGGAGATGCTCCAGGGGATGGGGCCATTCAAGAAGCTCGCATCGATGCTTCCAGGCCTTTCTGACAAGATGACGGACCACGATGTCGAGCTAACACAGGAACGTCTCGGGAGGTTCCGAGTCATAATGGACTCGATGACCGAGGAGGAGCTGGAGAATCCCAAGATGATCAAGTCCGCCCGCGTCGCGAGGATAGCCAAGGGGAGCGGCACCACGACCAAGCAGGTCAGAGAGCTTCTCAAGCAGTATGACGCTTCGATAAAGGCCATGAAAGGATTCATGGGCAACAGGAAGATGCGCAGGCAGCTGATGAAGCAGTTCAAGGATTTCGAGCCTGCCAAGGGGGCGTGAGCTGTTTGAGGAGGTTCGTCGTGCTTGGCCACAGGGCGATCACGTCCGCCGATTTCAAGCTGGATGACCTCAGCGGGTCGACTGGCAGGTTGGACATCCTTCTGAGATGCGTGAACTCAGCTTTCTTCATATCACACGACATCAGACGCGATGTCGAGATCACCCTCATGCTACTGGGACCTCCGAACCCATCGAAGACGATAAGGATCGTCGGCTCAGAGGTGAAGTATTTAAACCCTGACGAGAGGAGCACGGCAGCTCTCATACGCAACGCCCTCCTGCAGAAGCCAGGAGGCGAGAAGAGGACATCGCCGGGGATCTACGTCTCTGACAGGAGCTACAGCGAGGTGCTGTCGAACATATCCAAGGACTCGCAGATGCATTACCTCAAGGAGGATGGGGAGGATATCCAGGGCTGCTCCTTCGGCGAGGATACCACGTTTGTGCTTGGAGACGACCAGGACCTCACAGAGGAAGAGGAGAAGACGCTCATGTCTTACGAGCCCAAGAAGCTGTCACTGGGCCCCATCAGTTACCATGCAGACCACTGCGTGACAATCGTCAACAACGAGCTTGACCGGAGAACAGTACGCTCACGCTGAGTAATCTGCCATGGCCTGAGGGCTGGACGCATGCCCCTCTCCGCCATTGCCAGTCTCTGGCCAGACATCGTACTTCAGAACGAAGCGTCCGTTGGAGAAGCGTATCACGGCCGTTCTGAGCTTGCAGCGGTACAGGCGGACTCTCCTGCCCTTGTAGACTTCCTTCTCGCGGTCAATGGATATCAGCCCGACATGCTCGAGATCGTGTATCCTGCGATAGCATGCTGCGATTGGTATCCCGCACATCTTGCTCAGCCTCTGAGCAGATACTGGAGAGGAGTATGTGTACGCCAGGATCTTCTGCGAGTAATCGTCCGCAAGAAGTCTCGAGACGGTCTTGGATTTTGTTCCAGGGGACATCGCATCCTCAATTAAAAGAGCCCCTCCGTCATTTAAGGTGGTTCTCTTCAGGTTATCACGCATGATAACACAATGGGAAGGCCAGTAAGGCAGTATGCCAGTTCAATCAGGCGGGATTGACCGGAGCCAAACCCCTTTCCCTTTTTCCGCCCCTAAGGCCTTTTCCCACGACGACGTACTAGTATTCTCAACCTTCTTGCGATTGAAGTGTAAAGTGAGGTACCTATGCCCAAAGGGAAATCTCCAATGATTGTCGAACTTCAATCCCAATGGAACTATCATGCTGGCAGCGAGAACGACGACCGATGCCCAACCAAGCAGATACCCTGACATGGGTTCAATAACGCCTCCCACCTCGTTGGCGTAGCTGAGGGAGTACAGCAATACAATTGCGTTCCCAATTCCTGCGATTGGAGTAATGACGGTGAAAGGGTATGTGAACAGCAGCAAGACACTGACGGCACCTATGATTTCCCAGTCATAACCTCTTTCAATCACCGACCATCCAACAACGAATGAGCATAGGCCAATGAAGGCCCCTACCAGAGCCAGGAGATTGACACGCACTTCAATCCTTCCGCTTCGAGCGATTAGGAACAGAATAACGAACGCCGCAATCCACATCAGGAAAGGAATCGACAGTAGTGTGTAGAGTAGCATCAGATGTTCAGTCCAATCCAAGCCCCAACCATCTCCACGAGAGAGTAGAGCGTTCCGCCCCTATTGCCTTTTCCCACGAAGGACTCGCTGCGAGCTGTTGACTTCATTCTCCTAATTCGCTTTTTCCTCATATTCGTCGAGGCTAATGACCGGAATTGGGCGAATTCGCATTCTCTTCTGTACGCTCACATCGTGCACTCGGATCAACACTGCGGAAATTTGAACAACGCTTGCCGCAAGCGCTACGGCAAAACCGGAATCCGGGCCATATTCTGTGCCGAAGAATCCTGGTACACCAACAGCATCCGGAAACCAAAGCACGAAATGCAATACCAGACCTGCAGACACAATTATGAGGATCAACCCCGCCACGAGGCTCAATCGCCGACTTTCAACTAGACACAATCCAACGAAGATTATGGCAGTCAAGTACCAGATAACTGCAATGAATTCTTGTCCGACCATGACAGCTCCGAAATCTCCTGGATCGTCATGACCGGTTCTCCAGTATTCGAACCAATTATAACCATCTCGAGAATAGTAGTCAATCGCGTATTCAGCAGTTCCCACATGATACCACACTGTTGTCAGTGAAATCGCCGCCAGAAATACTGCCGTTAGAGTGAGCATAACCATAAGCCCGGTTGATTTCGATACCACCTTCATTCAAATCTTTGAATGAATCGCATTCCGCCTCTATGGTCTTTTCCCACCGTATCCTCAACCCCGCTTATTAACAATCAATCACCTTGTTAATAACCTTCTTTTCTCTCTTGGTATCCGATACTTCTCTCCCCGACTGGATTGAAAAGAATCAGATGGATTCCGAGAGCTTATTCCTTAGCTGGCCCGACTCTTTATGTAAAGAATAGGATGAACTCATTCACGGTTTAGTCGCCCTCGATGAAATCTCGGAGCATCAAATCCACCTTGTCCCAAGAGTATGACTCCGGTTTGTCGGATACCATCACAGTAATCTGGTCGCCATTGATTCTGTAACTACCTCTGACGGTCATATCTCCGATTATCGGCAACGGCATGTCTCCTGAAAAGGTTCCTCCAGACAGATCCCCCACGAAGGTCACGAACTTCTGAGCTGCTTTCCGCTTGATTGTCGCAAGTTTCTCAGCCGGATCTCCTACCAGAGTGTATTTGAAATCCACACTTAGCACCCACCCCGCATTATTCTCCCGCCCATATGGCTCTTTCGCAGACCATAGCCCCATCCGGGTTTGTGTCCGCTGAAATGACTGGCTCGGACGATTTAGGTACATCATGCCCGTTTTACCTCGTCTTTGGAAGGAAGCCGGAAATCGGACCTGAACCCCTTCTATTTCTTCCTTCTGCGCCTATACTCTCCTGCCCTTGACGCATGTCCACCAGCCAAGCCGTGAGAAAATCAAGTTCTCCTCGCACGGACTGAGAAGAACATACGGCCAGATGTTGCTCGATAAGGGAGCGAGCATCGAGACGGTATCGTTGATGCTCGGCCATGCGTCGACTCTAACCACCGAAAGACACTATTGCCGAAAGAATGCGGACTCCGCAAGGCTCGAAGTCATAGAGGCCATGCGGGACCATGCTCCGAGCGTTAAATCCCCCAGATTGGCACCGGCAACTGACCTACCTGGCTATGCTTGACGGGTTATCACGCATGAAAACTGTCCTCAGGCGGAGAAAGCCGATGCATAACCTGACCTCTGCCCACAAGATGTTCGACCATGGGCGCAATCGCGAAAGCATTATCTGCCCATGACATATCTCCTCATGAGAAGTGGCGAACATGCCAGTATGCCCGTTGGATTTCAGATACGGCCGTCCTGAGATGAAGGCGATATTCGATGAGGAGAATCGACTTCAGAGACTCCTTGACGTCGAGGCCGCTCTGGCTTTGGCTCAGGCGAAGGTTGGCAACATCAAACAGGACCACGCAGACATCATCAAGAAGACCGCCTCGGTTCGATTCGTCAAGCTCTCCCGCGTGCAGGAGATCGATGCCGAGATCAATCATGAGATTACGGCGATAATCAGGGTTTTGAGCGAGCAATGTGGCGAGAGTGGCAAGTACGTGCACATGGGCGCCACGTCGAACGACATACTCGACACCGCCGCGGCCCTTCAGCTCAAGGATGCAATATCGATACTCGAGAAGGACTTGGCAGAGCTCAAGGCGACTCTTGCGACACGGGCGAAGGAGAACCGTGACACCATCATGATAGGCAGGACTCACGGTCAGTACGCGCTCCCGATCACATTCGGTCTCAAGATCGCCAACTATGCTCTTGAGATGCACAGGCACGAACAGAGGCTCCACGAATGCAAGGCGAGGATCCTTGTGGGCAAGATGAGCGGTGCCGTGGGCACAGGCTCTGGCTTCGGGCCCAAAGCGATAGAGATACAGGCAGGGGTAATGGCCAACCTCGGGTTGGGTGTTGAGGAAAGTCCGACGCAGATCGTCGCGAGGGACAGATACGTGGAACTCATGGCAGTTCTCGCCAACATTGCGACTTCGATAGAGAAGTTCGCCACTGAGATACGGAATCTGCAGCGCGGGGAGATAGGTGAAGTGTCCGAACCGTTCGACGATGCCGTTCAAGTGGGAAGCTCCACGATGGCTCACAAGCGCAACCCCGTAACCGCTGAGAACGTCTGTGGTCTTGCGCGCATCGTCCGCGGATTCATGACGCCGGCGATGGAAAGCGCCATCCTATGGCATGAGCGCGACCTGACGAACTCCTCGGCCGAGAGAATCTTCGTCACGCATTCATTCATCCTTCTCGACGACATAATCGCGAAGACGGAGAAGATGTTCAGGAACCTCGCGGTCAACAAGGACAGGATGCTCGGGAACCTTGATAGGGCTGGAAGCGTCATAATGGCCGAATCCGTGATGATGGCTCTGGTGTCCAAGGGTATGGGGCGCCAGGAGGCTCATGAGTTGATCAGGATATGCAGCATGGACGCGCAGAAAGCCTGTGAGGATTTCAAATCATATCTTATGGTGAAGGACAGCGTATCGTCTCTTCTTAATGAGAAGGAGCTCGACGATGCTCTCGACCCTCGCATGTACCTTGGGAGCGCTGGAGCGACCGTGGATAATATAATCAGCATTGTCTCGTAGGCAAAGCTAGATATACATGGCCAAGGCTCAAGACCATTCCGAGAGGGGCCCTTAGATCAGTGGAAGATCGCTTCCTTCGCAAGGAAGAGGCCGTGGGTTCAAATCCCACAGGGTCCACTCCATTTCGACTAAAGCTCTATCGGAGCGGGATTCCTGAGTTAACTGCTTAATCAGGCAAGAGATTACTATGATGACATGCTACTTGAGGAGCGGACGAGGAAGGCTTCCCGAAGGAAGATGATGATTGAGTCGAAGGTTGACATCGACTACGATCAGCTCCAGCAGGGACGGCGGGATATGTCCATATCCGAAAGGCAGATGGAAGGATGCAGGACAACCACCGGAATGCCCTTCAGCGGCACAGCGGGATTCAAATGGAGGAACGTCCCAGTATCTGCAGCAAGAAACCGTGAAGCGCGAATACTGCTTTGGCTTGTAGGAGCGGCTTTCCTCGCATTCATGGTATCCATAGTAATCTTCTTGCTCATCTCCCACTGAGCGTGAAGAATAGACGCAAATGAGTTGGGCTAAGCTCAATTTCCGATGATAGAATCTGTCCAGTCAACCAGGTTTGCATGTCGCACAAACTGAACCTCGCGTTTCACGAGGAAAGGCGATGAAAAGGTTTATATCCCGGTACAAAAAGGCCTTGATTGAAATCTAGCCAGTCATCGCGGTTCAAAGTCGGCTCCCTGCACACATGACAAAGGGCCATGGATGCGGAATTGTCATCTCCCACGAGTATTGGAGGAGTAATTCTTGAGATTGCTGAATGGATTCATGATGAAGGTCTCCCGCTTTGTCCGCAAGCATGGGTTCATAAACTAGTCTGCTTCTCGGGGATGTGAGGGTGCTCCGATTTGGGCTTCACTGCGATTGACGTGCTCAGGGCGCGTAAGGTTTTGAAAGGCGTCATCGACAGGACTCCGCTGACTCGCTCCGATGGTCTCAGCGACCTGGTGGGAGCCGAGGTGCATCTGAAGTGGGAGAACCTGCAGCGAACAGGTTCGTACAAGGTTCGTGGAGCCCTCTACAGGATGAGCCTCCTCTCCGCAGAGGAGAAGAACAAGGGCGTGATTACCGCATCCGCAGGCAATTGGGCGCTCGGAGTCGCCCTCGGTGCCAAGAGCCTGGGCATCGATGCGACTATATGCGTTCCCGAGAACACACCGAAGGTGAAGATCGACAACTGCAAAGCGCTCGGCGCGGAAGTCGTGCTCCACGGGAGATACTTCGACGAGGCGTTTGCGCACTGTCAGGAACTTGCATATAAGAGCGGCGAGACTTACGTCTCTGGAACTGAAGATTTCAGCGTGATGGCGGGCCACGGCACCGTGGGGATGGAGATGCTCGAGGACCTCCCGGATATAGAGACTATTGTGTGCCCAGTCGGTGGAGGGGGATTGCTGACAGGCATAGCGACCTGGGCTAAGACAGTGAATCCTGCCATCAGAATCATCGGCGCCCAGTCAACAGCAGCGTACACGTTACACGAATGCTTCAAGTCAGAGAAGTTGGTCGAGGTTCCTGTTCCCGCTACAATCTGCGATGGACTCGCGGGTGGCATCACTCAGCTCAACCTAGACCTTGCCCTCAAGTGGTTCGATGATGTCGTGCTTGCGGAAGAGGAGAAGCTGAAGGATGCAATCGTCTGGATTATGAGGAACGAACGTCAGATAATCGAGGGGGCTGCCGTGGTCGGCCCGGCCGCCATCATGCAGGGAAAGCTCAAGTTCGCTGAAGGGGAGAGAGTTGGCGTTGTGGTCTCAGGCGGGAACATCGATCTGGACTGGCTTGGGGTATCCGAGGCATGACTTCTCGTTCCAGACATATCCACCTTTCTTGATTTGAGCTGCCGAGTCCATTCGGACCGACTGGTTTTAGCGGATGAAGCCCGGTCAATTCTCCGTTGACCGAATCCGAATCTTGACATACTGGCTCTTCAGGGGTTCAAATCTCCTTCGACCCACCATTCAGAGAAAAAGCCATGGGGCGGCAAGTAACGGCAATCCATACAATGCCTTAAGAGTGGAGTCGCGAATTTGAGGGCGATGGCAGAAATGGTGGTCCTGCTTCAGCATTCTTTTCGAGAAGTTGGTCAGAGGGGGGCGAAAGGAAAGCCCGTTGTCGGCCATCATTTCATCGTTGGGAACCGCCAATACTCTACTGATTTCAGAAGAAGAGCAAGTCCGCCAATGCTGTTGTTGTTCCTGTCATTCATTCTGATATTGACTGCAATCTTGGGACTCACTTATCTCGGGCCGATTGGCGGGTCTGTTGTTGTTGTGCTGGTTCTCGGTGTGATTCTGATTATGGTTCTTGGTGGTGGCCGTAACTTAAAGAGGCTTGTTGAGAAAAGGCCATAGGGGACGGAAATACGAATGGACTTCCAGAACAAGCTAAATAGGGGCCAAATGGACTAGTGGCATGTGAGGATTGGAACCAAATGTCATTGGGCTCCCAAGTAGACCGGGTTGTCGTACTGAAAGACGCACCGACGAAGGCGATTATTGCGGACTTGGAAACCAGGGCTATTTCTGGCTCGCGGATTAGAAATAAGCAAGGGGCGCTTTCGGACCCAGCCGTTGCCAGACGGGTCAGGAACGAGACGATTGCGGGAGTTCTGGTGTTGATATGCCTCGCAGTTTTCACCTACTTCTTCTTCTTTTTTGTGCTGGACTAGCCAGACCGGTGTCTGGCCAGCTTGGATATTTCGATTGAGGTCTTGAAAGGAGAAAGGTGTTTAGATCCGGTCAATTCCCGTGAGAAAAGGCCATAGGGGACGGATAAATAGGAATAGGGGTTTGTGAGGGGCGATCACCCTATTCGGTTAAGTGAAGGTATAGGGGGATAGACTGGGATTCCCCGGCAAATGATATATGTCCACGATTCAGTGGCAATTAGTATGCAGTGTCCGCAATGTGGTGCTTTCAACCCAGAAGACGCTAGATTCTGTCAGAGGTGCGGAAGCCCAGTTGAGGTGGAAGAGTACAGAGATCCATTCTTCTATGCGGATTCTCCTCTTTGGGACTACTACGGCAACTTCATTCTCATATCTGGGCTCCTGGTCGTAGCTTTCGTCCTACTGAGTATCCTGCTCTAAATGAAGAGTTGAAGGGGATTGCCTCTGGCAACACCCATTTGATAGAAATCAGAGAAAGGGCGTCTGGCTAGCTCAGGGTGCGCGGCCCGGCGGCCGCACGTCCATTCTTTTGAGAAAAGGCCATAGGGGCCTCTGAGAGAAGCCCTTAAGCCGGGTGAGGCGATTCGGACACAGGGAAATGGTGATGATAGCATTCAATAGATTGGCTCGGTCCTTGGTCATCCTCGCTGCAGTACTTGGCATGTCCATTGTCCTTCTTCCTGCA
>DATKWQ010000019.1:0-3118 GCA_035529455.1 Thermoplasmata archaeon
CGCGGACGGGTAATTCCGTCTAAATGAGAGGCATGAGGAAAATGATAGCAAAGATGTGGATCGCGCTGGCAATCGGCGCAACGATGCTTGTCGGCGGAGCCGCCACCGCTGTAGCCCTGGGTAGCGGCGACTGCATACAAGACAAACTACAGTTGAAGGACGGCAGTTGTGACGACTGCCCATGCGATGCCCTGGGCGATGAATTGGCTGAGGACTGCGACTCCTGCAACGACTATCTGTACGACTGGGATTTCCTTTACGGAGAAGCTGGTCCTCATTCGTCTGCATGTGGCCAGGAGTAGCCGTACTGCCTTGATAGGGACACAGAGTCTCCCCCAAAGTCACTTTGTGTTGAGACGGCTCTCCTGCCCACCATAAACCCCTTACCTAACCACTTTCGTCAACGCACGACGGTTTTCCGAGTGAATTTATATCAGTCAAATAGCCATATCGAATGCCCATGAGAATTGACGCGAGGCTTTTGTCGAGGATTCGGAAGCAGTTTCCTTCTGTCGAGGTGGATCCTTCTGGACGGAAGCGTGCCTTTCTGGACAACGGCGCAGGAACGCTCGTCACTAAGCGAGCCGCGGAGATGGAGTACGATGCACGAATCAACTGGAGCGCCAATGTCGGCAACCATTTTGCGGAATCGCTTGGCGCAGAGCAGATAATACTCGAAGGCAGAACCGCGGTCGCAGACCTTTTGAACGCTGAGGGGCCTGGAACCATAATAACGGGAGAATCCGCAACGAGCCTGATGTTCAGCCTCAGCTACGCCCTCGGAAGGGAGTTCGAAGGGACCGAAAATGTCGTGACGACTGGTTTCGAGCACTACACGAACATCAATCCCTGGGTGGAGCTCGGGTCAAACGGGGAGATAAAGGAACTGAGATTCGCAGAGTTCGACTTGGAGACTGGGAAACTGGACCCGGCCGCGGTGCAAGAGCTAATCGACAGCAATACCAAAGTCGTTACTGTCACGGGGGCGTCCAATGTACTCGGGACGAGGACGGATCTCGTCGAGATCGGAAGAATAGCACGAGATGCCGGTGCTTACTTCGTCGTTGACGCGGTTCACCACGTGCCACATGCGCCAACCGATGTCCGCGAGATTGGCTGCGATTTCCTCATCTTCTCCGGTTACAAGCTCTTCTCGAGACACGGAAGCTTCATGTACGCCAAGCCAAAGCACATCAAGGCGCTGACGCCCTACAGAGTCCACTCCGCACCAAAGCGCGGGCCTGAGAAGTGGGAATGGGGCACGAGAGACCAAGCCTCGTTCGCGGCCATATCCGGAGCGGTCAACTACCTGGCTTGGCTCGGCAACCCAGCCGCCAAACGTCCTCCAAAGGAGGGGATGCAGCGGCGCGCGAGGCTGGCAGGGGCGTTCAAAGCCATCGAGAGATACGAAAAGGAGCTCATGGAACTTGCATTGGATGGCAGGGGGAATGTGCCAGGGCTGAGAGATATCCCTGGACTCAGATTGTTTGGTCCCGCCGATATCGACAAGAAAATCGGGCGGGACCCCACATTCTCCTTCAAATTGCGAGGTTACGAGGACAGACCTCTATCGAAGATACTCTGGGACAAGCATAGGCTGGCAATCGGAGCAGAGGGATACTACTCACGAGTGCCCGCATTGTACAACAAGAAGACCATGTTGAGGGCGACCTTCGTTCACTACAACTCGAAAGCTGAAGTGCTCAGCTTACTGAAGGCCTTAGAGGGTGCCTCCGGCAGGAAGAAATGACGAGAAACGTCCATTGGCGTCGTTCATTGGTGTGTTTACTGGCATTGCCGTTAACGGTTTTAAGTGTGTTCCATTCTTTGATGCTTGCACCACAACGTGTAAAGACTTCTTACAGGCGTTGACCGATACGACGCAAACAGAGACTGTACGGTTGGAGGGGACGGCCCGGGTCACACTGGGCATCGCGATCTGCCGTTGCGGTTTAGACCGCTGCTGAATGCGCCCCTGAGGATTGCGCCTGACAGTAAGGCATGTCTCAGACAAGAGAGGTGTGAAGAATGGAAGAGAAACTTGAGAGTGAGATTGCGAAGCGTGTTGCGGGAAAGAATGGCCGCGAACCTTCCAAGAAGGTCGGTGTTCTTCTCGCAGTCGCAGTGGCGTTCGCTTTGCTCGCCGGAACCGCAGCGTATGGATTAGCCGCAGCTCCGACAATCACAGGGACGCCGCCGATGACGGAATATGTGCTATTCGACCGCGCACAGGACAAGTACATTGCTGACGATGACACGACTGCCGCACTCAGGGTGATGACCTTGAAGGTCAAGGGCGACCACGATACGGCAGGAGAGTACTGCATGTTGCAGGATGCCAAGTTCAACTATATGCTCAGAGTGGCGATATACGATGCGAGCATCGATTGGACGGACATGCAGCTCGGCGAACTGACTCTCCCTGTAGGGTACACCGTCGATTCGATGAACGCCTATGTATTCGACTCGGATCTCGGGGTGGTCAACCTGGACACAACTGTCGCATTTATGACGACCGATGAGTCGGGGGTCATATCTGTTGTCTTGCCAACCTTGGCGGATGAGGCGGCCTATGGCGAGGGCTACATTGTCTCGATAACGATCGTGCTGGGAACAACAGCCGATCTCTCGGATGACCTGAGCGGTTTGTCGGTCACCGAGGTTGCATGGGGCGACGACACGACTTTGAAGTCAGTGGAAATCCCTTAGGAGCGAACGGGAAAAGCAGTTGGGCGAGCCCATACGAAGAAGCGTATGGGCACCTTTTCTATTTTCTTCATCATTGATGTGTCGCAGCGGACAGCTCCCGTTCTCAGAAGGAATGTATGAGGTCTATAGTAACGATTCACCCTGTCTTCTTGGCTTCACCGCAGCTGCTGCCATGGTTGGCGGTGCTCCCGCCTCCTGAGACTACTCCACCAAGGGAGATGAAGGCTATGTTGTCTGCCACGACGACACCGCACGCAAGTGTCAGACACGGACCCTTCGACTACGCCAGCGGCTTCAACATACGCCGGCCTGTGCGAGAATACCTGGCCAGCATCGGCCTATGCGTCTACAGAAGGCATACAACTTTGAATTGCAGGGGCGAGGACTGTCGATTCTGGGCCATAATCCT
>DATKWQ010000020.1:0-12504 GCA_035529455.1 Thermoplasmata archaeon
AACATAGGCATCATGCTGCCGTACTCGGCGGCGCATATGCTGCTGTTCGCGCATCTCAAGGCAGATGCTGTGATAATGACCTCCGCCAACCCTCCGGGCGAGCCGATGGTCATAGAGAACGCCAAGGCGTTCGACCTCGGACTGGACTGTTATCTCATGCACAACCGGAGCATCATCCACAGATGCGACGACAGTGTGGTCAAACCGCGTGGGAGCACATTCACATTCACTCGGAAGTCAAGGGGATTCGTCCCAGTCCCGCTTCGAACGAAGCACGACAAGACCATAATCGGCGTTGGTGCGCAGTGGGATGTGACTGGCTCTGTCACCAGGAATGGCGAGATATTCATGACGCAGTACATCGGGGAGTCGCAACAACACCCGACTCTCCAATTCCTCGGGGGCGCGATACATCACCTGTCGAGACTGCTCGGGGTGGAGAAGGTCGATGCGATCGCTTTGGACAGACATCCGAGATACTCGACGAGGATCATGGCCAAGCGACTCGCCAAGGAATACGGTTGCAGTACGGTGGAGGTGCAACACTACCATGCGCATGCCGCATCATTGTTGGTGGACAGGGCCATAGACGAGCCTATCGTCTGCCTTACCTGGGATGGCACTGGCTATGGAGATGATGGCACGTCGTGGGGTGGGGAGACGCTGCTCGCTGACTTCACGAAATACGACAGGCTCTGTACGCTTCAGGGCATACCACTTCTCGGTGGCGACCGCGCCGTGTTGAATCCGAAGCGGGTGGTGACGGCGCTGCAGCTTATGATGGGGGCGGAGCCGACACTAGTCGGCGCCGCAGAGGCTGACGTCTACTCGAAGATGCTGTCCAAGAGCGTGGAGACTTCCAGCATAGGCCGCGTGCTTGATGCCGTCTCCTGCATACTCGATGTCTGCTGCAAGCGGACCTATGAAGGAGAACCCGCGATTAAGCTCGAGAGATGGTTGGAGAGAGGCAGGGTCGGACAGGATTTCGAGTTCGGGTTCGAGACAAGGGATGGGGTCGAGCGCGCGATGACCGTGCCGATGTTCAGCAGACTACTCGATTCGAGGTGTGATTCGGATTCTCAGAGGGCGGACCTTGCCGCTTCGTTCGTCGGTTCGCTCGTCACGACTTTGGCGGAGAGGGCCTGTGATTTCGCGGACAAGAAGGGGATCCAGAATGTTGGCCTGACGGGAGGCGTCTCGTACAGCAACCCCATCGCGAATTGGGCCCAGGAGGTCGTGGAGAGAAACGGCTTCACATTCATCGTCCACGAACGCGTGCCCAACGGAGACGGAGGGATATCCGTCGGTCAGAACGCGATAGCTGGCAGCATGCTCGGCTAAAACTATATGAACGAATCACTCATACCGACGACTCGATGTGCCTAGCCGTTCCAGCAGAGATAAAGTCCATTGACGGGACGACCGCCAAGGTCGACTTTGGCGGAGTCATGAGACAAGTGAACATCTCCCTGGTAAGCGCGAAGGTCGGGGAATTCGTCATCGTGCACGCGGGGTATGCGATCGAGGTTCTCGACAGGGAGGAGGCTGAGAAGACGCTCCAGCTCTTCAGGGAGCTTCTGACGCAGGACGATATCGAGGTCTAGGCAATGCACGAGTTCTCCGTTATGAGCCAGATCGTCAGCAGCGTAATCGAGGAGGGGAAGAGCAGGAACGCCTCGAAGATAGAGAAGGTCACGCTCGAGCTCGGTCAGTTCATGATGCTGGGGCACGACCAATTGAAGTTCGCCTTCGAGTTATTGTCCAAGGACACTGTGCTGGATGGCGCGACCCTCGACATCAGGACCGTCAAAGGGGAGATAGAGTGCGGCGGCTGCGGGTTCAAGGGGGTGGCCTCGCCGACAGAAGACGCGCTTCACCAACTAGCGGCATCCTTCGAGTGTCCTAAGTGCGGCGGCCTCGCGAAGGTCACGGGTGGTCGAGACTGCATCATCAGAGACATCAGCATGGTGGTGCCCGATGTTTAGGCTGAGGGACAGGGAGATGTCTCGCAAGATCATGGGCGAGCTGGAGAGCATGCGGCTCGACATCACTCTGATGCACGTCTGTGGGACTCATCAGGACACGCTCATCCGTTTCGGGCTCGACAGCGAGTTCCAAAGAGTCGGAGTCGATATACGTCAGGGACCGGGCTGCCCGGTCTGCGTGACGCCGCCCAAGGAAATAGAGATGACGATGGCCTTGGCGAGGGCGGGAATCACAATCGCCGCCTTCGGGGACCTGATGAAGGTCCCAGGCGAGAGCCAGTCATTGAACGATATCAGAGCTGAAGGGGGCGATGTCAGGATAGTCTTCGGGGTGGACGACGCTGTCGACATCGCGAGGCGATCGCAGAAGGAAGTCGTCTTCGTGGGCATCGGTTTCGAGACCACGGCCCCAACGACCGCTTCTGCGCTCCTGTCGGACCCGCCTGAGAACTTCTCCGTCCTAAGCTGCCACAGAACTGTCCCTCCAGCATTGAAAGCGATTGCATCGATGGGGGAGATACGACTTCACGGCATGATCCAACCCGGCCATGTCAGCACGATCATCGGTACCGCGCCGTACGAGTTCCTCTCCAAGGAGCATCACATACCTCAGGTCGTGGCCGGCTTCGAGCCCCTCGACCTTATGATGGCAGTCTATATGCTCGCGAAACAACAGTCCGAGGGGAGGGCCGAGGTCCAGAATGAGTACTCCCGTGTAGTCAGGCCCGAGGGCAACCCGAGCGCGCTCAAAGCCCTGAACGACGCCTTCACACCTACGGATTCCGTCTGGCGAGGCTTCCCAGTAATACCTGACAGCGGCCTGTCACTGAGGAAGGAGTTGGAGAGTCATGACGCGACGAAACGATTCGCCGACATAGTCGCCCCTATACTAGACAAGGAATACAGCGAACCCGAGGGATGCCGTTGTGGCGAGATGTTGAGAGGCATAATCACTAGCGAAGAGTGCCCTCTGTTCGGATCGACATGCACGCCCCAGAATCCGATCGGCCCATGCATGGTCTCGCGTGAGGGCAGTTGCCACATCTCACATCGGTACCGACGTTCTAAGAAACGATGATGACATGGAACGACCGCGAAATGGCATTTACAATTGTCAAGTCGATGAGGCGCGATGCATACTCGCAGAAGGACGATGGCTAGCAGGCCATTGACCATGCCTGCAGAGTGGATAGGACCTTCTCGTTCCGCAGCTGCTGCGGTATGACGGTATCGAGATATCCGCTTTATACGAATTTCGAATTTCGTGGAGGTTATCTGCACAACAAACTAAGCGTCACGAAGGCACAACTTAACGATTATCGCTGATGGTGCTGCGTTTTTCGAAACATGGACAACGAAACCTATATTAAGCACCCCTTTATTACACCCACTCGTCAGGATTGCCAGAGCTGAGTGGATGCGCCAGACAGATGAACTTGGCGGCCTCTGCGGGGTCACTCGGGCTGGATCAATTCATCTGGCCTGAGCCAGGAGGGAAATCATGAGTTCATCTGAGCCACTCGGAGAGAACGCCACAAAGGAGTCAGGAAAACCACCCGCAAAGGACTCATCAGCCCCGAGGATAGGGGTCTTCATATGTCACTGTGGCAGTAACATCGCCGGCACCGTCGACGTCTCCAAGGTAAGAGATGCGGCCGAGAAGGTGCCTGGCGTCGTCGTCGCCAAGGAGAACAAGTACACCTGCTCTGACCTTGGCCAGGACGAGATCATCAAGGCGATCAAAGAGAACGACGTCAACAGGGTCGTCGTGGCCGCGTGCTCCCCCAGGATGCATGAGCCGACCTTCAGGAACTGCATCAAGGAGGCCGGGCTGAACCCATACCTCCTGCACATGGTGAACCTGAGGGAGCAATGCTCATGGGTACATACCCAGGAGAAGGAGGCGGCGACCGAGAAGGCGACGGCCCTCGTGAAGATGGGCATAGCCAAAGCGGCGAGATTGGAACCCCTGGAGGCGAGGGAGGTGCCGGTCGAGCAGGCGTCCCTCGTGATCGGTGGTGGCGTATCCGGCATACAGGCCGCGCTGGACTTGGCGCAGATGGGGTTCAAGGTCTACCTCGTCGAATCGCAGCCGAGCATCGGCGGCCGGATGGCGCAGCTGGACAAGACTTTCCCGACGGGCGATTGCGCTATCTGCATACTCGCCCCGAAGATGGTAGAGCTGGCCAGGCATCCGAACATTACGCTGCTGTCCTATTCCGAGGTCGAGGACGTCAAGGGATTCATCGGCAACTTCGAAGTCAAGGTGAGGCGCAAAGCGCGGTACGTCATCGAGGACAAGTGCGTCGGCTGTGGAGTGTGCGCGGAAGTCTGCCCTGTCAAGGTCAACAACGAGTTCGACGAGGGCTACGGGAAGAGGAAGGCGATATACGTCCCGTTCCCGCAGGCAGTACCACTGAAGTACACGATCGACAAGGACAGCTGCATCTACTTCAAGACCGGCAAGTGCAAGGCGTGTGTCAAAGCCTGTTCAAACGAGGCCATCGACCACGAGGTGCAGGATGAGATGCTCGACCTGAAGGTGGGGACGATAATCGTCGCCACTGGATATGACATCTACATCCCAAAGAGACGTGGCGTTTACAAATACTGGGAATACGACAACGTCATCACAGGCCTCGAGCTCGAGAGGCTTCTCAATGCGTCCGGGCCGACAGGCGGGCACCTCATAAGACCATCGGATGGGACGACGCCCAAGAAGGTGGCGTTCATACAGTGCGTCGGATCGAGGAACAAGAAGATCGGCAACAACTACTGCTCCCGCGTCTGCTGCATGTACGCGATCAAGAACGCGCAGATAATCAAGGAGCACGAGCCAGATACGGACATAGCCGTCTACTACAACGACATCCGGGCTTTCGGCAAGGGTTTCGAGGAACTCTATCACCGCGTGAGAGAGGAGTACAGCGTCGAGTTCATCAGGGGGCGTCCTGCCAAGCTCACCGAGGACCCGGAATCGAAGGCCATCACGATACGGGCGGAGGAGACACTCCTCGCCAAGATCACTGAGAGGCGGTTCGACCTCGTTGTGCTGTCGACTGGCCTCCTTCCGTCAGAAGGAAGCAAGAGGATAGGCAAGACGCTCGCACTCTCGCTCAGCCCCGACGGCTTCTTCATGGAGGCACATCCAAAACTGAGACCGGTCGACACGGCCATGGACGGCATATACCTGGCTGGATGTGCTCAGGGGCCGAAGGACATACCCGACTCCGTGGCCCAGGCGAAGGCCGCGGCGGCGTCAGCGGCTGCGGTCATGGCTGGCAAGATGGTCAAGATAGAGCCCCTGACGGCGCTGATAGACGAGGACCTGTGCGTGGGCTGTGGGCTCTGCGTGGAGATGTGTCCGTACAGCGCGCCGGAGCTCGTCGAGGGGGACAAGGGAACCAAGGCGAGGGTCATCGAGGCTCTGTGCCATGGCTGCGGCACGTGCGTGGCGGCCTGCCCCCAGAAGGCGATAACCGCCAACCAGTTCACGGACGACCAGATAGACTCCGAGATAGTATCCGCCCTTGAGGGCGCAATGGCGGACAAGGCGAAACCCAGGCCGAGAAAGGCTGAGGAGGAGGCGTGACCATGGGAGAAGTCGAGAAGACCTTCATCAGCGGCTTGCACGAGAAGCTCGTGGAGGACAAGATCATCTCCGAGGACGAGCTGGAGCCGGATTTCGCCAAGGAGATAGTGAAGTACGGCGGCAAGGACGTGATGACCTGTCTGCAGTGCGGCAACTGCACCGGCGTATGTCCGATAAGCCTCAAGATCGATTACAAGACCAGGAGCATAATCAAGTACTGCCAGTTCGGGCTGAAGAAGTTCACGCTCGGAACTCGCTGGGTCTGCGCCACATGCTACAGGTGCTACGAGCACTGCCCCGCGGACATCAACCCGGCCGAGGTGATGATAGCCCTGAGGCACATCGCCATCAGAGAGGGCGTCATACCGCCGTTCATCAAGGTCGCGGCCACGAACCTAGTCAAATATGGCCAGAGCGTCAAGCCGGACCCTGAGATAGAGAAGATCCGGAAGGAGCTGGAACTCGGCGATGTCCCGTCACGGGCGGCTGCATACGCCAAGGTGATCCGCGAGATCAACATGCTCGTGCACGCGTCAGGATACGACAAGCTTCTCGGCATCGAGGATGAGGTGAAGGCATGACCGCCTACGCCTACTTCTTCGGGTGCATAATCCCGAACAGATATCCTGGGGTAGAGTACGCAGTGCGATGGGTCTGCGGCAAGGAGGGGTTCGACCTCGATGTCATAGACATCGACGAGTTCTCATGCTGCCCTGTACCCGGGATATTCTACTCATCGGACAAGAACACCTGGCTCCTGCTCGCCTCGCGGAACCTCACGCTCGCCCAGGACGAGAGGCGTGAGATACTGACGGTGTGCAACGGCTGCCTGACATCGCTCCTGAAGGCGACTGAGTACCTGGAAGACCCAAAGATGATGGGCAAGGTGAACAGAACCCTCTCGCAGATAAACAGGAAGTATACTGGCATACCGCGCAAGACCGAGGGGCGCAGGCGTATCATGGAGCCCGTGAAGGTCCGCCACTACGTCGACATGATGATCAACGACATCGGACTCGACGCCATCGGTGAGCTCGTGAAGAGACCGCTGAAGAACATCAAGGTCGCCGTTCACTATGGGTGCCACTACCTTCGGCCGACTGAGAACCAGACGATAGACGACCCGAACGACCCTGTCAACATCGACAAGATGGTAGAGGCGTGCGGAGCGGTCAGCGTCGATTACGAGGACAGACTCGACTGCTGCGGCGCCGGAGGCGGTGTGCGGTCGCACGTCGTCGAGCTGGCCAACTCGCTCACAGAGGACAAGTGCAGGAACATCTCCGCGGCAGAGGCGGACTGCATAGTCACCGGATGTCCGTTCTGCCTGCTTCAGTTCGACAATGCCCAGAAGTCGTTCACGAAGGACGGCATACCAGTCATGCACATATCACAGTTCCAGGCGCTCGCGATGGGCATCGACCCGATATCGCTCGGCTTCGACACGCACCATGTGTCGGCGCATTCGTTCCTCAGGAAGCTCAGGGGGGTCTGACCGTGAGTGGAGCCGATGGAGCAGTGACCGAGCAGCGCTCATACGAGCCAAAGATCGTCGCCTTCTGCTGCAACTGGTGTTCCTACGCCGGTGCGGACCTCGCGGGCACTACGAGACTACAGTACCCGACGAATATCAGGATTGTGCGAGTGATGTGTTCCGGAAGGGTCGACCCTGCGTTCGTGCTGAAAGCGTTCACCCTTGGGGCAGACGGGGTCATCATAGCGGGGTGCCACCCATCTGACTGTCATTACATCAACGGCAACGAGAAGACAGCGACACGCGGCGAGTTCCTATCAGAGTTCCTGGAAGAGGCGGGCATAGAGCCTCAGAGATTCCGGCTCGAGTGGATCGCGGGGTCGGAGGGGCAGAAGTTCGCGAACGTCGTGAAGCAGATGGTCGATGAGCTGGAGAAGCTCGGACCCATCACAGAGGAGAGTGCTTGAGATGGCGGGAAAGGGATACATCGGCGCAGTGCTCGTGGTCGGTGGCGGACCGGCCGGCATGCAGGCCGCGTTGGACCTCGCGGATTCAGGCTATAGAGTCTATCTTCTGGAGACCACGCCCAGCATCGGCGGCACGATGTCGCAGCTGGACAAGACCTTCCCGACGAACGACTGTTCCATGTGCATCCTCTCACCCAAACTGGTGGCCACGGGAAGGCATGAGAACGTCACAATGCTGACCAACGCCGAGCTCAAGAAGGTCGAGGGGGAGATGGGCAATTTCAAAGTCACGATCACCAAGCACTCGAGATACATCATAGACGAGAAATGCACGGGTTGCGGAGTCTGCGCCGAACATTGTCCGATTGAGGGGACTAGTGCATTCGACAGGGAACTCGCCCCTGCGAAGGCGATATACGTCCCGTTCCCTCAGGCGGTACCGTTGATATACACGATAGACCGCGGGCTGTGCATCGGTTGCGGCATATGCGAGAAGTTCTGCGAGGCGGACGCGATCAAGTACGATATGGAGCCAGATATTGAGGAGACCATAGAGGTCGGGGCGATCATACTGGCCCCTGGCTACAGCGTGTACGATGCGTCGAAGAAGGCGATGTACGGACACGGGGTATTCCCGAACGTCCTCAGCAACATAGAGTTCGAGAGGATGCTGAGCGCTTCCGGGCCGACCGAGGGGCATGTGATACGCCCGTCCGACGGAGACATCCCACTGAAGATAGCGTTCATACAGTGTGTCGGTTCGAGGGACGCTCAGACGCCGAACACCTACTGTTCGTCGTACTGCTGCATGGCAGCCCTGAAGCAGGCGGTCATAGCCCAGGAACATGTTCCAGGCCTGAAGACGACGATATTCTTCATGGACACACGAGCGTTCGGAAAGGAGTTCGAGGAGTACCTGCACAGAGCCGAGACCGAGTACGGAGTGCGGGTTCTCAGAAACAACCGCATCTCCAAGGTCCAGCAGGACGATGCGACAGGCAATCTCCTGCTGAGCTTCATCGAAGGGGCGGAGATCAACGACGAGACTTTCGACATGGTCGTGCTGGCCGCGGGAGCCACGCCTCCAGAGGCGGCCAGGGCTCTCAGTAAGACGCTCGGTATAAAGGCGAACAAGTTCGGATTCTGCGAAACTGACGAGCTAGCTCCGGTGGATACTTCGGTGCCAGGGATCTATGTCTGCGGGGCATTCTCTGGCCCGAAGGACATTCCGGACTCCGTCGCCCAGGCGAGCGGGGCCGCCGGAAAGGTGGCCGCCTTGCTGGCGGATGAGAGGGGTACCCTCGTCACCGCCAAGGAGTATCCGGAGGAGAAGGACGTCTCCGGACAGGAGCCGAGGATCGGCGTGTTCGTGTGCCACTGTGGCATCAACATCGGGTCGGTCGTCGATGTTCCAGCTGTCATGGATTACGCTTCGAAGCTTCCAGGCGTCGCATACGCCGAGGCCAACCTGTACACCTGCTCGCAGGATACGCAGAAGAAGATCAGAGAGATGATAGAGAAGCACAACCTCAACAGAGTCGTCGTGGCGAGCTGCACCCCGAGGACCCACGAGCCGCTGTTCCAGAGCACCGTCAGGGAGGCGGGGCTCAACAAGTACCTCTTCGAGATGGCAAACATCAGGGACCAGTGCTCCTGGGTTCACAGGCTCGAGCCTGAGGCGGCGACCGAGAAGGCCAAGGACCTCGTGCGCATGTCGGTCGCGAAGGCGACGATGCTCGAGCCGCTCCCACAGCCTAAGATACCGGTGACCCCGGCGGCCCTTGTGATCGGTGGCGGACTGAGCGGGATGACCGCCGCTCTCGAGATCGCGAAGGCGGGATTCGAAGTGCACCTGGTCGAGAAGGGCAAGGAACTCGGCGGGCACTTGCGCCAGATATATCACACGCTCGCAGGCGTCAACCCACAGGAAACCCTGACAAAGTTGAAGGATGAGATCAGCGCCAACGAGAAGATCCATGTCCATCTGGAGGACGGTGTCCAGGAAGTGAAAGGATACATCGGCAACTTCGAGACGACGCTCAAGAGTGGTGAGCAGGTCAAGCACGGTGCCGTTGTTGTGGCAGCCGGGGCCGTCGAATACGAGCCGAAGGAGTACATGTACGGCGAACATCCCAGGGTCATCAAGCAGACGACTCTGGGTGAGCTGCTGGAGGAGGGCAAGCTCGAAGCCGAGAGCGTCGTCATCATCCAATGCGTTGGCTCTAGGAACGACGAGCATCCGAACTGCTCCAGGATATGTTGTTCCACCGCGATGGCCAATGCGCTCAAGATCAGAAAGGAGCATCCGGAGACGAGCGTGTTCGTGCTCTTCCGTGACATCCGCACGTTCGGGTTCGCAGAGGAGAACTACAACGAGGCCGCGAGGCAGGGGGTCGTCTTCCTGAGATACGATCCAGCATCACCGCCGAAGGTGAGCGTTGACGGCGACGATCTGGTCGTGGAGATCGACGAGCAGTTCATTGAGGAGACGATAACCATCAGGCCCACATACGTGGCCCTGAACGCGGCCATCCACCCCAATCCCGACAACAAGGACCTGGCACAGCTGTTGAAGGTCCCTCAGAACAAGGAAGGTTACTTCCTGGAGGCGCACATGAAGCTCCGTCCGGTGGACTTCGCCACCGACGGTGTGTTCCTATGCGGGCTGTCGCACTCACCGAGGCTCATCGACGAGAGCATATCCCAGGCCCTGGCCGCAGCGGCGAGGGTGAACACCGTGTTGTCCAAGCCGTTCATAGAGGCTGAGGGGGTCGTCAGCGTCGTCGACGAGGAGAAGTGCCTCGGCTGCGGTAGATGTGAGGACCTGTGCGAATACGGTGCTCCGAGGCTGGAGGAAGTCTCACCTGGAGTCTTCAAGTCGCGCATCAACGAGGCTTTGTGCAAGGGCTGCGGCTCTTGCGCCGTCGAATGTTGCACGAGAGCCATCAGACCCAAGCACTTCAGGACCGACCAGATACTGACCATGATCGAGGCGGCGCTTGCAGATGACGACGAGGAGCAGGAGGCGAAGGCATGAGCGAGGACAAGTTCGAGCCGAACATAGTGGCCTTCTGCTGCAACTGGTGTTCCTACGCCGGTGCGGACCTAGCGGGGGTCAGCAGGATGCAGTACCCGCCAAACGCGAGGATAATACGCGTCATGTGCTCAGGCAGAGTCGAGCCCTATTTCATCCTGAGAGCGCTCGAGCTCGGAGCCGACGGGGTCCTCGTCGCGGGATGTCACATCGGTGACTGTCACTACATATCAGGCAACATAGAGGCCGAGAAGAGGATGAACATCGCGAAGGAGCTGTTGGACATCGTGGGCATAGGCCGCGACAGGATGCGCCTCGAGTGGATATCCGCGTCCGAGGGCCAGAAGTTCGCAGCGACGATGAAGGAGTTCACCGAACAGATCAGAGCCCTCGGCCCGAACCCCATGCCCAAGCAGAAGAAGACCGTGTACGACCCGACCAAGCTGAAGCAGAAGGTCGGCGAACTGATCGAGGACACGGGGGCGTTCGACTGCGTCGAGTGCGGCAAGTGCACGACCGTGTGCCCAGTGGCCAAGTACAACCCGGACTTCGCCCCGAGGACCATCGTGCTCAAGGCGACGGAGGGCCAGGCGGACGCGATCATCTCCAACAAGGACATCTGGACCTGTGTAACCTGCGAGCAGTGCAACTCCATGTGCCCGTACAAGGTGGACTACTCCGGATTCATCAGGGGACTGCGCATGGAAGCGTCCCAGATGGGCAACGAGCCAACATGCAGCCAGGGAGGGCTCATAGGCGGCATGATCCGCATGCAGGCCTACGGGGACTTCAAACAGGACCGCCTCGGCTGGCTTACGGACGACCTGAAGGTGGCGGACAAGGGAGATGTTTTCTTCTTCACGGGCTGCGTCTCTTACTTCGACGCGATGTTCAAAGACAGAGACCTGAATCTGTCTGGCATCCCACAGGCCGTCGTCAAGATAATGAACAGGGCAGGCGTCACGCCGGTCGTCAGCAACGACGAGGTCTGCTGCGGCCACGACCTCAACTGGACAGGAGACGAGGATGGCTTCCAGAAGCTCATGGACAAGAACGTCGAGGTCATCAAGGCATCAGGGGCCAAGAAGGTCGTGTTCTCGTGCCCGGAATGCCTGAGGACTTTCGACATGGACTACCAGGACTTCATGGGTGACCTCGACTTCGAGATGGTGCACATCTCTGAGTACGTCGACGACCTCGTGAAGGAGGGGAAGTTGAAGTTCAAGGACAGCAGCAGGAAGCTGACCTTCCAGGACTCGTGCAGACTAGGGAGGCACCTGGGCATATATGACCAGCCCAGGGACGCTCTGAAGGCGGCGAAGGGGACGGAGATACTGGAGATGGACAACACCAGGGACAAGGCGGGCTGCTGCGGTGTTAGTGCTTGGTCCACATGCGACGAAGTCGCCAGGAGACTCCAGGTGGACCGTCTGAAGGAGGCGAAGAAGACGGGCGCGGAGTGTCTAGTCACGGGCTGTTACAAGTGCATGATACATCTCGCGTGCGCCAGGGACAACAAACTCGAGGGCGTCCCGAAGGAACAGGTGGATGTGCCCATCAAGGACCTGAGTGTCGTGATCGCAGAATCGCTAGAGTAATATGATTGGAAGGACGAAGGAATGTTAAGATGACCGCCAAGAAAGTCGAGAAGAAGGATTTGAAGGCCAAGGGAGACAAGGAAACTGACCAGAGGTTCCTGCTCATAGAGCTGTCGTGCAAAGACCAGAAGTGTTCACCGTGCACGTACCCGAACTGCCAGAGGTTCGTCAGGGAGACGAAGCCAAAGAAGGTCCCTTACGAGACGAAGATGACCAAGATGTTCGAGGTCAAGAAACCGATGGTCAAGCCAGACGACACGCGGGAGAGACTCGTGCTCATAGAGCTTTCGTGCAAGGACAAGAAGTGCTCGCCTTGCACATACCCGAACTGCCAGAGGTTCTCGAGCGAGGCCC
>DATKWQ010000021.1:0-40911 GCA_035529455.1 Thermoplasmata archaeon
CCCGCGTCAGATACACCGTGACGACTCTTGCTGATGTCAGCCGACCGCTCGAGGGCGACAGCGCCTCTCGCGCAATAGCCCCGCTTCTCGACCTAAAGCCCCCAGAGATGAAGAAGACCCTGTACACTGAGAAGATTGGAAGGTGGAGGGAGATGGGCCTGGACGTCTCGGAACTTGAGGTGTTGCTCGAGAAGGACCCGGAGCATTTCAAGGAGGTCAGCAAGGAATTCCTCAAGACACACCTGAACAACGTGTCCGTCGTCCGTGACAAACACCCGCCCGAGAACCAGCTCGACGGTGAGGTGTTGGCGTTGCTGGGCGAAACCGGGAAGACCACAGATGAGTTGGCCGTGGCCACGGGATACTCTGAGGGACAGGTGACTCTGTCGCTCGGGCGTCTCATCTCATCGGGAAGCGCTGTGCGTTCGGAGAACGGCGCGCTGGAGAAGTACTGCCTTGTGCCGCCGCCTGCACCTCCACCCATGAAGAAGCTCCGCATCTTGCCAGCGGAGAACAACGAGGAGGCGGAAGACAGGATATACAACGCGATTGCCCCGAGCGGATCGTCGAGGGAACAGATCCTCCGAGCCACGCGTCTTCCTGAAGACCAGGCGACGAAGGCCCTTGCCTCGCTGAGCAAGAAGGGCCGCATCCGTGTCATCGGCAAGGGGAAGAAGGCGAAGTTCATCCCCAACTGACGCGAGCGGAACGACATACCTGGCGCTGCCCCGCTATTCTCCAAAGATTTAATACCGGACCCCCCGATTGAGCGGGGCTTGAAGGTTGCACGATGAACGCCCTGCGCATGCGCGATGTCAGTGTCCGATATCCCGACGCCGACCGCGATTCTCTCGAAGGTGTCACGCTAGATATCGCCAAAGGCGAGTGGGCACTCCTTCTGGGCGCCAACGGAGCAGGGAAATCGACTCTCTGCATGCTCATGAACGGCCTCATACCACATGTGATCAAATGCTCGATGAGGGGGCAGGTGGAGGTCTTCGGGAAGGACGTGGCCAGTCACTCTGTGGCCACACTGTCGACCAAGGTGGGCATCGTATTCCAGGAACCAGAGAACCAGCTCTTCTGCATGAGTGCCGAGGAGGAGGTCGCCTTTGGCCCCGAGAACCTGGCGGTCGACAGGGAGGAGATAGCCGCACGCGTCGAATGGGCGCTGGAGACGGTGGGGCTGAAAGGGTTCAACGACCGCCCACCGGCGAGCCTATCTGGTGGGCAGAAGCAGAGGCTGGCGATCGCGGCGGCCCTGTCTATGCGCCCTGACATGTTGGTGCTCGACGAGCCCGCATACGCCCTGGACCCGATCGGCAGGCTGGAGCTCTACTCGCTCCTCGCTGACCTGAAGAAGAAACACAACATGACGGTCCTGGTCGTCGAACGAGACGCCGAGGAGGCCGCATCGTTCGCCGACCGGATAGTGCTCATGAGCGAAGGGCGGGTCGTCCGAACTGGCAGCCCGAAGGAGGTGCTGGCGGATCCCAGCGTGCTGCGCTCGATCGGCATCCCGCCTCCACAGCTCTCCGAGTTCGGCGAGGCCCTATATGCGAGGGTCGGGGCGCCCAAGGTAGAGGGCATCACATTGGAGGAAGTCGTGGGAGAGATATCTGCCATGCTCCGCGCCGGGAGGGGGCCGGGGTGAGAACCTCTTGATACCGCTCCCGACGTTCGATGAGACGCCCATCGCGGCTCTGCGCAACATCGATTTCTCGTACGACGACGGCACCGTGGCTCTGCAAGGTGTGACCTTAGATATCTGGCGGGGCGAGCACATCGCGCTGGTCGGAGGCAACGGCTCGGGGAAGACGACCCTCGCCAAGCATCTAAACGGCCTGCTCAGGCCGAGCCGGGGGCGCGTGCTCGTCAAAGGGAAGGACACGGCAAAGCAATCCGTCGCGGCGCTTTCCAGAACGGTTGGCTATGCGTTCCAGAACCCAGACCATCAGCTGTTCTGCCCGACGGTCGCGGAGGAGGTCCTCTTCGGCCCCAAGAACCTCGGTTTCGCCGAGGCAGAAGCCGTCGAGAAGGCGGGCCGCGCTCTGAAAATGCTGTCCATAGACCACCTCAAGGACAAGGCGCCGTTGTCGCTCAGCCTCGGCGACCGACGGAGGGTCTCCGTCGCCTCCGTCATCGCCATGGACCCCGAGGTGCTCGTGCTGGACGAGCCTTCCACTGGCCTCGACGCCCGAGAGGCTGCGGAGCTGATGCGCGCGCTGGATGGCCTGAACAAGGATGGCAAGACGGTGATCCTGATCACGCACGAGATGCGTTTGGTCGCCGAGCATTCAGAACGCGTCGTCGTCATGGCTCATGGCCAGGTGTCGCTCGATTGCAGAACACGGGTGGCGTTCTCTGAGCCGGAGACGCTTCGCCAGAGCGGCGTTATCCCGCCCGTAGCGGTTCAGCTCGCCCAACGCCTGCTTGAGTTCGACGTGTCGCCCGAGGTGCTGACGGTCGATGAGCTCGCCGAGGAAGTGGCGAGGGTGCGGGGTGCGAGGACATGACGGGGTTCGTGGACCTGTATTCCGAGGGAGACACATTCCTCCACAGGATCGACGCCAGGGTCAAGATCATCGCTGTCCTGCTGCTGAGCGTCCTCGCTTTCCTATTGTCCAGCGTCTACCCGCTCACACTCCTTTTGACGTTCATATTCATCCTGTTGTTCCTCGCGCGTGCCACCCTGAGCCGCACCTGGTTCGCGCTGAGGTTCGTGATACGCTTCATGGTGCTGATAGTCGTATTATGGCCGATCTTCGACCCATCCGGGACGCCCATATGGGCTACCTTCGGCCCTGTGAAGATAACCGAGCCAGCGGTCTGGCGGGGGATCACGTCGGCCGTCAGGGTCGGCTGTCTCGCGTGCGTGTGGTACATCCTGATGTTCACCACATCACAGCGCGACCTTGTACGCGCGCTGGTGAAGATGGGGTTGAGGTTCGACTTCGGGCTCGCCCTTGCGATATCGCTCCGTTTCCTGCCAACATTCAGCGCCACGATAGATTCGATCAAGGACGCCGAGCGCGCACGCGGCATGGAGCTCGACAAGGGCGGCCTGCTCAAACGCTCAAAGAACTACGTGGCGGTCCTGGTGCCGACGATAGTGTCAGCGCTGCGCAGCGCGGACACGCTGTCTCTGGCGCTTCATTCGAGGGCGTACGGTGCCAGGGCCGACCGGACCTATCTGCGCGAGCCGAAGATGAGACCGAAGGACGCCGTTGCTCTCTCCATCGTGATAGCCATCCTCGTCGTGCCAGTGTTCTTCAAGTACGCGCTTGGAGTCCCGTTGTAGTCGTGGCCTCCGATGCCTCAAAGGATAATTGTGTACCCTCGCATTTGGAGGGTTTAAGTATGCCCTCCGAGTTTAGCCACCTCGATAGAGATGGAATCTCAAGCACCTTCTGAGCTGGGCCCCGAAGCGACGCCCGAACCTGCCAAGTTCGTCTCGCCCCAGACGGTCGCGTTGTACGGCATACTCGCCGCACTCACCGCGGCCATAACGATCGCATCGTACCTGCCGTTCTCCCCGACGAAAGGGTACTTCAACCTCGGCGACTCCATGGTCTTCTTCTCAGCCCTCGCCTTTGGCTGTCGGGCGGGCGCCATCTGCGGCGGCGTGGGCTCTGCGGCGGCCGATGTGCTCCTCGGAGCCGGCGTATACGCGCCGGTCACACTCGTGGCAAAGGGTGGAGAGGGGTTCGTCGCCGGTCTGATATCGCGCTCTGGCCGAGGGAAGAACTGGGCGGTCGTGCTCGGCATCGCAGCGGGAGGTGCGCTCATGATCACCACGTACTTCATGGCGGAGTGGCTGTTCCTCGATGTCGGCTTTGGCAAGGCGCTCGCCGAGGTCCCGATAAATGTCGCTCAGGTAGTGCTCGGAGGGACGATAGGTGCCGGGCTCACATACATGATAAGAAGATCCTACCCGACCCTGGTCAGGGGCTGACGGCTCCCGCTTCGAGTACAGCCGATGTTGGGCAGGGCTCACTTCTTCAGCTTGCCCAGTTCCTTCTCCCCGACCCTGTCCCTGGGCATGAGCCGCTTCATACCCGCCATCATGTTCATGCCGAAGTTCATTAACGCCGCAGGCAGAGCTATGCCGAAGCGCGTGCCGGTCTCCACGACCTTCCCTGGGTTCATTATCCCGTGGGGGTCCACGAGGTCCTTGATCATCCTGACGAGCTCGGCACCCTCCTTCCCGCGATACTTGTTGAGGTTGCCAGCGAAGAATAGGCCTAGGCCGACTGGCCTGCCGCCGTTCTCGAAAGCGATGTCGCCGAGCTTCTTGCCGAAACCCATCGCCGCCGTCGACCGCAGGAAGTTGTGCTCGTCCGTTAGGTAGTAAGGCATGAGCATGACCGTGTTCCTGTCAGCGACCGTGCCGATGATCGGCCCCTTGAGCTTCATCTTCTGCACGAGCTTCCTCGTGTCGGCGAGGGTCTTGTCGAACCCCTCGATGGGCACGAGTATCTCCCCGGGTATCGCGCCGATGCCCATCTCCCTGACTCTGAACTCGTAGCTCCTCTCGGACCACTCGTGTTCGGCCACATCGGCCGGCATCTTCGTGGCGCCTGACGATGTCATGATCTCATCCAGCATCTTCTCGTCGAGGTCCACTTTGTCCTTGGCCCCCGTGAGCGCGCAAGTCACCATGCAGCCGACATCAGGGGCGTGTTTGCCCGCCGCTCTGAGATACTCGAAGTGTGCCCTGTCGCCGAACATGATGTGCATGGGCACGACATCGCTCCTCGATAGCTTCCTCAGCGCCGGCGTGAACGCGGCCAGGTCTTCGAACGAATATGAGATGGCCCTCAGGACCTCGGGCTTGGGGAGCACGCTCAGCGTCACCTCGGTTATAACACCGAGGATCCCCTCCGAACCCACGAAGAGCCAGTTGAGATTGGGCCCGCCGCCGCTCGCCGGGACATACTTGTCACCCGTGTGTATTATCTTCCCGGTCGGGAGGACGACCTCGAGGTCCCTTATGATGTTGCCAGCGGTGCCGTACTTGTAGGCGCCTATGCCCGTCCCGCCGGTGCCTATCCATCCTCCGAGCGTCGCAGACGGCGCGCTGCTGGGGTAGCACGGCAGGAAGAGCCCCTTGGCCTCGAGCGCGTCGCCCAGAGCCTTCCAGGTGATCCCTGGCTGCACGGTGACGACGAGGTTCTTATCGTCTATCGTGATGATCTTGTCCATCGAGGTCATGTCGAGGACGTAGCCACCCTGCACCGGGACGGATCCCCCGAGCCCCCATGTGCCCGCTCCGCGTGGCACGATGGGCTTCTTCGTCGCGACGGCCTTCGCCATCATCTGTGCGATCTCCTGGGCATACTTGGGCCTGATGACCTGGTCCGGCATCGTCTTGAATATCAGGTCCATCTCTTTCGGCAGCGGCGCTAGGTCGTGGCTGTACAGTCTCCTTTCGAGCTTGTCGTCGGATGTCTCCATTGCGAACACCTACTCGGCAGCGATTGTGATGCGGGCATCACGCCCGCTGGAAGGGTGGTAAGCGGTCTTTCCCAATAAAACCTACACACCACCAACCACTGACACGCGTGGCGAAAACAGATCGGCGGCGATACCCAAATAGTCGAAAGATACTTATCCAACCACAATCTGAGAGATATGGGACAACGACGTCCCATAGAGAGGGGGTATCAATGCATTCCACACTGAGGACCATAGGTCTGTTCATGCTCCTGATGGGCCTCTTCACCGCGATAGGCTACGTAATCGGAGGCATGTTCAATGAGAACTGGGTCATGGGGGCGCTCATATTCCTCGTGCTCGCGGCCATAATGAACATCATCAGTTACTTCTTCAGCTCCAAGATCGTCCTGTGGTCGTACAAGGCGAAGATAGTCAGCAAGGCGGACGCTCCTCGGCTGCACGAACTCGTCAGCAAGATATGCATGAAGAGCGGGATGCCGATGCCCCGTATCGCCATAGTCCCGACGAGCAATCCGAACGCGTTCGCGACCGGCAGGAACAAGAACAACGCAGTCGTGGCCGTGACCGAAGGCATACTCACGTTGCTGACCGACGACGAGCTCGAGGGCGTGTTGGCGCACGAGATGGCCCATGTGAAGAACCGCGACATACTTGTGATGTCCGTTGCGGCGACCATCGCGGGCGCGATATCGTTCGCAGCCCGCATGCTCTGGTTCAACATGCTGTTCGGCGGGCGCAGGGGGAACGACAATATCCTGCTGCTCCTGGTCGTTATGATCACAGCTCCGCTGGCTGCGCTGCTCCTTCAGCTAGCGATATCGCGCAACAGGGAGTACAAGGCCGACCGCGAGGGCGCCCTGATGATACAGCGCCCGTTGGCATTGGCCCGGGCCCTCGGGAAGCTCGAGGAGGGCAACAAGCGGAACCCGATCCGACGTGGCAACCCCGCGACCTCGAACATGTTCATCGTCAACCCGTTCAGGGGCGGCGGTTTCATAACGCTGTTCATGACCCACCCTCCGATGAAGAAGCGCATCGAGAAACTGCACAAGTTGGCGGACGAGACCGGTTTCATCGGCTGAGACCGACGCTCATCCGACCTTTTCCCATTTCTCCAGTTTCAGAATGCCAGATAGAGTGCCGCCTCTCTTGATCTCCTCGCGGAGCCGCTCTTCCCTCTCCATGATGTCTACGGCGCGGTTGGCCACTTCGACGGCATGTTCCTGAGGCACGACCACGACGCCGTTCTCGTCCCCTATGATCCAATCGCCAGTACGGACAGTGACACCGCCACACACGATCTCCTCGCCGATGCCTCCGTAGCCCTTCGGCTCCCCGGCGTTGGCCGCGACATGCCTGGAGAAACACGGGAAGCGCATCTCAACGATCGAATCGACATCTCTAGCGGCGCCGTCTATTACGACGCCCTTGACGCCCTTGGTCACGCAGCTCCAGGACGCCAATTCCCCCCACACGGCGATGTCCCCGCCGCATGCGTCTATCACGATGACATCGCCCTCGCTCGCGCGCTCGACGGCCTCGACGGACTTGGCCCAGTCGCCGTTCACCGTTTGGACCGTCAGTGCCCTGCCAACCATCCTGACGCCAGGCGCGCCCCTCGCGACGATGCCACTCATGGCGCCTTTCCGGTGCTGAGCGTCGGTGACGTTGGGGGCGGAGACCTTCTGGAACGCTCTGACCAGCTCCTCCTTGCCGTACTTCTTGAACCGCTCGGTCAGGACCTTCTCACCCGTCTCCATCGCCTCGATGACCTTGGAGGCCGCGTCAGCAGCGTCCCTGGCCTTCGTTATGGCGCCGCCGACGATGACGATGCTCGCTCCTGCCTTGACCACCTCCGCGGCGGTCTCGCTGTTGATCCCGCCAGCTGCCGCGACCGGTATGCTGACGGCCTCAGCAACGCTCGAGAGCTCCGAGAGGGGTGACCCGCCGACCATTTGCTCGTCCACGCCGACATGCACGCAGATGTAGTCGACACCCATCTTCTCGAGTTCTGCCGCCCTGGCGGGCTTGTCGGCCACGTTGAACAGATCGACCATCACCTTGGAACCGTACTGACGGGCGCTCAGGACGGCCTCGGTGATCGTTGGGTCTGAGGATAGGCCGAGGATCACAACAACACCCGCGCCGGACTTGGCCGCCATCTCCACCTCCATGCCGCCGACGTCTATGGTCTTCATATCGGCGACTATGATGTTCCCTGGGAACGCGGCCTTGAGCGCACGGACAACATCCATGCCCTCGCTCTTGATTAGTGGGGTCCCCACCTCTATCCAGTCTGCGCCTCCCTTGACGGCCTCCGTCGCTATGGCCAGCGCCCTGTCTGAATGAACGAGGTCGAGAGCGACCTGAAGGACGGGTTTCATCGTCCTGAAAGACCGCTATCCCCGTATTAAAACCTGTCACGGGAACGCGCCCGGGCGGGCGCACAAGAAAGCATAATATGCCAATCACCGCATTCAGCGGACTGCTATGGCACTGAGGAGTGGCGAAAGGTCACGGTGCGTGACCGGTATCGAGGGCTTCGACACGGTCCTCTATGGCGGGATCCCGCGCTCCAACACGGTCCTGTTGACGGGCAGCTGCGGGACTGGCAAGACCTCCCTCGCACTGGAGTTCCTCATACACGGAGCCGCCCAGGGTGAGAACTCGCTGTTCGTGTCCGTCACCGAGAACGCCGAGAAGATGATGGCGAACATCATACCCTACAACTTCTACAACGACGACCTCGTCAAATCCGGCAAGCTCGTGTTCGTCGACTTGCCTGTGATGTACGAGCGCCTTGGGATGACCAAGGCGGAGCTGACGATGGAGGAGATCGACCTGCTCGTGACCGCCATCGCTGGCCTTGCACGAGACCTGAACACGAAGCGGCTCGTCATGGACTCGATTACATCCGTATGTTACAAACTGAAGACATCAGAGAAAATCAGGGATTTCATCCTGAAGCTGAGCAAGGCACTGGCGGACATCGACTGCACCTCCATACTGGTGAGCGAGGTGGCCGCCCAATCCAACGCCTATTCCATGTTCGGCGTGGAGGAGGCGATATCCGACGGCATCGTCCTCATGGCCAATATGGAGCGCAGAGGCGATCTCCTGAGGACGTTGCAGGTCATCAAGATGCGCGGGACCATGCACTCGCGGGCGAAGTATGTGCTAGACCTGACGCCCGAGGGCGTGTTGCTTGTCCCACTTCTGAAAGGAGGGAGCACGAGAGGATGAACGACAAGCGAGTGGCGCAGAAGGTCTCGGAAGAGCTGCTCGAGGTGCCCCCATCCTCGGCGATATCACTGGTGATGTCGGTGGACCATTACCTCGACGTCCTGAGGGGGGTCCTGGACCTGTTCGCGTCCAAGAAGGAGGCCGACGTGATCTACGTCACATCGACGATATCATTCGAAGCCATCAAGAGGGTCATGGAGGCGCTCGACATAGACACCTCTCGGGTGTACTTCGTCGACTGCATTTCGCACATAATGATGGGGGCCTCGTCCGGCAAGATGGACGACCACACCACGCTGGTCGAGAGCCCCACGATGCTCGAGAACGTCATGCTGAAGGTGGAGTACCTCATCCGTCTTTCAGAGGCCAAGGAGAAGATAGTCGTCATCGACTCCATCAACTCGCTGGCGATACACAACAACAACTGGATACTGTCGGAGTTCCTCCACATACTCGTCTCCGGACTACGCGTCCGTGACGTGTACACCATCATACTGTCCGTCGAGGAGCACTCCACGCCAGAGATAAACAACATGGTCAACCTCGTGTGCGACCAGGGCATACGCACGGGGTCAAAGGAGGACTGAGATGAAGTTCACTAGCATAGGTGTGAAGGCGCTCGACGAGCATCTCGGAGGTGGCGTCCAGAAAGGCACCACGGTCCTCGTCATGGGCACACCAGGTTCGGGCACGGAGTTCTTCGCGAAGCAGTTCGCGTCGGCGGGTGATGAGGCGGTCACGTACTTCACATCGACCGAGCGGGACGAGGACGTGCTCAACGTGATGCGCGAGTACGGGTGGAGGACCGACCTGTCGATAGTCAACATCGGCACCAAGTACTACGAGAGCGTACTGGCCAAGAAGCTCGAGATCAGCCGCTTCAGGCAGGAGGGCATCACTCTCTCTGACATCAGGCTGTTCGAGGAGAAGGACATGCACAAGGAGGAGAACTTCCTCACGTACCTATCATATGAGATATCCAAGCTCGCCCCGCCTTTCAGGGTCGTGATCAACTCGCTGGACTTCTTCCTGGAGAACTACGACAGCGCGGAGGTGCTGATGGCGATGAGGACCATCAAGGCACACACGCAGCACTCGGAGAGCGTGACCCTGATGACCATGCTCGAGGGCGTGCACGACTCACGCATCCAGAGCAGCATCGAGGACCTCGCGGACGTGATCCTCGAGCTGGACAGGGAGAGGACCGGGCACGAGTTCAAGAAGTACATGGTCGTCCAGAAGGTGAGGAACCGGCCGGTTATGGTGGGCATAGTGCCGTGCTCCTTCGACGAGACAGGCATACGGCCGTGTTGAGCGTTTTCGCAGCCGGAGGCGCCCTCTGAAAATGTCGCGTTTTCGACAAAAAGCGACATTTATAAAGCTGTTTATAAAAGGAAAGAAGACATAGTCTTCTTGAATACGCAATAACTACGACATGGCCAGATGTTCCACTTCGCTATATGTCGATGCGAGTCACGCTCACTTGTGATAATCACCCGCAAAGCTATATAAACAAAGCTCTGCGCTAATCACTCTTACGCGAGCCGAAAGGTTCGCAGGAGGACAAAACATGAAGAAAATTTGGGCATTCCGAAAGGATGCCGAAGCAGTATCTCCGGTCATAGCGACCATCCTGATGGTGGCTATTACCGTCGTCCTGGCAGCCGTGCTGTATGTCATGGTGCTGGGCTTCGGTACCGGCGGATCCAGCACCCCATCGGTGCAGCTGACGTCCAGGACTAGCATAACGAGTCCTGATGGATACAAGTGGCAGTTGACTGCCCCGACAACCGAGACGACCTGGACCGACGTGACCGTGATCCTGCAGACGGGTGCGGACAGTGCGACATGGAGTACAGCGACCCAGACAGCCCTGACTGGAACTGGTGTGCAGACACAGGCGCTTGGCGCTCAGACGCTCGGATCAACGAGCTTCTACCTGAACGTCACTGACCTGGGCGGGAACGGTCTCGTGAACAACGGTGACTACTTCACCATCACGGGTGCATTCGCGTCCGCGACGTCGTACACAGTGACCATAATGCACGAGCCGTCAGATGGTCAGATGGTCGCTCAGACCTGGACAGCCTAGTCCTGTACGACCTGAACCCAAACTCTAACAACTCGGGAGGGCAACCGCCCTTCCGAGCGCCTTCGCTTTTTCTTCTACACACTTCAGCCTTGGCGCAGCTTTTATGACTCCATCTCCCGCATATGCCGTCGAGGCCATGTCGCAGACGGATGATGCCGCGGTCGTGATGAGCGGGCGCGAAGCGGATGAGTTCGTCGTCAGCCTGATACAACGAAGTGGACCGCTGACGACCAGGGAGATCGAGATCTTCGCCGCACAGGAGGGCAGACGCTGTCCCGACCAGACTGTCGTGTACCTGACGAAGTTGATGCGCAGAGGACTCGTCAACGGCGAGGTCTCGGTGGAGAAGAGGGGATGGATATGGTCGGTGCCGCAGCCTCAGACTCCGCCCGGTTGACCGTGGACGATCACCGATGTGTGTGACAGCTGGTCGGTCCACTTCTGGCGTGGGTCCCTGGTCTCCACGGCCATTCCTATTACCCAGTCGATGAGCAGCAGCGGTGCGAACACCTTGGTCGCGTTCCGCATGAGTGCCTGGGGGAACGATAGGGCGCCCGTCATCGAGACGGCCTTCATCCGCATGAGCAGTTTTCCGACCGTCCCACCAACGGCGAAGTCGAACAGGCCTGAGTACAGGAAGAGGAACGCTCCCGATAGCAGGCCCGCGCTCAGGTAACGTCCACCGATGACGGATATGAAGACAACCGTCGGAACGTAGACTATGACCGCGTCCAGCACGATCGCGACGAATCTCTTCAGCCAGTGTTGTTGCAGGGCCTTGTCCTGTCCTATATAATCAAAGCCGGTGGGCATGCCTCATCAACCGGACAGCTGATGCAGGTCGATGGGATAATATCTTTGCCGCCGGAGGCGCGGAGGCCGCCACTCGGTTCGCCCGTCTGTCATCATCAGTTCAGCGGTAACTCTCTCGTCATCGTGGCGTTCCTCTATCCGCACATTCGGCATAATAATGCTTTGCTGACCGGTGGTGGGGGCACGTCTTAATACGGATGTCCCCCTCGGGACGGGTGATATGGTCGAGTCGAGGGTTTACGCTCTGATGCATCATGAGGACGACCCACGCAAGTGCACCGCAGCGCGCCTGGTCAGGGCGAGGGAGATCCGTGTGGCACGTGATGTCAGAAAGATACCGCCTGGCGCGGTGGTGCTCGACCCCGAGGCGGCCAAGGCCCTTTCGAGGGAAGACATCGACGCCGTCAGGAAGTTCGGGCTGCTCGTGGTCGACTGCTCATGGAACCAGCTCGAGCAGTTCCCCAGGCTCCGCAAGGGGCTCAGACACAGGGCGCTCCCGTTCCTTGTCGCCGCCAACCCCGTCAACTTCGGCAAGCCCCAGCGCCTGTGCAGCGCCGAGGCCGTCGCCGCCGCCCTCTACATCTTGGGCGAGAAGGACCACGCCCGTAGGACGATGGCACACTTCCGCTGGGGGGACACGTTCTTCGAAGTGAACGGGGAGCTGCTCGAAGGCTACAGCCTGGCGTCCACGAGCGCCGAGGTCGTGAAGGTCCAGAACGAGGCCATAGGAAACATTACTGTAACAGGAGATGATTCGGACGTCGAGCAATAGGGCTTTTGTATCACATCGGCGATTCGTGTTACCCTTTTGCAGCAGGCGGGAGTCGGTGACACGGTCATCGACGACTTGACGCGGGGGAGGGAAGATGCCGAAGGAATACACACCGGAAGACCTGGTCGCCATATGGGAGGACTTTCTCGGGGGCCAGGACATGCGACACAAGGTCAACGAGATCGCCGACTTCTACCCCGAGGTCAGGAGCCTGTACGTCAGCTTCTCGGATGTGGAGGTGCACGACCCCGACCTCGCCAATTACACCCTCTCCAAACCGACCCTGTCGATCCAGTCCGCAGAGGAGGCCATGCGCAGGATGATCTCCCATGCCCTCACGAACCCTTACATCCATTTCCGCATCAAGGGTCTGCCGCGCGACTCGCGCATCGAGATACGCAAGCTCAGGGCGAAGCATCTGGAGACATTCGTCTCTGTGGAGGGACTCGTGAGGAAGGCGACCGAGGTCCGCCCAAGGGTTACAGTTGCGGAATTCGAGTGCATGCGCTGTGGCGCGAGGCTGTTCGTCGAGCAGGAGGGCATGCAGTTCAGGGAACCCCTCGAATGCTCGAAGGACGATGGCGGATGCGGCCGCGGGAGCGGCTCCACGCGGTTCAAGTTGTTGACCGACAAATCGCAGTTCATCGACACACAGAAGATAGAGATACAGGAACCCCCGGAGGGGCTCAGAGGCGGTGCTCAGCCCGAGCGTCTTGTGGGATTCATCGAGGACGACATCGCTGGCAGGATATCCCCGGGGGACCGTTTGATCATCAACGGGGTGCTTAAGAGCCATCAGAAGGGCACCCAGACGAAATCCGCCCTCTTCGATCTGACGCTCGATATCAACTCGGTCGAATACGAGGAGCATGAGTACGAGGAGATAGTGATCACGCCTGAGGATGAGATGAAGATCCGGGAGTTCGCGCGATCCCCGGAGATCCTCGACAAGGTCGTCGGGTCAATATCCCCGACGATATACGGCTATCTCCAGGAGAAGGAGGCGCTGGCCCTTCAGCTGTTCGGAGGCGTCACCAAGATGATGGATGACGGCACACACATCAGGGGTGACATCCACATCGCCATGATCGGCGACCCCGGTACTGCCAAATCGCAGATACTCAGGTACATGGCGAACCTGGCCCCGAGGGGGATTTACACTTCTGGGAAGTCGTCTTCTGCGGCAGGGCTCACCGCCGCGGCGGTGAAGGACGAATTCGGCGAGGGGCGATGGACCCTGGAAGCCGGTGCGCTCGTGCTTGCGGACAAAGGCCTCGCATGCATTGACGAACTCGACAAGATGAACGACCAGGACCGGTCGAGCATACACGAGAGCCTCGAACAGGGGACGATCTCCGTCGCGAAGGCCGGCATCACAGCTACACTGCAGTCGAGGTGCGCAGTGCTGGGAGCGGCCAATCCCAAGTACGGCCGGTTCGACGAGAACCGGAGCATCGCGGAGCAGATAGACCTCCCGCCGGCGCTACTATCCAGGTTCGACGCGATATTCACGATGACCGACAGGCCCGACTCCGAGTACGACCGCAGTGTCGCCTCGCACATACTGAGGGTGCACAGGAGGGGCGAGATCAGGCTCCACGATCGCCCGGAGAAGATACCAGATATGGACACGAAAGCCATCATGGAAGATACGGAGGGCCTCGTGCCCGCGATGGATATCGAGTTCCTGAGGAAGTACATCGCATTCAGCAAGCGCATCACGCCGGTGCTCTCGGCGGAGGCCATGAAGACGCTGGAGACATACTACGTCAACATCAGGAAGCTGGGCGAGGGCGAGGAGGCGTCGGTACCGATCACGGCGAGGCAGCTCGAGGCGCTCATACGTCTCTCGGAATCGAGTGCCCGCGCCCGCCTGAGCATCATCGTCATGCCGGAGGACGCTGAGAGGGCGATCAAGATCGTCGAGTACTATCTGAACAAGGTCGCTAGCGAGGGCGGCAGGAGGGACATCGACCTGATCGCCACCGGGACCAGCAAGAGCCAGAGAGAGCAGATATACGTGTTGAGAGGCCTCGTCCAGCAGCTGGCGGACGAGCGCAGGGGCGTGAGCCTCGAGGAGTTGATACAGAAGGCGGCCTCGGACAACATCTCCGAGGAGCGCGTCAGGGCGCTCGTGAAGCGCCTGAGCGACGCGGGCGAGGTCTACTCCCCGCAGCCAGGGTACTACAAGCTCGCCAGCGAGGAGCGTATGGCATGAGGATAAGCATGAAGGTCCACAAGAGGGGCGCAGAGCTGCTCGTCGCCGCTTGCGATAGTGACCTGTTGGGGAAGACGTTCAGGGAAGGCAAGATGCGGCTCCACGTTTCGAAGGGTTTCTACGATGGCGACCCAGTCGACGAGGACATACTGGCGAACCGTCTCGAGATGGCCACCGTCGCCAACCTCGTCGGCGAGAAGGCGGTCGAGGTCGCGATCAGACACGGGTTCGTGGACCCGGGATGCGTCATCCGCATCGGCGGGGTTCCACACGCACAGATGGCGAGGATGATCTGAGGTGTTCTGTGTAGAGTGCGGCAGAGAGGGCGAGCTGATGGGGCCGCTCTGCCTCGAATGCTATTCAAAGAAGAACGTCGTTGCCAGCCTCCCCGAGTACATCGACCTGACGCTCTGCTCTCACTGCTCGTCGTTCCTGTTGGCGGACCAATGGACGGAGATGGGCTCGGTCAAGGAGGCGATAGAGCGGATGATCGATGGCGCCCTCGTCGTCTCCGACGGACTGGCAAAGGACGGGATTATGGTCTCCCTCACGGAGAAGGACGAGAGGACGTACGAAGCGGCCGTCACCGTGGCGCTGTCCGCCCACGGGCACAGTTTCTCGAGGGAAGTGACGACGACGGTGCGTCTCAAGCGCGGGGCGTGCAAGGAGTGCTCCAAGCAGAAGGGGAGCTACTACGAATCGATCTTACAGTTGAGGGGAGACGACCGTTCGCTCGCTGGCGATCTGGAGCTGCGCATGGAGATGCGCGTGAGGGAGCGGTTCGACACGATGCGCGCGAAGAACCGCGAGGTGTTCCTCACGAAGGTGTTGCGCGTGAGAGGAGGTCTCGATTTCTACGCCAGCACGGCCCAGTCCGCAAGGGTCGTGGCGAGGGAGCTCCAGGAGCAACACTCGGCCGAGTTCAAGGAATCATCGAGCCTGTGGGGCCGCCAGGACGGCCGCGATGTATACAGGGTAACATACCTCGTGCGGCTCCCGCACTTCGAGGCGGGGGACGTGCTGACCTGCGGGTCCAAGGAGTACTATGTCCGGAGCCTGTCGAAAGGCGTGATACGGTGCCTCTCGTTGCCCTCGGGGGAGGAGCGACATATAAAGATGCGCGACCTCGAAACGTGCCGTGTCGCCTGTCAAGCATCGGGTGTGAAGAGAGCCATCGTGCTGATGGAGGGCGATTCCGAGCTGCAGGTCCTCGACCCCGACACGATGGCCCCGGTCGATGTCATCAAGCCGAAGGATTTTCAACGGGACGGGGAGCAGATCCGGCTCGTAAAGACGAACCTCGGAACGTATGCGCTGAGCGACAGCTGGTAATCGGCTCGTTCATGACTGGTTCCATCAAAAGGCATTAATCCCCACGCCCCCTTTCCGAGGCCGTGAGGTATCGGTGATGGTCACGGAAACCGCTGTACAGGACGCTGTTGTGGAGCTGCTGCGGAAGACCGTTGTCAGGTTGCCGGCGGACGTCAAGAGCGCCCTTGTGACGGCGATGGCCGCCGAGACCGACGAGGTCCCGAGGATGCAGTTGAAGGCGATCATGGACAATATCGCCCTCGCAGAACAGGGCAACACCCCGATGTGTCAGGACACGGGCGTTACGATCTTCTACGTCACGCTGCCGAAGAACTGCGAGGCGGATGTCGAGAAGGGCATAATCGAGGGGGTTAGACAGGCGACCACGGACGTGCCTCTGAGACCGAACGCGGTCCACCCGCTCACAAGGAAGAACCCTGGAGACAACGTCGGCGACAGGATGCCATTCATCAACTACAAGGTCGGCGACAAGGATTACATCGAGATCACGGTCATGACCAAGGGTGCTGGCTCCGAGAACATGAGCCAACTCGCGATGCTCACACCCAGCCAGGGGATCAAGGGTATCAAGGAGTTCATTCTGAGCACGGTCCTCAGAGCGGGCGGGAACCCCTGCCCCCCGATGGTCCTCGGCGTCGGCATCGGAGGCTCGTCTGACATCTGCATGAAGCTCGCCAAGGAGGCGCTCCTGCGCCCGCTCGACGAGAGGAACAAGGACCCGGAGGTGGCCAAGCTCGAGATCGAGCTGCTGGAGGCGCTGAACATGCTCGAGATCGGCCCGATGGGCCTCGGAGGGAAGACGAGCGTCCTCGGCCTGAACATCGAGTACGGCTACTGTCACACTGCCAGCCTGCCCGTTGCTGTCAACGTCCAGTGCTGGGCTGCTAGGCGCGGGACCGTGAGGATATATCCGGACGGAACGCTCAAATTCCCAACACACGAGGAGGGATGACCATGGCGAAGAGGCTCAAGACTCCGTTGTCCGAAGAAGACGTCCGTGGGCTCAAGTTCGGTGAGGTCATCTACCTTGATGGTGTCGTGTTAACAGGACGTGACGAGGTGCACATCCACGCCCTCGAACACCTCGAGAAGGGCGAGAAGATACCTGTCGATTTCAAGGGGTCCGCGCTGTTCCATTGCGGGCCGATAATGAGGAAGACCGGCGATGTGTGGGAGGTCGTGGCGGCCGGCCCGACGACATCCTCGAGGATGAACTCGCTCGAGCCGGAGTTCATCGAGAAGTTCAGGCCCGGCGCCATCATCGGCAAGGGTGGGATGTCACAGCCGACGATCGACGCGATGAAGAAGTACGGGTGCGTCTACCTGGCGATCACGGGCGGCGCTGCCGTCCTGGCAGCGAAGGGGCTCAAGAGCGTCACAGGCGTGGAATGGTACGAGCTCGGCATGCCCGAAGCGATCTGGATACTCAACGCCGAGAACTTCGGCCCACTGACGGTCGGTATCGACGCCCATGGCAACAGCCTATACACCGTGGTCAACGACAAGGTCAAGGAGAACGAGCCTAAGGTGCGTGAGCGCCTGGGCTTGAAGAAGTGAATGCGCGTCGGAGTTGCAGCGCTGCAGCAAGCGTCAGACGGAGCACGGCAGTCATAGTTCGTCGTCCTCTTCGCCGCTGCCTTCTACGCTGCCTGCCGCGAGGCGGTCTTTTCCCGCCTCGTCCGTCCCCTCGGCCTCCGCTTCCTCGTCGTACAGCTCGTCGTAAACTGCAGGGGCTTTGTCAGGGGACTCGAATGTCCGTATCCTGAGGACGACCGCCAACGCGAGGATCACTATCGTGAGGAACAGCGCGAGGATCATCATCGAGTGCGCGAGATCGAAGCCGAATATGAACCCGCCGAAGCTGTCCCTCGTCTTCTCGAGGTGTATCTCTCCCAGCTGGGTCATCTCCTCGTGGGTGATGACTATCGATTCTATCTCGACTGGTCTGTACCCGTCGAGGGCGAACCGCACGGTGTAGTTGCCCTCCTTCAAGCCCGTGAACTCGAACTCGCCGTTGATGTTGGTGATGGTCTCCCTCTGGGGCAGCAACGACACCCTGACGCCGGACAGAGGACTGCCGGTGTTCGAGTCCACCACTACCCCGTACAGGCCTCCTGGGAGCCCAGTCAGGTTGAAGTCGAGCGTGAGTTCGGCACCCTTCTTCACCTCCATGCCGATGACAGTCACGTTGAGATATCCCTGCAGTGACGCCTCCACGGTGTAGATTCCAGCGGGTATGCCGTCTATCTCGTACTTGCCTTCTATGGATGAGAGGGCGAAGAAGTCCGTCGCCCAGATCGACACGTTGGCGCCGACAAGGAGGATGGTTCCCGACCTGACGGTCCCCCACAGCTTGGTCGGCTTCTCCTCGAGGTAGATGTCGACATCCTCCGTGGCCACGCCGCTCTCGACCTCGATACCTGTCACGGTCGATGTGTTGAATCCTTCCAGCGACGCGGTGACCGAGTAGGTCCCAGCAGGTATGTTCGGCACGTAGTACGTGCCGTCTGCCCCGCTGGCCACCGTCACCGTCACGGGCGTGATCCCCTCGACCCTGACAGACACGTTCGCGCCTTCGATGGGTTCCTCGGTGGATGCGTGCATCACCGTCCCCGATATGCTGCCGGTCTGAGACGCGAGGTCGAAATCAAGGTAGACCGTCCCTCCGACAAGGAGTGTCACTCCCTTTGTGAGTGAGTCATGGTTAGGTGCGAACGCCGTTATCGTGTAGCTCCCAGCTTTGACACCGTCCATTATGTACCTGCCGCTGCTGTCAGTCGTGATATTGATGGAAAGCGCTTCCAGCGAGACGTTCGCACCGGCTATAAGGCCCGAATCGTCGCTAACGATCCCCGTTATCGTCCCGCCATCGACAGAGATGTTGACATAGGACGTGTTCGACGGTGTCACGACGACGCTTGCGGAGCCGGATTCATAGCCGACACACTCCGCCGCAAGGGCATACTCTGTTCCGTTCGAATCGGCCAGGAGCCCGGTGATGGTCACCTGGCCTTGGTCGTCCACGGACCAGCTGTCGCTCTGGTTCCCGATGATGCGGACTGTCGCCTCTGTCATCGGTCTGCCGACGTTGTCCGTGACATTGACCAGGATGGTTCCAGTGTAGTCCTCAAAAGACGCGCTCGCTCCGAGCTCGTCGCCGTCGGGGCTCTTCTGGAGGGACAACGAGCACGCAACCATAACTAGCAGGGCGACAGCGGCGGCGACCATCGACACTCGTGCTAGGTTGCTGTGAGACATCGGTTCTCCCCGTTTCCAATCAGCGAGTCCAGATATATACTTTTCAGAGCCGTCCGCGGAACAACATCGGAGTCAGTTCTGAAAACGTATTAATACGGACATCTGATAACGGAGGTGGATTGACGGTTGCGCAATGACTCCAAGCCATACAGAGATGAGCCGCACAGATGCGGTCCTCAGCCTGCTTCATCCAGTGATAGCGAAGTGGTTCGGCGACAAGTTCGGGACGGTCACCGAGGCCCAGTCCATGGCGGTACCGCTCATACACAGGATGGAGAGCGTCCTCGTATCATCCCCGACGGGCTCAGGGAAGACCTTGACGGCGTTCCTCTCGATCGTGAACGAGCTTACGCTCCTCGCTGACGATGACAAACTGGAAGACAGGATTTACGCGGTCTATGTGTCCCCGTTGAAGGCGCTGGCGAACGACATCAACGAGAACCTGCTCAGGCCTCTGAAGGAGATATCCCAAAGGTTCGAATCAGAGGGCATGCCACCGCCCGCAATAAGGGTCGCTGTGAGGACTGGCGACACGCTCCAGAGCGAGCGACAGAAGCAGGCCAGGCGACCACCGCATATATTCATCACAACGCCCGAATCACTATCGCTCGTGCTGTCGACCCCCGTCTTCAGGAAGCGGTTCGAGGGCGTTCGATATGTGATAGTCGACGAGGTGCATGAGATATGCGATTCGAAGCGTGGCGTCGCTCTCTCCATCGCGCTGGAGCGCCTCCAGGGGTTCTGCGCGGACCCGCTCGTTCGCATAGGGCTCTCGGCGACGGTAGCCCCCATCACGGAGGTGGCGGAGTTCCTGGCAGGTCTCGAGGACGGTCATCCGCGCCCTGTCAAGGTCGCGGAGGTGCTCGGCCAGCGCGACCTCGACCTGAGCGTCATCTGCCCTACAACGGACATGACGACACTCTCCTTCGAGGTCGTGAACTCGAAGATGTACGACCGGCTGAAGGAGATGATCGACCAGCACCGCACGACCCTGGTGTTCACCAACACGCGCAGCGGCACTGAGAGCGTCGTGTACAAGCTGAAGGAGCGCGGCCTCGAGCGGATAGGCGCCCACCACGGCAGTCTCAGCCGAGAGACGCGTCTGGAGGTCGAGGAGAGCCTCAGAGACGGCGAGCTCAAGGCCGTGGTGTCATCGACCTCCTTGGAGCTGGGCATTGATATCGGTTCCATCGACCTCGTCGTGCAGATAGGCTCCCCCAAGTCCGTGGCGAAGGGGCTCCAGCGCGTAGGGCGCGCGGGACACCAGTACGGCGGCACCTCCAAGGGGCGCATCATGGTGTTCGAGAGCGACGACCTCGTCGAGTGCGCAGTCCTGTGCCGGGCGGCCCACAGGAAGGCGATCGATAGGGTGAGCATCCCCACGGGGTCGCTCGATGTGCTGTCTCAGGCCGTCGTCGGGCTCTCCCTGGAACGCAAGTGGGGAGTCTCCGAAGCGCTCGCCCTTTTCAGGGGCTCATACTGCTACAAGGACCTCTCCGAAGCAGACCTCGTCGGCGTCCTCGAATACCTCGGGGGCAAGGGAGAGTTCGAGGGGGTGTACTCGAAGATATGGTACGACCAGGTCGAAGGCAGCTTCGGTCGCAAACGAGGTTCGAACATGATCTACTACCTCAACCAGGGTACCATACCTGAAGAGGCGGACTACAAAGTCTTCTCAGAGCGCGGGTCATTGGTCGGCTCTTTGTCTGAGAAGTTCGTCGAGCGCCTGTCGAAGGGTGACATATTCGTCCTCGGTGGCAGGAGTTACGAGTTCATCAGGTCGAAGGGGACGAAGGCGCTGGTCAGGAGCGCGAGCGGGAGGAAGCCGACCGTGCCCTCCTGGACCGGGGAGATGCTGCCTCGCAGCTACGACCTCTCCGTGATGGTGGCGGAGTTCAGGAAGGAGATGGAAGACCACCTGGACGCGTGCGCCGACGACGATACCAGGACGTGGTTGATGAGCGAGTTCCACGTCGACGAGGGCTCCGCCAACACGATCATCAACTACTTCCGAGAGCAGAAGGCGGTCGGCAAGATACCATCGAACTCGCGGCTGGTGGTAGAGGGCTATATCGACCAATCAGGAAACAGGAGCGCCATCTTCCATTTCCCGTTCGGGAGGAGGGTCAATGACGCGCTGAGCAGGGCGTACGCTGGGGCGTTGTCCGACCGCGTGAAGGCCAATGTGACGGTCTCGATATCGGACGACAGCTTCATGCTCACCGTGCCCAAGGAGTTCGACCTTGGGTGCCTCGCAGGGTTGATCACTTCCGAGACGCTCGAGAGGAGGCTGAGGGAGGCGATCAGCGATTCAGAGCTGTTCGCCCAGCGGTTCAGGCACGTCGCGACCCGGAGCTTCATGGTGCTCAGGAACTACAAGGGGAAGGAGCTCTCCGTGGGCAGGCAGCAGCTGCGGTCGCAGCGCTTGCTCGACGCCCTCCACGAGCTGACCAACTTCCCGGTTATGGTCGAGACATTCAACGAGATACTCACCGACGTCATGGACTTGGATAACGCGCGGAGCGCACTCCTGAGCATAGAACGCGGGGAGCGCACGATAGAGGTGGACCCGTTCTCATCCGTCCCATCGCCATTCGCTCACAACATCATCCTCCTGGGCGTGTCGGATATCGTCCTCATGGAGGACAAGAGCATGCTCCTGAGGAGCCTCCACAGGAAGGTCATCGAGCGTGCTCTGGGGGATGGAGCGGCCGCCGCGTACCGGTTCTCCCCTGAGGAGGTCGAGGAGTATTTCGAGGAGAAGTGCCCCCGGATAGGCGCGAAGAGGGATCTCGTACCGGCGTTGCGCGCCCTCGGGCCTCTGAACCTGTTCAGAGAGAAGGGGGACAGCATCTACTCCCGTTCGGACAGGTCCTTCGACGAGCTCCATGGTTGGGCCGTCGACGCTCTCCACACGGGGAAGGCGCGGTCAGTCTGGATAGGGGAGGACGTGTATGTCCACGCTGACCACCACGACCTGTACGTGAGCATACATCGGAGGGAGGTCGAGCTCTCCACGGTCGACATTCGCATCCTGGACGAATGCGGCGGTCGGGGGTCGAGCGTGGGCGAGCTGGCGAAGGCGCTTCGTCTGCCAGAGCGTGAACTGCGAGAGCGAGTCAGGCGCCTCGAGACCGCCAACCAAGTGTATCGCAGTGACCTCATCAACGGAGCTCCGAGGTTCAGAGCGGTCGTGTGCGGTTCTGAGGGCCGGGAGAAGAAGGTCGCCGAGGCGATAAGGCGGCACCTCGCATATCGCGCCCCAATGTCTCTTGAGGACATCGCCTACGAGGTGGGCGTGACCGAGAGTGTCGCCAAGGAGGCGCTCGACGACCTGACGACCAAGGATGCCGTTGTGTCTGGTCAGTTCATCGTGGGCGAGCAGATGCAGTTCATGCTTACGAGGGATTACCTGCGCCTGTCATGGAGCGGAGAGAAGGTGTTCGACCGCGAGGCAGTGCGGGCGTTCAAGGAGATGAAGCAGTTCGAACGCCTTGGCTCGATAGAGGACTACTTCCACAGGTATGGCAGCGCGGGGATGGCGTACGACATCGCCCAGCGAGTCGATGGCTTCGACATCGAGGCCTTCTACGAGATGAGGCGGAGGGGAGACATACTGCTCGGCCGCTTCGTGAGGGGCCGTGTCAGGTACATCCTGGCAGAGGACGTTGCGCACTACCTCGCCGTGTACAGGGAGGGGCGCATCAACAAGTACGAACGCGCGGTCGTGGCCGCCCTGGAGAAGCTGGGGAGCGGGACGTTCGTGGAGATTGCCGACAAGGCCGGTATCCCAGGCGACCTGCTGCGCGAGTCGTTCGATTCGATAGATCGGAAGGGGTTCATGCTGAGGGAGTTCGACGAGGCCGAGCACTGGAGTTCTCGGAACGTCTATTCGCTGTGCGAGGTAGAGCCGGTAGCCGACGGCGCCAGCCTGAAGGTGGTCACGCACCTCCTGAGGGGCCACGGGCCGGTCACAGCCTATCAGGCCGCGACGCACCTGGATGTCGAGGAGATACATGCAAGGCGCTTGCTCATCGAAGCCGGTGCCGCCATCATACGGGTCGGCCTCGACAGGATCGAGATGTACCTTCTCCCGGAAGAGGTGGAGCAGCTCGAGGCGGTCAGCGGGCGTCACGAGGAGGACCCGCCCACCCGCATACTGTCTCTGTACGATCCATTCCTCAGCGACAGGTGGCCCGAGATAGCCGCCACGTACGGCGAGGGATGGATCTATCCTGTGGTGCGCGGCAACGACATGGTCGGCATGGTCGAGAGTTGGCTGATGTCATCTGCTCTGGAGGTACGTGACATCCAGTTGCAGGACGCGGCGCTCCTCGGCGGCCTGGTCGACGCCCTCGATAGGTCGATGGAGTTCTACGCGATGCTCGGGATAGACGTCTTGCGCGTCAGCAGCGCACTGGGCAACAGTATCGAGGAGCTGGACGAGTCCTCCAAGAGCGTGTTCACATCCAGGGGGTTCTCGGAATCCAACGGCATGTTCGTGAAGGGCGCTGTCGTCACCGGCTGCTTCGAAATGGGCGACCTGCTGTCCGTCATATTCACGAGCCAGAACCTGTCCCCTTCCCTAAGGTTGCCTGACATGGACGCCGTTCTCGAGCGCTACGGCAGCCTGCGCTCGGACACCGAGGCGATGTTGCGTGTCAAGAAGTTCAAGCCGCTGGCGACCATGCACAAGGACGGCGAGGTGGTGAAAGGCTATCTCATACCAGAACGCGTCGGCTACGCCCGTATCGAGGACGCCGGATTGTTCAGGTCTGTGCGCTCGAGACCGCTGACCGAGGAGGAGCGGTTGCTGATGCGCATAATCGGCGATAAGCGCAGCATCAAGAGGGATACGCTTCTTGCGCTGTCTCCTGTCGGCCCGAAGGAGTCGCTGGAGGCTCTAAAGGCGCTGTACAACTCGTCCCACGTATTCGTGGATGGCACGTCCTCCTATGTCCTGGCGAAGAAGAGGCGCTTCACAAGGGAAGGCGCCAGGCTCACGGTCATCAAGAAGATGTTCGACGTGTACGGCATAGCCAGTGCGGAATCTCTCGGCATCCTCCTGGGACGCGACCTGCGCATGAGGGAGCTCAGGCGCATTCTCAGACAGCTGGAGGCGCGCGGTCATCTCGTGAAAGGTCACCTGATGCGCGGCTCTACTACCATGTACTGGGCGTCGAATGAAGCATACTCCATGCTTGGGAAAACGTCTTTCGGCCAAGGATTCGTCCTGTCACCGGGGGACAACCTGTATCACTACCTCCGTGCCTCCTTCAGGGACATCGTGCCCACAGGCGGCCGCTTCATCGTGTTCGCCGGCCCCGACAAGGTCGGCTCGTTCGTGGGAAAGGTCCGCGGCGATGTCCTGGAGGTGGGCGAGATCGACGGTGGCCCGGAGTGCTCGACGATAGTCGAGGAATACGCCCGGTTGATTGGCAAGAGGGCCAAAGCGGGCGCCGCCTCGGACCTGTCAGACTGGGAGATAATGGAGTTCTACGAGAAGAGCCACCCCGGCATGGGATGATGATGTGTCCGCGCAAAGGTTAATCGTCACCGGCACGTTCCACTCTCCCACATGGTCGACCTTTCCGTAGTGGGCGGCGACCCCTATCCGGCAATCGCCCTCATCGTCGGCGGCGTGATGGCGATCTTCGTTGCGGTATACGGGCGCAGAGAGGATTCTTACATCGACGAGATCGGCACGATACTCGCTTTCATCATAGGCATAGGCGTGGCCGTCGTGTGTGTCGCTGCGGTGTTGGAAGGCTCCTCAGAACAGTTCTCACTTGCCGTCATGGCGCTGCTGGCGCTTTGCCTGTTCCTCAGGCCGTTGAAGGGGATACCGTGGTCAGGCGTGTTCGGCCTCCTGGCGGGAGTCGCAGCTGCCTATGTCGCCTCAGTGCTGCTCCCTTCAGAAGTGCTGGGCGTCGAGGAGTGGAAGGTCCTGCTGCTGATATTCTTCGTGGTCGGCGGGATCGTGCACTTCCTCACGCGCTTCCTCGAGGACCTGATGGCGATATCGTCGACGGTGGCGAGCTGGGGAGTGACCATGGTGCTCATAGGCCTCGTAGCCGTGGTGGAGGGCGCCGTATTACTGATAGAAGGCGTGACGCTGCTGTCGTTCCTATGAGAACGCGCATTTCACGTCTGCAGTCATCGACCGCTCGTTGAGAAACAGGTATTCCTGTGCATATCCCGCGAACGCACCGAACCGCTCCTCCGCGAATTTCCTGAGCGTCGAGTATGATCCGGTGACGCCGTACAGCCTCCTGAGCGACTTCTCGACCCATACATCGATCGGGAAGGACTCGAGGTGGCCGAACCCGAACAGGGAGACGCAGTCGGCCACTTTGTCTCCTATCCCTGGGAGGCCCTTGAGCTCGTTGCGCAGGTCCTCGTACGCCATACTCTCCATGCGCGACACAGTGCTTTCGTCCACGGACTGGCAGAGCGCGTTGAGGTATGCCGCCCTGTAACCGAGGCCGCGTTTGGACAGGTCGTCGACGGTAGCGTCCCTCAGGCTTTCGAGCGATGGGAATGCGTACACCCCTTCGGCGATTTCCTCGCCATATCCCTCGGCGACGGAGTTGATCATGCGCGTGATCCTCTTGATGTTCGAGTTGGTGGCGAGAACGAAGCTCACGATGCATTCCCAAGGGGGCATCTTCACGATTCTGAGCCCGCGGAAACGGTCCAACCCCGTCGACAACACCGGCTCCTCAGACAAAGCCTCTTGGATGGCGTCGATGTCGTCGCGTCCCCTCAGATACTCCTTGACCCTCCCCTCCGCTCCGTGTCCTCCGGGGCGGATACCGACTGCCAAGGGCCCTCTGCGGTTGTCGAGGTGCACAATGTCGTCGCCGAGTACTCCGGTCCACGACCCGTCTGCTCCTCGCTCCCATCTGAACGTCTGGCCGCAGCCGAGCGTGAGGTCGAGGTCCAGCGGGGCGACCTCGAGTGTGAATCTGGAAGTCTCTCTCACGCTGCCTACCTCTTGTACCCGAACTTGCGGAGCAGCTCCTTCCTGTCGGCCACGTCCTTCTCGCCCTCGATTCCCTTGGGCTTCTCTCCGTCTATCACGCCGACTATGCCTCTCCCGCGGCCGTTGTCGACTACGAGCACGTCGAGCGGGTTGGCGGTGGCGCAGAAGACCGTGCAGACCTCGTGCACGTCCCTTATACGTGGAAGCACGTTGATCGGATAGCAGTCCCTCATTATCGCGATGAACGAGTGCCCTGCGCCTATCCTCATCGCGTTCTCCGTAGCCATCTTTTTTAGCTCGTCGTCATTGCCGTCGACCCTGACCAGGCACGGGCCTGATGCCTCGCAGAACGCGAGCCCGAAGCGTGCCTGGGGCACCGCGCCCACGATAGCCTCGTAGATGTCCTCGACGGTCTTGATGAAGTGGGACTGACCTATCACCACGTTGGTGTCTTCCGGAAACTCGATCTTCACCGATTCTATTTGCATACAAACCCCAGCGGACACGTCAGCAGTTCGACGGAAATAACTCTTTCGCGCGTGAATGGCAGATGTCTACTGACCCGTTATCGCCCTCGAAAATCAAAACGGTTAACTATATATCCAGGCATATCGTAGACGCGTACAGGAGATAACAGGAGGCTTTGTCAGTTGCCCGACGGAAAGGGAGGGAAGCTCTGTCCCATATGCGACTCTCCTCTTGAACCTGGATCTAAGAAATGCGGTTTCTGCGGCACGGACCTCGCCATATTCGAGACTGAGGCCGAAACCGAGGCCGAGACCGAGTCATCGAAGGCCGGCGAGAAGGCTGCCAGCGACGCCCTCGACAACAAGCTTGAGGAGGTCTTCTTCGGACCTGCTGACGGCGCTCAAACCGCGAAGGTAGAGGCCGGGCCAGAGCCGTCCATCGTGGAAGAACCAGGGGAACAGCCCAGAGCAGAATCTGAGCCGACGCCAGAGCTCGAGGTGAGGGTCGAGGCTGAGCCGCCTGCACAGGAGGAGGCGGAGCCAATCGTCGAACCTCAGCCGGAGTCTGCGGAGGCGAAGGCGACTGTGGAGGAGCATTTCGAGTGCCCGCAGTGCGGCTCACACGTCGCGACCACGGCCTCTTCGTGTCCGAGCTGCGGCGTGATGTTCGCCGATGAGGGAGTGGACATGTTCCAGTGCCCTGCCTGCAATTCACTAGTCAACATCGACGCGACATCCTGCCCCGGTTGTGGTGCGTTGTTCGTCGACTCAGAGGAGGCCGCCGCAGCTGAACAGGCGAGGGCGACTTACGAACCCAAACCCGAGCTGGAACGGCCAGTATCGGAAGTTGTCGTCGAGCCCGAGTCGGACGAGATCGCAGAGGCCGAGGCGGAGAAGGGCGCCGGCAAGAAGGGGCTCTTCGGCTCGATCTTCGGCAAGAAGAAGAGGCGCAAGCGAGAGCTCGAAGAGGCTGAGGATGAGGTCGAGGCGGAGCCAGAGATGGAGCAGGAGGCCGAGGCGGAACCAGAGTCCGTGCTCCGCCGAAGACATGCTCCCAGGCACGAGCCGGCGTCGATCCCGACTCAGGAACGCGTCGAGCCGGAAGTACAGGTCACGCCTGCCAGAGAGGAACCAGTGGCCAGACGTGAGGCGGAGCCAGAACGGACTGCGGAGACGCCTCCGACTGTGACCGCGCCCAAAACCATCGACAAGCAGAAGGCCAAGGAGCTCGCGCGGCTGACGGCGGAGATGCAGCCGCTCATGCGCCTGGCGAGCGACAACGGCGTCGACGTCTCCGCGAGCAGACGGCTCGTCGACGAAGGCGCCATGTCCGCCCGTGCCCGAGAGATAGACCGCGCCTTCGAGAAAGTCGTGAATGCCCGCGATATGCTCATGAAGAACCTCTCCGACAGCATCGGACAGCTGATCACAGACCTCAACGAGGAGGTGGGCGTCGCGAAGGCGCTCGGCGGGGACGTCTCGAGGACGAGCACCTACATGGATGCCTTGGCGAAGGCAAACAGCTCCGGCGATTTCGAGGCGGTCTATGTCTACGCTGGCAAGGTCAAGAACGCCCTCCTTCCGATCACCGGTCGCTACAACGAGTCCAAGCAGAAGCTGAACACCCTGAGGGAGTTGATCGCGGACTCCGATTTGATCGCCGTCAACACGAAGGAGACGAGGGTGCAGCTCGTGGAGGCGACGAAGTCATTCGAGGCCAACGACTTCGATGCCGCCGACGCGACGGTCAGGGGCGCCACCAAGAATCTGTACGCCGTGATCGAGCCGAGGATGGAGGACGAGATACGCCGTGCCAGGAACCAGCTCGTCGAGGTCAAGGCAAAGGGGGCGAACATCACCCCGATGATCACGGTCCTCAAGTCCGCCAGGACTCTGATGAAGGCCAAGGATTATCAGCAGGCGCTCAAGGAGATGCGCGAGTTCAAGGAGCAGATGGATAAGGCGCTCTGAACCGCAGGCTCAAGTCAGGTTCAGGACTTCCATCTCCCTCTCCAGTATCGACACTTCCTGCTCGAGGAGTGTCTCCGGGCTCAGGGAGAGCGCCAGGATGCAGGTCGATTCTGACATCTCGTCGATGAGGCTCCTCAGGAACCTCAGGACGGAGTCGAAATTCGTGCTGCTTATCAGGTACTGAATCCCGTCGAGCACGACCATCCCTGGCTTCTCCTTCGCCATGAACCCCTGGATGGTGTGGATGATCATCTCGAGCGAAGGTGGGATGGTCTTCTCGCTGGAGCTGTCCTTGTCGGTGAGCCATAGTATCTCGGGCTGAGTCTCGAACTCGTCGCGTATCCTCCGCGGGTTCATCCTGGTGATGACAAGCCCTCGGGTGTCCTCATCCTTAATCATCCGGGAGAGGAGCACGTTGCTGTACATGGGCTTCTCCTCCTCTATTAGGTAGCAGTGCCCCGGGAGAACCTTCACCTCCTTCATGATCTCCTTGCGTGTCTCCTGCACGGGTGCCAGAGGTTTCAGTATGTCCGATATGAGGTTCAGGTCTATGTCCATCTTCATGATGGTGGAGAACGCGACTATCTTGTTGAGCGTGCTCTCCAGCTCGCGGACGTTCGTCGTCACGCGGTCCGCGATGTAGGCGATCAGGTCGTCTCCGAGCTTGAGCTTCTTGCTCTGCGCCTTGTTCTTGAGGATGGCGACCCTCGTATCGGAGTCCGGTGGCTGGATGTCCGCCGTGAGCCCCTTAAGGATCCTCGCGTTCAGCCGGTCGCTCATGCCGGGCACATGGCCCGGCACGCGGTCGCTCGCGAGGACCACCTGCTTCCCCTCGTCGACGAGGTAGTCCATCACCCTCACCAGCTCGTCCTGGGCGGTCTGGCTCGCCGCCAGGAACTGCATGTCGTCTATGAGCAGCAGGTCCGCGCTCCTGAGGTCGTCCCGTATCCTTCGCAGGCTGCCAGGCTCGTCCTTCGTCTTATCGAACGCATCGACTATCCGGTCCGATGGTATGAACAGCACCTTGGCGTCCTTGCCCTCTTCGCTCACCTTGTTGCCGATCGCTGACAGCAGATGGGTCTTGCCGAGTCCGGAGCCGCCGAATATCAGCAGCGGGTTGTACTGCGCCTGTCCGCCGCTCGAGACCGCCACCGCCACGGTGAACGGGAACTTGGAGCCGGGTCCGACGACGAAGTTGTCGAACCTCATCACCTTGACGAGGGATTTGGCGTACGACGGTGCCGCCGTCTCAGTGGTGCATCTGCTGCACACGCCCTCCGCGTCAAGCGGTTCGCCGCATGTGGGGCAGACGCTCTCCGCCTCAGCACCCTCCTCACCGGAGTCCCCCTGGTACTTCAGTATAAGGTCGTAGACGTCGGCCGTCTTCTCCTCTTGCTTCTTCTGCTGCATCTCCTCTTTGATGGACGCTTCCTCGGCCTTCCGCCTCTGTATCTTCCTGCGGACCTTCTCCTGTAGGAATTCGATGTCCGACTCCACCTCAGCGATCCTGGAGCGGTCGTTTAGCTTGGACCTGATCTCCACGATCTCCTGTTCGTGCCCCAGGACGGGGAAGTTGTTCAGCACCACCTCGAACTGCGTGAGCTTCTGGGAGTCGCGCTCGAAGGCTTCCAGCTCCTCCGCGAGCGCCTTAGGCCCCTTCGCAGCTGCCTCGACCAGCGTGTCGACGATGAATCCCCTCTGTCTCCATTCCGCAATCCTCGCGGCGATCGGGTCAACAGCAGTTTGCTCCTCCTCGATCGGCGTGGGTGCAGGGGCTTTCTTGGGCGCCTGCTCGGCGAGCTGGATGGGCGTCTTCTCAGGGCTTATGACCGCATCGGGGAATCGTCTCTCGAACTCCTCCTTCGAGACCCTGCTGTGTATCTCTATGTTGGAGGCCCTGTCCTGGGAGTCCTCCAGTATGAACCTAAGCGACCTCTCGCCCGTGTATATCCGCTTCAGCTCCCTCGGTTTGGACTTCTCGAACTCGTATATCGCCATCATCGGCGTCCCGTGCTCCACGACCACGTAGCCGATGGAACTCATGATGTCCTTCTCGAGACGCACCTTGAGATAACCCGAGAAACCGTACTGTTTCAAGTCCGCGAGTATGGCCTTCAGCGACTCCGGCCCACCCTTCGCGGTGCGGACCACGATACCCTCTGGGATTCGGAGGTCTGTAACCATGTCTGGACTCTCAACGCATGAATGCCGTCGACCATTATTAAAGACTGCCTCGGGGCGATTTGTCTGGTGAAAAACCTGCAGCGCCGGGCTGCGCGAAAATCCTTAACTAGGAAGAGCATCTTCCCAATACCCTAACGCCACTGTAGCTCAGCGGTAACGGCGCAGTTCTCGCGCCGTCGCTATAGAGCGGCGGTTTCGTAAACCGCAGGCCGGGGGTTCAAACCCCTCCAGTGGCTCCCTATCCCCCTCTGCTCCGGCATCACGCCATGTGGGCAACGCTAATAAGCCGAGCTGTGTATTGCGGAGCGATGGCAGCTGGCTCGGTCGTCCACTCGCGGTCTATCCGCTGTGCGAAGTGCGGACTTCTCGCGTCTGGATACATGCAGGTCAGCGGCGACGGCAACTGGGTCTCCACATGCCCCAGGTGTGGCGCGACGATCGTCCAGCCCCCGCAACCAGGGCGAGTCGCGCAGATGCCTCATCAGCCATATAACACTCACAGCGCTCACGACCTTAAGAGGAGCGCGTACCCCGGCCTGTACGACGCGCCGAAGCACGCCCCCAAGCTCGACCTGCGCAACATGCTGAGGATACCGCTCCACCCGACGAAGGCGCTCACCGAGCTCTACAGGTCCACGGATATGCGCTGGGCGTTGGTCATAGTGATATTGGCATCAGTTCTGTACTCCGTGGTCAGCGCGCTCGTCACGACCGAGATGTACGACGTGATCGGCATGGGGTACATCGACGCCCTCGAGGCGGGATTGTTGGCGTCGGTGGGTCTGATCGTCTCAGTCGTCTCCTTCCTCATATTCTCCGTGGTGTCTTCCGTCGCCGCCTCCGAGCTGTTCAGGGGCCGAGGCGACAAGGGCTCCACCGTGACGCTCGTGGGCTACTGCTACCCGTGGTTCGTGTGCGTCTCGATGCTCATATTGGCGATTTTCGTGATGGGGTTCAACAGCCTGGAACTAAGCCAGGTGAACGACTGGAGCGACGCCGAGGTGACGCGTGCCATCGCCTGGGGGGCGTTCCTGCTCGTCGCGGCGGTATCGGGGCTGATATGGCTCCTCTTCCTTACGGGAAAAGCAATCGGCGTTGCGAACGACGTATCTACGGGCGAAGGAGCGATGTCCGCAGTCATAGGCGCGATATGCGCGGGGCTCGTGTCCGTTGTGGTCGGGATGGTCCTCAGGCTGCCGGTCGGGCTTTCCTTCTGAGGTCGTGCGGTCAGCTGCGCATCAGTTTGTCTATCATCTTCATCGCGCAGAGCTCGCCGCACATGGTGCAGGTATCGGAACCTCCCGCGCCCGCTCTCTCCCTGTACGCCCTCGCCTTCACAGGGTCGACGCAGAGGTCGAACATCCTCTCCCAGTCGAAGGCCTTCCGCGCCCTCGACATGTCATCGTCCCAATCTCTGCTCTTGCCGCGCGCAACATCGGCGGCGTGTGCCGCTATGCGGCTCGCGACCACACCCTCCCTCACGTCATCGACGGTCGGCAGGGACAGGTGTTCGGAAGGGGTGACATAACAGAGGAAATCCGCGCCGTGATACGCCGCGAGTGCGCCGCCTATCGCACCGGCGATGTGGTCGTATCCCGCGGCGACGTCGCAGACCAGCGGTCCGAGGACATAGAACGGGGCGCCCTTGCACACGGCCTTCTCGAGGCGGACATTCATCTCTATCTGGTCCAGTGGGACGTGGCCCGGTCCCTCGACCATCGCCTGCACGCCTCCTTCGCGCGCCCGGTCGACCAGCTCACCCAGGATCATCAGCTCCCTGACCTGTGGCACGTCGGTGGCATCCGCGATGGAGCCCGGCCTCAGGCCGTCACCGAGACTCAGGGCGAAGCCGTACTCGCGAGCGATGTCTAGGAGGTGGTCGAAGTTCTCGTACAGGGGGTTCTCCACACCGTTCTCGTGCATCCACGCAGCTATCATGGCTCCCCCCCTTGAGACCACACCGGTCATGCGGTCGGATTTCATCAGCGCCTCGATGGAGGCGTTCGTCACGCCGCAGTGGAGAGTCATGAAGTCCACGCCGTCACGGGCATGTGACTCGATGACGCTGAACAGGTCGTCCTCGGTCATCGCCATCGGGCCGCCCCTGTCGGCGGACTGGCATATGGCCTCGTAGATGGGCACAGTGCCCACGGGGAGCGCGCAGGCCGCCAGCACCTTCCTGCGTATGTCGCCGATGTCCCCTCCGGTGCTCAGGTCCATTATGGCGTCTGCGCCATATTGGACCGCTGTCCGGACCTTCGCGAGCTCCTGGTCGGGATCCACCAGGTCCCTTGAGGTTCCGATGTTGGCATTGACCTTTACGGTCATGCCCTCGCCTATCGCCTTCGGCACCACGCCCTTGTGACGGACGTTGACGGGGATCACGACCCTGCCTTCCTGCAGGCGCCTGGACAGGGTGTCAGTATCGACTCCCTCGGCCTCAGCAGCCCCCTTCATTTCCACTGGAGATTCTATGCGCATTCGACCAGCCATTCCGTTTCGAGTGCACTTACGCGAAACCCGTGTATAAACCCTTTGATTGGTGCCGATATGGCTTCCAGACAAGGCAGCTCATCGTCGCATCGCAGTCGTCCGCGAAGCCCCTGCGGCGGTGTCGCCGGACTGCCCCGCCGGTCCACATTCCGCATGCCGCCGCAGACTCATCGTCATCTGACGAAACCGCCGGCGGTGAAGGGCAACTCGACACATGCGGTACTTCCAATGGAAGAGGAGGGGGGTTTCCGGGGTTAGCCAGCAGGCCTCCTCAAAGCATTTAAATATCGGCGTTTCATTGGCCTAATAGAGGACGAAAAAAGCGTCGAAAGATTCGATGGGATGCGCCTCAGAAAAACCGTTTGACGAGCTCGTCTTATTGGAGCTGAAATCTGATGGAAGATAGCACATATGATGCGGAGCGAATCCAGGTTCTAGAAGGGCTGGAGGCGGTAAGGAAGCGCCCCAGCATGTACATAGGCAGCACGGACTTCCACGGGCTCCACCACCTCGTTCACGAGGTGGTCGACAACAGCATCGACGAGGCGATGGGCGGATATTGCACTCAGATAGACATCAAGATTCTCACCGATGGCAGTGTATCCATCACGGACAACGGCAGGGGCATACCCGTAGGCATGCACAAGAAGTACAAGGTCGACGCCCTGCAGCTCGTGCTCACCAAGCTACACTCCGGCGGCAAGTTCGACAGGAAGACGTACAAAGTGTCGGGCGGACTCCACGGGGTCGGCTTGAGTGTCGTCAACGCGCTCTCGGAGTGGCTCGAGGTTCAGGTCAAGAGACAGGGCAAGGTGCATTCCCAGAGGTACGCGCGCGGACTGCCCACGACGGAGGTGTCAGTGGTGGGCTCGACGAGCGACACGGGGACCGTCGTCGTGTTCATGCCCGACGCCGAGATCTTCGAGGACACGGCATTCGATTTCGACTTGCTCTCCGGCAGGATGAGGGAGATTGCCTTCCTGAACCGTGGGCTCAAGATAGCCATCGCGGACGAGAGGACGGAGCAGTCGAACACGTACAAGTTCGACGGCGGGATCGTGGAGTACGTTCAGTACATCAACAGGAACAGGACGAACCTCCACGAGAAGCCGATATACTTCCAGGCGGAGAAGAACGGGGTGACGGTAGAGCTCAGCATGCAGTATACTGAGAGCTACGTCGAGAGCATCTTCACGTACGCGAACAACATCAACACGATCGAGGGAGGTTCCCACCTGGTGGGCCTCAGGGCCGCGCTCACGAGGACGATAAACGATTACGCCAAGAAGTACAACATGCTCAAGGCGAGCGACGAGACGCTCAGCGGCGAGGATGTCCGGGAGGGTCTGACCGCCGTTCTGAGCATCAAGCTGCCAGAGCCCCAGTTCGAGGGGCAGACAAAGACGAAGCTGGGCAACAGTGAGATACGTGGCATCGTCGAGTCGACTGTGAACGAGAAGCTGTTCGAGTTCCTCGAGGAGAACCCGAAGGTCGCCCAGGCGAGCATCGGCAAGGCGATACTGGCTGCTCAGGCGCGTGAGGCCGCGCGGAAGGCGCGGGAGCTGACACGGCGGAAAGGTCTGCTGGACGCGGGCAACCTGCCGGGTAAGCTGGCAGACTGCTCGGAGAAGGATCCGTCCAAGTGCGAGATATTCCTCGTGGAGGGCGATTCCGCAGGCGGGAGCGCCAAGCAGGCACGCGACAGGTCGTTCCAGGCGATATTGCCGCTGCGGGGCAAGATACTCAACGTCGAGAAGGCACGTCTGGACAAGATGCTGAAGAACGCGGAGATACGGACGATCATCACGGCGTTGGGGACCGGGATAGACACCGAGTTCGACATCACGAAAGCACGATACCACCGCATCTGCATAATGACGGATGCGGACGTCGACGGCGCCCACATACGGACGCTGCTGCTGACGTTCTTCTTCAGACACATGGAGCCGATGATCCGGCAGGGATACATCTACATCGCGCAGCCCCCGCTGTACAGGGTCAAGAAGGGCAAGACGGAGCGGTATCTCTTCTCCGACAAGGAGCTGAATGAGACGCTGCAGGAGCTCGGCCAGGGGGCCGATGTCCAACGGTACAAGGGCCTGGGCGAGATGAACGCCGACCAGCTGCGCGATACGACAATGAGCATCCATAGCCGCATACTGAAGCAGGTGATGATCGAGGACGCCGTCGAGGCGAACGACCTGTTCGAGGTCCTCATGGGGGACGCCGTGGAGCCGAGGAGACGCTTCATCCACGAGCACGCCCGAGAGGTCGAGGTCCTGGACGTGTAGGTGAGGACGAATGGTGGACGAGACAGAGGAGAAGCAGGAGATCGCGTCGCGCATCATCCCTCGCCCGATCGAGATCGAGATGAAGAAGTCGTACATCGACTACGCCATGAGCGTCATCGTCGGCAGGGCGCTCCCCGATGTGAGCGACGGCCTGAAACCCGTCCACAGGCGCATACTCTACGCCATGAACGAGATGGGCCTCACCCGCGGCAAGTCGCACAAGAAGTCCGCGAGGGTGGTCGGTGAGGTGCTCGGCAAGTTCCACCCGCACGGCGACAAGGCGATATACGACACGCTGGTGAGAATGGCCCAGAGCTTCTCCATGCGCTATCCTATCATCGACGGCCAGGGCAACTTCGGGAGCATAGACGGCGACTCCGCGGCCGCCATGAGGTACACCGAATGCAGGCTCGCGCAGATCGCGGCGGAGATGCTTCAGGACGTCGACGAGGAGACGGTCGACTTCGTGGACAACTTCGACGGGTCGTTGAGGGAGCCGACCGTGCTGCCTTCCAAACTGCCCAATCTTCTGATCAACGGCTCGTCCGGCATAGCTGTCGGCATGGCGACGAACATCCCCCCGCACAACCTGTGCGAGGTGATAGACGCCGTCTCCCTGATGATCGACAAGCAGATCGCCGGTGGCGACGCCGAGCTCAAGGACCTCATGGACATCGTGAAGGGCCCGGACTTCCCGACTGGCGGCGTGATATACGGCGCAGCTGGGATAGTGGAGGCGTACTCGTCAGGCAAGGGCCGCATCAGGGTGAGGGCACGGTCGACGATAGAGCGCGATGAGGACACTGGCCGCGCGTCGCTGATCGTGACCGAGATACCGTACATGGTCAACAAGTCCAACCTGATGCAGGAGATCGCGGAGCTGGTCAAGAGCAAGCGCATCGAGGGCATATCCGACCTCAGGGACGAGTCCGACAGGGAGGGCATCCGGATAGTCATCGACCTCAAGCGCGACGCGATGGAGGAGGTCGTCCTCAACCAGCTGTTCGCCCACACGCAGCTTCAGACGACGTTCGGCATCATCAACCTCGCGCTGGTGAACAACCAGCCGCGTGTGCTCTCGCTCAAGGAGATGCTCGAGTACCACATCGAGCACAGGTTCGATGTCGTCCGCAGGAGGCTACAGTACCGCCTCCGCGAGGCCGAGAAGAAGGCCCACATACTCGCGGGCCTGATGATCGCCCTCGACCACCTGGACGACGTCATCAAGATCATACGCAAGTCGAAGAACAGGGAGGATGCCAAGGCCGCTCTCATGAGCAAGTACCTCCTCACGGACGTGCAGACCAAGGCCATCCTCGAGATGCAGCTCCAACGCCTCACTGGTATGGAGATGCAGGCGGTCAAGGACGACTTCGACGCGACGTCGAAGCTCATAGACGACTTCAAGGCGACCCTCAAGGACGAGAAGAAGATACTCGGGATAATCAAGGACGAGGCCGCCGAGCTCAAAGAGAAGTACGGCGACAGCCGCAGGACGACCATCGAGATGCACGGTGCCGACCTGGACTACGAGGACCTCATACCCGTCGAGGACGTGCTCGTCACCACGAGCAGGACGGGATACATCAAGAGGATATCGCTCGACACATACGTGTCGCAGAAGCGCGGCGGCGTGGGCCTCGTCGGCATGGGCACGAAGGACGAGGACCATGTAGTCGACATGTTCGTCACCAGCTCTCACGACTATGTGATGTTCTTCTCAACGAGGGGTATGGGGTACTGGATGAAGGCGTACCGCATACCAGTCGGCGGCAGACACAGCAAGGGCAAGCCGATCGTGAACCTCCTGGACCACCTCCAGGAGGGCGAGCGCATCATGAGTAAGATACCTATCACCGCCTTCGACGAGGATAGATACCTGATATTCGCCACTCGGAAGGGCGTCATAAAGAAGACCCGGCTGATGGCGTACTCGCATGTGAGACAGACGGGCATCATCGCCATGCGTCTGGATGACGACGACGAGCTGGTGGGCGTAGCGATCACCGACGGCACGAGGGAGATCGTGCTCGCGACGAAGCTGGGCTACGCTGCCCGGTTCAACGAGACCGATGTGCGCGCCACGGGGCGTGCCACATACGGCGTCAAGGGCGTCACGCTGCGCCATTCCGACGAGGTCGTCAGCATGGCCGTCGTCAGCCCTGAGGACCATCTGCTGACCGTGACTGAGAACGGATACGGGAAGCGCTCGCTCGTCTCGACGTACAGGAAGACCCGCAGGGGCGGCAAGGGAGTCATCACAATCAAGATAGGCGGGAGGAACGGCAACGTGATATCCGTCAAGGCGGTCGCGGACGACGACGAGGTCATATTCACGAGCGTCAACGGCATGGTCATTCGCATGCCGGTCCACGGCATAAGGTTGCAGAGCAGGGCCACGCTCGGTGTCAGGCTCATGCGGCTGAAGGACACGGACCGTATCACGGCGATCGCCCGGCTGGTGGGCGTCGATGAGGAGGAGAGGATGCTCGATTCCGCCAGGACGCTGACAAGGGCTCCGACGGAGGACGACGATGTGGCCGCCGATGACGAGTCGGATGACGAAGGGTCAGACGATGACGGGTCAGAGAGGGACGGGGAGAAGGAATAGCCGGCAATCTGGCGGTCCTCTCAATAGTGATAACGACCCGCAAAGCTTTAATTAACTCACGCTCCTTTGAAAGTCCACGCGGAGATTGGCGATAGCGTTTGCAGTCAAGGAGGGCTAGGCGTGTTCAAGGATTCGATTCCAGGTTTGGAGAAGGTCTTCAAGAACGATATCGACCGGCCGAAGATAATGCTGGTCACGGGCCCGCCAGGCTCGATGAAGACGAGCTTCTGTTACTCTATCATGTCGACCTATCTGAGGGACAAGAACGAGTTCGGCCTCTACGCCACCCTCGAGGAGAGCGCCGACAGCCACCTCAAGAACATGAACAGCATGGGCGTCAAGGTCTCCGCGAAGATGCAGATATCCGACATGACTGACCTGAGGGAGATCGACCAGATCGACGAGGTCATAGGCGACGAGGTGCAGACCGACTACGTCCTGTTCATAGAGAAGATGATCCAGCGTTTCAGACGGACACACGGCGACAAGTTCTCGGTGTTCGTGCTCGACTCGTTGGGCGCGCTGTACTCCCTCATGGAGAACGAGAAGAACATGCGCAAGAAGATGTTCTACTTCTTCAAGATGCTCAGGGACAACAACCTCCATTCGTTCATCATCATGGAGCGGTCCCTCGACGGGGAGTCCCAGCTGCTCGGCAACGAGGGGTTCCTCGCGGACGGGATACTGATGCTCGGCCTTGACAGGCCGAGGGGCAAGCTCGTTAGGTTCCTACAGGTCGAGAAGATGAGAGCTGCTGAGCACAGCATGGAGCGCCACGCCATCGAGGTCGGCAAGACCGGCATGACGGTCCTGGGGCCGCTCCTCAGCACTTAACGCTCGGCCATGGCCAGCCGGCCGTACGGCCGTTCAGGCCGATCGGGCCGCACACCAAACCCCCCCATAGAAACAGAACACGGAAGTGGCGTACGATGACAGAAGACGCGACGATCTCACAGATAATCGAGGACGCGGTCAAGAGACTGAAGGCGCAGGAGGCCGAGGTCCGGAGGAAGGATCAGGAGCTGCAGACCGAGAGAGACGAGATAGCCAAGAAGGGTGCTGAGCTCGAAGACCTGGGCAGGGGCCTCAAGGAGAAGGAGGAGGCCCTCAGTGGCAGGGATGCCAAGCTGCAGGAGTCAGAGGAGTCCCTCAAGGGCCGCGAGGCCGCCGCGCTCGAGAACGAAGGGCGGCTGTCGGAGCGCATCGCCGCGGTCGACGAGCGTGAGGGCAAGGTCCAATCGATGATGGACGCCGCAGAGTCGAAGCAGAAGGAGTACTCTGAGAAGCTCGACGAGCTGTCATCACAGATGGCCGACCTGTCCGACAAGCGCAAAGCGTTCCTAGACAAGGAGGAGCAGCTCAAGTCCTCGGAGGAGGGCTTGCAGAGGCTGATGGACGAGGTCATTTCGCGCAGGGACGCTCTCATAGCGCGCGAGCGCGCGCTCATAGAGGAAGAAGACTCATTGAGGAAGGACCGCGAGAAGCTCGCCGGGGACGCGCGCAAGCTGCTGCGAAGGCAGGAGGAGATGCTCACATCCGCCACGGCCAAGCCGGCCCAGGACGAGGCCAAGCCGGCCACCGCCGAGGCGCAGGTGGCCGAGGACGAGGTCGCGTGTCCGAACTGCAACACGATAATCAGCAAGGACGCCGTGATGTGCTATGCATGCGGTCACAAGCTCAAGGGAGAGGCAGAGGAGCAGACGGCTGTTGAGGAACAGCCCGCCGAGGCCGAGGACGAGGTGCCCTGTCCCAATTGTGCCACCCTGATCAGCAAGGACGCCGTCATGTGCTACGCCTGTGGCGCATCTGTCAAGGAGGCTTCGGCGAGGACGGCCGAGGGCGGGGACGCCGCGGACAAGGCCGAGGAAGACGCCGAGAAGAAGCCGCAGATATTTGTCAAGAAGATAGTCAAGAAGAAGCTCGGGTAGACCGGGCTTCGACAACCCTTTCTTCAGGATGAAAATACGGCAAATAGCTTTTTATATACCTGAACTACTTACTTTGTCCTAATCCCAGACTCTGGGTGGGTGAACTAATGGTTGACAGAGCTGGTCCTTTTCTAGCTAGTAGGTCTTTGACTGCACTGATCGTGATTGCTCTCGTTGCGTCCGCCTTCGCAGGCGTGTTCCTCGTGGGCAAGCGGGCCGCCGCATCGGGCGACCTGATAATCGACGATTTCACATACGTCATCCAGGACGTAGATCAGTTGGTCGATGGGAATGTAGTGATAACCAATAACGGAGAGCTGAAGATAATCGACGGCAGCCTCAGTCTCGTGAGCGACTTCGTCAATAGGTACACGGTCACCGTCGGTTCCGGCGGCAAACTGACCCTGGACCACGGCACGCTCTCGACCTATCCTGACCAGCTCCGCCCGTGGGCCGAGTTGGACCTGATAGTGGAGGACGGCGGAGAGGTCGTCGCGACGAACGACTCCGCGTTCGTGTTCCCTGGTTCGATAACGCTCGACAACGGCGCCGTCATGACCCTGCGCGATTCGACGATCACCAAGCTTCCTGACGCCCTCATCACTGCATTCTACCTTGGCCACCCCGATGGAGTGACTATGGATTCGATCAACGACGGCCCGACTATGGATGTCACTGATTCCACATTGAAGCTCTTCGACTCTGCCATAGACGCCCTACCTGAGGGAGCCCCGTCGGCGTCCAACCTGACGCTCAACGGTGACTCGGTACTCCTTTCGGTCAACAGCTACAT
>DATKWQ010000022.1:0-85894 GCA_035529455.1 Thermoplasmata archaeon
TATGCACGATCTCAGATGTCGTGCCATGGCATCCGACTGACTCGACACTCGATTTCGACCAGAACATGATGGATTGCATAAGAGTCGGCGTCGAGGCCATGCGCACCCTGATCTCCTGGGACAAATTAGCCGGCAAGGGAGCCCGTTGGTGCCCGTCGATGCTCTGAAACCTCGGAACGGGGCGACGTTACCTCTTGCCGCGCGAACCGTTCTTTCTCCGTGACGGCGAGTTTGTCGATTCCGCCTCCAATGACGACATAGGCTCGGGCCATGGGACGGAGTGGATGCTGGCGGAGTCCTCCCGGTCTCGGAAATACTGCTGATAGAATTCTTCCGCTACGTTCGGTATGACTGGCGCAACGAGCTTCAGCAGGCCCAATCCAACGGACCATATCGTGTACCACGCGGCCAAGTCTTCACCACTTATACGCTTCCCCTCGGTCGCCAGGTAGCGCGCGGAGACCCTATCCCTGACGAAGTCCGAGACCATCTTCAGGGCTTCAGGCGCGTCGCCCTCCTGGATGGCCCCCTGTACCTTACCAGCTGTCGTAACGAATGATTCCAAAAGGCTCCTGTCAGATTCCTGAAGCGTCGACAGATCAACAATGGGTTTGGTCTTAACGCGCTTAGCCACGAATTCCTCCAGGCTCCAGAGCTGCTTCCACAAGCGAGTCTCCTGACGCCTGAGATCGAGCAGCGACCGCGCCTCCCTGTAGTCGCGTTCAGGTATGGCGGACGCAAGGTTGCGAATGGAGTCCTGGATCGAGTCGACCTGGACGCCGCTCCTGCTCAGAACAGGCGTGAGCCTAAGCACGTCCTTCATGTACGTACGCAGGTGGCTATGCCATTCGAGACGGTCTTCGAGGAGGTCCCGAGCCATCCTGAGATTCGTCATGCCCTGGTCGAAACGGCCTTCCTTGTAGGTTTCTATGGAATCGACGACGAGCTCCTCGATATCCTGGGAGAACACCTCGCCCTTCCACGCCTGCTGGACGAGGTTCTTCGTTTGTCTGTATACTGAGAGGAAATTGACGCTGCTGTAGTTCTTCTCCTCCAATATGGAAGCCGCTGTGTTGGCAATCTTCTGACTCTTGCTGAACATGCACTCGATGAGCGCCTGCTCACCAGCCTCGGAGCTGGTGAGTCTTGTGAGGCTCGCTCTGATCTGTGACCTCACACGGGGATTGTCATGGTTGTAGTACTTCACGAGTGTTGGCATGACGGCCAAGAGTTTGGTGCTAGCATGCTCCTCTATCCTGTCGACCATCTTCCGTCGGCGACCAGGCATGATGGATGAGAGGTCGTCCACCAGATGTCTATCGATTCTCAGGCTCTCGAGATCCTTTGACAACTCGATGTCGGCATCGCACACATAGATCTCTTTAGTCACAACCCACACCTGACAGCTTGGCATGATGATGCAAATACATAAGCCTTTTCGGCTCGGCACACGTCATCCAGCAGGTATGGCAACGACGGCGGGAGATGCCTATACTGAGACGCACGGAGGCGTCGGATCACGCCCTGCCTGGCGGGCCGCTTGACCGGACAACTCCCACTGGGGGGAAAACAAGAGGGCGGTCATCGCAGAACACTATCGGAGTGAAATCGTTCCAGCCAAGTCCTGCCAGAGGGGGTGAGATGCCGGCGGGGGGCAAGGTCCTCACTATGTCCAGTCCGGGAGACACGATACTGAGGGCAGGCAGCACGAGCGCCCCGGCTGCGGAATGATACAAAAAGCATGGTCTTCTCACGCGCGCGCCGACGTCGTCCTCGAGCGTCATCGATGGGTGGACATGGCCCATGATGGTCGGGCCGCTGAGAGATCCTGTGTGACCATGAATTATACGGAACCTGCCAAGCTTCAGCTCGCTCCTCATACCGATACCGAACTCGGACAGGATTGCGCCGAGATAGTTGTCATGGTTACCTCGGATGACGATCACTTCGGCGACAGCGGATATCGAACGCACGAAATCGGCCACATCATCCCATTCCTGCGTCAGGTTCTTTGAGAAGTTGTGCTTCAGATCCCCCGCAACGATGAGCATCTCTGGCTTGAGGTCGTCAACCAGATCCAGAATCACCCTTCTCAGCTTCTTGGTCTGCACGCGTGGGAGGCTCATCCCCTGATACTCGAGAGCGGCCTCGCAACCGAGGTGAAGGTCGGCGACAACCAGCGCATCGTGGTCGAGGAGTCGAGCTGCGCCAGCAGGGTGCAGCTCCAAGTCATTCTCGGCCAGATACCCTCTCCTGACCATGGTTCCGAAACACGCACAGGCAATAACTAACTTTCCGACTACTTTCCAGCACCTCCCACGTCTGTTAAAGAGGTGTGACTCCGTCCAGTTTCCCGATGCTGTGCAATTCGTTCATATTCCTTGACGGGATAGGAGTTGCCAAGGAACAGATGCTCTGGAACACAGGCATCAGCTCTTGGGCCCTCTTCCTCGAGAATGGAACGATACCGGGAGTCTCAGCTGCGAAGAAGGTGGCGGCGGATGCCGTGCTGGACGAAGCCACTGACCGATTCAGAAAGGGGGATACCGGGCACTTCGCGAGACTCCTCCAGATGAAAGACCACTGGAGATGCTACGATGACTTCAGGAATAGGGCGATATACCTGGACATCGAGACGACAGGCATCTCGAGCAGAGCACCTGTGACCGTGGTGGGCATGTATGACGGGAAGCGCATGCACACCCTCGTGAGGGGACAGAACCTAACAGGAGACAACCTGAGGGCGATCCTCGGACAGGCGGGAATGATAATCACTTTCAACGGCGCGAGCTTCGACATCCCCGTCATCGAGAGAGCATTTCCTGGGGCCGTCCCAGACGTGCCCCACCTGGACCTCAAGCACCTGCTCCGCAGATTGGGCCGTGTTGGGGGACTGAAGATGATCGAGCGCGAGATGGGGGTCGAGAGAGACCTGAGGATACAGTACCTCACGGGCCAGGATGCAGTCTATCTCTGGCGACTATGGCAGAAACGCGGCACCTGGAACGCCCTCGAGACTTTGAAGGAGTACAACTCTGAAGACTGCGTGAACCTGAAGACCTTAGCTGACATGGCATGCGGTGAGATGACGAAGCGGTTGATGGGTTCCGCGCAGGTCGCCACAAAACATTGATATCGAGAGCTGGGTATGGGTTGAATGGATGGACTCACTTCTCGGTATACTGCTCATGGCTGTCGGGTTTGCCCTGTTCATATTCCTGGTGGACAGGTCGGCGAAGTACATCACCATAGTCGGATTGGCGATACTCTTGGTTGCCGCACTCGTGATAATCGGGGTGATGGCACTATGACGGCCGGCGTCCAATCGTTCCTTGACGAGATACCAGCAGCGATGATGGACACCGCCTTCAAGGCTGCGAAGCGGATACAAGGAGCGTCAGATGCCATCATCGCAACCCACATCGACGCCGACGGCATATCCGCGGCGGCCATCGCAGGGATGACGCTCCAACGCTTGGGCATAGACTTCCGCACCATGTTCCTAAAGAAGTTGGACGACCGAGCAATCGCGTCGCTCAAGAGCGACGCCCCGGATCTCGTCTGGCTCACTGACCTCGGAAGCGGATCGGTCTCCAAACTTCAGGACATACCCGCAGTAATCACTGATCATCACCGACCGGATCCCGATGCGCCACAGAGAAAGGCCGATGGGCAGTTGCAGCTGACTGATTTCAACCGAGTAGACCATGTCAACCCACACCTGCATGGGATATCAGGCGCGAGCGACCTCAGCGGTGCTGGCGCGACGTTCATCGCGTCCATGGCAGTGGCGCAGGAGAACGCTGACCTGTCACCTCTTGCGATACTGGGCAGCGTGGGCGACCTCCAGGACCAGAAGACGAGAAGGCTAGAAGGATTGAACAGGGCGGTGCTTCAGCTCGCGACCGATCTCGGCCTCGTCGAAGTCACAGAGGACATCAGGTACTTCGGGAGGGAGACCCGCCCCGTGTTCAAGATGTTGGAGTACTCCAGCGACCCCTACTTGCCACACATAACTGGCAGGGAGCAGGAATCGATCAGCTTCCTGCTGGGACTGGGCATCGAACTGAAGGTGGGGGACACATGGCGTACCTGGGCATCGTTCTCGGACGACGAGAGGCGGACGACGATCGATGCGTTGAGGGACCATTTGGCCTCCTGTGGTCGCAAAGACTCGACGATAGACAGGCTGACGGGAGAGGCCTACACCTTCGTACGCGAGGAGCGCGGCTCGCCCGTTCGCGATGTCAAGGAATTCGCAACGCTCCTGAACGCCTGTGGAAGACACGGTCGCGCGGAGGTGGGCATGCGCATCTGCGCGGGCGACAGGGGGGATGCGCTCCTTGAGGGCTATTCGCTCCTCAGAGACCACCGCTCCGCACTCAGGATGGCGTTGGATGTCGCCAAGACCAAGGGCATCAAGAGGATGAAGCACATCCAGTACTTCGACGCAGAGGACGAGATAGAGGAGACCATCGTCGGCACCGTGGCGGGCATGCTGCTCGGCAGCAACAGTGTCGATAGAACGGCACCCATGATCGCCTTCGCGGAATCGGTCGAGCCGAGCGATGTCCAGATGGTCAAGGTGTCGTCGAGGGGGACTCAGGAACTGGTCTCCAGAGGCATGGATCTGTCAGTCGCCATGCGCGAAGTGGCCGAGAAGGTCGGGGGCGTTGGAGGCGGCCACAACATCGCAGCTGGGGCTACGATACCTTCCGACAGGAAGGATGAGTTTTTGGAGCGCCTCGACGCGCTCGTGGGTTCCCAGCTGCACCGCTAGAGGACTGCCGCCAGAATCGCCTTCTGGGCGTGCATGCGGTTCTCCGCCTGGTCGAACACCACACTGTGCGGGCCATCGATGACCTCCTCGGAGACCTCGAAACCCCTGTGGGCGGGCAGACAATGCATGAATATCCAGTCCTTGTTCGCCTTCTCCGTGAGCTTCGCGTTGACCTGGTAAGGCAGGAACATGTTCTCGCGCGCCTCCTTCTCGGACTCTTGCCCCATGGACACCCATGTGTCGGTGTATATCACATCGGCACCCTCAGCAGCCTCGAACGGGTTGGACAGCACCTCGACAACGCATCCCTTCTCCTTAGCAATCGCCTGCGCCTTCGCCAATATGTCTGCGTTGGGGGCGTGGGTCTTCGGCGTAGCGGCGCGCATATTCATGCCGGTGATCGCGCAGCCGAGCAACAGGGAGTTGCAGACGTTATTCCCGTCGCCGACGTAAGTGAGCTGCAGCCCTTTGAGCTTCTTCTTCTTCTCGAGGACGGTCAACAGGTCCGCCGCGCATTGACACGGGTGTTCCAAGTCGTCGAGACCGTTGATGACCGGGACGGTCGCGTGCTTCGCCAACTCGCGCATGACCTCATTGCTGAAGGCCCGGTACATGATCCCGTCCGCGTAGCCGCTCAGGACCTTTGCGACATCGGCCACGGTCTCTCTCTTGCCCATCTGGACCTCGTCAGGGCCTATGTACAACGCGGTCCCTCCGAGCTGTGAGACGCCTACTTCGAATGACACCCTCGTCCTCAGGCTGGGCTTCTCGAAGACCATGGCAAGCACCTTGCGCTTGAGCGGCTCGGGGCGTCTCCCTTTCGGAGGTTCGGTCTTCATCTTCAGAGCTTTCTCAAGGATCTTCTCAAGATCGTCTTTCATGTCGAGAACGGATATGATGTCACGCTTCAGCTGAATCACCGCGTTCATGAACCGAACACTGAGTCTTAAGGCTTTTGAACGTCCTGGGAGAACTCCATGCCGTCGGCAAGCAATGTTTGAAGTATGCCTTCGCATCTCGACTCGCCGCAGGCTATGCAGGTCATGCATCCCGAGAGGCTCGTCACGGGAGCACCGCATTCGCTACAGGTGAGCGTGCCGGACTCTCGAAAGCCCTCCCCAGATGTCATGTGGCATAAGCTAGCGCCCCCGAGGTGATACAGGTTGACGGAGGAGGTCACCGAAAATGCCCATGCCCAGTGCTTGGACACCACGCGTCATACGCACCCCGATGCGGTGCGGCAAGGTTTATTTAGGGATAGGCAATGGAGGACTCGAAATGGCCGGGGTGGGGTAATGGTATCCTTGGGGACTGTGGATCCCCTGACCCGGGTTCGATTCCCGGTCCCGGCCCCATCATCCTTCTGAGGAACCTCACAGGTCACTCTGTGAATGTCGCTCCGCAATGCGGGCACGTGTCATCTGTCTCGGCCACGGGCTTGCCGCAGGCAGGACATTCATACACGAGCTCCTCCGATGGAGCTGAAGGAGCTACGACTCTGGACTCATTGCCACTGTCCAGAGATATCGCCGACGCTTCGGCGACCTCCTCGGCGAATACCTCGAACTCAGTGCCACACGACGCGCACCTGCGCTCTTTGAGAGACACGTGCTCGCCGCAGAATGGGCACTCGAACTGCACGCCATCGAACGACGCACCGCAACGTGGACACTTCTCCTCGTTGCCTGAGACTGTCTTGCCGCATGCCACGCACGCTATAACAAACACGGGCAGCGAATCCTGCGCCATGATACTAAGATAAAACTGCGGGTATTTAATTGGTTGCCGCCGGCCATCGCCCCTGATATCACTGGGGACCACGAGCGAGGATCCTACTTCCTCTTGCTGCTCTTCGACGGTCGCTTCTTCTGGCTACTGGCCTTCGGGCTCTTCGCACCCTTCATTATCTTCGCGTTCTTCGATGCGGGCTTCTTGACAGGCTTATGCTTTTCCTTCGTCGACGTGGGTTTCTTCACAGGCTTCTTGGCGGGTTTCTTGGTGGGCTTCTTTGTCGACTTCGCCTTGGCTGGTTTCTTCTTCGTCTTTGGCGCAGCGGGTGGTCTCTCGGCCTCGAGCGAAATCTCAGCGGACAGTCCTTCTACAGAATCCTCCGATGTCGGCTCCGGTTCGTCGCCCAACTCTTCAGCCAATGCGACTTCCTCGGGAGTCTCCATCTGGTCTTCGAACTCCGCCCTGCAGTTCGGACAGGACTTGGCGTCGAACTTCATCTTCTCCCCGCATACGGGGCATATGACGTTCACCTCTGACAGCGGGAGGTCGCAGCGCGGACACTTCTCCTCGTCCCCGCGGATCATCAGCCCGCACCCCGGGCACGCGACCCTCCTGGTGGACGAACGCAGCTGCTCGAGCTCTGTGTTGATTATGTTCTCGACGAACTCATCCATGTCGAACCCGGCGAACGTCTTCTCCACGCCGAGGGAGAACTCTGTGAGGTCAATGCCACAGGTCGAGCACTTGGAGGCGTTACGCCAGACAAGGCCCGAGCAAAACGGGCACTCGAATAGAGTGCCTGGACCGAATTGCAGGCCGCATCTCGGGCACTCAGAATCACATGCCCTCACGATGCGACCGCACTTGAAACAGCTGAGGAAGATGTCCTTCTGCCCTTCCACCATAATGGAGACAGGATGTTCTAACTGTTATATAAATTGTGGAATCTGGCAGATGGCATCCGGCTCACTCACCGTCGCCTTCGTTGTTTTCCCGACGGTCACGACGTAATCTGACACGGTATACCGCGAACACGACCAAGGTGAACATCACGGGGAGCGCAACATCCGAGAACTCGGGTATCTTCTCGAATATGACCTCTATGTCCGCTGTCGTGTTCTGGGTCCAGAGCATGCACACGGTCGACTCGCTCGGTGCAGAGTAAATCGATGTCAGATAGTTCTTGTCATATGCGTTCGAGGCGATCGTAACAGATGACCAGGTCGTTCCGACTCTCTTCTGTACCTGTAGCACATCCGTGGCCGCATCCTGTATCCACATCGCGTACAGGTTGCCGGTTTCCGCGTCCAGAGATATAGTGGGGAATCTGTTGCCATACGTCGCGCCGCTGGCGAGCTCCTCCGAAGTGGACCAATCCGAGCCGTCGTAGTAGGCGTACATCACATACCCCTGCCACGACCCTAAGACCTCATCCCCTGTTCCGTAGACGACATGGAGCACGCCATCACCGTCGATGACCGCCGACGCGGGCGAGTAACGAGTATTTTCGGCGCTATCACCAGCGGCGTAAAGAACGGTCGTCCCTCCAGTCCAACCAGAACCGTCGTAGGCCATACACCTAACTTCGCCCAGATTCGAAATGATTGCCCAGGCGATCTCGTCCGAACCCTCTTTCGCGGGAACGATCACGCCGCGGACCTCTTCAGAAGCTCCGTACGGACTGAGAAGGTTGGTCGCGGCGCTCCACACACTGTTGTCGCCCGGTATGGTGCTGCTGAAGGCTTTCATTTGGAACTGTGGGTTCGTTAGGTGCACGCGCGAGCTGGCTAGGGCTCGAAGGGTTCCTGCAGCGTCCATGCATATGAATGTGTTCTTGCTGGCGGTATTGAAGCCAGTGGATACTGTGAGCGTCGTTTCGGTATCCCAGGTGATTTGGGGGGTCGGCCCGGTCGTGACCGTGCCATTAATCACACTCACGTTGCCATCCGCGGCAGAGGTGTCGCCGATCACATAGACCCTGCTTAGGGTTGAGTTGTACCACAGAGACGCTTCGTTGACCCCAACAGTATCGAAGACCCTGCCGCTATTCACTCCGTTGTCAGTCCACGTCTCTCCATCATCGCTGCTGTATCTGCACATTGTGTTAGACCCGTCCCAGTAGATGCTCCAGAAGTTGACGCCGTCGTAGAAGACCTTCCTCTGGTACGACATTGCAGTAGCCGTGTCCGGTATCGAGGAGCCGTCAACAGGCCAGGCTCTGATGTCAGCCATCGATGACGCCAAGTAGGATTCGTCAACGGTGGCCGAGTCGGTTCTGCCTTGCCAGTCAGTGGTCTCGATGATGAAGTCAATGTCCGCAGAGCCTCCGAGGGCGCCCGTTGGCAGGCCGAGCTCCATGCGCTGAAGGTCCTTGGCCAGCTCAATAGTCACAACGACCTCGTGCCATGCACCGCTGCTGAACTCGTACAACTTCTTTGATTCGACCACTCCGAACTGGCCTATGACTTCGACCATGTAGTCCGCACCGATGACCTTGGAGTCGAGCGAGACCGATAGGCCCGTGCTCGTCGTCATATCAGAATCGACGTATATCCTGAGGAAGTCCTCGCCCGTCTTCCTTGTCGGCGTCACGGGGCTACCACCGCCTCCCGTGCCCGTCGGCTTGCCCTTCAGGGCTGGGACGTATGTGCCACTGCACATCTCGCCCTCCACACTCACATAGAAGAACGACGACTGCGCATCGCTCGCCATACCTGTCGCGTCGATGTCTATGTTGATGTTGTCGACTGTGACGAGGTCCACATCCGGGACGGTGAGGGCGCTCCAATCGGCGAACGCGCCGTCTATCTCGATGCCGACCGGAGCGGCGCCGACATATCCGCGCGCGCCGTCTCCGACGACCTCCACATGGGAGAATGACCATTCGCTGCTGCCCACGACGACGGAGAGCGAGTAGAAGTCACCCGTGGTGACCGCGCTCAGGTCGTCCGCGCTGACGTCGATAGTCAATGGTGCGTCGCCCGGATCGAGTGAGACACCGCCCGTGATGGACTCGGAGAAGCTGACCCCTGTCTCGCTCATCGAGATGGAGTCGATGCTGCCCTCGGCTCCCTGGCAGCTGAGCCTGAGCCTCAGGACGGGAACATCCGACGAGTTCAGTAGTATTCCACTCGAGGGAACCAGCGATTCCTGCTCGACTATCAGCAGGCCGCCTTCGGCAGGAGTCTCGTAGCTGATCGCACGGTTCTCGAGCCCGTCCTGCGACATCAATAGGAATTTCGCCGATGACCCCAAACCGGCTGGGAGGACAGCCTTAGCCTCCATCTGGTCGCCCTGGACGCGGTGGGACAGCGAGCCGATCGCCACCCACGAGTTCCAGTCGCGGTCATCGCTGTTCGAGTCGTAGCTCATGAGGGATGTCGATTGGACGGAGTCGTCCCAACCATCGAGCTCGAGTAGGTAGTCTGCCCCCAGCGAACCGACTGCATAGCCCGTCGACGACGAACCATCGGAATCGACGAACAGGAAGAAGCTGTCCACGACCGTCGTGCTCATGATGTCGTCCTGTGCTTTCACGTACAGGTATAGGTCGTTCGAGTCCGCACGGGCCGTCCATTCCTCGATGTCGATGGTCGGGGCTGAAGACGCGGATACCTTGACCCCGAACATGTCGATATCAGACCAGTCCGAGAAGTCGCCATCGACGGTGAACGCCCCGGACTCGGTGTAGTATGCGAAATAGATGAAGGTCGGGATTATGATAAGGACAGCGACCAAGACGGCGAGGAACGGCCACCTGGTGAGCGACGAGAATCGCCGACCACCTGGACGGCCGACGCTACGCTCGCCCCTGGTACCGTTGATCATTCCGGTACCGTTTATCATGCCTGTGCCGTTGACCATACCAGTCCCGTTGACCATGCCCGTCCCGTTGACCATGCCCGTTCCATTGACGAGACCGGTTCCGTTCACGGCGCCTCTGCCATTCGTCAGACCGCGCTCTGCCACGCGCGATTCCGCAGGGCCGGCGGTCACAGCTCCAACCGGCGGTGCAACGGCTTCGGGCTCCTCATCGGGTTCCGGCTCAGGCGACTCGGATTCTTCGATCGCCATCAACAACGGCTCTGGCGCCTCTGGTTCCGCGGCATCGAACTCCACGCCACAGCTGGGACACTTGGCAGCCCCTGGAGCGACGGCGACACCGCATTCGGGACACTCCAACAGGTCCTCGTCCGTGACGACAGGCACTCCGCATCGAGGGCACTTGGCCATGCCGGCCTCGAGGTTCATGCCGCAGGACGGACACGACATCTTCGCATCCGGCAGGCCCACCGTCGGGATGTCGGCTGCTTCGAAATCTTCCTTGGCCTGCGCCGACTGGAGGCGCTGCATGAGCCGCTTCTCGATTACCTTGTCGAGCTCCCTCCTCGTAAGGACTGTCTCGAGTCGTGTCGAGCAGAATGGACATCGTTCGGCATCGGGAGAAACCTTGTTGCCGCACAGTGGACAGTACACGGATTCCGTCTTCAAACCTCAAACACCTCTCTGGAGGACTGTCAATGTCAGACAAACGCATGTCACAAAGGGAAACGGTGCCTGACTCATTGGGGGACAGATATAGCACTCAAGCTCTATATAAATATCTGGCGTCGTGTCCAGGGGTTCTCGATTCCGTCTTAAGGACGGAATGCGGGTGTCGGACGGCTCCGTCTGACGATTCTTGCCCATACCTGCAGGCCATCGTGCGCACGCGAAACGCGAGTGATCGCGGGGCCATCTCCCGGTCATCCGTCGCTCCGACAACTTTAATATACGCTCGCAGGCCTGGGAAGGCATGGTGAAGCAGGCATGGCATGGAGAGGTCCGCTGGAGAAGCTCGACGAGTTCAGATACCAGATCCCAAGGTCCTTCAAGCAGTGCATGCACACGGACGCTGTGATATTCGCCGACGACAAGATGATGGAATCCATCAAGAAGGACGATGCACTCGAGCAGGCCGCCAACGTCGCTTGCCTCCCCGGCATAGTTGGCAAGTCCTATGCGATGCCCGACATTCACTGGGGCTACGGATTCCCGATAGGTGGCGTCGCCGCTTTCGACGCGGAGAACGGCGTGATATCCCCAGGTGGGATAGGATACGACGTGAACTGCGGCGTGCGGCTCGTCCGGACGAACCTGACGGTGAAGGACGTCGAGCACCGCGTAAAGGAACTGGTGGACTCTGCATTCGCCAATGTCCCCTCAGGCGTCGGGGAGAAGGGCAGACTCAGGCTGTCCCAGGCCGAGATAGACGAGGTGCTCCAGGAAGGGGCTGGCTGGGCGGTCTCCCGCGGTTATGGTTGGGAGGACGACATAGTCGCCTGCGAAGAGGGGGGATGCATGAAGACAGCGGATCCCTCGATGGTAGGCCAGAAAGCCAAGCAGAGGGGTGCCCCACAACTCGGCACGTTGGGCGGTGGGAACCACTTCATCGAGATACAGAGAGTCGACAAGATATTCGACGAGGCGGCAGCCAAGGCGTTCGGCATCACAGGTGAGGGACAGATCACCGTGAGCATACACTCAGGCTCGAGGGGCTGCGGCCATCAGATCGCCAGCGATTACATACGCGTGATGGAGGACGCGCTCAAGAAGTACGGAATAGCTGTCCCCGACAGGCAGCTGGCATGCGCACCTGTCAACTCCGAAGAGGGGCGCGAGTGCTTCGCTGCCATGAGCGCGGCCGCGAACTACGCATGGACCAACCGACAGATTATACTCCACTGGCTCAGAGAGTCGTTCGAGAAGACCCTCGGCGCGACCGCCGAGGAGATGGGGATGGACTTGGTCTACGACGTGGCGCACAACATCTGCAAGGTCGAGGAGCACACCGTCGACGGGCGGAGGATGAAGGTCTATGTTCACAGAAAGGGCGCCACGAGGGCGTTCGACTCATCCAGGCAGGAGGTCCCTATCAAGTATCGATCCGTCGGACAGCCTGTGTTGATACCCGGGGATATGGGCAGCGCGAGCTACGTCCTGGTGGGCACGGCTGGCGCGATGGCGGAGACCTTCGGCTCCACCTGTCACGGCGCTGGAAGACAGATGTCGAGGACCGCCGCGACGAAGCGCTTCTCGGTGAACGAAGTCGTGTCCGCCCTTAGAAAGGACGGTATCTACGTCCGCGCGGCATCAAAGGACGGGATAGTCGAGGAGGCACCAGGAGCGTACAAGGATGTCGACGAGGTGGTCGGCATAGCTCATGGCGCCGGAATCTCGCGAATGGTCGCGCGGCTGCGACCGATGGGTGTAATGAAAGGCTGAAGCCAAAGTCACAGGGCGATGAGCTTCTGAGCAGCGCGCGCCACTCGTTCTATGCAGTCCGCGGGGCATGCGACCATGACCGCCCACTCGTATACCCGCCTGCTCTGCAACGATTGCGTGATAGAGCTCACGCGGGGCAGCAACCGGACCTTGTCGCCGTCCACTATGCGGATGTCCATTAGCGACATCCGGGGTTCTGAGACCGGGAGCTCATGGGAGGGTATGTCGATCACCACATGCCCCGGGTCTATCCCAGCCTTTGCAGCGATGTCCTCCTCGAGCCGTCTGCGCTTCTTGAAATCTCCCATCTCCTCCACGGCGTCCCACTGGTTGTCTTCCACGTCCTGGGCAGCGATTGCGAAGGCCTTCTTGAAGAGGCGGCGGTACTTGATCCTGGTCGCGACCTCACGCGAGTACCCCCCCTGCGACACGAGGTGCGAAAGAAGGCTCGAATCGGTCATCTTGAAGACCGCCTCGATGTCGTCCGAGTCCAACATCTCAACCGCCTTGGCGAGCATGAGCTCGGCTATCCTCACCGTCTTGTGGTAGTACACCGTTGAGAACATGAGCGCCCTAGCGACCAGCATACCCTCCACTGCGCTCGCGCCACCCTTGCCGACGACGAGGTCGCCGTTGAACACCCCGACCGTGTCCATGAGACGGTCCAGGTCTATCACGCCGTAAGCAACTCCGGTGTAGTGCGCGTCGCGCATGAGATAGTCGAGCTGGTCGACGTCCACGGGGCCGCATATCATCTGCCCCAGGTACCTCCTGTCGTTGAAGTGCGCCTGGCCGCGGTGGCCCCCAAGCGTCTTCTGTTCTTGCTCGTCTCTTGCCGCCCCGGTCAGGAGAGCCGAGACGACCTTGGGATCTATGCCCTGCCGCTCCAGAGCGTCAACGACGCGCAGTTCCTCCCCGAGCACGGCGCTCTCCTCCTCTGAGACCACCGTGTCCTGTCCGAGGACCAGCCGTTTAGATATCTCCACATGGTCGATCCCGAACTGCTCGTGCAGGACCATCTCGAACGTGTGGGAGTAGGGAAGATGGCCTATGTCGTGGAGCAGGGCGGCGCACTTGACGATCGCCGCTTCGTCCTCCTTGAGGCGCAACGAAGCGCTCATACGGTCGGCGACCGAAAAAGCACCAAGTGAATGCTCGAGTCGTGTGTGGTTCGCACCTGGATAGACGAGGTTCGCAAGGCCTAGCTGGTGCACTCCGTGCAATCGTTGGAGCTCGTTCGACTCCATGAGCGGCAGGAACGGGGAGTCGACCCGCACACTTCCGTGGACAGAATCCCTGATGACCTTGTAGCCTTCCACGGATGTCAGAGAGAGCATCGCCGCATATAATATTTCACCGAGTGGATGCATAAGTCGACCGGCGCTGCGGGGCATGCGCCGACCCGCGCAACTAGTAGAAAAAGGTTGGCAGTGGGCCCGGGCCACGACTGCGCAGTTCGGTGCAAATACTTTTAAGACTCGATTATGATTGTGATGATATCGCGAGGAGGGTCCCCCCCATGCAATCCCGTGCTGAACCCAGTGAAGACAGGATACTCACTTACATCGATGGATTCGACAACAAGATAGGCGGAGGCATCCGCAAAGGCCACGTCGTCCTCCTTGCGGGCACGCCAGGAACGATGAAGTCGTCGATCGCCCTCAACCTGCTGTACAACAATGTCAGCAAGAGAGGGGTGAATGTCCTTTATGTGAGCATCGAGGAGAGCAAGGACAGCCTCCTGGAATGCATGGACCGGCTCGGCTTCGGCGCCATCGACGAGAACAAGTTCTTCATAGTGGACATAGGCAAGCTCCGTCTGGAGCACACGGACGCCGACATCGGAAGGGACTGGTTCAAGATACTGAAGGAGTATCTGAGGAAGAAGGTCGAGAACGAGGGTGTCGAAGTGATCGTCATCGACTCGTTGACGGCCGTGTACTCGCTCACGCATATCCAGAGCCCCAGGCAGGAGCTGTTCCACTTCTTCGGGTTCCTCAAGAGACTTGGCGTCACGACATTCCTCATATCGGAGACGCAGCAGAACGGAAGCGCTTACGGACCGTTCCACGAGGATTACCTAGCGGATGGCACGCTGCTCCTCAAGTTCGTGGACGTCGGCGAGTCCGATGTGCAGCTTAGGATAAGGGCCGTCAAGATGCGGCACTCGAAGATACACCACGGATATCTGACGCTGTTGTTCCGGGATGGACAGTTCATGGCCACACCTCCCATCGCAGAATGATGAGACCTGCTGGCGACTTCGACCTACCCCAGACAGCGTCTGCACAACCTCCCGTTAAGCAATCCAGCTATCGCTGGATATAAAGGAGATGGTTTCCTCGGTCCGGTTGCGTTCAGAAGCCGCCTTTGATCTTGTTCCTGTCGATCTTCACACCCTGTGGCGTTGCCATCAGCAGGTTCTTGCCGACCCCCGCCAGGTCACCGTTCACGTCCCGCGCGACGTTCTTCAGTTCGGATGTGATCCGCTTCATCGTCAGGTCGTCGTTGGCTATCGATGTGAAATCAAGGATGACTATGTTGCCGGCATACACCTCGCTTGTCAACATCGAAAGGTCCTCGTACCTGAACAGCTCGCCGACCTTCACAACCGTGCCAGATTCGTCGCCGCTCAAGATGTGCTCGTCATCGAACGACATCTCGCTCAGGTCGATGTACTGCTCGGCACTGGAGTGTTGTCTACCTTCTGATTCCTGCGATGAAGGGAAGGCCTTCTTCTTCAGAATTGTCACTGTGCATCCCTCTGGAAGAGGTATAACCTTGTTCAGATATAAAGCCTATCCTGCATGGCCAGGCACATCCTCCCGGCCGGTCGCCGCTAGGGGTCGGGGGTAATACATGCGCGGGTCATGCGAATGCGTCTATCTAACAAACCACGGATTTGTCTGCGCGTTCTACACCGAGAAGGGGCGTCTCCACCAGGGGGAACCTCAAGGATGCCCCTCGTCATCTATGAGCCAAAGCTTGTCCCCGACGTGATGAATGGACAGCACCGCCTTCCCCTTGGGCTTCTTTCGCATCTCCTCGGCGGACATGACGGCTCGTCCTATCGCCAGCGGCCTGGAGTTCCTCTCGTCCCTGACCCAGACGAGGTCGCCCTCCGATATCGAATCGGCGACCTCGACGATGCCAGGGCCCATCACGTCTGCGCCGTTCGCGACGAACTTGACAGCGCCCATGTCTACTGTCACGAATCGCTTGGTGGCTCCATATTTCAGAATGCCACGGACCGTCAGGAAGGGCGCGCCTTCGACCACCATGGCGACCAATAAGTTGTCGATGAGGAGCACATCGAAATCCGGTGCCTCGGCTCTGTCCACGATCGCAGTCTCCGTGACGGTCTTCGTTCCCATCGCGTCATCAATGGTCGAGAACAGGCTCTCGATCTCCTTCTGACGCAGCCTGTGCCGTCTCCGTATCTTGTATTCGGTCAAGGATTCACCCCGCGGACCGCATCCCAGCTGGCTCTGCACCACATCTCCACTTCAGCTCCTCGGCGCGGGCGCGTGCCGCATCGGCGTTTTTCGCTTTGCCAAGCGCCTCAAACGCCCTCACCATGATCTCGAACGGCTCCCAATCGTTCCTGTCTATGCCCGATGCCATCATTGCCGCGTCCAACGCATCCTCGAACCTGTCCAGGCCGAGTAGGGCGTTGGCAAGACACAGGGCTGCAGTGTGGTCTCCTGGAGATCCGTCCAAGACCGCACGAAGCCCCTCCACGGCCTCGTCCCAATCACCGTTCGTGTACGCCACCTCCGCGGCAAGTCTGCGGCGCTCGTCGGGCGGACAACGCGCCACCAACACGGACGCGGCATCGCGCCCCCTGGCACGGACCAGGGCCCTGACGAGAGTTGTGCGCCCAGTGGCTGTCAGGTCTTCCGAGGCAAAGGCGGACAACTTGGTAACGACGCCGTCCCAATCACCCCTGTGGGCCAAGAAGACCGCATACGGAAGAACGAAGTCGATGCCTCCGTGTCGCTCCATCGCCTCCGTCAGCTCTGGCGGGATCTCGGGAATGTCGTAGACCCTGCATATCTCCAATGCCAACGGCAGAGCGGACATGTCTGGATGGCGAGATATGACTGCTCGGACGGCTGAATCGAGTGCCTCGGCGTGCCTTCCGAGACGCATGAGCGCTATCGCTCTGAAGTTCCACGGGTCGCCATCATAGGCATATCGTGACCGGAGCTCGTCGGCGCAGCTGAACGCCTTCGAGAATGACTCATGAGCACCGGCTCCATCGCCCATCTCCAACAACAGGTCGCCACGGTCCAGCCATCCGTCGCAGAGCAGAGGGTTGATCGCCAACGCGTTGTCGATCGAGGAAAGAGCATCGTCCATCCTCCCAAGCTGTCTCGCCACCGACGACCTTGCCTTCCATGCCTCCTCGTACGAGGGGTTGATGTCGAGCGACTCGAGCAGCAGCTCGTAGCCTTCCTCGGGTTCTCCCACTGCGGCCTTGCACACTCCCTTCGCAAACAGAGCATAGTCGAAGTCCGGACGTATCTCGAGCGACCTGTTGTGGAAGGGGATCGCGTCCCCGTATCTGCCCATCTTCTCCAGGGCGTTCCCTATGTTGTTCCACGCGATCTCGTAGTCCGGGTCAACGTTGATCGCGTCGACGAAGCGGGGGATGGACTCGGCGTAATGACCCAGGTTGTACAGGGCGTTGCCGAGGTTGTTGAGCAGGATCGGGTCGACAGCGTCTATCTCGAGCGCCTTCGTGTAGCACTTCACCGCCTCCTTCAGGCGGTCGACCCCGTGCAGGCAATATCCCTTGTTGTACCACGCGTGTTTGTATTCGGGACTTATCTCGATTGCCCTGTCGAAGGCCGCGAGGGCCCTGTCGGCCTGTCCGGCACAGAAGCAGCTGTACCCGAAGTTGTTCCATATCTGCGGGTCGTTAGGAGACCGTTTGAGCGCCTTCTCAAAAGACATGATCGCCTCCTCGTACTCGCCGAGCGTGTGTCTCACGCCCCCGAGGTGGACGTAGCCGAGGGCGTCGTCCGGGTTCGACGCGATGTACCACTTGCAGCATTCGACAGCCGACGCGCCGTCCCGCGCCTCGACATACAGGTCGGCTTTGATCAGCCATAGGGACCTGTCGCCTCCTGATGGAACGGATATCTTCCGCGTAGTCATCCTGGCGCGCCTGCGAAGGCCGATCTCGTTGTACGACTCCGCCAGTCCGATGAGGTTCTCCGCGCGGTCGTGATTGAGCCGATGGGCCTTCGAATACGCCCTTGATGCCTGCCAATATCGTTCCTGAGCGAACAGACAGTTGCCCAGGTTGTGCCACGCAAGCTCGTACGAAGGTGATTCGGATATCGCTGACCTGTAGCACTCGGCGGCCTCGAGCCTCCTGCCAATGGCATCGAGGGCCGCGCCCTTGTTGTTCAGGGCGACGATACTCGACAGCCCCTTGGCGATCGCCCCGTCCAAGAGCTCGATCGCGAGCATGTACTCGCCCCTGTCGTATGCCTCATTCGCCTTGGCGAACAGGGCGGACGCCTCCGCCGGTTCGTCTGGATTGCCACCATGGGCTATCTTGGTCAAGCGTACTTTCCATGCGCAGAGACGTAGATATTCTTTTTGAATGGGGGTGCTTGTCGCCGCGCCTCCCCCAAAGTTTATATTTGATATCGCGTATAATTCACCCTTCCGAGGTGTGTCGCGAGATGCTCGTTCTCTTCAGTCCTTCGCCGCAGTCCATCGTCACCGCGTATCTCGCAAGCAGGGTCCACAACGGCAAGCCAATCGAGAGCACGCGAGGCCAGAAGTTCTTCTTCGAGGAGACACTCGACGCGGACAAGGCGGACTACGACGAGCTCTATTCTGAATTCAGGGAAAGGTTCGGCGGACTGGACTTCCTTGAGAACGAGAAGCTGAACGGCATACTCGAGGACGAGATATTCTGGGCATCTAGGTTCGCTGCCAGGGACAGATACCAGCTGGTCTTCAGGGTGCTCGAACTGATAGAGAAGAAAGGCACCAAGGCGTATCTCTCCCAGGAAACCCCGGAGGCGAATGAGATGAAGGACAGAGTCCGCCGAGTGACCGGAGAGTTCCGCAGGGCACGGGACTTCCTGTCGTTCACGGAGGACTCCGCCAACAAGGCGATCATAGGCCGCGCGAGCTTCGAGCACAGGGTTGTCGACCTTGTCCTCAGACACTTCGCCCGCAGGAAACCAGGCTATGCGGTCGTGATACTCGACGAGGAGCACGCCCATATATGCTTGAACAACGAGATACTGATAGAGTCGCGTGACAGGTTCCCGAGCAGGAAAGAGAGGAAGGACGCCAAGCGTTTCTGGCTGCTGCTGTCAGATATGAAGAACCTGAATTCGAAGAAGGACCCCGAGTACTATAGTGAGACGCTCCCGGAGAACTACTGGAAATGGGTGACAGAGGGTACGGAGGTCGCGACGTCGTCGAATGTGAAGACTCTGGACAACTTCACGTGAGCGCCCACGACAATTACGTCCATCATTGCACATCGTTGGCAGGACAGTCTTGCTGGAGCCTGGCCAGAACGGCGAATTTTGCCGAATGAGTTATTAAGCCATCATCACCTTAACTTCGCCTAGGGCATCATCTTAGGAGCAACGGCTTTGAACGGTGAAAAGCAGAGTCTGGGACTCGGCGAAGAGCTCCCGGCGTACATGGACCTCTTGAGTCATGATATTCTCAATCTGAACCAAACGGTGCTGAGCAGCATCGAGTTCATGACATCTTCGTCATCCCTGGACGACAGGGCGATGGAGCACGCGGAGAGAGCAACGTCGCAGATAAGGATCTCAACACTGCTGGTGGAGAGCATCAACAAGCTCTGCCTGCTCCAGAAGGAAGACGATCTGAGGACGACGACGGTCGTCCTGGCGGACGAGGTCGCAAAGGCGATCCACGCACTCAACGACATATTGCCGCACCGAGGAGTGCGCCTGACGGTCGAGAGCAGCCCAGAAGCTGTCGTTATGGATTCGAAGGACATGGTCTCGCAGTCGATCCTCAACGCACTCATCAACATGGTACAGCTTGACCCATCCGAGTCACCGGAGATAACGATAAAGACGGAACGACCGGGAACCGATGGACTCACATGGCGTGTGCGCCTTGAGGACTCGAACCTGGCCCTCTCCAAGAATCTCGACCTGGACACCATCGTGAGCGAGTCTGGCGAGTCTCGTTCCAAGACCGTGAGACTCGCTGGCATCTTGCTGTCGAAGATGATGGTGGAGACGCTCGGTGGAGAGATAGAGATTGACTGCTGCAACGAACGCGGGGGCGCATTCTTGATGACATACAGGGGAGCGGTCAGCACATGACAAGTGTTCTGATTGTAGATGATGAGCTGTTCATAGTCGAGCTGTACAGGGACATCCTGCAGCTGAGAGGGTACAAGGTGATGGGCACAGCCTTCGACGGAGAGGAGGCCATTAGGAGATACAGTGACTCCTTCGAGAAGCCGGATGTGGTGATCATGGACCACAGGATGCCCGTCATGAACGGGGTCGAAGCGACGCGCGAGATCATGAGGCTTAACCCTAACCAGAAAGTCATATTCGTGAGTGCGGACGTCCTCGTGGAGAAGGAGGCCAGGGAAGCTGGGGCGACGGAGTTCCTCCCCAAGCCGTTCAGGATGGACGACCTCATCGAGCGGATGCAGAAGGTCTCGACCGTGTCAGTCATGAAGGCATTCTGAGGCCAGACCCCGCCTGATAAATATGTCACTGCGGATATAGTAAGAGATAAGTTGAAGATGAGGGCTATCATACCTGAACGAAGGTTACGGCATTGACGACGGACGGTTTCACAAAGGCTAAAGCCATGCATTTCCCCAGACAGGTCCTCGCAGGACACGATGTGGTCCGCGAGATTGGGCAGATGTCCAAGGATTTCGAGCTCGACGGCCCGGTCCTCCTCGTGACCGGCACGACGACTGGCAACCTCGCGGCAAAGCTGGTGGCTAGCATACTCGAAGAGCATGGCTACGAGGTCCACACTATCACGGTGGGGGAAGCCAGCAGGGATAACCTCGTGAAGGTCGAGGAACACACGAAGGAGGTCGGCGCGTCCTTCCTGATCGGTGTCGGGGGCGGCAGCAAGATCGACCTCGCGAAACTCGCGTCAGGCAACCTGAGAATGCCGTTCCTGAGCGTGCCCACTTCCGCGTCCCACGACGGCATCGCAAGTCCCAGGGCGTCCATCAAGGACGGTGGTAACTCGCTGTCGCTCAATGCGAGCGTGCCCCTCGGAGTGGTGGCTGACACAGCGCTGATAGTGAAGGCCCCGTACAGACTGCTCGCATCCGGGTGTGCGGACGTCATATCGAACACAACGGCCGTGCTGGATTGGGAGCTCGCGTCGAGGCTGAGAGGCGAGTTCTTCAGCTCGAGCGCGGCGAACCTCGCCAAGTACGCCGCTGAGTCCATCATAGAAAACGCCTCGGCGATAAAACCCAACCTGGAGGACAGCGTCTGGGTGGCCATAAGGCCCATCATAATCTCCGGGATATCCATGGCTGTGGCGAGCTCCTCGCGGCCTACGAGCGGCTCTGAGCACATGTTCTCACACGTTCTCGATAAAGCGGCGCCAGGCAAGGCTCTCCACGGGGAGCAGTGCGGCGTCGGGTCAATCATGATGATGTATCTCCACGGAGGTGACTGGGAGAGACTCCGCGAAGCCCTGCGCCAGATAGGCGCGCCGACGAGTGCGGAGGAGCTCGGCATACCGGCGGAGCAGGTGATAGACGCTCTCGTGCACGCGCACGAGATAAGGAAAGACAGGTACACCATCCTAGGAGACAGAGGGTTGACCCCCGACGCCGCTGAGCGACTGGCAGGGATCACAAAGGTGATCTGAACAAGCGGCAACGAGGGGTGTAAGGTATGGTACTGGTCACAGTCGTAGGCAAGATGCAGTGTAAGGTAGGCTTCGAGTTCGTTTTTGGCGGCCCTCTGGCAGAATGCAGGGACTGCAAGGTGAGGAACGTATGCTTCCACCTGGAGGAGAACAGGAGATACCGCGTGAGGAGCATCAGGGAAGTGCAGCACGAGTGCAGGATCCACGAGGACGGCGTAAGGGTGGTCGAGGTCGAGAAGATACCGATGCGGGCGATGATCCCCGCGAAGGCCGCTCTCGAAGGGGCCATGCTGACATTCGAAGAGATCGAATGCAAGTACCTCAGATGCCCGAATTACCGACTGTGCAAGCCCTTGGGCGCGTTGGAGGGCATGAGGTTCAAGATATCCTCTGTCGAGAGCGGAGACGTCCAGTGCGAGAAAGGGGAGCACCTGAGAACGATTCTCCTCGAGTGATGGCTTCATGACCTGCGTCAGCGGGTGAGGTCACTCGTCCAGTTTCCGACCGCGACCAAAGCGGAAGACGGTGAACAACGCCAAGAGTGCGACCACCGGAAGGACGACCTGACTGAACTCAGGTATGGCTTCCGAGGAGATGGTCACAATCACGGCGTCGCTGTCCGTATTGCCCGAGGTGTCTCTGACGACGAGCGTCACGACATATTCCCCCTCGTCCAAGAACGTGTACGACGGAGACACACCATAGAGCTCGACCGGTGACGAGTCGTACGTGAAACTCCAAGTGTAGTTGTCTATGCCGACATCATCCGTCGAGCCGGAACCCGTGAAGGGCACAGGCATGCCCACATAGCCTGAGATGTCCGCCCCTGCGTCGGCGACTGGGTCTTCATCGTCGAGGAGGATCGAGAATATGTGCACATCGTACGGTGCGTACATCGGCGATGAGAGGCTCACACCGCCCTCATCCGAGGCTGAGATGAAATACTCCACGCTGGCGCCTGCCCCAGGGAAGGGCATCTCGACAGAGTATGTGTCGTTCCCCGAAGTCTTGGGCATGGACACATCGACCCAGCTGCCGCCGTTCACGCGGTAATGCAACGTGGTCGAGTCCGTGTCGACTCCTCTTGCCGCCGTGATGTCCGCCTCGATATCAAGGTCTGCGTCCACAGGGACCGAGCCGCTCAGCGGCACATGGTCGATGTCGAACTGGCGGTCGTTCCTGTCCCCAGCCATTTCAATCAGAAGCAGCGCAGGTGGGATGTTCTCCGCTATTTGAGCGAGCACTGTATCCTCTTCCTCGGGATGGAACCCATCCTGCGAACCGCCGACCTCGAAGAGTATCGCATACACATCCACGCCACCATATAGCCAATCGAGGGAATCCCCCGTTGTAGGATACAGACCTACAGACTGGTCCGCTGTGTATCCGTTGAGGGCTGCTAGAGCGTTGCCGATCCTCACGAGATCATCGTTGTCCGGGGGCAGGTCGGTCGTGTACCCCCATGGCCACATCACGAGGTCGGAATAAGTGTGGAAGTCTATCGCCGCGACGAAGCTCCGGTTGAGGGCCAGGTCGCGAATCGCCTGCGTTTCGGGCTCCGAGAAAGGGTATTCGCCGCAATAAAGGTCGTTGGACGTGTAACTGGAGGTGCCAGCACCGCCCCATTCACCGAGGGGGTCGCCGTTCTGGGAACCGTTGTAGTTTCTGTTGAGGTCGACACCGAAAGTGCCGTCACCGTTGTCCCGCCTGTTCTTCCGCCAGCCGTCGTTCAGAGGGTCGGCCATGGAATAGTCGAGACCGTCAGGATTTACAACGGGGACGATCCAAGTCTCCCTGTTGTCGACCAGCCAGCTGATCCTATCATCTGAGCCGTACAGGGCCGTCATGTTCTCGATGAGCTGCGTCGCGATCTCCGCGGCCGGCCATTCCCTGGCGTGCTGGAGAGCCATTATCAAGACCTCTGGCTCGCCTTCATCGATCTCCACGTTATCGGATATCTTGATTGCCAGGATGTCCCTGTCTGCGATGCCCTGCGTCTTCTCCCAGCTATCGCCTATGTCGATGACCTTGGCGATCCCAGGGAACTCCGCTTCCGTTGCATACAGGATATCCTTGATCACCGTGAAGTTCCTGTAGACATAGTCCGGAGAGGGACCAGCGGCAATAGTGACATCCATCGTTCCGTCCATGCCATTCGTGAATGGGCCTGAGGAAGCCGGGGTTGCAAGCACGACGACGAACATGCAGATGGTCAAAGTGGGCAAGAACCGTGATACAAACATCGTATGTCACACCTTCGTAGCATTGGGTCTGCGACGACCTGACCCCTTGGAGCCAGTGCGCCGAGGATGGCCCTGTTATGGCGGCGTTATGTCACCGGTTGTATATACTGATTCTCCAGAAAATACGCTCGGATGGTCACCCTCCACTCACAGGCGGAAGGAACGACACCTCGTCACCGTCCTTCAGTGTCAGCTTCGAAGGACCATACTCCCTGTTCACAGAGAGTATGATGTGTTCGCGAAATCTCGCCATGTCCGGGAACCGGTCAATGTACTGCTCCAGGAGCATCTGGACAGTGGCACCTTCCTCGATCTCAACATCCTCTTCCTTCTTCCCCACAATGTCCCGGAAAGAGGCGAACAACTTGACCTTGATCCGCACGAGTATCCGCTCCTTAAACGCTACCACCACATTACGAAACCTGATATTCAAACTTACCAGAGGATTTCGACAGACTCGGGGCAAGAGCGCCGGGCAGCTAATGGGGACGATATCACCGTTAACTATATGGGGGTGTCTTGAGATTCTGTCGAGGATGGCAAACAACTGTTGCACAGAAGAACTGGCGCGATGCATTGATAACAAACATGATAACCATCTTGATAACAAATACTTGCACTTCCTGTGGAAAAGTGCGGTGAACTGTTACCAAGTCATGTCGGAAAAGTCCTTTTACCCACGTAACCCAATTGCGCAGGCTACGCTCAACAGCAAAGCTTTTCGCACCCTACGCAGCCAGAGGGGGTTGTCCCTGTGCTGCGATGAACCTGGTGGATGGACCATCGACGGGCGCGGGAAAGGGTTGCCATAAACATCGCGATCAACTGCGAGTCAGAGGGGGAAAATGTCGGCTGAGCCGCATCAATCAAGAGGGGGTACTGTCGCCCCCACCAATGGCGAGATGGCGAAGGGACCAGGCTGGAGCCTCGAGCCACAGATAGGGGCCAATGCGAAGACCGTCCTGGAGCGGCGATATCTCCGAAAGGATGACGATGGGAAGCCCACGGAGACACCTCGTGAGCTTTTCGAGAGAGTGGCTAGGGCTATAGCTACCGCTGAGGCCAACTACGGCAAATCGGACGCGGAGGTCGAGGCAGTCGCAGAGCGGTTCTACGAGCTGATGGCACGCCAGTACTTCATGCCAAACAGCCCCACACTCATGAACGCCGGCAGAGAGCTGGGACAGCTCTCCGCGTGTTTCGTTCTTCCAGTGGGAGACTCCATGGAGGAGATCTTCGACGCGATTAAGTTCACCGCCTTGATACACAAATGCCTCGTGCCGGAGACCCTCGTGATGACAGATGCCGGATGCAGGACCATAGGCTCCGTCGACGGTGGTTCGTGGATAGAGACGCACGAAGGAATGGACTTGGTCGAGGAGAACCACTCGAACGGAGTACAAGAAGTATTCACTGTCGAGACGGCTGAGGGATATTCGATCACTGGCACCGCACTGCACCGGCTCATGGTGATGCAGGTGGACGGGACTTTCGACTGGAAACGCATCGGCGACCTCGAGAAGCACGACACACTCGTGATGAAACTTGGAGGCTGGCTGGGCGGGACGCTCGACAAGGTCGAGTGCGGATTCTCCGAGGTCGCGGAACACGGGATCGATGACAGGCTGATCAGGGCGGACGAGCCCGCACTGTGTGAGTTCATGAGAGACGCGTTCACGAGCCATGGTTGGATCTCGGCCGAAGGAGTAGTCTCTATCGACACCGGGTCTGAGGCGCTCGCCCGCAGATTCCAGGCCATGCTGTTCTATGTCGGCGTGACCACACACAGACAGAGCTCGAAGCTTACCGTCTGCACACGGTCCGGTTTCGAGGTCTTCAGAGAGAAGATCGGCTTCGATTCGATGCTGTTGAACCGGAGGCTCGATAGGCTGGAGACTGAGGCGGCAATCTGTGCTGTTTCTTCATCTGGCTCCGGTCATGACGAGGCGGACGACGAGGGGCATTACTATGTCTGCGTGGAGGAAGTCGTTCCCGCGGGGAAGAGGGAGGTTGTGGACCTCACCGTCAGTGGGACGCACGCGTATCTCGCGGACGGGTTCATCTCTCACAACAGTGGGGGCGGCACAGGATTCAGCTTCTCAAGACTTAGGCCCGCGCGCGACTCCGTGAAGAGCACTGCTGGGGTGTCGAGTGGGCCCATATCGTTCATGGAAGTCTTCAACACAGCTACGGAGACAATCAAGCAAGGGGGCACGCGCAGGGGGGCGAACATGGGCATACTACGCGTGGACCACCCGGACATAGTCGCGTTCATAACGAGTAAGAGGGACAGCTCGAAGCTGACCAACTTCAACATATCGGTGGCGCTGACGGACAAGTTCATGGACGCCCTTGAGAAGGACGCGGAATACGATCTCGTCAGCCCGCGGTCGCGCGAAGGCGTCTCCAAGATGAAGGCGCGGAAGGTCTTCGACATGATAATCAACATGGCCTGGCGCAACGGCGAGCCGGGCGTAGTGTTCATCGACAAGATAAACAGGGACAATCCGACACCTGCCGTCGGCGAGATCGAGAGCACCAACCCATGCGGGGAGCAGCCGCTTCTCCCGTACGAGTCCTGCAACCTCGGCTCCATCAACCTATCGAAGATGCTCAGGATGGAGGACGGGCGGCTGGCCGTGGACTACGCGAGGCTCAGGGAGACTGTCCACTGGGCGGTACGGTTCCTCGATAACGTCATTGACGTGAACAAGTATCCGCTCCCGCAGATAGAGGAGATGACAAAGGCGAACAGGAAGATAGGGCTTGGCGTGATGGGCTTCGCCGACATGCTTCTGCGCCTTGGCACCCCGTACGACTCGGACGAGGCGATGAGCCTCGGTGCGGACATCATGAAGTTCATAGACGACGAGGGACACAAGGCGTCGGAGGCGCTCGCCTCCGAGAGGGGCAGCTTCCCCAACTTCAAGGAGAGCATCCTCGCTGACAGGTACGGCAGGCTGCGCAATGCGACGGTGACGACGATCGCCCCCACGGGCACCATCAGCATCATCGCCGCTGCCTCGAGCGGCATCGAGCCCATCTTCGCAGTAGCGTATGTGAGGAATGTGATGGACAGAGACATACTCCCCGAGGTCAACCCCATTTTCGAGGAGGTCGCCAAGGAGAGGGGGTTCTACTCCGCGGACCTGATGAAGGAGATAGCGGCTCAGGGGTCAGTGGCGGACGTCAAGGGGGTTCCCGAGGACATCGCGAAGCTTTTCGTGACCGCCCTGGACATCACCCCCGAGGCGCACGTACGGATGCAGGCGGCTTTCCAGGAGCACACCGACAACGCGGTATCGAAGACCGTCAATTTCCCGAACGACGCGACGGTCGCGGATGTCGAGAATGTGTACCTCCTCGCCTACAAGCTCGGATGCAAGGGAGTGACGGTCTATCGATATGGGAGCAGGGATGACCAGGTCCTCAGCGTCGGCGAGAAGGAGTCGAAGGCGACGGATGATGAATCAGACGAGGAGAGAGAGGACTCGCGGGCGCCCAGGCCCCGGCCGTACCTAACGAAGGGGACGACGCAGCGCATCGAGACGGGGTGCGGGCATCTCTACGTGACGATAAACGAGGACGAGAACGGCCTCTGCGAGGTATTCACGCAGATGGGCAAGTCTGGAGGATGCACGGCGTCCCAGTCCGAAGCGATCGGGCGGCTTCTGTCGCTCGCGCTGAGATCGGGGATCGAGCCCGAGTCGATAGTGAAACAGCTCAGAGGGATAAGATGCCCGTCGCCGCTGTGGCAGCCAGGGGGCATGGTGCTCTCCTGCAGCGACGCGGTCGCCAAGGCGCTGGAGCGGTACACCAAGGAGCGATCCGCCACAGCAGAGGCAGGCAATGGTGCTGGCGCATGGTCGGAAGGACCAGGCCCACAGAAGCAGAACCATGTGGACAAGGGAGAGGTATGCCCCGAATGCCCGGAATGCGGGAGCATGGTGGAATACGTTGAAGGATGCGTGGTGTGCCGGACCTGCGGGTACTCACGATGTTGGTAGAACAAGAAGAGGGAAAGCAGGGCTGCCGGCCCCGCGGGGTGCAGGGGCCGGAGCAGATTTATTTTCGGTCGACCATGACGGGGCCGTAACGGGTGTTGCCAATGGCCAAGGTTCTGACTATAAACGGGAGCCCGAGGAAGGACGGGAACATAGACGGCATGCTGAACGCTGCAGAGGAAGTGCTGAGGCAGGAGGGCTTGGAGGTCGAGCGCGTCTCCCTCGCCGACAGGGAGGTCAGACCGTGCAATGCGTGTGACGCGTGCTACGACGACGCGTGGAGCTGCCCGATCGACGACGACGCCATCCCCGTCCTGAAGAAGATGGTGAAGGCCGACGGAATACTGATCGGCTCCCCCGTCTACTTCGGAGGGGTCACCGCGCAGCTCAAGGCCCTAATGGACAGATCGGTCATGCCCTATCAGGAGTCGGAACTCAAGGACAAGATCGGCGGGGCGCTTAGCTGTGGCGGTGCGACGCACGGCGGTCAGGAGCTCACGGTCAACCAGATAGCCGTCTATTTCATGACTCACGACATGCAGTTCGCGAACGCCGGAGGCGGGGCATATGGAGCGATGGGTACTGCCAACGATAAAGGGGAGATAGCCGAGGACGAGGAGGGACTCGCTTCCGCCCGAGCACTGGGGAAGCGCATGGCCCACCTGCTCAAGGCAAAGGGCGTCTGACTTATAGCCTGGCCAATGGCAGTTCGACGTCTACGCTACGTGTATCCCAAACAGTACTCTAAGCACCATGTCCATGGCCGCCCGTGGGTGATCGGAAGTCCGAAGCATCGTCCGGGCATGTGGCCGTGGGGACGGCGATTGAGCATACCACGAGCTGCATGTGATGCTCGTACACTTCCGGCCCACTCCAGGTGGAAGTGATATACGGCTTGAACGCAATCAAGGTGATCTCCTCGAAGCCAGGAGGGGGAAGGAAGATGACAACGGACAAGCAGTTCATTAGCGCGCTCAAGGCGGGAGACGGCGTCGACTCATACTTCTCTGTGGCGTACAAGAAGCCAGTAACCGAGTACAAATACGGACACATGTTCGAGTTCAGGGCCGGTGACAGGACGGGACAGATAACGGTGAAGTACTGGGGAGGAGACGACCGAGAACGCGTGAAGAACCTCCAGATTATGCTCGAACGAGGTGGCGTCGTGCATATCAAGGGCGAGGCTGGGGAGTACAGAAGCCAGCTCGAGATATCGGTCAGCGAGAAGGACGGCGGTGTGATCGAGAGGCTGAGCCCGGAGGACTACGACGCCTCTGCTCTGCTGGCAACCCTTGATGGCATCCCCGAGATGAAGGAAAGGCTGATGCGATCCGTCCGAGCCGTGGAGGAGCCGCATCTGAACCGGCTCCTGACCGACCTGTTCGAGGATGAGGGATTCATGGAATCGTTCTGTGCGTGTCCAGCTTCAGTCCAGTTCCACTCTGCGGCAATAGGTGGGCTGCTCAATCACACCCTGACAGTGGTGGAGACCTGCTCCAAGATGCTCCTGCTGCAGCCCGGACTGGACAGAGATCTCGTAATCGCAGGGGCGCTGCTGCATGACATCGGAAAGACGCGGACTTACGTGGTCGCTGCCAACACGAACCACACGCCTGAGGGCAATCTCATCGGCCACCTCGTCATCAGCTACGAACTCCTGGTTGACAGGTTGCGCTCAATCGATGGATTCCCAGAGGATCTCGCCCTGAAACTGAAGCATGTGATCCTCTCGCATCATGGCAGGAAGGAGTGGGGGTCGCCGGTCGAGCCGATGATGCCCGAGGCATTGCTTGTCCACATGGCGGATGACATGGACGCGAAGCTCAACTATATGGTCTCCAGGCGCGAGGAGGCGGTCTCCGAGGACGACTGGACATGGGACCGCAGACTGTCGAGGTTGATCTACCTGAAATGACCGCCGAGACGACCATGCGCGCCGATTTCGCGTACAACAATGTGCAATGATGCTGGAAAAAGCTATATATTGTACCAGACATCAACTTTCTTCCAAGACCAAGGAGGGAACGAATTGAGATCGATAAGGACAACGCTCACACCTGAAGAGATGCCAAGGAAATGGTACAACATCCTGCCGGACCTGCCGACGCCGCTTCCGCCACCGCTGAACCCGGCCACCAAGGAGCCCATTTCGCCATCGGACCTTGAAGCCATCTTCCCGAAGGCGCTCATAGCGCAGGAGATGTCCTCGGAGAGTTACATCGACATACCCGAGGAGGTCCTCGACTCATACATGATGATCAACAGGCCGAGTCCGCTTCAGAGGGCTGTGAGGCTGGAGGAGAAGCTGAAGACGCCGGCCAAGATCTACTTCAAGCGCGAGGACATGTCCCCGGCTGGCAGCCACAAAACGAACACCGCTCTCGCCCAGGCATATTACAACAAGATGGAGGGTGTGGAGCGGCTCACGACGGAGACCGGCGCTGGACAGTGGGGGTCGGCTCTCAGTTTGGCATGCAGTCATTTCGACATGACGTGCCAGGTATACATGGTAAGGGCGAGCTACGACCAGAAGCCGTATAGGAGAGAGGTCATGCGCCTGTTCGGCAGCCAGGTATTCCCGTCGCCCAGCGACCAGACCGAGTTCGGCAGGTCGCTTCTCGCCAAGGACAAGAACCACCCGGGCTCACTGGGCATCGCGATCAGCGAGGCGCTCGAAGCCTGCATCAAGGACGGCAATGCGAAGTACAGCCTCGGCAGCGTCCTCAACCACGTGATGTTGCATCAGACCATCATCGGACAGGAGACGATGCTGCAGTTCCAGAAGCTGGGTGAGAAGCCTGACTACCTCGTGGGATGCGTCGGAGGCGGCTCGAACTTCGCGGGGTTCACATTCCCGTTCGTGGGACAGCATCTCAAGAAGAAGCTGGACACCGAGTTCATCGCTGTCGAGCCCACATCCGTGCCGACACTCACCGGTGGGAAGTACGAATACGACTTCGGCGACACCGCCGAGATGACCCCGCTCCTCATGATGTACACGCTGGGACACGCGTTCGTCCCATCGCCGATCCATGCAGGCGGATTGAGGTATCACGGGGCGGCGCCTACCGTCAGCGCGCTCGTCAACGAGGGCATTGTGAAGCCCGTTTCCTACCAGCAGAAGGAAGTGTTCGACGCAGCGGCTCTCTTCGCGAGGCAGGAAGGCATCATACCCGCCCCAGAAACGGCCCATGCCATCAAGGCCGTGATCGACCTGGCGCTTGAGGCGAAGAAGAACAACGAGGAGAAGATCATAGCGTTCAACTTCTCGGGCCACGGTCTGCTCGACCTCGCGGGATACCAGGCGTATCTGGATGGAACACTGACCTGAGTCTGCAGGTCCAGACCATCAGACCGCATGGCGCAGTGGGACTGTGCGTGAACGTCAGGAGAAGTAGCTCTCTTGATCCTCGCGCAGGCTCCTGAAGGTCGCCCTGAACTCTGGCCGCTTGAGCGCCCTATCGAGCTGGACCTTCAGATCCCTATCGAGACGCTCCTGCTTTGACTGGAAGTACTCCGTCTTGAGCGTGTCAGCGGTATCCGAGGAGTACTGCTGCATACCGAACAGTATGACTGATGAGGCGTCCGCGGCACGTGAGACCATGCCAATTGGAATTGGAGAGCCGTCCTTCGACAGGTCGGCAAGGTCTGGGCTGTTCGAGCCGACTTCGCCTCCAACTGCGACCATCCTTCCGCGCGCGACCTCTGCCGCCTTGATCTGATAAATTTTCTCGTCGGAGAACAAGAAAGTGTCGTACGCGCCCTTCACGTGGTCTCTTCCTGTGAGCGCGCGCCATCCGTGCCGCTGATTGCTTGAATCGTACTGTCTCTTGAGATGCCTCATCAGCTCGTCTATGCCGAGGAACTCCATAGGATATCAACACTGCAAACGTTGGCGCACTCCAGTTTCCAGCCGCCAGGCAGGCACATGAGTGACTTTCATCTGTAGCTCTCGCCGGTGATCCTCTCGAACATGTCTATGTAGAGCTCGGAGATCTCGTTGATCTTGTCCGCCGGCAGCGCGGGCATCTTAGGCTCGGCCTTGCCCTTCTTCCTCGCCTCGAGCAGCCTGTCGTAGTACCCGATGCCTCGATAGTGCTGCCGGACATTCTCCTTGCTCAGCTCCATGAACTCGCCCTTCGAGTAGCTGTCCCAATCCCACCACCGGTCCTCGTCGGAGGTGCCGAATGTGTCCACGATCATGAGCTCGCGGTCCTCGTCGAACGCGAATTCCTTCTTGCCGTCAACGTGGATCAAATCGCGCTTCTCCACCTCCTCACCGATCCGCTCGTCCATCCGTAGAGTGGCCTCGATAATCGCGTCGTACTCGGCCTGGCTCAATGCGGCAATCTTCACGGCCTCCTTCTTGGTCAAGAGACGGTCCACCTTCTCCAACTTCGTGGTGAACTCGATGAATGGCTCCGGCAGCTTGTCGCCGTACTTCACTTCCTTGCTGGATTTCAACCCCAGCTTGGACGGTTTCAGGTCGCCGGCCTTCAGCCTGTCCCAGAGAGACCCAGCCACATAGTGTCTGCATATGACCTCAAGCGGGATCAGGTAGTCCGTCGTCTTCTTGGTGATATCGGAGTACTTGAGGACCTCTACCCTCTGAACACGCATCCGGTTGGGAGGGATGAGCTCCTTGAAATGAGTCTTTATGCCGAAAGAACGGCCAACTTGGAACCAGAACGCGCTAGACCTGCACAGAGTTTCGCCCTTGTTTGGTATGAGCGAGGGAATGGTCTTGTCGAACACTGATATCTTGTCTGAGAAGACGAATTCGAGAGTGTGGCCGTCCACTTTGTAGACGTCCTTGACTTTTCCCTGGCGTACGAGTTTCATATGACCAGGTGCGTTGTAAGCGATAGCTATTCTTAATGGTTTGGGTGTCTGACATATACTGACAGAACCGCGATTTTCCCGCCACCGATGCACCGACGCCACTCGGCAAAAAGCATTAAGCTACTCGGGATGCGTAACGCTGAGCGAGGTAGTCTGAGTTGACAGGCTCGTTTGACCATCACTTTTCAGCCCGTGCGAATGCGATGAAGGCGTCGGATGTCAGGGAACTGCTCAAACTCCTGCAAGCCCCTGACATGATATCGTTCGCGGGCGGTTTGCCCAACCCGGCGACTTTCCCTACAGAGATCATACGCGAGATTACCAACGACATCCTCAGCGGCGACGCCAGAAGCGCGCTGCAGTACGGCATAACCGAAGGTTATCTCCCTCTCAGGGAGGCGGTGGCGGAGCGCATGCGGGGGAAACGCATCGATGTGACGACCGACAACGTCGGCATCGTGAGCGGATCCCAACAGGTCATCGACCTCGTGGGCAAGGTATTCATCGATCCTGGCGACTCCATAGTCGTATCGGCGCCGACGTACCTGACAGCCTTGACGGGATTCGCGGTATACAACGCCCGATTCGAGACTGTGCCCATCGACGAGGACAACATGAGGATGGACCTCTTCGAGGATAAGCTGAAAACACTCACCAGTGATTCGAGGCATCCGAAACTGATATACGCCCTTCCGAACTTCCAGAACCCGGCGGGCGTCACCATGCCTGAGCGCAACCGCAGGCGACTGATAGACCTCGCCTCCGAACACGACCTGATCATACTGGAGGACGACCCGTATGGTGAGTTGAGATACAGGGGAGACGATGTTCGCCCCATCAAGAGCTTCGACGACGAGGGAAGGGTGGTGTACATGAGCACCTTCTCGAAGATACTCGCTCCCGGCCTGCGGATCGGCTGGATGCTCGCTCATCCCGACATCCTGCGGAAGCTGATAATAGCGAAGCAGTCGAGCGATGTCTGCACCAACGTGCTGGGACAGGTCATATCCCACGAGTACATCGCCCGAGGCCACATCGACACCCAGATAGGGAAGATAAGGGCCATGTATGGCAGGAAGATGGACCTCATGTTGGATGGCATGAAACGCTTCATGCCCGACGGAATAGAATGGATCACTCCGGAAGGTGGCATGTTCCTCTGGGCGACGCTGCCCGAAGGACTCTCTTCGGGCGAGCTGCTTGAGAAAGCTCTCAAGAAGGGGGTCGCCTTCGTCTCAGGAAGGGCATTCTTTCCGGACCCGGCTGACGGGATGAGCACCATGAGATTGAACTTCACCTATCCGTCCGATGATCTCATCGAGGAGGGACTAAGACGCCTCGGTGCCGTAATCAAGGAAGAAATGGGCGCGCCTTGAATCGCCCAACGTCAGCGCCGTTCCACTCACGCCGTTCAGAATATCTCTGCTCCAGCGTGGACGACGAGTCCCTTGTCTGTGATCGAATAGGGCTTCACCCTGCGGGAATGCGACGTCCGTCTCATCTTCAGGACCCGTACCGTCAGCTGGACCTCTCCAGATTCCTTATTCTCATCAGACTGCAGGAGAAGAACGCCGTCTGCGGTGTACTCAGCGAGGCCGTCCCTGGAAGAGCGAGGGTTCTCGTCCTTGACCTCCGCGGTCAGGATGGAGGTCGCTCCCGTGCTGCGCAGAAGCTGGGTCAGGTTGAACAGGTTGGACCGGCGGTCTGACTCGTCCGGGAACATCATGTTCAACAATGACACGGAATCTATCACCACTCTTTTGGCGCCGAACGATTTCACGAACTTCGGGAGCTCGCTGCGGATTCTGGTGATGGTCGTCTTTGCATCGGATGGCTCCAGCTTGAAGAGCCCCAACTTCTTGTCTGCAACCGGTTTGGACAGGTCCCAGCCGAAGGACGCTGCGTTCTTCAGCACGGAATCCTTGTCCTCCTCAAGCGAGATGAATATGCAGTGTTCGCCCTGGCTGAGCCCCTCCATCAGGAACTGCAGACCGAGAGTGGTCTTCCCGGTGCCGAACGAACCCATCGCGACTATCATATGTCCGTCTGGGAATCCGCCCTGAAGCATCTCATCGAGCCCTGGCACGCCTGTCCTGACTCTCGTCAAAGTCATTCTTGTTTTCACCCCACGCGCTCAGTGTTGATCACCACGAACCCACTCTGGGAAGTGATGAGCGTTGCGAATCTAGCTATCCTCTCCTGGTCAAGATGGGGGAGGACGCTCATGAACTTCTCAACGTACAGGTATCTCTGCCTCTTGGATGTGTGATGGTACTTGGCCCACTCGAACCTCAGGACACCATCAACGCTGTCTATTATCATCTGCTGGCGCCTCTTGTCGAGTATCTCGTCTGTCAGCAGCACATAGAAGACGGACTCCCATTTCTTCGCCATCCTCTGTATACCCTTGAGCAGAGCAACAACGTCCTCGAACTTCACGGTGTCCGACACCACCAGATCTGTGAGTGAGTCGATCACCACGAGGCTCCTGGGAGCGTTCGCGTCGAGGAATGTCACGAGCGACTCGAGTACCCCTTCGTCTCTGTTCTCAGAGAACAGTTCGGACCCGTCGGAACCAACCCAACTGGTGGGGACCACCGTCCGCATGAAATAGCCCTTCGAGAAGTCCTTGAACACCAGGTTCGATTCGAGTGACTCGTGGAAATCCTTGGTGAATGAGAGTCTCACCTCCCTCAAGACATCCTCTTTGGACCTCGAGAATGTCACATACGACATCTGGTCGGGCAGGACTCCATCCTTGCCAGCATGCCCCATGATGAACCCCCGCGTCTCTGGAAACTCCTTGACGAGGCCAATCTTCGCGGCTGACGTAAGGGCGAATTCGAGTCCTCCGCCCCCAACGTCGCCCAGCAGCAGAATGACTGATCCTAGCGGCACGCCGCCGCCGATTATCGAGTCGAAATCCGCGACACCTGTGGGTGTCCTTGCTACATCCCCTTCCGACATGAGTGCAGTAGAGCACATATGGTTCAGGAATAATGAAACTTTGGGGGTCCGATCGCCGAGAACAGGCGTGGCATATCATCCGTCGAGGAACGAGCTGAGTAGCTGGATGGCCCTGGCGACCGCTTGGTCCTTGACGGATGTGCGCGTGCCTTCGAACACATATCTCACGCACTCTGTACGTTCAGGGGAGCAGACCGCGACATAGACAAGTCCGATTGGCTTGGTGGGAGTCGCCCCGGTCGGTCCAGCGATGCCTGTTATCCCGATGCCGACATCGGCGCCGAACAGCCTCATGACGCCTTGCGCCATCATCCCCGCCGCTTTCTCGCTCACTGCACCCTCTTCAAGGATGACGGATCTGTCGACGCCTAGGAGGTCGACCTTCGCGTCGTTGCTGTACGAGATCACACCTCCAATGAAATAGTCGCTGCTCCCTGGGGCGTCTGTTAGCGCGTCCCCGAGCCTTCCGCCAGTGCAGGACTCGGCGACCGCGACGGTCCTCCTCGAATCCCGCAGCTTCGCCCCGACATCGCTACTTGCGGACACGGGACCTCCCGGTCACGCCGTCCGTGGCCTTGCCCTCCGCGGCCCTCAGGCGCCCCCTGACATCTAGTTCGTCGACCATGAGAGACACAGAAGCGGGGACCAGGTTTTTCCATCTGCCCCCTTCGGCTATCCTTCTCCGGATCTCCGACCCATTGTACAACTTAGGGTTGTACGCCTTCGTCTTCCTCACGTCGTAGCCGACCTGGGAGAACAAAGAGCGAGTAATCGGACTGTTGGAGAAGACGGCGTCGAACGGCGGCACGTAGGATTCGATGTGGTTGACCCATATCGAGTACCTGTTGATGTCCCTCACCGGGATTATGTGGATGCGTTTGTGCTCTTTCCGCGGGAGGGACGACAGGATCATCTGATATCTCTCGCTCGCGGTCAAAGGGTTCTTCCAGGTGTGCGATTCCTCCGCGCTGCCAATCACAATTATGAGCTCGTCGCACTTTGACAACACCTCCTCGACAGCTTGGAGGTGGCCCTTGTGAAAAGGCTGGAACCTTCCGACGACGAGAGCGCGCATGACCGTAACCGTATCACGGCCCCCCTGTCATCAGTTCGCCGCAGGCCTCTCAACGCCTGTTGCTGTCGTCACAGAGGGGGTCTTGGAGACTACAGACGTCCGTCTGCTTGTAGCGACCAGAGCGGCCAACTTCTTCAACAGCCCCTCCTTCTTGGCCCCCACCAGCGCATGAGAGAGAACATCGTTCAGCGTCCTGACTGGGATCACCTCGATGAGGCCGAGGTACTTGTCTTCCAAGATCACGTCCTTCAAGTTCTGCTCAGGAATGAGGACCTTCTTGAGGCCCATCTCAGCCGCCGCCTCTATCTTCGCCGTGACGCCGCCGACAGGGAGCACCTGGCCGCGGACGCTCAGGCTGCCGGTCATCGCTACGCTCTGGTCAACCTCGATCTCTTCGAATGCGGAGATGACAGATGTCGCCACTGCAATAGACGCGCTGTCGCCCTCAATACCGTCATATGTGCCAATGAACTGAACATGGATGTCGTGACTCGTGATGTCCTCTTCTGTGTATTTCTTTATCAGAGCCGATACATTCTGGACCGACTCCTTGGCTATCTCGCCCAGCTTCCCGGTGGCGATTATCCGTCCGCTCTCCCTGTTCTGAGAGGGCGTGACCTCCGCCACAATCGGAGTGACTATCCCGGAGAACTCCGCCATCGAGGAGTCGGCATTCAACACCGCCAGACCGTTCACAATGCCAATGACAGACCCCTCCGTCAGGCACATCTGGTAGTCCTTCCTCCGCTCGACGACCCTGTCCGTGACCTGCTGTTCAAGGGACCGAGCGGTCAACTTGGCCTCGGTGACATGCTTAGCCTCCACGTACTCCGCGCCTCGCTCACGAGCCACGTCACCGGCGACCCTGACGAGACCGCCCAATTCACGAAGTCTCAAGGTGAGCATCCCCCGACGTCCAGACCGGCGCTGCGCCTCGCGTATTATCTCGCTCACGGCGCCCATCGTGAAGTGAGGTATCTTCTTGTCTTTCGACACCTCCTGTGCGACGAATCTCAGGAGCTTCTCCCGGTTGTCGTCCGTGTCGGGCATCGTGCTCCTCATGTATATCTCGTAGCCGTAGCCACGAACCCTTGACCGCAGAGCTGGATGCATGCCGGCAACCGCGTCGAGGTTGCCTGCAGCCACAAGTATGAAATCGCAAGGCACGGGCTCGCTCTTAACCATCGCTCCCGAGCTGCGTTCGCTCTGGCCAAGTATGCCGAACTCGCCCTCCTGAAGGGCCGTCAGCAGGCTCTGCTGGCTTTCCATCCTCAGGACGTTTATCTCATCGATGAACAGCACACCCTTGCTGGCTTTGTGTATAGCTCCCGGCTCCAGCCGCTCATGGGCTGGGGTCTCGAGCCCACCGCTCTGGAACGGGTCATGCTTGACGTCACCTAGTAGGGCGCCCGCGTGTGAGCCCGTCGCATCTATGAACGGAGGGGCATCATCCAGAGTGTGAGTGATCAGGAGCTTTGGGACGATGAGTGCCTCCCGCCTCTGGCCGGTCATGTATCGGAATATCATGAATATGAACAGGGAACCGATTATGCCTATCAACAACAGGGTCGGGTCGCCATACACGACAAACATCATGACGGATAGCATCAGGAAGACGAACACCATGGCAATCGTCCATTGGTTCCTCTCCTTCTTCTTCTGCTCGGCCTCCGCCTTCTGAGCCTGGACTATCTCCTTTCCCTTTCCCGCCGGCACGATCCTGACCTTCGGTTCGTTGTTGTCGTCGGGGTTGTGGTAGGCGATGACGTCCTGCATCTCGCCCTTGGGCAGGAAGTCCACCATTGACCTGGCGAGCATGGACTTGCCCGTTCCGGGGTCACCTATGAGGATGACATGGCGTTTCTGCTCCGCGGCCTTCCTGATGACCTTGACCGCCTCCTCCTGTCCTATGACCTGTTCCACAAGCTTGGGAGGTATCTCTATCTCGTCGGTCGACTTGTAATTATGACCCTTTATCCACTCGTCGATATCGGGCAGGCCCAAGGTGGCCCTAGAATCAACATCGCCCATCAGACTGCACCAGTACCTAAGCTTCCTATTAGGCTAGTGCTAAATAAGCGTTGCGCCATGAAAATCCGTCGGGTACGCTGAGCCAGTACGTTCGCACACCCGAGGAGAGCTTATTCATTTCAAGGCAACAAATATTAGCTGTCGGCCCATCTCATGGCCGAAGCGGTTCAGAGGGAAGATGACGAAGCTCAGCGACCTTGGCATTGATGGACGGATTGTCGACCGCCTTTTAGAGGACGGCATAGAGGAACTCTATCCGCCGCAGGCAGAGGCCATCGTGCCCGCGCTTGCCGGTAAGAACACGGTGTTGTCGATCCCGACCGCTTCGGGGAAGAGCCTGGTAGCATACCTGGCGATACTGAACAGCGTGCTCAAAGGGGGGAAGGCGTTGTACATCGTCCCGCTCAAAGCGCTCGCCTCTGAGAAGTTCGAGGAACTCAGCAAATTCGAGGACCTCGGCCTCAAGATAGGCGAGTCGACGGGTGACTACGATGGCATCGATCCGAAACTGAGCACGTACGACATCGTCGTCGCGACCTCCGAGAAGGTCGACTCCCTTCTCCGTCACCGAAACAGTTGGCTCAAGCAGATAACAGTCGTCGTCGCCGACGAGGTACACCTTATAAACGACCCGGATAGAGGGCCCACGCTGGAGGTGATCCTTGTCAAGTTCAGGACATTCAATCCAGACGCACAATTGGTGGCACTGTCGGCGACGATACGCAACTGCTCAGAGCTGTCGGACTGGCTCGACGCTGAGCTGATCATGAGCGACTGGAGGCCCGTGCCTTTGAGAGAAGGCGTCTGCTCGGACGGCGAGATATTCTTCACGGACAACACGCGCAGAAAGCTCCCGCAGAATATCAGTCCCATCCACAGCATCGTCTCTCAGACGCTCGATTCAGGGGGGCAGTGCCTCGTATTCGTGAACACGCGTCGTTCCACAGAGGCGCTCGCGTTGGAACTCGGTCCCCTCGTGAAGGGCAAGATGGGGGACCGCATAGAAGGCATAAGCGAGGGAGCCAAACGGCTTGCTAGCGACCAGGAGGAGCCGACATCGCTCGGCAGCAAGCTATCGAAGAGCCTCAGGAACGGCTGCGCATTCCACCACGCTGGCCTCACAACACCCCAACGCAAGTTCGTGGAGTCGGGCTTCAGGAGCGGCAACATAGGGGTCATAACCGCGACGCCGACTCTGGCGGCTGGCATCAACCTGCCTGCCAGGACAGTGATAGTCCGCGACGTCCGAAGATACGATTCAAACATAGGCTATGTCGCGGTACCTGTACTCGAAGTCAAACAGATGTGTGGGAGAGCTGGGAGGCCGAGATACGACCCGTACGGAGAAGCTATACTCATCGCCAGGAGCGAGGAGGAGCGCAGGTTCATGTTGGACACCTATCTCCTGGGGGAGAATGAGAACTTATATTCGAAACTGGGGACCGAACCGGCCATCCGGTCGCACGTGTTGGGTCTCATCGCCACGGGGGACGCGGCGTCGCAGGAGGATCTCATGGGATTCTTCGACAAGACGTTCCTCGCTCATCAGACAGACGCGCATCACCTTGAGGAGAACATCTCGAAGGTGGTCACGTTCCTCAGGGACGAGGGCATGATAGAGGGAACGGACACTCTGCGGACCACGCTGTTCGGCAAGAGGGTGAGCGATGTGTATATCGACCCCAAATCAGCCGTTACCATGAGAGACGCGGTCCGCGACCGCACGACGTTCGCAGACTTCGGCCTCATCCATGCCGTCTGCGCTGTTCCCGACATGACACTCATGTATCTGAGGAGGTCCGACTACGAGTGGGTCGAGGACTTCGTGGAGGAGAAGCGAGGCGACCTGCTGATCGAGCCTCCCTCTGACCTCGACGGGTACGAGTTCTTCCTGTCTGAGATAAAGACCGCAAAGCTGATACACGACTGGATTTCAGAGGTCAGCGAGAACGCGATGGAGAAGGCGTATGGCATCGGACCAGGAGACATCCGCAACAAGGTCGAGCTGGCGAAGTGGCTGACGCATGCAATGTATCGACTCGCTGGGTTGGTGAACGAGGATGCCGTACAGCAGATCGATGGTGTCAACAGAAGGATAGCGTATGGCATAAAGTCAGAATTGCTCGAACTGGTTAAATTGAAGGGCGTGGGACGCGTTCGTGCAAGGGCGTTGTACAGCCGCGGCTTGAAGACTCTCGAGGACATCAGGAACACCTCGTACGACCGTCTCAGGCAGTTGCCCAGCATCGGGGACCAGGTGGCGGCATCCATCAAGAAGCAGCTTGGACAGTCCGAGCCTGGGATGCAACAGGAGACCGAGCCCGGACAGAAGTCTCTGAGGGAGTTCTAGACACCGATACTTTTTAGCCTGATGGGCGGTCTATCCTCGAGTCAGCATGTCCGAAGCAATGGAGTCCCCCTCAGTCGAGGGTCTGAACGCGTGGAGGATGGAGGCCAGACCTGGCGAGGCGAAAGGGGTGATGCAGGAGCTGCTGGAAGCGGCCAAGAAGACCGGCGCAGAGGTCCTCATCGTGGACGGGAAGCTGGTCTTCGGGTGGGAGCATCTCGCCAGCGCCATCTTCCATGCGCGGAAGGCCATCGCCGAAGGGCGTAACTCCTCCGAGTCGCTGGCAATGGAATCGTTATTGTACGCTTCTGGAGAGAGACAGCTCAGCAGCGCGATCAAGAAGATGAGTGTCAGCGATGCCACGTCTTCAATCGTCGTCGTCCATCTCGAGGGAGGGGCCCTCTATCTGGGAAAGGAATGGGAGCCTCTGCCCAAGACATTCGCACCCGAGAGGGATGACCTCATCCAGTACGGTATCTCCGGTTCGGAGCTGAGCACCGTGGACTCGGGACGGCATGCGGACCTCGTGCTCGAGAGGGTCGCGGCGGTCGATGTCATCAAGAAGTGACAGCTATCGATGCCTGGGCATGGCCATGAGCGATGTTATTATAATATGCCATGTAGCTCATTACTGAGACCACGATGGGTGCTTTAGTCGAATGCGTCCCGAACTTCAGCGAGGGACGAAGGAAGGAGGTCGTCGAGCGTATCGTCTACTCGATAAGCTCAGTCCCAGGAATCAAAGTACTCGACGTCGAGATGGACGGCGACCACAATCGGTCGGTCGTCACGTTCGTTGGCAACAAGTCCAGCATCCAGGAGGGGGCGTTCAGAGGGGCCAGAGCCGCTGCTGAACTGATCGACCTCACTAAGCACGAGGGAGAGCATCCCCGGATGGGCGCGTTGGACGTCCTCCCGTTCGTGCCCATCAGGGGCGTCACGATGCGTGAATGCGCGGACATCGCAGCCGCAGTCGGCGAGAGGATTGCCAGACAGCTCGCGATACCAGTCTATCTCTATGAGTCGGCGGCGAGGACCCCCGACAGGAAGAACCTCGAGAAGGTGCGAAAAGGTCAGTTCGAAGGACTAAGAGAGTCAATTGCCACTGACGATTCGAAATACCCCGATTTCGGGCCGAGACGAGTTCACCCCACCGCGGGCGCGACCGCCGTGGGAGCCAGAATGCCGCTCATAGCCTTCAACATCAACCTTGAATCCAAGGACCTACAGGCGGCAAAGGACATCGCCAAGGAGATAAGGGCCAGCAGCGGCGGGCTTCCGCACCTCAAAGCCCTGGGATTCGACCTCAAGGAGAAAGGAATTGTCCAAGTCTCAATGAACCTCACCGACTACACCGTCACTCCGATATCACATGTCTTTGACGAGGTCAAGAAGAGGGCCGATGCCAGGGGCATCGAGATCGCAGGGAGCGAGATAATCGGGCTGATACCGCTCGAGGCCGTATGCGACATAACAGCTAGATTCCTCAAGCTCGAGCAGTTCTCAAGCAGTCAAATCTTGGAGAGGCGGATCTGGTGTTGAAGGACGTCAAAGGTCTGGATGAGTTCTGTGCGGAGCTGTCTTCAGACGAGCCATCGCCTGGAGGCGGAACGGCGTCCGCGGCGTCCGGCGCAATTGCTGCATCCCTTCTGGCGATGGTATGTCGCATAACCCGCAAGAGGAAGAAACACGAGGAACAGTGGCAGGAGCTCGATATGATGACCGACTCGCTCCTAACCCTCAGGGACGAGCTCGTGCAGCTCGCCATGGAGGATGCCAGGGCGTATGATGCGCTGGTGGAGGCGATGAGGAGACGGAAGGTGGAGACGACGACCGAGACAGAGGATGCCGTCAAGTCGGCCCTTGGCGGGGCCATCGAGGTGCCGCAGAAGACGGCAAGGGCCTGTGCGAGGATCCTCGAGATGTCATCCAGAGTCGCCGAGATAGGCGTACGAAGCGCATACTCGGATGTCGCTGTGGCCATACATCTCGCCGAGGCAGGCGTCAAAGGCGCCCTCGTGAACGTCAGCATCAACCTGGAGGGGTCAAACGACCTCGAGTACGCGGAGGCCATGAAGAGAGATGTCAAGGACCAGTCAGACAGGGCGTCCCGGGCGGCGAAGGGGGCGCTGGACAAGCTGTCAGTGCCGAATTGAGGACTGCTGAACCCTGTTGACTCCCGTATCAGGATTGATAGAGATGACGATACCTTTAATACGAGCTACCAGAATGAGAACACCTACAGGTTCAGCCAGGGGACTCGGCACCCTCCGGCACAGACAACGGGAGCATGGTTTGAGTTGAGCGGCAATTATCTCAAGAGCCTTCAGCTTGCGAAGCAGCTAGAGCAGCGGGCGAAAGAGGCGACTCAGAACAAGAAGCTCGCCGAGGAGGAGCGCGATGCCATCCAGAAGTTCATCGACCTCTGCGAGGAGAGCGATGTCGACCTCGGTGATGTTGACAAGCTCCTTTCAGAATTCTCAGCCTCGATTAATGCGAAGGACTATCAGTCTGCCGTAGGTCATGCACGCAAGGCGATGGAATCAGCCCGAACCGCGTACATACGGAAAGTGGCGGACGTGGGCGACTCTGTCGACGCCCTCTTGAAGCTGATAAAAGGACCAGAAGCCGAATCAAAAGGCGCCCTTGAGATGCTCGATAAGAGCAAGAACCTCGTCATGAAGGACGACCTCCAGGGCGCGATGAAGCAGGCCAGGAGCGCCTACGATGCGGCCGAAAGGACTTTTCACGAGTACTTCTCGTTGCGATTCTCACAGGCCCAGGAGATCATCAACCAGGCAAAGGACATGGGAGAAGATGTGAGCCTGTTCGAAGACCTCCTGAACCGTTCGAAATCCGCGTTGGAGAAGCAGGACTACGAGGGCGGGATCTCTCAGTTGACTGAAGCCCTTGAAGGGGCGGGCGAGAACCTCAAGGGACAGATCGAGGAAGCCATCTCCAAGGCGGACGACCTCTCCCGGGCGGGCCAAGACATCGGTGCCGACATGGAGAGGGTCACTGGGCACATGGAGCGCGCGAAGGCGGCGCTCGAGGGTCTGAGATATCGCGATGCCCTCAGCTACTCAAAGAGGGCCGAAAGCGACGCTGAGAAGGCGATATCCAACAGACTGACAGACCAGATACGAGACATCAGAAGCGGCATCAAATCCATGAAGACCGTCGATGAGGACTCGAAGGAGACAAGGGACCTTCTGGACAACGCCCAGGAAGCGATTCGAGAGAAGGACTATACAGCGGCCATCAGCTCGTTCAAGGACGCTAACAAGAAGATCAGAGACGTCCATTTCCAAGCGGTTCTCAGCGTCATAGCCAAGGCCAAAGACAAGTTCGTCCTCGCGAAGAAGGTCGGGGTCGACATGAGCAAGGCGATAGAATTGCTCAACAAATCGAGGGCGAGCCTTCGCAAGGACGAGTTCGAGAACGCCATCAAGCTGGCGGAGGAGAGCGAGGACGCCGTGGAAACGGCCCTTCAGCTTTTCTACAGAGCCCGTGACGAGCTCGTGGAGCTGACCAAAGTCATCAAATTGATGAAAGGGCTGAACATAGACATACAGGAAGTGAAGCTTCGCCTTGACGAGGCGAAGAAGTCCTTCGAGAAAAAGGATTATGAGAGCTCCTCAAAGGCACTCTCTGAGGGCATATCAGCTGGGAGGAACAAGATTCACGAGGTCGTCGTCAGCAAGACAGACATGGCGGATGGCGCCATCAAGCTTGGGAAGTCAATAGGCGCAGAGGTGGCAGAGGCAGAGATGGCATTCCAGAAGGCTGCCGAGTCTATGACCGGCGAGGACCTCGCCAAGTCGATCAAGCTCGCAGAGGAGAGTCTGGACGCGGCCAACAACGCCATCTCATCCGCCCTGAATGCACGATTACGCAGCCTCGAGGAATTCATCGACGGTTTCGAGAAGAAAGACGACAGCATGGATGGCGTCAGAGAACAGATTGCGGCCGCAAGGAAGCACATCGAGGCAGGCGAGTTCGAGGAGACCAACGAAATTGTCAGCAGCGTGACCAGAAGCCTTGAGAACGTCGGCAAAGAGGAATGCGAGAGGCTGATGGCGACCGTCAATGAGAAGGTCGATATCGCCAGGTCGATTGATGTCGACACGAAAGCCATCGAAGAGTTGCTCTCTGAGGTGGACGGACTACTCGAATCGAAAGCATATGACGACGCCATGGTGAAGATCAAAGGAGCCATAGAGAAGGTCGACGAGGCGTCGTTCAGGATTCTTCAGGCGGAGTTCTCCTCGATAAAAGGCACAATCGAGGAGGCGAAAGCCCTCGAGATGGATGTCAGCGACATCAAGGACCGGCTCACCGAAGCGAGGATCAAGGCAGAATCGCACAACTACAAGGAATCGCACGATCTGACTGTGGTCATCAAAGCAGCCATCAGCGACAGAGTGTCCATGCACGACGCGATCAAGGAGAGGATCCGCAGAGCGGAAGGACTCATACAGGAAGCCGCGCAGAGCAAAGCGGACGTTTCCGGGCTGGGCGAGGAGCTCAAGAAAGCTATCGGCGTCTTCGAGGAAGGACGTCTTGACGAGGCAGGGTCCGAGCTCGATGCCCTGATAGACGAGACGGAGAAGCGTCTCGCAATGTACCTCGCCGCCAAACTGATACTCGCATCCAAGGAGAGCATTGAGCTCTCCGTGTCCCATGGAATCGACGTAGAGGAGGCACAGAACCTCCTCTCCAAGGCCAAGGAGGAGATGAAGGACAAGAGCTACGATGTGGCCCTCGAACTCAGCAAGATGTCCAGCGAAATGTCCGCTGCGGCTTTGGCCAAGGGCGTCGACGAACTGATAAAGGATGTCCGCAGGATCGTCGCCGAGGCGAAGAACGTCAGCATGGACACGGTTGGCCCGGACAAGCTGGTCGAGAAAGCGGTCGAACTCTCAAAGGAGGGCGACTATGCCGGGGCACTCAGGTGCGTAGATTCGGCCAAGGAGGATGTTGACCATGTCCGAAACCTCAACGCTCAGGCTACAGCGGAGATAAGGTCCGCCAGAACCAGCCTCAAAGAGGCAGAGATGCTCAACATGGATATTGGTCAATCACGCGAGATGTTGGAGCAGGCTGTTGAGGCGTTGACGAGGCACCAGTACGCAATCGCGATAGAGCTGGCGAAGAAATCCTCCGAGACCTCGATGGAAATCACAAAGACCAGCGTATGGAAGACCCTTGAGGAGTTCAAGGACAAGATCGACAAGGCATCAGAGGAAGGCGTCTATGTCGGCACCGCAGAGAGATGCGTCGCTGAAGGCATCGAGGCGTTCAACGACAAGAGATACCATGAGGCCCTCAAGCTCGCCATGAAATGCGAGACCGAGATGGAGCGGGCGGAGCTGCAGAGGGAAATAAGCAGCAAGGCGGTGGAGAACGTCCGCAAGAAGATATCCGACGCGAAGCTGGACGGCATCACTGCAGAAGTCGCCTTCGGACTGGTTGACAAGGCGGAGCAGCTGTTGGCGAAGGGCAGATACACGGACGCGCTTGCTGCTGCCATAGAGAGCGGCGACGCGCTTCACGAGATAAGGGAGCACCTCGACAGCGCTCGCATCGAGTTCAGCGCAGTCAGGGAGCAGATCGAGAGGCTGAAGAAGGTCAACATCGACACATCCGAGTGTGACGATATCCTCGGCGAGGCCCAGCGCCACCTGACATCTCTTGAATTCGAGAAATTCATGGACGCGCTCGTAAGATGCTCGACGACGGTGAGCGGGCTGTTCGAGAGCTCCATCAGCGACCTCATGGAGGAGTCGAAGACCAAGATGAATCTGGCGAAATCTCTGGGGATTAACACGAAGGCGTGTGAGGACCTGCTCGAAGTGGCTGGCACCTCACTGTCAGAGAGACTGTGGGACTTCGCCTACAAGCAGGCAAGGGAATGCGGGTCCAAGTGCACTGAGCTCGTAGACAAGAAGCTAAATGGCCTCATCCAGGACGCAACCGTAAGACTGGAGATTCTCGGCCACATAGGCGCGGCTGTGAAGACTATACAGGAGAGCATGGGCGAGGCGAAAGCTGTGAGCGCTTCAGGCGACCACGTCAAAGCCTTCGACATCCTCATGGACATCGACCAGAAGATCGCAGTCATCGAGGACTCCAACAGGAAATACCTCGACATATCCATAGCCGCTGAGAGTGCGATAGAGAATCTGAGACGTCTTGGAGGACAGGTCAGAGAGGTAGAGCGTCTTGTAGCTCTCGCCGACCTCGAGAAGGAGAAGGATTACGATTCTGCGATAGAACTGGTTGCTGAGGCGCTCGACACCGCCCAGACGGAGCTGGAGTCATATGCGCCCGAGATCACCGGCTGGATCGAGACGGAGGGGCTGTACCACGACCAGGAGGGGGAGGTCACACTCGTTCTGAGGAACTCGGGCAAAGCTGAGGCAAGGGCAGTCACGGTAGACCTATCGGGCGAGTTCGAGGTCTTGTCCATTCAGGAGCTCCAGTCCATCGGTCCTGGCGCTGAGGGGCGCTTGACAGCGAAGATAGTCCCGAAAGCCGACGGGGAGCTCAAGATGAGCGCCAACATCAAGGTCAAACGGCCGTTCGATGCCATAGCAGATTCCTTTGACATTGACAGCAAGATGAAGGTCTATCCCTCTGGGGAACCCTTCAAGATCACGCGTGCGACGGGCGTGGCGATGTGCAGAATATGTCAGGGGAAGATCAAGGATGGGTTCGATGTCGTCTCCTGCAGATGCGGCAGTGAACATCACCTCGCCTGCGCGAAGAGGGCTATTGAATGCCCTGTCTGTTCTCAGAAGTACACGTTCTAACCTGATCCGCCGATCCTCGCACTGGATATCCTCATAGCAGGCGTCTCGACTCCGAAGGCGTTCCTTGGGCATGAACCCATGAGGTCTATCTTCGAGAACATGTCCAGAAGGCCTATCCCCATTGTGGACTGGCGGATTGCAGGGCCGACCTCACCATTCTCAATCGCGTAGCCCTCCATAATTAGGCACGAGAACTCGCCCGTCGCGAGGTTCGGCGAGTCGAACGTGACTCTCAGATAAACGCCTCTGCCGCAATCCTCGACCATCTCGTCCAACGAGACGTCACCTTTCCGAACCACAAGATTGGCAGATGATATGCCAGGCGGGTGTCTGTAGCTCCAGATGGCTCCGCCCCTTGAGGAATTCCCAGTGCTCTCGACTGAATCTTTTCCAGCAGTGTAGGAATCGTGGAGATACGTCCTCAGCTTCCCGTCTTCTATGACCGCCTTCCTCATCGGCGCCACGCCCTCTCCATCGAATGACGTGCTGCCGATTGCCCACTCCAATGTGGGGTCATCATAGATGGACAACACCTCCGAACCGACAGTGGAGCCCAGTCTCCCTGCGAGATAGCTCCTACGGCGTTGGACGCTCTCGGCGTTCGCTCCGCTTCCGACCGCCGCAGAGAGTATGTACCCCGCAGCCAAAGGATCGAGGATGACAGGATAGTCTCCGGTCTGCATCTTCTTGTGCGTCAGCCCCTTTAGGGCGTGTTCTCTCGCGCTCGAGCCGACCTTCAGGGGAGCGTCAGGGTCCAGCTTCCTACTGGAGGCGTAGTCCATCCCAGAGAACATTACGCCGCCCGAACGCGCGACCGCCTCGGCGAAGACATCGAACGACGTCATCCTCTGCGAGGCGACAAGCCCGTTGCTGTTAGCCAGCGCGACCTCGCCCGTTGAGACTGTCAGGCCGGCGTTCACAGAACTCATCCGCTCGTCGGCGGAGGCCTCGTCGACCAAAGACAGCAGGAGGTCCACAGCCTCCTCAGGTCTGAGAGCGGCCACCTTCGGGTCGTAAAGGCCGTCGACCACGACGGGTGTTGAAGGCGATGGCAACGCCTTGAAATCCGCGTCTGGGGTGCCGGCTCTCGCCATCGACACCGCCAGTTCGGCGGCTTCATTGACCTCCGCAGCACCTTGGTTTGTGCAGTATGCGAACCCTGAGCTGCCGTTCTCGAAGACGCGTATGGCGATCCCGGGGTCCGCCATGTAACTCGCCTGCTTGACAGACCCCTTCTCGACCTCCGCAGTTGCTAATCGAGCATCAGCGACAAGGACATCGCACACCTTTCCTCCGAGCCGACCAACGAGCTCGACGACCTCTTCTGCAAGTTCAGACATCTCGGTCAAATGAATCACTCCTATGCAAGTCCTCCGACCACGACATTCTCCACTCTGATGTGAGGTCCGCCATCGGTCGTTCTGGCGTCCTGTCCTGATTTGCCGCAATACCCAGGGTCGACGAGTTCGAAGTCGTCGGCTATCCCTGTTACATCCTTCAGAACCTCCTGTATCAGCCCCGTGAGGATTGCGTCGCGATAACGTTGTCCAACAACGCCGTTCTTGATGTGATAGGCCTCGTCGCATTTGAACATGAACTGGCCCTTCGCGGGTTCGACATATCCGTACTGGCCGCCTTTGATCAGGAGACCTTCCTTCAGATCGCCTATGAGTTCGTCCTTCTTCATATCGCCCGGACCAATGTATGTATTGCTCATCCGCACGATGGGCGGGCTGGCGTACGAATCGGACCTTGCCGCGCCGTTCGGGGTCGTCCCCATCCTGCTGCTCGTTTCGAGATTGTGCAGGAACTCATTCAGCACTCCATCCTGTATGAGCACGTGCTTCTTCGACTCGACGCCCTCCCAGTCGTTGGGAAAGTATCCGAATGTATCTGTGACCGTCGGGTCGTCGACCAGAGTGACCGTCTCATGCGCAACTTCCTTTCCCTCCATACCCTCTAGGACAGACGCTCCAGCGAGGATCGCGTCCGCCTCGCAGGCGTGACCGAAAGCCTCGTGCGCAAGCAGACCGGTCATCTTGTTGTCGAGCACACATGTGAACTTGCCGGCCGGGACGGGTTTGGAATCGAGCAACCTGATCGCCTGCTCCGCAGCCTCCTTCCCACAATTGGCGGCAGCATCTGTGCCCATGAGCTCGAACCCGCCCACGTTTCCCACAGCCCCATGACCTCTCTGGACGATTCCGTCGGATTTCCCCCAGGCAGCGCAAGAAGCCAGGGTCCAAGTCTCTCGGGTCTTCACAAGCGTTCCGAATGAGTTCGCGATGATCCTGTCTCCCTCGAGGTCATCATATCTCGCACTCCTGCTGATTATGCGCTCGTCGTGGCTACTCATCGACTTGTCAAGCCCGAGGACGAAAGAGAGTTTGTCAGCAACGGCGACAGTCGACGGGGCGGTTCTGCAGCTGTACCTGACATTCTTGCGAATCGAAGGTGTCGACTCGATCTTGAAGTCCAGCTTCGCCTTCTCCTTGCACACTTTGGCCAAGCGAACCGATACTTCGGCCGCCTTCATGAGCTCAGATGTATCAAAGCCGTTGCATACTGCGAATCCCCATCCGCCGCTCACAAAGGACCGTATCCCACAGCCCTTTTCTATGTGAGCAGTGACTGTCTTCGTCTTTCCATCCATGACGAGTATGTTAACACCTGAGACAGACTCAATCCTCAGGTCGGCGAATTCCGCTCCAAGGCTCAATGCGCGTTCAATCACAGCTTCTGCGATATCCTCCAACTACAATCCCCCTTACTTGCCTCTCATCCTATAGGTCATCTTGACGATCATCCCTGTCACGGAGTCAGGCCCTGCGAAACTCACAAGCGCCTTCCGCGGCGTCGACGAACACGCCTTCGGATATCATCTTCGCGACTGTCTCGATATCCCCTGACATCGATCGGTCCTCCTCAAGCATCGGGACGGCTGTTCGCAGCCTGCTTCTAACCGCCTCGATGGAGGGGGTCGAGTGCAATGCTATGTAGTCCAATCCTTGGGCTGCGGCGATCATCTCGATCGATAGCAGGCGGGTGACATTCTCGACTATCTTCCGCGCCTTCCACGCAGCCGTCATCCCCATGCTGTTGTGGTCCTCCTGGCCAGCGCTCGTCGGAATTGAGTCAGCCGACGCTGGATGGACCAGCACCTTGTTCTCCGACACGATGGATGCCGCGACGTACTGGGGCACCATCATTCCGGAATTCAGACCTCCGTGTCGTGTGAGGAAAGGCGGGAGGCCGCTCAGTTTGTGGTCGGACAATCGGAACGTCCTGCGCTCCGAGAAAGCGCCGAGCTCGTGCACTGCTAGACCGAGGTAATCCATCGCCAGGGCGATGGGCTGCCCGTGGAAGTTGCCACCAGATAAGACCCTGCCATCCTCCGGAAAGAACAGCGGGTTGTCGGTGGCCGAATTGATCTCTACACTGAGCACTCCCATGGTGTACCACACCGCGTCGAGGGTAGCGCCCATCACCTGAGGGATACATCTGAGAGTGTATGCATCCTGGACTTTCGAACAGTGCCTGTGCGACAGCATGATGGGGCTGCCGCTCAGCAGCGAGGTCATGTTCTTGGCGACAGCGGCCTGACCTCTATGGGCCCTTGTTCTTGATATCGCCTCATCGAACGCTGCCGATGTGCCCTTGAGCGCCTCGAGCGACATGGCCGCGGCGATTTGCGCGTTGTCTATCAGGTTCGCAGAGTCCTCCGCTGCCAGACAGCCCACGGCCGTCATGGCCTGCGTGCCGTTTATGAGCGATATCGCCTCCTTGGGCTCGAGGACTATCGGATCGAGCTTCGCGTCTCCGAGCGCCTGCGCCCCGGGCAAAGGACCGCACTCGTTATCCACCTGACCCTCGCCTATCATGACGAGTGCAAGATGGGCCAACAGCGCCAGGTCTCCGCTTGCGCCCACCGAACCCTGACGGGGGACAATTGGGTGTATCTGCATGTTGAGCATCGATGTCAGCATCTCCACGACATCGGGGCGGACTGCGGAGTAACCCTTTGACAGAGCGTTCGCCCTTAGGAGCATCATCGCCCTGACGACCTCTGCGGGAAGAGAGTCGCCAACCGCGCATGCGTGGCTCCTTAGGAGGTTCACCTGGAGACGCCGCAGGTCACTGTCAGGGATCTTCACATCCGCTAGGTCTCCCACACCGGTGTTCACCGCGTAGACAGTCGTCCCTTCGGAGAGGAGTTTCTCCAGCGAGTCACGAGCACAGGACATCCGCTTCCTCACCTCGTCGGGCAATTCCACGATGGCATTGTGGCGTGCCACCTGAACGACCTTGTCCACGGATAGCGTCGCCCCGTCGATTCTCACGGGGCCCGAAGTCTCCAATTTAGTATCAGTCATCGGCAACCCGACCTGCCACGTCCTCTGGGCATGAATCCCATTGCTCATACCTGAAGTTATTCATCCTGGGGAGCCACTTTCGTCCCCTCACAGATAGGTATGAACTTGTACCCGTAGTGTATCACTCCAGCAGAGCCCTCTTCACTGAGCTTTCTGAGAGTGGTCCGGACTTTCGTACCGATGGAGAGATCACGGGCGTCGCAGTCGATTACCTGACCGGTGATCTTTGTGCCTTCATCGAGCTCCACCATCGCAACGATATATGGTTTCTGCATGTTCTGCTCGTCCATGCCCTCGTGAACCTCCGTGAATGAGAATATGGTCCCGGTGCCCTTCAGCTTCACCGGCTCCATCTTACCGACGCTCTTCCTGCGACAGACAGGGCATATGATCCTCGGCGGGAAATTGTACCTGCCACAGCTGTTGCACTTGAAACCGAACAGGTTGTATCTGCTCGGATTCTCCCTCCAGAATCTCGGTGCGGTTGCCATCTCATGCCCTCCTGAATATGTGGACGACGACAGTGGCTCCCGTGCCACCGACGTTCTGCGCAAGGCCGACGGCCGCATCCTTCACCTGGCGCTTGTCCGCCTTGCCTCTGAGCTGAGTCACGATCTCTACCGCCTGAGCGACGCCAGTCGCTCCGATCGGGTCGCCCCTGGCTTTCAATCCGCCTGAGGTGTTCACGGCCACGTCGCCTCCCAAAGAGGTCCTGCCTTCCTCAGTTGCCTTGCCACCTTCCCCTTTGGGGAAGAAGCCCATATCCTCAACTGCAAGTATCTCACTTATCGTGAAATTGTCATGGACCTCAACAACTTGGACGTCCTTCTGGGACAGCCCCGCCATCTTGAAGGCCCTCTCAGCTGCGACCTTCGTCGCTGCCATGGTGCATATGTCCTTCCTGTGGTGCAGCGCGAGTGAGTCGCTCGCCTGTCCAGAGCCAGTTATCTCGACGGGGGTCTCAGCGTACTTCTTCGCCGCATCAAGAGGACAGAGAACGACCGCTGCTGCGCCGTCGGAGCTCGGAGCACAATCAAACATTCTCAAAGGCGATGCCACGATCGGCGACCTGAGCACGACATCGCGGGTGATCTCCCTCCTGAACTGAGCCTTCGGGTTCAGAGAACCGTGCCTGTGGTTCTTGACCGCCACATCCGCCAGCTGCTCTCTGGTTGTGCCATAATCATGCATGTGTCTTGTGGCGATTAGAGCATGCAAGCTAGCGAAGGTAGCGCCGAGCTCGGTCTCCCACTCCTGGTCGGCAGCCGACGACTGAATCATCGAAGACTCCATGTCGCTGACGTCCGTCATCTTCTCGGCCCCTCCCACGACGACGATGTCGTGCAGACCAGAGGCGACGGCAAGGAACCCCTGTCTCAGAGCAAGGCCGCCAGAGGCGCCTGCAGCCTCCACTCTGGTGGCGGGTATGTGATCCCTCGCAAGGCCCGAGTAGTCGGCTATGAGCGCGGCCACATGTTCCTGTCTTATGAACCGGCCCGCGGACATGTTGCCCACGTACATCGCATCTATCTGGTCGGCGGATATCTTAGCGTCCTCGACTGCCGCCAACCCTGCTCCAATGCCAAGTTTCCTGAAGGATGCGTCCCACAGCTCCCCGAACTCGGTTATGCCTATACCAATGACTGCGACTCGCCTCATCTTCAATCACGCCCCTTCACGATCTTGCCCTTGTACTTCGCATAAGTGGCGTAGTCCAGGAATCTTGGGTTAGCCAGCAATTCCCCCATCTTCGGCGCCATATCCTTCTTGTATCGTGCCATCTCGTCAGTGACTGATATATCGAACGCGTCTGATCCTGCGCCCGAACCGTAGGCGACGGCGAAGATCCTATCGCCAGGTTTGGCAACGTCGAGTATCCCTGCGAGTCCCAGCGGGACGGCTCCAGAATATGTGTTCCCGATCGTGGGGACCAGCAAACCCGTACGTATCTGCTCCTCAGTGAATCCAAGCTGCTTAGCCACGCGCGTCGGGAACTTGCCGTTTGGCTGGTGGAAGACCGCATATGTGTAGTCTTTCGAAGTTGTACCAGCCCGTTCGAACATTCCTTTCGCTCCACTGACAACGTGCTTGAAGTAGGCGGGTTCGCCCGTGAACCGCCCTCCATGGCGAGGGAACATCTGTCCCTCTCGTCTCCAGAAGTCCGGCGTGTCCGTCGTATAAGAATAAGTGCGGTTCACCGTGGCGATGACCTTCTCCTTCCCGATGAGGAATGCCGCCCCACCAGCAGAGGCCGAGTATTCTAACGCGTCGCCTGGCGCGCCCTGCGATGTGTCCGCGCCGATGGCCACTGCGTACTTGACCATGCCCGAGCCCACGAGGCCGAGACACGCCTGCATCGCCGCTGTACCGGCCTTGCATGCGAACTCGAAATCGGCGACTGTCAGGTCCGGAGCCGCCTCGATCGCCTCGGCGACGATGGTCCCGCTGGGCTTCACTGCGTAAGGATGCGATTCAGAGCCTACGTACAGCGCGCCAATGTCTTTGGGATCGACATCGCATCGCCTCATCATGTTCCTCGCGGCCTCGACCGCGATGGTGATCGTGTCCTCGTCCGGTGCGGGCACTGACTTGCTCGTTATCATGAGGCCCTTTCCCATCGCCTTTCCGTCCACGCCCCAGACCTTGCCTATCTCTTCCGGCGTTATCCTGAAATGCGGCACATAAGCGCCATAGCTGACTATCCCAACCCCGTCCATCACAATCATCTCTCCGTACAATCACCCGAGCGCCTGCAACTTATCCACAAGGTCGCCTATCGCAAGCGAAGTCCGTATGAGCGGAATACCTTCCAGCTCGGCCAGCCTTATCGCCAGCTCGTCCACATGCTCCGGCTTCTGGTACACGACAAGGGCGGGTTTAAGCGGATGCGCCCTTATCGCTATCATGGGAGACCGCCCGAAGCGGACGCCCGTGAATATCAACGCTCTCTGGCTGCTCCAGCCGTATATCTTGAGGTAATCGAACGAGCTGAGGGTGGTTATCGCCCTCACACTGTCGATCACGGTGTATCCGTGGATGTGCTTGTCGAGTGGTATCGCGGGCGTGAGATTGTCTCCTTTGATGCTCTGAATGAGTTCTGGAGCGAGTATCTCCGCGGAGAACTCCTTGATGGATATGATCGAGTCTGTTTTGCCTGCGAGAGAGTACTGCTTGAGCACATTCGCCCCGGTCTTCTCATCGATCTCAAGGAACGCGTCGACGATCTTCCTTATCGTCGCGATGCCGGGGGATTTTCGCCTCCCGGCCTCGTAATCGCTTATGACGGAAGGAGACACGCCGAGGTGCTTGGAAAGGTCCTGCTGAGAGATGACGAACTGCTCTCGCCATTTCCTTATCGTACGGCCTGGCTCCTCCGAAAGGCAGATCTCGCCAGCGATCTTCTCCCTGACCTGATCTCGCATGATTTGCGGAGCAATTTGCGGCTATAAATAGTTGCCGTACCACTCCACCGGCAATAGCCGTAATGCACTGATCCTCACATCATCTGGCCTTGCCAAGATATGGAGTGCGCACATTCATCGAGTCCGAGTACAACGCGGACGTTGGTTCGCCGGATTCTGGCGGTGGTTGGGCGCATTCCACAACGACCGTTTGATGACACGGACCTGCACTATGCATATATAAGACACCTTTTCTATCCCTGTTCGCCCGACCCAGTCTGGGGTAGTGGTCTAGCTTGGCATGATCCGTGGTTCGGGACCACGTGACCGTCGGTTCAAATCCGACCTACCCCACTTCTATCCCACTGGCCAAATTCTAATTTTGCACTTCTTGGATTTCGACTTGCAGGGGCTTCCGAGCCTGCCGTTGAACACAAGACTCAGACGTCCCGCTTCTGGAACCATACGTATGCGAGCATGAGCGGTACTACGGTCCAAAGCAGCTGCGCGAAGGCCAACGAACAGAGGTTGATCCACGGCACGTCGAATTCGAATCCCAGAAACTCGGTCTGGCCGAATGCCAGCATCGCAGCCGCCTGGTTCCCATCCTGAGGGCTCAGGAAGACCTCGAACCAGAACCAGTCCGGAACGGAGGATGTGTCCCCTGAGATCAGGTCGTTCATGCTTCCGCCCGTGGCCATGTACAGCCCCATCACAATCATCCCGATGATCATACCCCAGAAGAAGAGCACAACACCAGCCCCCAGGGAGGTCACGCGTCTCTTCAGCAGGGCGGAGAAGCTCATGGACAGGCTCACATAGAGCAGGCCAAGGAGCATGGTGAACAGCATGAAGACAACATATCCGCTCCACTGGGAATGTCCGGTTGTCACCGCGATGACCATGCCAGAGATCCCGAAACCGATAAGGATCGAGAAACATATCACCGATCCCAGTCCCAAGAACTTGCCGAACAGGACCTCGACCCGTCTCACCGGACAGGCAAGGACAACCGAGAGCGCCCCGCTCTCTGCCTCTCCTGATATTGTCGCGTAGCCGAGCATTATTGCTATGATTGGGACGAGCATGCTGGATATGCTCATGAGCACACCCACGGTCAGATCCATTTCGCCAATGCTGCCCTTGCCGGCCATGAAGGATGAGGCGATCGTCAGTGTCAAGAAGACCGCTATCAGCGCAACAATCCACCTGTTCCTCACGTTGTCGGCGAATTCCTTCTTCGCAATGATGTAGACCGACCTGGGGTCCAGCGACATCTACGGCTCACCCTCCTCCGAGAGCAACTTCACGAACGCCTCCTCCAGGGTCGGCTCGAGCGTCCTGAAATCCTCGATGACCAGCCCCCTCTCCTGCATCGCGATCATCGCCCTCAACCGCACGCTGGCATCACAGGTAACAATCAAGATATCGTCCTTCGCAGCTGCGTCCTCGACACCTTCGATACCCCGAATCCATGATAATGTCTTCTCGTCCAAACCAGGGCTCCGAATCCACAGCCGCGGCCTAATGTGGAGGCCGCCACTGATGTTGTCGATCGTGTCTTCTGCCACGAGCCTGCCTTTGTCGATTATCGCAATCCTGTGGCAGAGCGCCTGGACCTCTGAGAGAACATGCGACGAGAATATTATCGTGGCGCCCTGCTCGTTCAGAGTCCTGAGCTTGTCCCTTACGGCCTTGACCCACCTGGCATCCAGGCCTCCAGTGGGTTCGTCCAGCACGTATATGGAGGGGGTTCCAATCATCGCCTGCGCTAAGCCCAGCAACTGTGTCATCCCCTTGGAGAAAGTACCCACTCTCCTATAAGCGGCGTCCTCCAAGCCCACATCCCTGATGAGCGAGGGCACGACGGATTTGTCGACATCGCGCAACTCGCAGAAGAAGTTCAACGTCTGGATTGGCGTGAGATTGTCATAGAATGATATGCGCTCTGGCAGGAACCCCACATCCCTGCGCAGCTCCACTCCACCTCCATTCACCAGCTTTCCGTTTATGAATGCCTCTCCGGATGTGGGATGGAACAGGCCCATTATCATCTTGATCGTAGTGCTCTTACCCGCGCCGTTTGGCCCCAGGAATCCGTATATCTCGCCCTTGCGGACCTTCATGCTGAGGGAGTCCACAGCCAGAACGTCCTTGAACCTCTTCGTTAGGTTCCTGGTCTCAATGACAGTAGGCGAATCTTGCATGTCACTCTCTCCGGATCATCGTTTTTGACAGAGAAGCAAAGTCGCAACTCTTCCCTCTCCAGTCTGAGTGCATTACTCCCATTTCCGACACATCATGGAAATGCGACTATTAATGCCTACCAGCGAGAGGGCGGATTAGTTGAGAGCGAAGAATCGCTGTGTTCGAGCGCAACGCAGGACGACATCATCTCCGCAGTGTGAGATGGCTGTCGACCACCTCAACAATCTTCGCGTAGAGTGTGCCTCTGGCAGCTTCGACCCGGGCCGCCTCCGCGGTTCCCACGTCGAAGCTGTCCTCAGACGAATGCCGCACGAGCTCGGCCTGAAGCACATACGAGTTCATGCTTCGATTCCAAAACCAGGAAGCACTTCCGAACTGGATGTACTCTGAATCCTCTTCAGCGACGTACTTCGGGTCCTTGAACAACCTTAGATCAGACGGGGTGTTCTGAACGCAGAAGGCCAAATAGGCAATCATATAACGTATAGTCGAGCCTTGTTCCGCATCACGGGAGATTCGTTTGACACTGTGCGCGTTCAAACCATCTTCGGCCACGAAATGGCATAGCAACTCTGGAGCGTGAAGCATGCACATTGACTTACATGATCTCGAGCGTGACGCTGTAGTCACACTCACGCGGGGCACGCCTCTCCGAACCCGCCCAGGCCTGGAGGGGATTGACCCCCTCGGTTCGATTGGCCGCGCACATCTTGCGTCAATCATTCCACGCCAAGATACGCGTAGAGCTCCCCCCTAATAGCGAAGACAATGAGCGAAGATCAGTATGTCGTTCTCCGAAAATGGATGAGCGCATTTGCGCATCATTCTGCGCCGGGTCCAGCGTCCCGACGCTTCTTGCGGTACAGGCTCACGGCGATGAGCGATATCAGCACGGCGAGGACGGGTACGAGCAGGATGGAGAACTCAGGGATGGCCTCTTCGCCGCCAACTTCGACCTCCACGCTGTCAGTCGAAGTCAGCCCGCTCCCGTCCCGTATCTCGACGAAGACCGTGTAAGACCCTGGCTGAAGGAACTGATGGGACTCTTCGAGGCCAACAGACCAGTCTGTGTCCCAATTGCCATCACCATCCCAGTCCCAACGAGCCTCGAGCTCCTCAGCCGAAGTCTCCGCGTCCGATGACCCAGACGCGTCAAACTCGAAGACTGTCTGTGTATCACCCTGTTGAACATCCACGATGAGCGAGGCAACCGGTGGAGTGTTGACGATCAAGCTGATCTGGACCGTGTCCCAATCCGAATCGAAATGCACGACATCATCGCTGACCTCAGCCACGACGATATAGGGCGCTTCCGCGCTCTCTGGGCAGGTGTAATCGAAGGAGAATACCATCGGCGTATCTGGCTCGGGCGTATCCACCTCGGTCATCTCGACGCCCAACGCAGCTATTCTGAGCGTTACGGTGACTGAGTCCCCCTCTGTGTCAGTGACTTCGACATCGAATCGGATCGAGTCTCCAGGCGAGTAGTACTCAGACGCAGGAGATATTGTCATTGAGTCCGCGACCGGCTTCTCGTTTTCGTCTCTGACGTGGACGATGGCCGATTCGCTGACATTGTTGTCGTACTCATCCGACAACCATAGGGTCATGTCGAAGTTGCCGACGCTTGTGTAAGTATGCGATGCCGAATACCCTTCTGCGGGATTACCCTTGGTCACGGAGCTGTCGTCACCCCAGTCATACCAGAAATCCAGGGTTGAGTGAGAGGGATTGACGATGTCAAAGGGTGTGACGACCAGCGCTTCGTTGTACACAGCATCGTAGGACTCCTCCATAGAGAACTCCGGTGGGACGACGCCTATGCTGATCGCGTCCAACCATGCCGTGTCGTCGTAGGCGCTGATGCTCGGGCCCTTGGTGTAGTTCCAGTACATCGTTTGAGTCCCTTCACCCAGTGAATGCGTCTCCTCGCTCCATCCCGCTTCTCCGGTGGCAGAGGAATAGACATCACTATCCGGTACCGCGAACGAGAGTATGTCATCTCCATTCTCAGACGACACTCTCCATGAGAAAGTGATCGTTGCGGGCCCAGTCATCGACAATGCCAAAGAGGTGCACTCACCGTCGGCCACATCCCCGCTCTGCATCGAAGCTTCATCAGATGCCGAGGAGTCCAAGACAGCCACCCATTCCACCTCTGACTCTGAGAAGAGCTCAAGACCAGCCGAGTCCAAGGCAACACCCGCATCTATGGCGTCGTACCGTGGCAGAGAGACGGTGACCGTGGCAGGCGTCGATCTTGGCACATCGTCGGACTGCCCTGAGGTCCGTGTGGCCACGCCAGGGACGTAATCCCCACTGTATGATGTGACCTTGAATGAGGAGATGGTTCCTCTCGACGATGACGGCCCGATGTCCAGGAAGAACTCCTCAGACGAACTCTCGTACAACGCTGCGAACTCGGTTATGTCCAGGCACATGTACGTTGGGAACTGATGAGCTGCGACCCTGTCAGGGGTGAAGAACGGGCTCTTTGACGCCAGAGGGGACGAGGAAGGTCCGATGCCCAACTCGAGGGACGCGCTCCGCGATGGGGCATCGTTGAAGTGCCAGCTCGCTACCAGCTCTGGCGAGTAATCCTCGATGTCGGAGATGTAATTCAGGTCTGAGAGACCGAGGATTCCCAACTCCATCATTGTCTCATACGTGAACCAGTAGAAGCCTTCGTCACCCCAATCGCTACCCCAGGAGTTCACGACCCAGAACGCCCCGACATCCCCGTCGTCGGTCACCGTGTCATCGTACCCGACCACGGTCTGGGCGTGATTGAGCGATATCGAGGAATACTCGTCCGATGAGATGATAAAGTTGGAGTCGGCGAACGCTGGGCTGAACTCGTTCGCGTCTATGCCGAATGTGACGGGTGTGCCTTCCGACACCAGCAGCTTGATCTCGTCTATGGTCGATGCGCCGGTGTAGTCGATGTGGAAAACCTCGTCCGCACGGTGAGCTGGCGCCTCGCGGAAGGCGGATGCGGAGCCCAAATCGAGATACTCGTGCTCGTCGAACGGCATCGTCTGCATCGTTGCCGCGCCCCAGTCTCTGACAACAATCAGGTTCTCTTCCATCCCAGAGCCGGAGTCCCGGCCGTTGTTGGCCCGACTGTAGGTCCATGCAGGAGATATGAGCTGGCCGGGCTCTCCAGACGACGCGAGAGTCCAGTCGTTGTCGACCGATTCAAGGAAGCCGTAGGCGTAATACGCGGCGGCCCAGGCGGCACACGATGGTTGAGAAGCCTGATTACCCACAGCGGGGAACGTCGGCAACACCGACAAGTCCACGGCTCCGGGCAGCGCCTCGAAGTCCGCCTCGATGGAATCCAGCACATTCACGCTTCCAACCATCGCAAGCAGTTGTTCCTCCGTCGGCGGGGCCAACCCCGTCCCGAACCCATTCACCAAGACGTTGTAATCCGTGGAGGAGTCACGCACTCCAAACGCCGCGCGGATGCCGTCGATGTCCTCAATGGTCATCTTGTGGAAATTGTACACTGGCTCGGATGATGGCAGGGGCGATGCCAGCGTTGCTGGAAGAGCTGACGAAAGGCAGATAACCAACGCAATCATCAAAGAGAAACGTGTGAACACCATCGTAATCACCGAAGGTCTCTGGAGGTGCTGATACTGACCGACCCTATTTTTATCTTTGCGCCTCAAACGGTAAGACTCTGAAGAGTGCCGAGCCATTGCGTTCTGGCTCCGCCAGGACGGTTGAGAGCAACAGAGGGCTGCGGTCACTCGCGCATTCGCGATGAACCCGGAAATACTGCTTGCGGACGAGCCAACAGGCAACCTTGATTCCGAGACTGGCCAGCAGATATGGGGCCCCTCAAGAAGATCATCGCCGTAACACGTTGAGGTGAGGCTTCGAGCAGCGCTGATCGCGCAATTCATCAGCGGTCTGGTATGCGCTTGCCTGGAAAGACGAACACCGCCAAGGCCGTCTTTCGGTGGATGGTTCAGATAGGAGAGCGACCTCGGCTCGCGTGAACGGTCATCGAAGTCGAATTCGGAAGAAACGTATTTATCAGGCTATGGATTACTTCGCCAAGGCAAGCAGGTGTAATCTAGTCTGGTCAGGATTTTGGCCTTCCAACTCCTCCAGAAGTGAATTAAAATTGGAGAGGGACGAAAGCCAACGGCCCGGGTTCGAATCCCGGCACCTGCACCTTCGCTCCCCTGAGTCCAACCTGGAACCGCCACCTTTCCGTGACGGCACGAGGCCCATCCGACTCCTCTCCAAGGGTGGAAGCATGCACCTCAGCTACCGCCGACTCGAACCACTTCGACCCCGAGAGGAGGAGTGGCTGGAACCGACGATGTGGCGGGAAGCCAGACGTTCTTGTCCATTACGAGACGAGTCAAGAGACCGGCCGGCCTGTCGCCATTTCATCGGCGTAGCCGACCTCACCAGTCTCAAACGTTCTCTGCCCGTTTCAGCTGGTCTCCGCGCACTCCATGGCCAATGACAGAGATCCACCTTCGAAAGTCAGGCCCGCGTCGATCTCCCTGAGTTCACCCAGTAGACCAATGATGTCTTGGACATCTTCACCTTGAGCCTTCATCTCTCCAGCGAGGTCCTCCAGATCATGGACCGTGTGAGTACGGACCCACTCGATCGCCTGGGCGTTCCGCGCCGCAGCCCGCGCAGTCTTCCTGTTCAGCATTGCATCCCATCCGCGCTTTTGTCTGACATTTCGTCAGCTGATTGCCCTTATTGGATTTCCAAATATTTAAATATTGTCCAAATAACTTCCGCAACCCATAAAATCGTCAGACCAGGTAAGATCGGGCCGCGCCATGATTACTGACGGCACCATAACATCTGGACGAGCCCATAAATAACAGGACGCGCATGTAGACATGCGCAGCGCGTCAGACAAGACATGATCTGAGCGGACTCGGCGCAAGCGGCTGCGGACTCCACGGCCTGCAAAATGATTTATGAAGACAAATCATTCAGTCGACTGAACAAGGGTGAACAAGGTTTGGGGATATTCGATTCGTTATTGAACAAGGAGAAGAAGCTCCTGACCAGGGCTAACAAGGAACTGGCAAAGGTCGATTCACTTATCAGCAGCGGCAGACGCGATGAGGCTTTCTCGACGCTCAAGAAGCAGATATCCACACTCAACGAAGGCATGGGCAGCATCGCGAAGATGAAACCGGAGTTCTCCAGGCTGCTGTCCACGATGGGCTCAAAGTCGTCGACCTTGGGAGAATACTCAACGGGGGAGGACTGTGCCAAGGTTGCGTTGCAGCTCAATCCCAAGAACCCTGAGGCGATGGTGGTTCTCGGGCAGACTGCGCTGAAGCTCGGGCGGGGAGAGGAGGCGACTTCGTGGCTGAAGAAGGCCACGGAGCAAGAGCCGAAATCGTCTGTCTACTGGGCGCTCCTGGGAGGGACCCATGAGGCGCTCGAGGAGATAACCGATGCAATAGCGTGCTACCGGCGCGTCCTCGAGCTCGTTCCGGACGACATAACTCATTACGACAAGATACTCGAGCATGACGCAAAAGACGTGGACATCATAAGGCGCAAAGCGAACGCGTTGGTCAGGCTAAAGAGATACGAGGAGGCGATCACCGTATTCCAGAAGGGAATTGACATACAGCCTAAGGACAAGGACCTCTGGATAGGGATGGGCGCGGCACTCAACTACAATGACAAACCCGAGGATGCCATCAATGCCCTCAACAAGGCGCTCAAACTCGACCCAAAGGACGCCTACATACTCGACAACATAGGCAGGATACAGCACAAACTCGGCAACAGGAAGGAGGCACTCAAATGCTTCTCCGAAGCGGTCAAGATGGAGCCGTCGAGTGCGGTGCTGTGGAACGAGCTTGGGGTCGTCCAGGAGGAGCTGAACTCTTTCGACCAGGCGATAGCTGCGTTCGACAACGCCCTGAAGATCGAGGAGAACAATCTGAACGTCCTCCTGAACAAGAAGAAGACGCTCATGAAATCCGAGCGTTTCGCCGACGCCATCGGGGTCTGCGACAGAATCATATTGCTCAGCCCGAAGGACCACGAGTCGATATTCGACAAGTCCAGAGCATTGCATGCGTTGGAGAGGTACGACGAAGCGCTCACATTCGTGGAAGCCTCGCTGATGCTCTCTCCTGACGCCAGAAACGCCATGAAGCTCAAGAAGGAGACGCTCATCTGCCTCAACCGGCATGCGGATGTCGTCGCCTGGTCGAACAGGATCCTCAGCGTCAACTCTGGCGACTACGAGACGATGCACGACAAGGGGATAGCGCTGGTTAAGCTGGGGAAGGTCCACGACGCCATCAAGACTTTCGAGAGGGCGCTGAAGGCCGCGCCTGACCAGCTCCCCCTGCTCGACAGCCTGAAGGAGGCGTACAAGCAGATCAAGAAGGATGCCGAGGTCGTGGATGTATGCGACAGGATCCTATCCATCGACCCTTCCGACAAGAAGGCCAATTTCGACAAGGCGGTCGCCTTGGACAGGATGGACAGGGTCGACGAGGCGGTTATCACATACCTGGCAGCCCTCAAGAATGACCCGAATAACGCGGACGTGTTCTACAACATCGCCGCATTGTTCCTAAGGATCGGCAAGAACAAGGAGTCTCTCGATTACATCAAACAGGGCATATCCTCCGACCCGTCCAACGCATCGCTGTGGCGATTGAAGGGGAAGGCTACCTTCGCCGAGAAGGACTTCCAGGAATCCGTCAATTCGTGGGAGAAGGCACTCAAGCTCGACCCGGACGACCTCGCCACCGGCAAGCACCTCGGCAGAGCGCTTATGGAGCTCAAGAGATACGAGGAGGCGTTGGCCAGGTTCGATTCCGTGATAAAAGCAGACCCGAACGACGTCGAGGCATGGATATTGAAGGCCGACGCGCTCCAGTGGCTCGAGAACATCGACGGGGCGCTTGCGGCGATCAAGCAGGCGTTGAAGCTGACACCGAACGCTGCCAACCTGCTTCTTAAAATGGGGCGCCTGCTCACAAGACTGGACCGCAGGGAGGAGGCTCTGGCCGCGTACGACTCTGCCCTGGCCGTGTCGGTCAAGGACCTGGAAGTCCTCAACGAGAAGAAGGAACTGCTGAGATCACTGAAGAGGTACGATGACGTCATCCAGACATGCGACGAGATACTGACCGTGTCACCGAACGACAAAGAAGCCTATGTGGACAGAGGGAGCGCTTCGCTTCTGCTCAAGAAACCGAACGACGCGTTGTACGCCTTCAACAAGGCGCTCGCGATAGACGACGAGGACCTGGACACGCTCGAGTTGAAGAAGCTCGCCCTCAAGGAGCTCGACGACAACGAGGCCGTCGTGGACGTGTGCGACCGCATCATCGAGCTCAGCCCCAAGAACAAGATCACGCTGGCGGACAGGGCTGGCGCCCTGGAAAAACTCGGCCGGTTTGACGAGGCCTTGGAGAGCTACGGGAGAGCCATCGCATTGGACCCCAAGGACTTATTCCTGTGGAACCGCAAAGGGTCCTTGCTGCTCAACGGAGGCAAGGCCGCCCAGGCCGCAGAAGCGTTCGACCACGCCCTGAAGCTCGACGGCAACCAGCCATTCGTGCTCAACAACCGCGGGAAGTCGTATCTGGAACTCCGGAGATACGAGGAGGCTCTCGCGGATTTCAACAAGGCAATCGAGATCCTGCCAAAAGTCCCTGAATTCCACACGGACCAAGGAAGGGCGCTCGCCTCGATGGGGAGGTACGACGAGAGCATAGACTCGTTCACCGAGGCCAGACGTTACACCCCGAACGACATCTCCGCGCTCAAATACATGGGCATGGCGTTGCTCAAACTGAACCGCATCTCCGAGGCTCTAGGTTGCTTCGACGAGGCGATACGCCAGGGGTCTTTGGACAGGGACCTCTGGACCAGCAAGGCCAAGGCGTCAGAGGCCGCTGGGGAGAAACAGGAGGCGGCCAGGTCGTACCTGAAGGCGCTCGAGATAGACCCCTCTGACAAAGTGGCTTGGCACAGGCTCGGGCTGCTCTACGTCGAGATGGAGATGTTCATAGAGGCAAACGACTGTTTCGACCGCACGCTGGAGCTCGATGACTCCAATTCCAAGGTCTGGATGAGCAAAGGGTTCGTCATGGAGAAGCTCGAGACGTTCGAGGAGGCAGCCTCAGCATACGACAGGGCAATCGGCCTGGACTCCAATGACAAGGAGGCCTGGAAGAGCAAGGGATACGCGCTGCTCGAGCTGGGAAGCCCTGAGCAGGCTCTGCGATGCTTCGACCACGCGTTGACCATCGACCCCTATTTCGAGGCGGCCTCCGAGGGGCGGAACGCGGCTGAGCAGGAGATCCGCAACACCAAGATAGAGGACTACTCGCGAGCAGTCCTGGATTTCGAGTACTCACACGGTAGGCCGGTGTCTAAAGAGGAGGCCTTCAGGGTCTGCGGCATCCCGTACGCCTTCCTGAACGACGTCCTCAGCTACCTGAACGACGATGGCGAGATGAAACTGTCAGAGCTCCAGATGGACAGCTTCAAAAGATACGAGCATCTCTCGAGGGAGGTCCTCGTAGCGACCATGCTCAAGCGGGACCTCTCAGTCCACGGACTGCGGCTGTGCGACATCACGGTGAACTTCCCCGAGCTGAAGGTCTCCAGCGCGAAACGCATACTCAACTACGTCCGCGCAGTTGAGGAGCATCAGTTCAGCCCTGAGGTCACGGACCAGCAGACTGACTCGCAGTTGAGACAGGCGCTCGAACTCCCCGACGACCAGAAGAACGTCCTGGGATTGATTAGGAACCTGGGCGTTGGCGTTTACCAGGCAAGGCAGCTAGTGACCATACTCATGACTTTCCACGACGCCGGCGTCGAGTCTCCGACGATAACGCTCAGGTCGATAGTGAGTGAGAGCTACGGAGACTATTCACCTTACGAGGGGGGAACACTCGCGCCCACGCCTGCAAAGCACAGAGGACGCGCACCTCCAGCGGACGACGGATACGAGGCTGATGAAGACTACGAGGAAGACGAGGCGGAGGAGGAGCCACCGCCACACAGGAAGACGACCAAGAGCCGCTCACAGAAGCCGGCGAGAGGCGCAGCGAGGAAGGCGTCGGCCGATGATGAAGAGGATGACGAGCCCGATGACGCCCCAGCCGACCTAGTAGGCAGGCGTTGCCTTTTCCACGGTGGGGTGGCTGTAAGCAGATGCTCCAAATGCAAAGCCGTGCTATGCAAGGAATGCATCAGGGGTTCGGACAAATGTCCGCGGTGCAATGCCCCCTTGAAGAGAGGTTCCACGAAGAAGATGCCTCTGGAAGAGGACGATGAGGCGGAAGAAGACTCCGAACCCGTGGCCAAGCCGCCCAAGAAGCCGCGGCGAAAGGGCGACGAAAGCGGAAAGCTCGAGGACCTCTCACGGCTGTGAGGAAGCGCCTATCCGTGTAGGCGCTTGGTCAGGTCAGCAACCCTCTGACCATATCTGACACACACCTTCTCCACGCGCTTATCGGGCTTCTTTATCGACACAGGCCCATAGTGGTCTCCCTCGGAATCTCCGCATATGACCATCCCGTGTATCAGCAACGCCTCGAGTATCGCGATGACCGTCGTCTCATTGCCGCCTCCGACGTTGTGGCTTGAGGAGAACGCCCCGCCCACCTTTCCGTCGAGCTCGCCGTGGTATCTGATACTCCTGTCGAGGAGCTTCTTGACCTCAGCGGACATCAGGCCATAGTATGTGGGAGACCCAATCACGATCCCGTCATAACCCAGGAGAGATTTCGGTGTCACGCTGGCGACGTCCTTGGTATCGACATCGACCTTCCTAGACCGAACCCCCTTCTCTATAAGCTGAGCCATCTTCTTGGTGTTGCCCGTGCGCGAGTAGTAGCATATCAATATCTTCGGCATCCTGATCACCGTCACACCCGACATAGGCCGGCGATGGCTTAGTAATTTCCGGGGACGCCTGCAGTCCATGTGGCGATGGTCGGTCGGACGCAAACCTTGAATAGGTCACGGATTCCTTGTCCTTCGCACCGAGGAGCACTGGCACGATGCGTATCTGCAATAGATGCCGACAGGAGACCGAGGCGATGTTCTGCCCAAGATGCAAGGTGTTGACGTCCATTCCCAGAGAGAGAGTCGCATCCATCACATCTGCTCAGGGAGAGACTTTCGAGTGCACGGTGTGGCAAGGCTCCAACAGGTCGAGGGGCATCGATGTCAAGGCGGACGACAGGGACAAGTACTTCTCGAAGCACCACGACATGGTCATCCTCCACATCGAAGGGCTGCGAACAGTTGCCAAGCTGGGGACAGGATTCTGGAAGAAGCCGGCTATCATCAAGAACGCCCTAGGAGACGACGGAAAGGACCAATTGGCCAAGTTCCTCTCGAAGCATCATCTGCTGCCTCCTGAGCAGTCCGTCAAGGAGAAGGGCATAGTCGACACGCTCATATTCGAAGTGGTGGCCCCGTCCGAGGAGTTCAAGGTGTCGGTCGTCGAGAGGTCACAGGCTGAGGAAAACCGGGAAGTCGACTAGACCAGCTCGAGCTGCTTCCCGACTGTCTCGAAGGCGGCGATCGCCTCATCGAGGTCTTCCCTGGACAGTCCCGCGTTCATTATCGTCCGGATCCTCGCGCCATCCCTGGAGACCATTGGGAACACGATAGGCAGGGCGAAGACGCCGAGGCCGAAGAGCCGGTCGCTGAAAGTCTTGGCGGCGGTGCTCTCGCCAATCATGATCGGCACGATCGGGGTCATGCTCTTGCCCGTGTCGAAGCCGATATCCTGGACACCTTTCCTGAAGTACTCGGTGTTCTCCCATAGACTCCTGACATGCTGTGGTTCCGTCTCAAGGACGTCGATGGCCGCGACACAGGCGGCCACCACAGCGGGAGGGTGGGACCCGCTCAGAAGCCACGTCCTCGACTTGTTCAGTGCGAAGTTGACGAGGTCCTTGCTCCCGGAGATATGGCCACCGACCACCCCGAAGGCTTTGGAGAAGGTGCCCATCTCCACATGCACGGAGTCGCGGTCGAGCTTGAAGTGGGAGACTATGCCCCTGCCACCTTCGCCGAGGACGCCCTCACCATGAGCGTCATCGACATAGACCATCGCGCCGTGTTCTTTTGCTATCCTCGCGATGTGGTCCAACGGTGCGACATCGCCGTCCATGCTGAACACGCCGTCCGTGATCACGAGTATCCGGCGATATGGCGGCGAATGCTTCTCCGCCTGTCGTAGCACCTCCTCCAGGTGTGACGGGTCGCAATGCCCGTAGACCGCCCTGTCGGCCTTCGAGAGCCTCACACCGTCGATTATGCTGCCATGATTGAGCTCATCGCTCACTATGAGATCGCCCGAATCTGCCAACTGTGGGATCAGACCCGCATTGGCTGCGAAACCAGTCTGATAAACCAGGGACGCCTCCGCCCCTTTGAATCCGGCCAAGCGCTGTTCCAGTTCGATGTGGATGTCCATGTTCCCGGCGATAGGCCTGACCGAGCCGGACCCCGCTCCGTGGCTCATGACGGCCGCGGCGGCCGCATCCTTCAGCCTCGGGTGGTTGCTCAGATTGAGATAATTGTTCGAGCAGAGCATCAGCACTTCCCGGCCGTCCACTCTGCATCGGGGAGTGCTTGCTCCTTGAAGGGTTCTAAGCCTCCAATCCAGCTCCTTGCTCACGAGAGCGTCATACTCTTCCCCGAGGAATGATATCGGATCCCTCAAAGACATCCCCTCACCATTCAGGCGTCAACGAGACCTTCGCGGATTGACGATTGCGGATCAGCTCCATGCCAGAGGCTATGTCTCTGATCGGCAACGTGTGTGAGACTATATGCGAGAGCTTCTCGCGGAAGTCCTCGTTCTCGAGGACGTTGTACATCTCCTCCCAGGTCTCGAACATCTTCCTGCCCGTAATCCCATGGACAACCGCGGACTTGAAGGTAATGGCATTGTTGACATCTATCATCACAGGGTCGGGGTACAGTCCCAATATCGACACACGTCCTCCCGGAGTGAGCACGTCGAAGGCCTGTCTAAGCGCCGCAGGCGCCCCGGACATCTCGAGAGAGATATCCACTCCGTCCCCGTCAGTCTCGCCCATCACGGCGGATTTCAGCCTCTCGCTTCCGATCGAGGCATCCAGAACCACATCGGCGCCCATCCTCTTGGCCAAGTCGAATCGGACGCGCTCGTCTGCCATCTCGGAGGCAATCACCTTGCGGGCGCCCAGCACCTTGAGCATGGCAATGGCCATGAGGCCTATCGGGCCACATCCGGCGACGAAAACTGTCATTCCGCGTATCTTGTCCGCGCATTCGTCAGGGAGTACTGTGAAGGTGGCGTTTCCCAGGGGTTCCAGAAGAGAGCCCAGCTTGGGGTCTAGGTTCTCGGGCAGCTTCCTAGCATTCATGGAAGGGATGCGTATGTATTCGGCGAACACGCCGTCCGTGTCGACGCCGAGAATCTTCATGTTCCTGCATATATGCATCCTGCCGGTCCTGCACTGGTAACACTCCCGGTCGACAATGTGAGTCTCAGCTGCCACGATATCGCCTATCTCTACAGACTCGACTGCGGAGCCCTTCTCGACCACCTCGCCGCAGGCTTCGTGTCCGAAAATGATGGGGAGGTTCTTGATGCGCTTCTCCGCCCAGTGGTTCCAGTACCATATGTGGACGTCCGTCCCGCAGATGGAGCTATGCCTCATCTCCAGTAAGACTTCGTCCTTTCCGACCTCGGGCTTGTTGACAGACTCGATATCAGCGCCAGCCGCCCTTCGTTTCTTAACAACAGCATACATCGAATGCTGCCCCTTCCTCGCTCATCTTGGATGACGATATCCTCGTTATTAAGTGATTTGAATGTACCACCAAGTCGAATGTCAACCGCGGCGGCCTAACCTACCGGTCTATGTCTTCCCCGCCTTCGAGCGCTCCCTGGGCGGCCACGTAGATTTCCCGTAGACCCTCCCATGTCTCAGCACTCACCAGGTTCAGCTCCGCCGTGGAACCCATCGTGTCCAATGCCTGGAGCAGCTCGAGGCTGATCTGTGTCTGGGCGTCTATAGACTCATCGCACAATGCGCTCCATAGCGCCTCGAGGTCGCAGCTCCACATCTTCAACATGCTGGCGTCGGACTCCGAGAGGAGGTCGGCTTTCGCGAGGATGGGTATCAACGGCAAAGGTAGCCTGAAATGGACTGTCGATGACAGCAGCAGGGATGTGACAAAGCCGTTCGGGTTCCTGGCGAGCACCGGGTCGAACAGATACGCAAGGGCGGACCTCTCCAGGTCGAGGGCCTCGACCACCGTCTTGCTGCTCTGTCGGAACGCGAACAGCTCGAGCTGTCCGGGCGTGTCGACCAAGATGTAGTCCGTGTTGAATCCATCGATGACCTCCACCACCTCGCCGATATTGAGCGCCAACATGTCGGCCGCGAGTATCTGAGCGCCGTTCGGGCCCAATGAGTATTCCTGCATGATCTCAGACAGTCGAACCCAATCCCTCACGTCGACATCTGGCTCGTAGGGGAGCGAATCGCATCCCGGGTCCAAGTTCACTGTGATCGAGTCGTAGTTCTCGTTCTTGAGCCACTTGCCGAAAGCGCCCGTAAGCGTGCTCTTCCCCGATCCTGCCGTGCCCACAAAATACAACAACTTCGGAGCCAATGTGATGGCCTCCCAAACACCAGAGACATCCGCCGTGGAATGCCCCTGACTTCGGAGAGCGATTGGGCGGCCATATCATTAACCTTTTGCGGTACTACAAGAGATGCGACAAGGGGCTCTATCGAAATCTTCGTGACTTCCTCGATGGATTACCTGATGGAGCGGTTTCGAACGACAAAACTCAGGGATTGCAGCGGACGGCTCATCCCCGCCCTTCGAGCAGACATCCCAATCCCTCGCACCAATGTATTTCATTCCTATGGACGGGTTGTCAAGAGTGGCAGAAAGGCGGGCTCGAAGGGATTCGAACCCTTGACCCACCGGTATCTCCTGGGAGTCCGATGAGCTTCGCAGTAAGAGCCGGTTGCTCTACCTAGCTGAGCTACGAGCCCGCAAGTCCGCAGTATATTCTTGCCGTTAATAAAACTATCGAGGTTCCACACTGCCAATGACCCATCCTGGCTGTGGCCGCGGACAATACATCACTCAAAGGCAAGAATGCTGCAATTGCTGATGCGCGACCTGAGATAGCGACTCAGGGATCGACTGCGGACCAAGCGAGGGTTGTACATGGGCGGTGGACTATCTGGCAAAGATTTTATGAGCGGACGAGCCGTTGCAGCTGCTGGATGCACGAATCATTTGTCGCGGTTCTGAGCAGTGGAAGCTGTGGCAACTCCACACTCGTCTCGTCCCCCGAGTCGGCCCTTTTGATAGACGCGGGCATTTCGTGTCGCGAACTCGAGAGGCGCCTGGCAGCCTTCGGCGAGGAGCCATCACGGATCGGCGCGGTCCTGTTGACGCACGAACACACGGACCACAACAGGGGCGCTCGTAGGTTCTGTCGCGTGCACGGTGTTCCGCTGTACGGAACCTCCGGAACCCTGGCCCTCACACCTCACGATGGAGCCGATGTCGTGGAAATCTCTGCCAGAGAGGGGTTCTCCGTAGGGGACATCGCCATACGTCCGTTCCCTGTCAAACACCTCGCGGCCGAGCCAGTCGCATTCTCGCTCAAAATCAATGGCGCGAAAGTCTCAATTGCGTCGGACCTCGGATGCCTGACGGACCGAGTCATACGCGAGATGTCTGAATCGAACCTGCTCATGATCGAAGCCAATTACGACGTGGACATGCTGGAGAACGGCAGCTATCCAGACTTCCTCAAGAAGGCCATTCAGAGCGACCGCGGGCACCTGTCCAACGATAGTGCGAGCACCCTGTGCACGAGAGTCATGTGCGACCGACTCAAGGAGATAGTCCTCCTACACCTGAGCCGAGACAATAATAGAATGGACCTCGCCAGAGACTCTGTCAACTCACGATTGGCGGAAGCGGCGGCGAAGGTCCATGTGACTCCGACGGAGCACGGGTCGCAAAACGGGCCATTCAGATTAGGATGACCCGATCAGTCGTATCTTGCCGTGCGAGACCAGCGTCTCCGCGATGTTCTGCGGAAGAGCAATGACATCCTCCTTCCGTAGCGTGTAGTCCTTGTCTACGCCGGCGAATGTGGGGACGTCCTCTAGCACCCTGACGAGAACCATCGGTGAAGTGACTTTCTTGGTTGCATCAGTCCGGGAATCGGCTGTGGTGTCGCTCGGCTCGGGAACGTCAGGCAATCGTACTATGTCCTTGGGATCAGAGAAGCGGGGGCCAGAACCGTCTATGTCGGCGTTCCCGTCCCTGTGGGCGCCCAGAACTGACACGAGGCTCGAGTATAAGACCAGTTCATCGGGGGTCATGTTAGCCGTATCAGGGCTGTCACCAGCGACCTTCCTGAGGGCAACAAGGGCTATCTTCCTCTGGCGGAGTTCGTAGATCCTCTTGGCCTTCTCGCTCGCCTTTTTCAACTGGTCACTGAGCATCATGCTCGTTTGAGAACTCGGACTGGTGGCAATCTCCTTCTCGTTCTCCTTGCGGAGGCTGCGGACATACGAACCCATCATCTGATACAGGTCCGCATCGACCTTGCTCAGCTGAGGGGAGCGGTACTCCTGTCTGAAGAGTGTCATGATCTCCTCGTATCCCATGTCCCCCCTCTTGGCAGCCATCATATCGCCCATACATCGCAACCTATTTGATGATTATGCGGCGCGGGGGACGGAAAGGTTTTTGCGAACGTTCACGCTCTCTCGCAGAGGACGCATCATGTCCTCTGACTCATGCATAGAAGATTCCGCCGGAGGATGCACGATCAAGGTTGAAGTCTCGCCGGGTGCCAAACAGACGGAAGTCGGCGCGGTGAACAAGTGGCGTGGCACCCTTCAGGTGAGAGTGGCAGCCGAGCCTGAGCGAGGCAAGGCCAACGACGAGTTGATGGCGTTCCTCTCAGAGAGACTGTCCGTCGAGCCGAGCGCCATCCGAATCGTGAAAGGCGCGCGCTCGCGCAAGAAGACGGTGTTCGTACGACTCCCAGCCGAGGAGACGAAGAGAAGGCTGGGCATACTATCATGATGTCGCCTGCTGAGCGTTTCGAGAAGATCATGAAGGTCATCGACGAGTTGGAGGAACTCAGCGCGAAGATGCCGATCATCGTCGAGGGACTGAAGGACGTCAAAGCGTTGAGAATCCTTGGAGTGGAGGAGAACGTCGTCAGCCTGAGCAAAGGCCTGTCCATATTGGCGTTCTGCGAGTCCATCTCAAGGAGATGGGATTCTGCGGTCATCCTGACCGACTGGGATAGAAAGGGCGGCCGCCTCGCGAGAATGCTCAAGGAGGCTTTCGAGGCGAACGATGTACGGGCGGTCATCGACCCCAGAGCACAGCTGGCATACCTGGCGAAGAAGGAGATCAAGGACATCGAGAGCCTTCCGACATATGTGCGAAGGTTGAGGATCGTGACCGAGTCGGGGTAGCCGTTCACCCCAGCATACAATGAAAAAGCCTTTAGCATAGGATTCCGATGAATCGCGCTGTCATGGAGCGTTCTGAGTGTTCCGCAAGGATGCTGTCCGAACTGGGACTGTCCTCGATCGATGACCTTTTCATAGACATACCGAAGGAGGTGAGGACAGGGGGGCTCGACCTCCCCGGAGGCATGGATGAGCTTGAACTGTCTCGTCATGTCCGTCACCTCCTATCGTCCAACAAGCCAGTGTCCGATTGGCTGAGCTTTCTCGGAGGAGGAGTGTACTACCATCATATTCCCGCAGCAGTCAACAGTGTGGCCTCGCGGTCGGAGTTCATGACATCTTACACTCCCTACCAATCGGAAATCAGCCAGGGGATGTTGCAGGCGCTATTCGAATATCAGTCGTTCATGGCAGAACTCACTAGGATTGACATCATCAACAGCAGCATGTACGACGCTTCCACCGCCTTGGGGGAGGCAGCCCTCATGAGCCACCGGATATCTGGGGGAAACCGGTTTCTGGTAAGCCGAGCCATAAGCCCCGAGAGACTCGCCGTGGCGAGGCTGTATGCCAAGGGAGCGGACCTGGAGATAGCGCTTGTGGATTACGACAAGGAATCAGGCCTTGTGGACACCGCCGACCTCGACGCGAAGATGTCGGAAGACGTGTGTGGAGTCTGCTTCGAAACACCAAACTTCTTCGGCGGGCTGGAGACAGGATGGAAGGAAATCCGTGAAGTGACCGGGGAGAAAACGCTGGTAATCGGTGCCAACCCGCTCGCGCTTGCGTTGATAAAGCCGCCAGGTGAGATGGGAGCAGACATAGTCTATGGCGACGCGCAGGTGCTGGGAGTACCGATGAACCTCGGAGGACCTTCAATAGGCATATTCGGCTGTAGGTCCGAGCATCTGCGCAAGATGCCAGGGCGCCTGATAGGCATGACAGAAGATGCCGATGGCAGGCGGTCGTATTGCATGACCCTTCAGACAAGAGAACAGCACATAAGGCGCAGCAAGGCCACCTCCAACATATGCACCAACGAGGCGTTGCTGGCCGTCGCAGTAGCAGCGCATATTGCTGTGCTTGGCAGAGCTGGCCTGAGGAGCACCGCACGCAGGAACGTTCAGAACATGAGCGGCCTGGCCAAGTGCATCGACTCTATCGATGGGTTCTCAGCTCCAGCGTTCGACGCGCCACACTTCAACGAGTTCGTGGTGCGCGCGCCCGTCGAGATCGAAGCACTGAACCGGTCACTGAGGGAGAAGAGGATACACGGGGGCCTGGCGGTCGAGAGATGGTTCCCAGAGTTGAAGAACTGCGCCCTAGTGGCGACGACGGAGATGCATACCTCTGAGGACCACCGCAGACTGATAGACGGTCTGGAGGCGATGATGTGAGATACCACCAAGCCGTCTACGAAGTTCCGTTGCTCTTCGAGGGGTGCGAGAGCATACCAGATGATCACGAGGATGACCTGAACCCGAACGCTATACCAGTAGAACTGCTCCGCACTTCCCTTGATCTACCGGACCTCCCTGAAAGGGAGGTCGTGAAGCACTTCACCAATCTGTCACAGATGAATTTCGGCGTGGACAATGGCATGTACCCCCTGGGCTCGTGCACGATGAAATACAACCCGAAGATATGTGACGACATCTCATCCATGGACACCGTCGCCCACATGCATCCGTTCCAGGATGAGTCCACGATGCAGGGAGCTCTGGCACTCATGGCGGAGCTCGAGGAGATGCTCTGCGAGATCGGCGGCATCGACGCTGTCTCCCTACAGCCAGCGGCGGGAGCACAGGGAGAATACACGGGCATGCAGATCGTCAGAGCATTTCACGAATCCCGTGGAGAGACCAGGAAGGAGGTCGTCCTTCCCGACACCGCCCACGGCACCAACCCCGCAAGCGCAGCCATGGTCGGATACGACGTCCTTGACATTCCGTCGAAGGATGGATGCGTGGATGTCGACGCGCTCGAGAAGGCCATATCGGACGACACCGCCGCGTTCATGCTGACGAACCCAAACACGCTTGGACTATTCGAGAGGGATGTGAGAGAGATTGCCCGCATAGTGCATGACGCGGGGGCTCTCCTGTATTACGACGGCGCGAACCTGAATGCGATCATGGGTAAGACATCACCCGGAATGATGGATTTCGACATAGTCCACTTCAACCTGCACAAGACCTTCGCGACGCCACATGGTGGAGGCGGGCCAGGTGCGGGGCCCGTAGGTGTGAAGCGACATCTGGAGGAGTATCTGCCCGTGCCGAGGATCGTCAGAGAGGGCGACGCGTTCGCCCTTGACTACGACCGTCCGAAGAGCATCGGGAAGGTGAAGGCGTTCTACGGCAATTTCGCTGTGCTGGTTCGGGCGTATACCTACATCAAGATGCAAGGCGGAGAGGGACTTGAGCGTGTGTCCGAGCAGGCGGTTCTGAACTCCAATTACCTGAAGGACAAGCTGAAAGACCTGTTCGAGATGCCGTACGGGGACCTGCGGAAACACGAGTTCGTCCTCAGCGGCAGGTCGCTCAAGAAGCGCGGTCTGAGGACGATGGACTTCGCCAAGAGGCTTCTCGATCACGGTTTCCACGCGCCAACCGTCTACTTCCCGCTCATCGTGGACGAAGCGCTGATGGTCGAACCGACCGAGACGGAGACCAAAGACACTCTCGACGCGTTCGTCGAATCGTGCAGGCAGATACTGTCAGAGGACCCGGAGATAGTCAGGACCGCGCCCCATAACACGGCGAGAAGCAGGATAGACGAGGTGAAGGCCGCGAGGGATATGATCCTCAGCTGGAAGGGTTATCAGGCGAAGAATGCTCATGCGAACGATGGCCAACGCTCTAGTCGCGCTTGAACCTTGCACATATGAGCGTCCGGGACCCGGTCACTCCTTGTATGCTCCGTATCTTCTGAAGGACGACATCGCAGAGCTTGTCGTAATCGCCGGTTTCCATCCGGGCGATTAAGTCGTACTGACCGAAGAGTTGATGGGCCTCAGTGAGCTCAGGGAGTTCCCTGATCTGTCTGATCACAGAATTCTCCTTTCCCGTGGCGGTCGTAATCAATATGTACGCTACTACCAGCATACCACCTTGAGGGAAGGGTAAATGCCTTGAATCTACTTATATTCTATCCGCAGGGTTTCCACAGACTAGTCCGGCCCAGCCAGCAGAGACATCAGGACAGCGCTGCAGCTCATTGGGCGCTATTTGCCCGCTGGAAACTGTTATCTACAGCGCCTGTCAATCCGAACATCCTGACATGGCACCGTTCATCGTTGTTGAAGGCATAGACGGCTGTGGTAAGAGCACGGCGGCCAAGGCCCTCGCTGAGAGATTGGGGGGCGATGTCGTACTGACACGGGAACCCACGGATTCGTGGATAGGGGCGGCGGTCAGAGACGGTGGCGAGGAGGCTTCGAGCCCGTACCTGGACGCCCTCCTATTCATGGCCGACCGCGCTCAGCACACCCTTGAGATAGCAGAGTGGGTGAAGAATGGCATGACGGTCATATGCGACAGGTACTACCATTCGACGGTGGCATATCAGACCGCGTCCCTGAAAGGCAAATCCCTGGGTGACAACTTCGACTGGCTTCTTGATGCGAACAGGAGGATATCCATACATCCGGACATCACATTCCTATTGCTCTTGGATCCTGAACGAGCCCTCGAGAGAGCTGGTGGAAGGGGCAACCTGTCCAGATTCGAGCGCCTGGACTTTCTGAAGGAAGTGCAGAACAACTACGGGAGGCTCGCGAAGCTCGACGAGTCCGTCGTCCAGATAAACGCTGACCGACCTTCCGACAAGATCGTCGAGGACATACTCACCGTCATCCGAGAGAGGAAACTTTAATAGCCGATGAGGCCTGGGACGTAATCGATGCATCCCGCCAAAGACATCGAGTGCTCCAAGAGCGAGAAACTCAAGGGGCGGAAGATAATACTGGGAGTGACTGGCAGCATAGGCGCTGTCGATTCGGTCAAGCTGTGCAGGGAGCTGATAAGACATGGTGCTGAGATCCATGTCGTCATGTCCGCGGAAGCTCAGAACATCATTCATCCCTACTCGCTCGAATTCGCATCCGGAAACCCCGTCACCACTGAGATCGATGGGCGAGTCCAGCATGTCGCATTCTGTGGCTATGTGCCGGACAAGGCGGACCTACTGCTGATAGCCCCTGCCACGGCCAACACCATATCGAAGATCGCCCATGCGATCGACGACACACCAGTCACGACTTTCGCCACGACCGCCCTGGGCACGGGCATACCAGTCATCGTTGTGCCGGCCATGCACGGAAGCATGATACGCAACAAGTTCGTCATGGAGAACATCAGCCGTTTGAGGGAGAACGGGGTCATCGTCCTGGGAGCGAAGATGGACGAGGCAAAGGCGAAGATGCCTGGTACAGAAGACATCGTCGCCGCGACGATATCCAGGATAGGCCGGGGAGACATGCGAGGCAGGGACGTGCTCGTGATCGCTGGGTCCACCGAGGAACACATCGACGATATCAGGGTCATAACGAACAGGAGCTCTGGGGAGACGGGAGTCGAGCTCGCAAGGGCCGCCTATGAGAGAGGCGCGGATGTCGAGCTTTGGATAGGCAGATGCGAAGTTGCCATACCCGCGTATGTCAAGACCACCAGATTCACCAGCGTCGCGGACTTGAAGAAGTTGATAGACTGCATGGTCGAGCGAGACCTCGTACTCTTTCCAGCAGCGGTATCCGATTACAGCCCCGACAGACACGTTGGGAAGATATCTTCCACGGATGAGACGATCACGCTCACACTCAGAAGGAACCCCAAACTCATAGACACGATGAAAGGAAAGACAGTAGTGGGATTCAAAGCCCAGTCACGGGTGGAAGACGAGAAACTGGTTGCCGAGGCCAGAGACCTCATTAAGCGGTCCAGTTGCGCTTTCGTTGTTGCGAATAGAATGGAACAGGTCAGCGCTGGCAGTACACGCGTCCTGATAGTCGGAGCCGATGGCTCGACAGAAGAGGTATCCGCAGCCAAGGCGACCGTTGCAGACAAGATACTCGACAGAGCGATGAAGGGATGAGACGATGAGAGCAAGGGCGTTCTGCCCAGGGCATGTGACTGGCTTCTTCGAGATATGCATTGGAGAGGACACCCTGACATCGGGTTCGAGAGGCGCCGGTCTATGCACTTCACTTGGTGCGACCTCTCAAGTCGAGGTGTTCGAATCACCCGAGAGGCGAATCGAAGTAAGCATCGACGGTGTCCGCAGAGATGCTGAAGTCACAATCGGAGCGATCAACGGACTGCTCGGAGAGAGGAATGTCTCCGTGACTGTCGCGACGCATCTCGACCTGCCAGAGAGTCAGGGCTTTGGCATGAGCGCCGCGGGAGCGCTCTCAGCAGGCATTGCTCTCTGTGACATACTCGAACTCGACCGCAACGCGGCTTTCGAGGTGGTTCACTCAGCCGAGATCCGGAACCGAACCGGCATGGGGGACGTCTCCGCGATCCACCGTGGGGGCGTGACCATAAGGGAGACCGCGGGCTTGCCACCCAGAGGGCGGATCCATCGGATAGACGGCACGCCCGACGTCGTCCTTGCCGTCGTGGGAAACCCTCTCAGGACCGCGGGTGTGCTAGACGACCCCGATTCGGTCTCCCGAATAAACAAGGAAGGCGGCAGACGCGTGTCCGAACTCCTGGCTCAACCGACTGTGGAGAACCTTATGCGGCTCTCCGCCTCGTTCGCGATGGATACCGGGCTCACCTCTAGCGAGGTGAGGAATGCGATGGGCTCAGCCTCATCGGTCGGACTCTCCAGCATGTCGATGTTGGGCAATTCGGTCTTCGCGATCGGGCCGACGGCGGAACTCGTCCCGATCCTCTCGGACCACGGAAAGACATTCGTCACATCAGTAGACACAGAAGGCGCCCGTCTGCTGCCGGAATGATGAACCCAGTCGGTCGACTCATTCGAAAAGAGTAAAAAGCTGGTCGTCACAACCCACGTCGAAGAGGCCTATCCTCGCGCCGCTATCGAGCCACCCGTGCGCGTAGTTCACGCATGCAAACGCATTCGCCAGCTGCCCCTTCCTGGCGAATTCCTTTGCGTCGTCGAGATAGGATCGTGCCATCGTGAGAAAGTCGTCCGCGAGTTTACGGTTGAACGACCTCTCGGGTGCGGCGACCTTGAGCTTCGCCAGCGCTGTAGATGTCAAAGCGACATACTTGTCGAGCCGCTCCCGCGTTATTCTGCTCTCGTCGTCGGCCATGAACGCTACATCCTTCTCGAAGGTATGATCTCTATGCTCTCGCCGCCATGCTGGGACTCTCTTGGTCTTATGTCCACAAACAGCGGCATGGACACACCGCCCCCGGTGATTATCGCGGTCCCTATAGGCAACCTCTGAATCTCCTCCTCCATGCCATCTGTGAGTCCCTCGATGGACGCTGCGATTGCTTTGAGGTCGTTGGGGTTGTTCACCTTTAGGATTATCTGCGTATTACACTGGCTCAGGACGTTCTTGTCGACCTTCGCAGGCCGCTGTGATATCACAAGGAGACCGAGGCCGAACTTCCTGCCCTCTGACGCTATGGTCCTGAAGACCTTGGAGCATGCGACCTGCCCCTGCTGAGGGCAGAAGTTGTGCGCCTCCTCGACAACAAGCATGAGAGGCGGTATCTTGCCCACCTTCCGCAGCTCGAACAGGGCGTTGCCGATCCTGTTCACAATCAGCTCTTGCATGTCCGGCGGAGTGCCTCTGAGGTTGATGATCGTCGTCTTGCCTTTCTGTATCAGCTCGTCAATCTTCGTTCCCTGCTCGGCGAAGACCTCTATCTCGTTGAGATACTCGAGCTCGGTTATAAGCGCTCCACTGGACTGCTCGTTATTGGCCTCCAGTACCGCGATGACGTCCGTTATCGAGAAGTTCTCCTTCGTCTCGCGAAGCGCATCGATGGCGCGTCTCAACATCGTGAGGTACGATCGGATGTTCTTCGTGTTTGTTAGTCCGAGTATCTCCCTCGCATCGAGATTATGCAGAGTGAACTTCAGAGGGTGGGCGTGCTTGTTCAGGTTCGTATCCGTCGCGAACTCGACGATCTTGTCGTTGTATCCTCTCGGTTTCACGCCGAAGTCCCTGTGAGTCTTCTTGATCGTGCCCTTCTTCCTCATCGTGGAGTACTCGCCGTGAGGGTCAATGACGCAGACCGTGACCCCGTGCTTCATCAGCTCTTCGACCAGCGCGCCGGAACAGTAGGATTTCCCTCCACCGGTCTTGCTCAATATGCACACGTGCTTCTGCACTATCAGGTTGATGTCTAGCTCCACCCTCACATCATGACCTGAAAGGAGCCCTATGTACGCGCCCGAGTCCGTGTGTTCCTTGATCCCGACGACGTCCTTGATGAGTTCTTCCTTGGCGCGGTAGACCTCCTCTCCCGCGCTCAACGGCGTTCTTGGAGCCTGCAACAGGCTGCGGTCGTCCCGGTATCCGACCACGGATACCGTGGCGATCTCCTTCTCCTCTATCTCGACTGGCGTGCCTCGCTTCATCGACTTGACGCCGTCCGTTGTCAGGTTGGTCCTCCGCTCTATCTCTGACACCTGCCCGAGGACGTAACCGTGGATCTTGTGGTGAACCTGGACGAACTCCATCTTCTCCAGTGGTCCAGTGACGAGTATGCTGAATCTGAGCGTGCCGACGTTTCCATATATCACACCCACCGGGTCCAGGTCGTTCTTGCCCCCGCTGTGGCTTGCCCGTGCATGTGGCTTGGTGGGGACCTCAGCGGGCTCCTCTTCGTCCGTGCCAGAGAAAGCTTCCTCAGTGTCCGCTGTTGATAGGTCCACCTGGTCAGTGGTCTCGTTCAAATGCATCCCATCTCAATTTCCCAATATGACGATTTCTTCTATTAATGCTTTCGTCGGGCCTCCCCAGCTGCGCAGAGAGCGTCAAGTTATATGAGAAAGAATGTCGTTGTCAGCGACCGATAGCATGCATGTCGTCGGAGGCTCAGCATCAAGAAAACTCGCGGGCGAACTCTCGAAATCACTGGGAGTCAGCCTTTCAGAAGTGGAAGTGAAGAGATTCCCGGATGACGAGTGCTACGTGCGGATCCTCGATAATCTGGAGGGCGAGCATGTGGTGGTCGTTCAGACAGCATGGCCCGACACGAGCATTGTCGAGCTGATGCTGCTCCATGATGCGGTACACGACATGAACCCATCCTCGGTCACAACGGTCGTGCCATACTTCGGATACGCGAGGCAGGACAAGCGGTTCAAGGAGGGCGAGCCGATAAGCGCGCGGGCCCTGGCACGGATGATCCAAGCCCAATCCGATAGGTTCATCACCGTCGATGTCCACGCGTCGAGTGTAATCGGCTGGTTCGACCAGATACCCGCGCAGAACGTCTCCGCTCACGCCGAGATCGGCAAGTTCCTCAGGAGCCGCGGAGTCGAGATGGTGTTGTCCCCAGACGAGGGGAGAAAGGAAAACGCGAAGCGGGTCGCCGACGTAGTGGGATGCGAATCTGACTTCCTCGTCAAGGAGCGCGTGGACGGTGAGACCGTCCGGATGGCGCCGAAGTCCCTCGACTCGGCAGGCAGGAATGTGGCCATAGTCGACGACATCATATCCACCGGAGGGACGATAGTCAAGGCGTCGGAGCAGCTGCGGAGACAAGGAGCTGCGAAGGTCATCGCGGTCTGCACCCATGGCGTCTTTGCCAGCAATGCGATCCCACGCCTCAGAGCGGCCTGCGACGAAGTGCATTCCACAGACACGATTGAGAACCCGACTTCAGCAATAACCGTGGCCCCCGAGATTGCCAGGGCCATAGTGGATGCTGCGGGAACACCAAAAGCTACATAAACATCCCTTCGATTCTTGGAGTTCAGATGAAGAAGGCCGAGGATTTCAGCGAGTGGTACAACGACATCGTGGAGAAAGCCAACCTCACGGACAAGCGCTACCCCGTCAAGGGGATGAACGTATGGACCCCGTATGGGTGGAAGATCATGCGGGCGATAGACACCAACATCCGTGAGGAGTTCGACGCGACGAACCACGATGAGGTCTGCTTCCCGCTGCTCATACCAGAGGACCAGTTCGCCAAGGAGAAGGAGCACATCAAGGGGTTCGATGCCGAGGTCTTCTGGGTCACTCACGCTGGCCTCACGCCGCTGGATGTAAAGCTGCTGCTCAGGCCGACCAGCGAGACGGCGATGTACCCGATATTCTCCTTATGGGTCAGGTCTCACGCCGACCTGCCGCTCAAGACATACCAGATCGTGAACACCTTCAGATATGAGACCAAACAGACGAGGGCGTTCATCAGGGTGAGGGAGATCCACTTCTTCGAGTCTCACACATGTCATGCCGACTTCGAGGACGCCGAGAGGCAGGTCAGGGAGGACTATGAAATCCTCGAACGCCTGGTGAAGAAGTGGTGCATACCTTACAAGCTTCTCAAGAGGACCGACTGGGACAAGTTCCCTGGGGCGGCGTACACAGTAGGCATCGACACTGTGCTGCCCGACGGGAGGACACTGCAGCTCGGTTCGATACACCAGTACAAGGACAACTTCTCGAAACCCTACGAGATCAAGTACGAGGGAGAGGACGGCCAGCACAGATACGCTCACCAGACGACCTTCGGCATGAGCGAGAGGCTTGTTGGGGCTATCGTGGCCATCCATGGGGACGATAAAGGACTCGTGCTCCCGCCAGAGGTAGCCACGATGCAGGTTGTCGTCATCCCCGTATTGGCAAAAGGTGCAGCAGAAGAGGTCTCCCTGGCATCCAAAGGATTGGCGGAGGAGCTCAGAAAGGCTGGGATAAGAGTCCACCTCGACGAAAGAGACTTGCGCCCCGGGGCCAAGTACTACGACTGGGAACTCAAAGGCGTGCCTCTGCGCTTAGAACTCGGGATGAGGGACATTGAGAAGGGTGTCGTGACCCTCGTCCGGAGGGATACTGGAGAGAAATCGCTCGTCGAAAGGGGTGCCGTCGCGGACGCGGTCAGGAAGATACTGGATGAGATTGCCACAAGTCTGCTTAGGAACGCCCGCGCAGCCATGGACGCGAGCACCGTGACTGTGGATTCACTGGACGACCTTCCAGACAAGCTCATAAGGACCGGATGGTGCGGAGCAGAGGAATGCGGACACAAGATAGAGGACCTGACCGACAGAAACATCATCGGAACGCCTGTCGAGAACGAGGACTTCAAGGGAATGTGCGCAGTATGTGGCAAGCCAACGACCACCCCTGTATACATCGCGAGGGCGATGTGACGACGCGTCTCCTGTCATATACTGACGATAAGATTTGTGCGGCGGTCGTTCACTATAGGCCTACGCGCGTGACGGCCTCTTCTTTCGGAAAAGCAGCATCCCGATAACGCCAAAAGCGATGAGCGGGGCGTAGATCGTGTATATACCGATGTTGCCACGGTCGAACGGATACCATGTACCGTACATGACCGCCCATCCCCAGTACACGAGGATGCCGGCAGCCAAAAGGGCCACGAAGAAGACGAACGCTGCCTTTCTCTGAAACTCAGCACCTTCAGCCTCTGCCATCATCGCGCCCAATGAATTGGCTGTATAAATTGCTTTCCACGCCCAACGTTGGCCGTATAGACACCCTGACCTTCAATTCTCGGTTTGGCAGCCTTCGGAAGGATGGCTCTCTGCTCTTAGAGCACCTTTGCCATTGTTTTTCGTTCCTAAATACATGGTAAACTCAATGCCAGCTGCGGTGATTAACCGGCACAAACCAAGCTGCCTCTTGATGCCTTTGTTTGACGCGAGCAATTTAGCGACAAGTCTGATGTCATTGAGTCTTGACGAACGCTGTTGCCCGTTGATCTTGAAATCATTCAACTCTGCGTCAAAATCGATTGTAGCCCCCTCCGCTTTCCCTGGTATTACCTGAATGTGTTCAACCGTGTTCTTTGTGGTTTTGATGACCCAGCTCACGAGAGGCTTTCCGTCCGATCTCATTGTCAGTTGAGTCGTCTGGGGCCCCAGTAAATATAGAAATCTGGACATATTTATAAGGTTATGAATTCCCACTTCCTCGGTGTATCTCTTCACTGACGGATCTGGCGATACCTCGAAGAACTGTTGCATATGTCTGTTAAAATTCTCTCCTTGAAGCTGAGTGCCCGCGGATAGCGAGAATTTAATGTTGACCATTCTCTCCCTGATGAACTCCGTTAGAGTGAGCCTCTTGTCCATGAATTGTCTGTCACCTTCTCGGATAGATGCCTCTGCATCCATGGACCACATGTTATTCGCTCTGATGAGTCTCAGGCGTTCCCTTTCAAAGAATGTATCCATCGTCCAGAATTTAGCCATGCAAATCGATGCCAGCTCC
>DATKWQ010000023.1:0-6089 GCA_035529455.1 Thermoplasmata archaeon
CTTGTATGCAGTCGCCGCTACCCAGGGCTACAGCGGTGGCGGCTCCGCCGACAAGCATCGTTGCGCCGATTGCCAGCGCGATCCACATCTTTGCTATCATTTTCCTCATGCCTCTCATTTAGACGGAATTACCCGTCCGCGATTCATGCAATCAGGCGGCTCTTGATAAGTGGTTTGTGGTACAAGAATCAAAAGCTAGCACAATCTTCTGTCAATACAGCCAGCAAGTGTCGCTGAGCACTTGGCTGAGCTGATGATTGCGTCAATGGCGCGCGCGTGGTCATGAAGAAGTGAGAAAATGAGGAAATAGGTAAGTGGTTTCAAGGCCGCCCTTTTTCAGAGCGCTAGACGGTTAGACTGCCTACTTGCCCCGGTTTCTGTGGTTGCCGTTGCCGTTGACGCCACCATTTCCGCCGTTTTCGCCGCCATTGCCGTCACCGCCCTCTCCGCCGTTGCCGCCACCGCCATTGCCTCCGCCGGATCCCTGTGGGATCAGCTGGCCGAGTTCGACCCAGGCAGCTCCGTTAGTGACGTTGCCAATGCCGTTCTTGAAGGTCTCATAGACGATGTCGCTCTCGACGCCTGCAAGGTCAGCATAAGGGTGGTCCAGGTTCGCATACACGCCATCAGTGATGTAGAGGTGGCAGATGGCGTAGTCTACGCGGTAGACCGAGCTGTCTGGCACGCCTACGCCATTCTCCACAACGCCCAGCTTCGTCGTGACGGTGTACGTGCCTTCTACCAGGTTCGTGGTGTCCCAGAGGCATCCGTAGATCACGTGTCCCATCTTGTTCACTTCACGGCCAAGTCCGTTTCTCTCAACAACCTTGGTGAGGTCAGCTTTGCTCCAGCCCGCTTCGAGTATATACGGATTGCTCGCAGGATACGAAGGTCCGGTGATGAGCATCTGTATGTATTCTACCGAGACCATCTTCGTCATCGGCAGATACTTCGCCGAGTCACCGTTGATCGCAGCCTGCTGCGTCTCGTACTCGTCTTCCGCGTACACGAGAGGGTCTATCTCGGTGTCGTCCGTCCACAAATCATGGGCCGAATCGTAGCCATCCATGTTCAGGACCATCGCCTCGATGCGCACGAAGTTGCCGATGCGCCACTGCGGTCCGTACACCATGTTGTCTGCGTAGAACACAGCGCAAGATATGGGATAATTACTATCCGAGGGCTGCGTTATCATTAACACACCCTCGTCTTCCGCTTCTACAACGCAGGCAAAAGCCGCCATCCCAAAGAGGACGGCTATCGCTATGGCCGATACTCCATTTTTTCTCATTTCAAGTCTCCCCCAATTCGTCCTTGTTGCGCACCATCAAATAATGCGCATTAACTTGGGCGTACGTCACAGTCAGTATAAGAAAGTTAGCACTCGGTCAGGGGGGTAAACCACGGCCGATCAAAGGCTCGATGATTGGAAACGGCTTCTGACAGGAAAGCTACTCTGCGCAGATAAAACGGAAAAGAGGGAAGGAGTTTGAAAGTTGTTCATAGAATCCGACTTAGGGCTTCTTGTTGTAGTACTTCTCCCATTCGCCCGGACGTGAGGCCGGGCTCTTCTCGTAGCCGTTCTTCACACCCTGCTTCGGCTTGCCTCTTCCAGCCGCAACAACCGCAATCGCCACAACGACTATTATGACAATCACGGCGGCTATGCCGAGAAGCACGGTTGGCATCTCCTCGGCTTGTCCGATGGATATGTTGACTAGCGCGTCAACCGAGAATGTCGGGTCATGGACAATCAGTCCCCCTCCGGGAAATGCGAGGCCAGTGAGCGTCACGAACCCTTCGAATCTTGTTTCGCCAACGCCGTAAGCCAGCACGCGATGGCCGGCCATTACCTGAGCCTTCACTTCTGCGGGCTCGCCGTCGACCATCGCATCGTCCACCCATGTTAGCAGGCCAATCCGTGTCCAATCACTCCCAAATGTGAGCTGCGTAGCTGTGAGCCTCTTCACGGTGGGCAGGTCGCCGGTGGTTTCATTGATTTCAAGCGCGCCCTCGGTGGACTCGCAGGCCATCACGCCGACGGCGTTCATGTACGAGAGCATCCGCATGTCCATCCACTTCGCCATCAACTTCGACATCCAGTTCCCGACGATGTTTTGCATCTCGATTAACAGCATCGGATTCTCGTTCGCCGGGTCGAAGTCCCAGCCGTCGATCTCCTGGTCCCACTTCACATCGTACTGGATTACGTCGCCGGCTATCTGCATGTCATCCAGTCTCTCGGGGTACAGGAAGGTCATCATGTCGAGGGGTCCCGTCGTGACCGTGATCCTCCACTGTGGGAGCGTGGCGTTGTCCACCTGGACAACGTTCGCCTCGAGGTTGAATGATAGCGTCAGGCTGTTCAGTATGCCGTCCCCGGCATCTGGCGTCGCATTCTCCTCCAACATGGTGTATGCAAGGTTCTTGGCCGTCAGCTCGAAGTTCCAGGACTTGCCGTTGTCGCCCTCCGTGGCCTCGACATCGCTCGCCGTCCAAGCCGTCCTCAGGTCCACCTTCTTAGGGGTGGGTTCCGGACCGGCATAGGTCGTGAACTCGCTGTCGTCCTCGTTGTATGCCCTCTGATATTGCAGCACGCCGTTGTCGTCTATGTCGTCGAATTCGACGATGCTGTCGAGTTTGACCGCGTACATCGTGTACACTTTCAGGGAGTAATCTGACTCGAGGACATTCCCATCCGCGTCGTACACTTGCGCTAGTCCGAGATATCGTGCCTTAATGGCGACGAAATAGACGTTGTTCTCGACATCTTCAGTTCCCCATACGATGCCGAACGCTGCGTCCTCGCCGAACTTGACGAAGAAGTGTTCGCCTCCGCCTAGAATCGTGGTGCTCCCGTCCGCCTCAGTCAGCTCATCGTTCAGAGCGATATCTGCCGCAGCCGGTGCCGGAAGTACCAATGCCCCGAGCATCAGCATGACCACTGATGTGAGGGCTGCGATTCCTTTCGATCCAAATCCCATTGTCATTCTCCTCCTTTTGGCTTCTGAGATAAGATTCTACGATGGGTCAGTATATAAACGCTCACGTGCGTTTTGCACTTGTTTTGCGGCTTTTCCTGACCGCCGTCTGAATTGTACCGCGAAAGGAGTATTAACATCCACCTTCGTTCACCGGTATGATGGCGAGGCTTGTATTGTCTCAGAACGAGAGACTGCTGCTCCATATGCTCGAGTTCGACAAATACCGCGAACTCGCGCAGGTCCCTTTCGGCCTATGCCAGGAGGGCATTGCTGAGGCGCTGAGGACCAAAGTACACAACGTGTCCCGGGCGCTGACACCTCTCGAGGCTGACGGCACAGTGACGGACAGACTCGCACACGTTCAGAGCGCTCCGCGGAGGAGACGAGTGTATTTCCTGACTGATAAAGGTAGACAGACAGCAGAGGCGGTGCGGGCGCGTGTGGAGGCTGCTCGGGTCGCATGGCAATCGGACGGCGCGGTCAAGCAGCTGTCAATCAGCGATGTGATCCGGCGCGTCTCAACGACGTGCGGGCGCATACCATCGGTCTTGGAAGTCGTCGAATTGGCCAGGCATCATGAGGTCATCACCCCGCAACTGTTCTCTCCAAAGGACCATACGCCCGTCGATGGTCCACCCCTCCTCGAACGCTCCCATGGCCGTCCGGTGATCGGTGAGTTCTTCGGAAGGGCGAAGGAGATAGGAGTCCTGTTGGATGCGCTTTCGAGCGAAAGGCCTTCGACAATACATGTGTATGGGATGCCTGGAATCGGCAAGAGCACTCTCCTGTCGAAGGTCTTCGGAGACATTTCAGGCAAGAGGTCACGGTTCTGGTACACATTCCGCGATTGGGACACGGAACGCTCGTTCCTGGCTGCATTGGCGGACTTCCTGTCGGAGGTTGGCAGCAAGAATCTCAGCAGGTCGTTGAGGTCCGGCATCACGACGCCTGACCTGTTCTCGACCATTGCCAAGGACCTCAAATCCGTCGAAGTCGTATTGTTCTTGGACGACCTGCACAAGGTCGCCGCCCGCATGGAGCTGCTGCTGACAATGCTCATCGACGCTGTGAGGATGTCGCGCTCCTCCAAAGTCGTTCTGATCTCAAGGACTGCCATTCAGTATGTGCCGAAGGACTTCAGACAGTGCCTGTCCATGGAAGTCAGTGGGCTCGATTCGAAGAGTGCGGAAGCATTGGTCGCTAGCGCCGGCGTGGAAGACCCCAAGGGAATCCTCAACGACAGCCATGGACACCCGATGTTGTTGAGCTTGATGATTGGCCGAGGGACAGGAGGAGGAAGGCGCGATGTCATCGATTTCGTCGATAGCGAAGTCTATTCCCTCCTGTCTGCCGATGAGCGCTCTGCGATCGAGATGTTGTCCGTGTTCAAACACCCCGTCCCGGTCGAGGCCCTGACATTCGTCGATTACTCCTCCATCTCTCAATTGAGGCGGAAGTCCCTCGTCACTGAGCAGGACGAAGGCGTTTGGCTTCACGACCTTCTCAGAGAGTACTTCGTGGCTCGCCTCGATTCAGGCCGCAAAACGGAAGTCCATATCGCTGCCGGAACGTACTGTGAAGGCAGGCAGGGGACCGAGTGGAAGCTGGAGGCTCTTCATCATTTCGTGGAGGCGGGCTCTTGGGAGGACGCGTCCCGGGTGGTGGTGGCTGCTGGGCATGAACTGGCGACGGAGTTCGCTTCCGAGACTCTCGAGTTGACGTCACGAATACTCGGGAGTGGTAGCGACCTCGGCGCGTTCACCCAGATACTCAGCCTTCGAGGCCAGCTCCTGGAAGGGATGGATCGATTCGACGAGGCACTCTCCGACTACGAGGAATCGTTGGCTTTGACCCCGGACGACGATGGCGACCGAGCAGTGATTCTGGAATCCGTTGCGAGGTTGCAGGCGCTGAACGACGAACTGGTGAAATCTCTTCAAGTCCACAGCGAGGCGTTGGCTCTCTATGAACGGGCGAAAGACACAGAGGGAAAGGTCCGAGAGCTTCTTAGCATAGGCGTCATCCACAAGAGGCGCGGAAGCGTGGATAAGGCTCGCGAGAGCTATGAGGAAGCTCTTGCCCTGTCGACAAAGGCAGAGAACCGCGCTGCCCAGGCTGCATGTCTGAACAACATCGGAATGCTCGATTGGGAACAAGGCCGGCCGGGAGATGCCGAAGCTCGTTTACGCGGCTCTCTGCGGCTGGCAAGGGCTGCAAAGGACAACGCTGGAGAGGCCCGCGCGCTCGAGAACTACGCCGCGTACTGCAGGTCGTATGGCCGCGTCGGTGAGTCGACGAACCTCATGAAGGAATCATCTGAGGCTCACGCGCGGGTCGGCGATCTCGTCGAAGCGAAGAGGCTGCGTTCGCTTCACGCAGAGTCATTGGCAGATCAAGGACGACTGGATGACGCCATCGAGTCCTGCAGGGACGCTCTGTCAGACTCAAGCCTGAGGAAGCGGAAGGGGTTCCTGCAGTCCAGCACGACGGCCGACACTGGCGACGCGCTTCTCATGCTGACGCTCATAGGCCTTCTCAGGGTCTCCGGCGACCACGATTCCGCGGTTGTTGAATTGGACAAGTACTCACGCCTGATAGAACCGTTTGCCAGTCATGTACTGACAGCCCGTGGCCTGCTCGAGCGGGCAATGACGGCCGAGGACTCAGCCGATTTCGAGGGTGCCGCCGCAGCCCTGGCGGAGGCCGAAACGGTCCTCGTCCGCGCGGGCGACAGCGAGGGACTGATCGCCGTTCACGTGAGATGGGGCGTCATCGAGGAAAAGCGCGGCAACACCTCGCTCGCAGCTCAGCATTATGAGTCCGCCCTTCGTCACGCCTTAATCACTGGCAACGAGAAGGCGAAGACGATTGCGATGGATAACCTGCGAGATCTGTCAGTCGAGTAGGCGTCTCGAGATCTGCGGGGCGGAAGCCACAGGAACTTGAAATATCATGTAGGGAATCCGATAGCGGTCAGATGAGCGGGGAGAAACGCAAGCAACTGCCGATCACGAGCGCCATTGGCACGTTGGGTCATGAGATAATCGAACTCACGCCAACATTCTTCAAGTTCTTCGCCAGGCTCCCGAAAATCGCGCAACGGTC
>DATKWQ010000024.1:0-18639 GCA_035529455.1 Thermoplasmata archaeon
AACTCCACCGGGCCCGCCGAGGCCATTCAGGAGCCCTATTCCGCTCCGTCGAGACATCCACACCAAAACGATTATTACACGACTGACGGTTCAGGAGTCAGTACTATTCGGGGGTAGGGGGATTGAACCATTCGATAGGGAAAGTTCTCGTCTGTGTCGCGATTGTGATTGCCTTCTCGGTTCCATGCGCTTCGACCGTTGCGTCGTCACAGGATTCCGACCTCCCGGCGGAGAAGGAATGGACACTTCTCATCTATTGGGATGCCGACAACAATCTGGAGTTCTGTACCGATTTCGCTCTGGAGACTTGGCGAAACGCGATGACGCCCGATGCTAACATCAACCTCGTCGCCATGGTGGACATACTGTCGGCGGAGGGCACGTGGATATACAACATCCACGACGGTGTGGCCGACATTGTGGAAAAGATGCCTGAGCAGAACATGTCCGATGCAGCCGTCCTCGAGGAGTTCGTGTTCTATGGGCTTTCGAATTACCCGGCAGAGAAGACTCTACTCGTGATGCAGGACCACGGTTACTCGTGGCGCGGTCTGTGTGTCGACGAGACTGACGGTGGAGGGATAATGTCCATCGACGCCATGGTGAAGGCGATAAGCGCCGCCACGGCAAGGAACGAAGGCCGCGGCGTCGACGTACTGGCGATGGACGCATGCAGCATGGCGACCATCGAAATCGCCTACGAGCTCAGGGGTGTAGTCTCATTCTTCGTGGCGTCGCAGTCGGTCGTCCCCTATGACGGACTGCCTTACGACATGATGGTTTCGAGCCTCGCATCGGACGCGAGCGTATCAGCTGAGCGCTACTCCTCAATGATAGTGGATCAGTACATCGAGTACTACAGCTCGAAAACCGATTACGAACACCTCTATCCGTACGATCAGGACGTAATCACCTGTTCCGCATTCAACATCAGCTTGATAGATGAGTTGGGTGAACAGTTCACTAAAATGACGGCGGCGCTCGAACCTCTGGTCGCATCCCATGCTGACGAGATCAAGGAGGCGCGGGACATAGCTGTCCAGGGTAAATGGGCGAACATAGGCGGTTGGGAGTACCTAGCGGATGTCTACACGCTGTTCGAGGAGCTAAAAGGAGTCGACGCCGGTCTCGACGACTCGATCACTTCATTCCTGGATGCTTTCAACGCGGCTCTGGTAAACGAGGGCAACAGCCCGAGGTTCGGCGAGATACCTCACGGCCTGGTCGTGCACTTCCCGCCATCATTGGCGTTGTACAATTCGGAATCGTGGAAATGGGCTCAGCAGTTCGTGTACCACGACATCGGCTTGGACCTCGTCGATGAATCGTCTTGGGTTTCGTGCCTTATGGAGTACTACTTCTCGGCGCCAGGCACTCAGTACTGTCCTAACCATCTCGTGACCGCCTGAACGCTCTGCGCGGCTTCGGCAAGGGTCCTGAAGGCTGGAGTTCAGCTTTGTATCTCCGCCCTTGCGCAAGAACCGCGGTTCGACATACGGGAAAAACGAAAAGCGGGGAAGGGAGAGGCTTCCTTCCCTGGAATAGAGTTTTCCTCAACTGTTGTAGTCGACCAGGAAGTCATACCATCCAGTGGCGGCCGGGAAGTCCAGATCCGCGTACACGTCGGAGTACGAGTTCCATTCTGTAGACGATCCCCACCAGAGCGTAACGCCGCCACACATCTCAGTGTTCGGAGCGTCGTCAAGGTACAACACGGCACCTTCCACAGCAGCGATCATATCCTCTGTCAACGCCCTCAGAGTCGCGTCTGTTATCTTCGAGTTCGCGAGGATATTGTTGCCCAAGTCAACCATGTCTACCTGATGCTTTGTGTAAAACACCGAGTATGTGTCCCTGACGACCGCTTTGTACGCACGGTAATACTTGTCGAGGTTCGCGTGGATCGCGTCGCACCAGGCATCGATGGTGTCCATTGAGGCAGAGATGCCACTCAGGCTGACGGCTCCTAGCGTCGCGTAGAAGTACTCGCTTTGCGGGTCATAGTACTGTGCCCATCCGTCAATCATGTCGGCCGCGACCTGGTCCGGAGTTCTGGTCGGCTCCAGTGCCACTGGCGTGAACATGAAGTCATATGGGAATCCATCCCCCGCCACGGTTTCCAGAGAGGCAACGACAATATCAACGAGCCCGGTAAGAGATGCTGTGTACAGGGTCTCAATGCTCGACATCGAGCAGGCGTCGCAGGAGAGAATGTCGATGTATGCGCCAGCATCTTCTATGGCGAATTTCAACTCGTCAAGGTACATCCAGTCATCCGATGTGTAATCTCCGCAGAACCCGTTCCATGCGCTGCCATGGTCCCAGAGGTCTATCAACAGGTGGTCCGACGGATAACGCGCCGCCGTCTCACTTATCATCCAGCTCAGAGTCGCACCGTCACCGAAGTTCATCTCCGGGAAAGTCTCGACGATCTGGGCATCGCTGCCTTCGACCTCCCATAGCTCAGTCCCCTCGTATTCCATCCTGTCCACGAACGCCACTACATTGACCTCAGCACTTGCTGGAATGTTCTGCAGATAGAGTAGGCTGAGCCCTTCCCAGTAAGTGTCGAAGTCATTGTCTGCGTCTATGTACAATCCTATTGTCCATGCGGCAGTAGTCTCGGCTGACGCTCTTCCCATTGGACCACCCAACATAAACAATGCGGGTATGATCATGCAGAAGACAACTCCAGCACAAGCTAATGCCCTATGCGGTTCCCCTTTCATACTTGTCCCCCTTCGGTCCGGGCCAGCAAGGCCAAGCACCAAGAACCGTATTCCCGACTTTCATTATAAAGAATTCTTCGCTGGCACTCTATGGCCCATCCCCTCATCGTGGATGAATCCCATGCTGCGACGCGGGCAATCACAACGAGTTACACGGAATCACGGCGGCTGATAAATGTAGAATGAGGTGAGACGGGGAAATCTCCCATCTCCACCTCTTGTGTTTGCATGGTTTGTTCGCTAGGCGTTGAGTTCCACCAGGAAGTCGCCCCATCCAGTGTCGATTGCGAACTGGGTGTATAGGTAGTCTGCTCCGTACCATCCCCAGTCGTTTTCGGCTGCCCAGAAGAGTGTGACCCCTCCACAATCGCCCATCTTAGGCCCTCCCCAGAAGTCCGCCACGTATGCTTGCACATCGGCTCGAACCGTCGTGGTCAGCGATCTCAGGGTTGCATCCGTGATGCCACTCTGGTCAAGCAGGTGGTACGCAAGGTCGTATAGATCCACGAAGTACGGTATCGCCGTCATCGCGTGGCTCCTCTGCACGGCGCTCTCGTAGTAGCTCTGGTATGACGGCAGCATGTCCATCATCCTCGCCGACCAGTCGTTGAAGTTGCCCATGCGAGCTGCGAACTCGGCGATGTCGATGGAGGCAAGGGTCATCCTCCCTCCGTTGGTCTTCGCGTAGTGGGTCCCCCATTCATCGACCATGACCGATGCGAACTCTCCCGGCGACATCGTCGGGTCGTTGACCAGGTCGGTGAGGATGTCGTCGAGCGGCAGGCCGTCTCCAGGGCCATACTCCTCCGAGGCTACCATGTACTCGACCAATCCAGTCAGCGAGACGGCGTAGGCGACCTCCGCCATGGCCATGTTGCACGCGTCGAACGCGAGCACGTCTATCGTGTCTCCCGCATCTGAAATGGCGCTCTCCAACTCGGGCATGTCAATCCTGCTCGCTGATGTGTCGTCCGAGCAGATGAACTGCCATCCGAAACCGTGGTCCCAGAGGCTGAGTCCAAAGTAGGTCGATGGCCAGAGCGTCGTTGCGCGGTCAATCCAAAACGACAGGGTGGCGGGATCTCCCGTATCCATCTCCCCGTATGTCTCCACCGTGGTGACGGTGGTTCCGGAGACCTTCACGATTTCGATACCCGATGTGGATTTGAAGTCAAGTAGGGCCACTAGGTTCACGTCGGCACTCGCTGGAACTGCCTGCAGAAACGGCAAGGTCGCCGTCTCCCAATACGGTTCAAGGCTGTTGTCTGCGGCAACGTAGATGGCGAAGGTCCACGACGCATCCCCCTCAGCGCTGCATCCCGGCGCTATCAGCATCGCGCCAGGCACAGCCAGCGTGATGGCCAATAGCATGCACACTATCCGATTTCTTATCTGTCTCATGATGCACCAATCCCCAGGGCACTCACATGAGTTAGGAGTCCCCTCAGCGGGGAAATACGAATGACGATACTTCACATTTGCCAAGGGTTAATGACGTTATACGTTCAATCCTGCCCCGGGTCGCCCTTACGCACTCGGCTGGACAGCCACGATTTCAGTGGCTCATGCAACGAGATGTCAGCGATATCCTCTGGGTTCAGTGAACGGTCCTCATACGCGATCGACACGAGTTCACTCGTTGTCGCCACTCTTCTATCCTGTCGTATGGATGACTGCAAGTTGTACGGATAGCAGTAGGATGGTGGCAGGACACGAATGCGGTCTGCTTCTATCATCGATACCGTCAGCGTGCTCAGAACGGCTTGATGTAGGAAGATTCTGTGGAGTTCATCCGAGCAGGATGAGGACTGGAATTCGCGATCCAGCACTAGAGCTTCGAAGCATTCGCCCCATCGGCGGAACAGCCCTTTCGATGGCCTGACGCAATAGGAATGAGAATTGAAGTACGCCATCAGAAGCTGTTCATCGACGTAGGATTCGACGGAGAATGTCGGAGGCTCGATGCCAACGGTTCTGTATACGCTCGTCCAGTATTCGTTCGGCGGTTCATTGACGGCGAGGCCGACATTCTTGATGTGGACAGGCCTGACTGCAACGTCATGATTGTCGCCGAGGTCGTAAAGAATCGGTGGGTTCACAACTAGATTGTCCGGGCCGATCCAGACAAGGGATCCGACGCTTGACGGGGCGATTCGCTCAGCCTCGGCACAGGCATGTACTTTTTCGGCGAACTCGTAACCAGCGGTGGAATCCGGAGTTCTTGCCGGAATCACACGTGCTCCGATCTCAGGAGGAAGGTCATCTGCGTCGGAAGGGCGAAAATCGAAAAGCCAGATGGGACAAGATCGCATCTCGCCACCGAACGTTCGAATGCTCTCTGCGAGAAGTCTTGCGGAATCCAACTCTTTCTCAGTACGTGCCAGCGTTACGAACAACACATCATCTAGCCGAGGTTGGACTTTCATGATTCCATCCCTGGATGCGCCTTCCCTCTCGGTATGGTTGTCTGATGATTATCCTTTGCTGCCGCTAATGCATCGATGAACTCGGCAGCGGTCGTGTGTGTATCGTCGCCCTCGCCCAGGCACACCAGTATTTATTCAGATTGTTCTTATAATATTTAAAAAGGCTTATCTAGAGCGATGAAATGTACCGTCCGAAGGTCTAGCCAAGACCGGATAGGGGATTGTCTATGGCACCATTTGCCGACGGATTTAAAGTGAGAACACCAGTGCAGATATTGAAAGACGAGGACAGAAAGCAGATACACGAGGCAGCTCTTGACGTCATGGAAACCGTCGGGATACGCGTGCACAGTAAGATGGCCCGCGATTCGCTGAAAGCAGCAGGCGCCGATGTGGACGAAGCGAGCGCCGTAGTGAAGTTCGATGGCGATCTAACGCAATCGCTGATTGCCAAGGCCCCGCAGAAGATTGTGCTCGCTGGAAGGGAGAAGGAGTACGACCTACCATGCGACGGCACGCACTGTTACTACACGACAGATGGGTGCGGCATCGCCGTCTGGGATCAGGCGACAAGAAGCAGGAGACTGTCAGTCCTGGATGACATCACCAAGAGCGCCACGATTGCGGATTATCTGCCATATTGCAGCATTTATGAGCCGATGGTGGTCGCCTCCGACGTGCCGGAGGAGATACACGTCGCCGCAGCTATGAAGCAGGCCTTCGACATCTCGAAGAAACACATAGAGAGCGAGTCGACCTCAACTGGCGAGGAGGCGAAGACCCAGGTAAGGATGGCTTCAGAGATCGTAGGTGGGATTGAAGAGCTCAGGAAGCGGCACATAATGTCCGCGATGGTCTGCACGATGTCCCCGTTGACTCTGGACGGACACGCGACCGACGCAGCGATGATCTGGGCGGAGGCGCATGTCCCTGTTCACATCTGTGGAATGGCGATGATGGGCGTCAGCGGACCAGCAACTATAGCTGGCGACCTCGTGGTCGACCACGCTGAGACGCTTGCGTTGGCGGCTGCGATGCAGGCCCATTCCCCTGGGGCTCCGACGATTTATGGATCTGTGCTGTCCAACATGGACCCGAGGACCGGCGCGATACAGCTGTCTTCACCGGAGGCAATGCTATTGTGCTCTTGCGCGAACGACATGGCGAGATATGTGAAGATGCCTTCTGCGAGCGGAGGCCTTGGTTCGAACGCGAAGGTCCCCGGTATGCAGAGCGCTCTCGAGAATGGAATGCTGGCCCTGTCGAACGCCATCGTTGGCGTCGAGATCAACAACGGCATCGGCATGCTCGACTGTTCCACAATGCTCTCCTATGAGCAGATGGTCATCGACAACGACATCGTAGGAAGGGCGATTGCCGGCTGCCGCGAGGTCCCTGTCAACAAAGAGACTCTGCACCTGGACATGATCAAGGACGTTGGCATCCTAGGCATGGGCAAGAAGAAGGGCAGCTACTTGGGAGAGAGGGCGACGATGCTTGAGGCACGTGACTTCTTCCGGTCGGCGCTTTTCACGAGCGAGCCTTACGACCAATGGGAGGCCAAGGGCAAGAAGGACGCAATGACTCTGGCGAAGGAGAAGGCGGATTGGATCCTTGAGAACCACGAACCCGTTCTGCTTGACAGGGATGTCTCAGCTCGTCTTGACAAGCTCGTCAAGGAGTCATCCAAGGCCAAGTAGAGCGAGATGCAGTCAGATACCAACATGAAGAATACGGTGGCGGCGAGATGGCGGCGGTACGCTGGAAATGCCTGAACTCAGATGAGGAGGAGCTCATACATGAGAAGAGCATCGAGACGCTTAGCGATATCGGCGTCCTCGTCCGGAGCGCCTCCGTGCTTTCGATGCTCGAGGCTGCTGGCGCAATCGTTGATGCGAGCACGCGCGTGGCCAAGATGCCTGAGAGCATGGTCATGGATGCGCTTGAGAAAGCGCCGGTGGCTTTCAGACTGTGCGCTCGCAATCGCGTCAACGACGTCGTGCTTCCATCGGATGGGGCGCCTCACCTGACGACGGATGGCCTTACGTTGTACATGTTGGACATGGACACGGGGGAGCGGCGGAATGCCACCAGGCGCGACTACTCAAGCTTCGCGAAACTCGCCGACGCACTCGGTGCGATCGATTTCTTCTGGCCGATCGTGACGATCTCGGATGTACCTCCACAATGTCACAGCGCATATGAACTCTGGACAGCTTTCGGGAACTGTTCTATGCACGTCCAAGGGGATTGCACAGACGCCCCGGACGCCCGGAGACAGATAGAGCTGGCGTCACTCGTCGCCGGAGGAATGGATGAGCTAAAACAACGTCCGCTGTTCTCCGTCGCAACCAACCCGATATCTCCTCTGTCGTTCGACGAAGGCGCGGTCGAGGCTCAGGTAGAATTCGCCAAGGCAGGCGTGCCTATCCTCTGCCATTCGATGTCAATGCCCGGGACATCTTCCCCCGTGACAATGGCCGGGACGCTCGTGAACATCAACTCTGAAAACCTCGCGAGCATCGTCATAACACAATGTGCATCGCCTGGGGCTCCGCACATCTATGGCTCGTCATCAGCGCCGGTCGATATGCGAACAGGCGCCATCGACTTCTCTGCTCCGGAGCATCTGTTCATATCCGCTGCGGCAGGGCAGATGGCCCGGCGATACAGGAGGCCATGCATGGTGGCGAATTGGGGCATGGGACGGGACGGCCCAGGCATCCAGGTCTCGTTCTCCGAGTCGTTCTCCTATGTGTCCAGTGTGTTCTCCGGAAGCGATCTGATACCTGGTATCGGGGGCCTGGACTGCTCAAAGGGCTGTTCGCTCGAGCAGATGGTCATAGACTCTTACATATGGGACAACTTCCGCGCCTTCTTGAGAGATTTCAGAGTAGATGATGGCACAGCCGCCTTGGACGTCATGCGCGATGTGGGACACGGCAACTGTTACCTCACACATGGTCACACTGCACGCAATTACAGAAACGAGCTTTGGATGTGGGACAGGAAGAAATTGTCGTTGGAGTCGACCCTCTCTGACAAGATGTTGCCAGAGGCGAAGGAGGCTGCGAAGACGCTACTCGCGAGTCATGAAGTCGTCCCGCTTGACCGCGACATAACCGAAGAGGGCGAGCGAGTTCTCGCCGAGTACTCGAGATCGGTGAGCTGACGTCGCGGAGCGGTCACGAGTGCTTCCTCAATATCATTAGGTCTTCGATCACATCGTCAAGCGGTTCGGGCAGATTCTCCGTGATGTGACCGGGCTCTCTCACGCAGACGAGGGTGACCGCCTGCTCGGGGCATCCGGATGCACAGAGGCCGCAGCCGAAACACTTGCACTCGTCCACGACCGCCTTATCGTCCTTGACCGTGATCGCACCGAAATGACATCTATCAACGCAGATGCCACAGCCTGTGCACTTCTCGTGGTCGAGCTTTGACACGAACCGGCTCTTGTAGCAGATATCTTCCTTTCCAAGAATGGCCATGCCTCTCAGTACCATGCAGCAGCAGGTGCAGCAATTGCACAGGAACTCGAATCCGGAGGAATCCGCGTTGTTGAGATGATGAACCAATCCGAGCTTCTCGCTCCTGTGGAGGATCTCGAGCGCCTCCTCCTTCGATATCCTGCGTGCGGCCCCTCTGTCGATGAACAGCTCCGCGAAATCGTCGAGCAGTATGCAGACATCGGTCGGGTTGTCACAATTGCGGGCCATGACCCTGCAGGTACATTCTGTCTGGGCAATGGTCCTTGCAGAGTCCAGGATTGCCGAAACGCTCTCAAGGGGCAAGACCTCGCCCCATTTCATGGAGATGGTCTTCTCCACCGGAATCACTCTCACCCGGGGCACCGCCTGCTGCGACCACTTCGCATCGCGCGTGAGCTCTTTCTCGAAGAGGGCGTCGCACAGGTCCAGGAACCGCCCCTTCTGGCCTTTGTCAGCCAGTCTATCGAAGACGAGCTTGTCGTGGAGCAGGAAGTCGAGAAGGTCGTTCACCAAAGCGAAGATCGTGTCTTCCTCCGTCTCCTTTCTCAGGATGAAGCCTCTTCGGTAGAACTCCTCGAGCGCTTCAGCCGTCTGAGAGCGCTCCGCGCAAATCCTTTCCGCGATCTCCGTGACGGTGCCAGGCAGCGCTAGCAGGAGCTCTGCCTCCTTCACCTTCAGGAACATGCCGAGGATTTCCGGCAGATATGCCGATCTCATCCCTTCTAAGTAGGCTTCCGAGAGCTCTGAAAAGACGTCCTCTGCCAATTCATAACCTCTATGCTGCTCTTATTGAAATCGTCCCACATATTAGAAATGATGCGAGCAATCGTTCGTTATGGAACTCGAAGAGAGGCGGCGAATTGTTGACTTTCAATGCACATTTATTGGCTATGGAATTGCCGGGGTCAGTACAACGGTCATATAGCTCGACAGCATTCCGCGGGTCGTAGGCAATCTATGCTTACATAGGTGGGGGAATGAGAAGCAGGACAACTCTTCGCTTGACGTGCTCAGCGACTCTGATACTTGCGGTGCTTGTGGTGCAGCCTATCTTGGCTAGCGCGAATGTGTCTGACGATGTGAAACCAACGTGGCTCGTGCTGGTCTATCTCGACGGCGACAACAACCTCGACGTGACACTGGGGTCGAGCGAGGTGGGAGTCGTCCAGGAGGACCTCAATGAGCTGATGCGGGTTGGATCCACCGTTAATGTGGACGCCTTCACCCTGGTGGACAGGTTCGACGGGCCCGCCGTCTTGTACAAGGTCCTGCCTAACGACCTCAAGGAGATGACAGATTATCAGTTCCACGAGAAGGAGGTCAATATGGGCGACCCACGGACTCTGAGGAGTTTCGTATCATATGCGTTCAATGAGTCCGAAGCCGAGCAGACCATCATCATCTTCTGGGACCACGGGACGCCGTACTACATCGCCCTTGACGACCATCCAGATGAGAGCGCGGAGGCCGTATCAGACAGCCTGACACACAAGGAGGTCATCACTGCCCTGGAGGGATATCCCATCGACATCATCGCAGCTGACGAGTGCCTTGTTGGACAGGTAGAGGTGGCCTACCAGTACGCCATGTTCGCAGATGTCGACTACCTTGTGGCGAGCGAGTGTTACACTGGTTGGAGGGGTATCGCATACGACCGGATCCTCGAGGAGATCGACACCGACCCGGGCATAACGCCCCGCGAGCTCTCTGAGGCGATGACCGAGCATTTCACTGAGATGTTTAGCGTGCCGCCCTACAAGTCGGAGATCGTCAATTCGAAGGCAGCCGTCGACTTGGGCCTGATGGATGAACTGGCCAAATCGATCTGCGGGCTGGCCGAAGTCCTCGCAGAAGACATCGACGAGTACACGAACGCGTTGATGACCGCCAGGTGCAGTTCGCAGATACTCTATGGCACAACGGCCGTCTCCAGAGTGGACCTGGGCAATTTCATCGAGGTCCTTTCGGAGAATATCGCAGACCGCGATGTCAAGGAGGCCTGCAGCTTGGTTCTGAGCGCCTACGCCGAAGCGGTGTTCGCGATCGGCACAACGATGATAACCGAGCCGTTGCACACAGGTCTTGGCATCTACTTCCCGATCGCCCCCAACCATTCGTTGGAGGAGTTCATGTTGGGCGGTTCTGACGCGGAGTATAGGTCATACGCGTTTCCGCAGCTCGGATGGATGTCTTTCATAGAGACATGCTGGCACGCGCACGGAGGGGCCAAGGCCGGAGCGATCTGAGACTGCGAAGGCGCCGGTCTAGTCAGCGAAAGCATTGACACTCAGCTGCGCCATTATCCCACGGGGTGTGGTGGAAATGCGTTGTCCTTATTGCGGGGAGGCCATGGAGCGGGGGTACATGGCGGCTGGTTGCACATCGGGGAGCTCGATGACTCGGTTCGAATGGTCGGACAGTGTTCCTCGATTCTCCTCTGTGGCGGGAGCGCCGTTGTCAAAATTCGACGAGCGCAGCTGGTTCGAGGGCTATCGATGCCGAGATTGCCGGGCAGTGCTGGTTCGCTACTGAGGATATGCCTCCGTATGTGAATGTTTATATCAGAATAGCGAATGCGAAAAGGGGGCTCGTTAGTATCGAACGCCCATGTAGGTGGAGATGATGCCGAAGACGATGATCAGCACTAAGCAGTTGTCCAAGAGCTACGGCAAGAGTGGGCAGGTGGTCGCGTTGGACAAACTAACTCTCGACGTGTACGAAGGCGAGACCTTCGGGCTGCTGGGGCCAAACGGCGCCGGCAAGACCACCACGGTTCGCCTCCTGAATTGCATCGTCAAACCTACGGGTGGAAGCGCTACCGTCGGAGGCTATGACCTCACCAGGGACAGTATCGAAATCAAACGGATGACGGGACTCCTTGCAGAATCGCCAGGATTGTATGAGAAGCTGAGTGCTCAGGAGTTCTTGGAGTTCATGGGCGCGCTCTATGATGTCCCTACAGACACGTTGTCCTCCAGAACTGACAAGCTACTCAGGCTGTTCGGTCTTCACAGTCGCAGGAACCATCTTCTTGAGGGTTACAGCAGAGGGATGAAGCAGAAGGTGTTGATTGCAGCCGCCCTCATCCATGACCCTCCACTGCTGTTCTTCGACGAGCCGACATCGACACTCGACCCGAACGCGGCTCTGATGGTGAAGGATCTTATGAAGGACCTCGCAGAGAATGCGGGCAAGACGATCGTAGTGTGCAGCCACATTCTGCCAGTGGTGGAGGAGCTGTGCGACCGCATCGGCGTAATCAACCGTGGAGCCCTCGTCGCTGTCGGCACTATGAACGAACTGCTCGAAAAGACTGGTAAGGACACCCTGGAGAAAGCCTACTTGGACATAACTGGCGGAGTCCAGCAGAAAGAGCTCCTATCATGGAGGGAGTTGAGAAGTGCGAAGACGTAAATGGCTCGTATTGGCCAAGAACGCATATCTCATTCGCACCAGCAGCTTCGGGGGTTTAAGGTACGCTCTTCCGTTCCTGATTGGCGTGCCCGTCGTAGTCGCGATGTTCATCATCGTTCCATGGATTGCTGACTTCTTCTTGGATGAGTTGGAGCTATTCTTCCTTTCATCCGCGGCGGTGGCATTCATCCAGATAATCCTATTCACCATGTTCATCCTGTTCCTGACCTTCCCGATATCGTTCTCCCTCAACTCTGGCCAGGAGGAGCATTACGAAGTGCTTCTGTCCGCCCCTCTGAAACCTAAGGACGTGATTCTGGGAAAGTTCGTCGGTGATATGCCGTTCTATTCCGTTGGCGTGATAGCCGCTTCGTCGTTCCTCGTAGCCCTCTTGCTTCCGCTTGGATTGGGTGTGATCCAGGCCATTATGATAATGGGGATATTCCTGCTGACGTTCTTCTCCGCGCTTTGGATCGGGGTAGTGCTTGCAGCGATGATCCGGAGCAAGATAGGCAGCTCAGCACGTGGAAAGGATGTCGGCAAAGCCCTCTCGATGGCAGTCGCACTCCCAATGGTCGGGCTGATGTATGCGATAATGAGTGGCATGGTCTACAGCGCGCTCTTGGATTCCGGCTCTAAGGGGCCGCTTGCATTCGCACTCGATCTTCTGCCAAGTTCGTGGGGTGCGGATGTGGTTGTCAGCTTCGCCTTGAACCCGGGCGGCGTCTCGGATATGTCGCTTGAGGAGCCGCTGAGGTTTGCCGCGATGATCGTCTTCTTTGTCGGAGCGCTCTGGGTCGGCACGAAGCTCGCAGACAGGGCCTACAGCCTCGAGTCTCAGAGTCTGTCATCGAACCTGGCAAGGCCTGAAGGGCAATTCTATAGGACGGTCCGCGCGGTCAGTGGAGGAGGCTCCTTCGGCTCGCTGGTCGTTTCAGTATTCAAGGATTATGGACGGCGTCTTGAGAACGTATCGAAGGTGGTCTATATCATTGGCTTGGTTATGCTGGTCACGTTCTTCTTCGGCGGAGCGGAAGACATCGAAGGCGGCTTGATCATGCTGCTCTTCTTGCTCCCCTTCCTATCTGGCTTCATCGTCGGTGAGGTCACAGTTCGGGGCAAGGAGAACCTGTTCATCTATCGCAAGGCCCCAAGAGGTGAGATGAGACTCGTGAAAGCCCGCATCGTGCAGAGCATTATCGTGATGGTTCCGTTGACGGTCATCGCGAGCGCGATATCGCTCACATCCGTCTCTGGTCTGGATATGGGCTATGCGCTGTTGATGGTACTCTACATGGTCGCGCTCTCTTCATCTCTCATCATATTCTCACTGGGCCTGTTCCTTATGTTCCCAGTCTTCTCAGAGAAACCGGCCGACATGATGGGCAACGTGATGATACTGTCGTTCTTCATGATGGGATGCTTCTTCGCTACGTTGTTCTTATCGTTGTTCGGTGAGGCCGCCGGTTGGCTTCTCATTCTGACGCTTACTTCGGCCTCGGGAATCGTCGCGCTTCTTCTCGGCGTCAGGAATCTGAAGGCCATAGAATGACTCCGTTGGCATATGCACCCCTGCAAGAATACTTACAGCACATGCCCGATACCGATTCGCCATCTGGAGAACTCCAGAACATGGCAATCGGCACGACGCGGAGATTGACATCATGTCATCGATTGATTTCGACATCGACGCGGATGAAGTGTTCGAACTCGCCAGGGACCTTATACGCATTCCAAGCGTCTATACTCAGGAAGCGGAGATATCGAGCTACATCTACAACCGACTGGATGAATGGGGGATGTCCCCAAGGAGGATTCCAGTCGAGGCTCATGGTCCGTGTGTGGTATCCCATATAGGCGAGGAGGGCTCGCCCTCAATTGTGCTCAACGGGCACATGGACACCGTCGAGGTCATGTCTGGTTGGAAACACGACCCTTTCGGCGCAGAATTGGAGGACGGCAGGTTGTTCGGCCTCGGTTCGCTCGACATGAAATGCGGCCTAGCGGCGATGATGGTGGCGTTCAAGACGCTCGCGGAGACTCAATCTACGAAAAGCCATAGAATCGTCTTCCAGGCGGTTTCCGGCGAGGAAGACAACGGCTCTGGTACGAGAGCGTTGATTCAAAGCGGCGAGTTCGAGGGGGCGGAGGCCGTGATCGTGGGCGAGGGTTTCGGCGGATTGAGCGCCATTACCCATGGTCGGAGGGGCGGCGCCTACTACGACTTCGAGGTGAAGGGGCAGTCGGCGCACGGCGCCGCGCCTCATCTTGGCAAGAATGCAATCGTCGACGCGTCCAAGATCATATGCGCACTCGAGAAGGTGGAACTCGCGGTTTCGGACACGCTGAAATCAGACGCATTCGATCAGCTCCGCGAAACACAGACAGTCCTGCGCGTCTCTGGGGGCGGCGTCAGCCTGAGTGTCCCAGAGAGGTGCACGTTAAGCCTCGTCAGATGTACGATTCCAGGAGGCAGGACCGACCTCATGGGGGAGCTCGACTCGATGGTTCGAGATCTATCACTTGAATGCGAGGTCGATATCGTATTCAAAGGTGGACCAGGAGACTTGTATCTGCCATATCTGACGCGCCCTGACTCCGTCTTGGTGAAGGATGCTGTCGCTTCAGTGATAGAGCACACCGGGAAGAATCCCATCCTCGTATGTGGCGTGTCCGAGGCAGACGACAACCTGGTCTCCCAGGAACTGGGCCTTCCCGTCATCTGCGTGGGTCCAGGCGAGTCGGGAGAAACGGCACGATATCATCAACCAGAGGAGAGCATAAGCGTATCCCAACTGGCGACTGCCGCGAAGGTGTACTGCTCGACCGTTCAGAGACTTACCGGATCGTGAATCACCCGTTTCGAACAGGGATTGAGGGGTCAGAACACTTCTCCATCAGATGCTCTATCAACGGATGCTTGGCACTGGGAGGCGAAAGAAATTGAAAATGAGATGGCCCAGGGAACCCTCCCTCTGGGCCAATTAAGTGTTTTCGAGGCTGGTCAGAATGCTCAGTCTGCCCGGTCTTTGTTGACGATCTTGATGCATTCCTCGACGATGTCGAAGCCCGTGTCGAGTTGCTCCTCGGGTATGTTCAGCGGTGGGATGTATCTCACGACTGAGCGCCCGCACGGGAGCAGCATGACACCCTTCTTGAACGCCAGCTCGGTGATCTTGTCCCTGCTCTTCGACGCGTGCTTCTTCGTCTTCCTGTCCTGGACGAACTCGTGGGCCAGCATCATGCCGAGGCCGCGCGTGTCACCGATGATCTCGTACTTGTCCTGCATCTCCTGGAGCCTCTTCTTCGTCTTGGCGCCGAGCTTGGTACCACGCTCGAGGAGCTTCTCCTCCTTGATGACATCCAAGGTCGCGATCGAAGCGGCATGCGAGAGCGACGCCCCGCCGAATGTGTTGGAGTGCCTTCCGTACCTGTCGAACGCCAGCTTGGCATCGACGATCGTTGCTCCCAGAGGCAGGCCGCCCCCGAGTGACTTGGCGCTGCAGATGATGTCAGGGACGATGTCGAAGTGCTCGAACGCCCACATCTTGCCGGTCCTGCCCATGCCAGACTGGACCTCGTCGTCTATCAACAGGCACTTGTGCTTCCTGGTGAGGTTGAAGACGCCCTTCACGAACTCCTTCGGGGGGACGACGTATCCGCCTTCTCCCTGGACGACCTCCATGCTTATCGCGGCGAGGTCGTTCGGAGGTATCTGGTTCTCGAAGTAGATCTCCTCGATTGCGGTGACGCAGTGCATGTTGCAGCTCGGGTACTCGAGATTGTACATGCAGCGGTAGCAGTAGGCGTAAGGGACGTGATAGACACCTGGCATCAGCGTGGCTGTGTATCCCTCGCGCTGGACCCACTTGCTCGCAGTCATCGACATGGAGCCGGTCGTCCTGCCGTGGAACGCGCCAAGGAAGTCCATTATCACCTGCTTCTTCGTCGCCGACTTGGCTATCTTGATGGCCGATTCATACGACTCCGACCCCGTGTTCGAGAAGAAGACCATCTTCTTGTTGTCACCGGGCACAGACTTCGCGAGGCGCTCAGCGACCTCGTTCTGGAGCTTGCAGTAGAAATCCGTTCCCGCGACGTGGGTGTACTTGTCCACCTGGTCCTTCACCGCGGCGACGACCTTGGGGTGCCTCGCACCAACATTCAGCACGCCGACGCCAGCGTAGAAGTCGATGTACTTGTTGCCGTCGACGTCCTCGATGACCGATCCCTCAGCCTTCTTGAAGACCAATGGCCACGACTTCGTCGCTTTGACGAGCCACTCGCCGTCCTTGGCAACCGCCTTCTTCGCCTCCGGCCCTGGAGGTTCCACCTTGATATCCGGTACTTTCGACATGAGAATCCTTCTCCTTGTATGGACGGTAAGCACATGCTTGATAAATCGGTTATGGTTTTACACACATAATCCGGGCGAAAATACGCCGATTTCGAACATATGGATACGATTCCCGTACGAGTCCTGCCGGCGACGGGATGGTGTCGATATACCTCCGATGGTCATTCACAACACATCGTCCGTGAGCGCATGATTGCCTGCCTTTGAACAGACAAATGTGCCCACGCTCCCCAAACGTATATAAAGGGGCCATATTTTAGGGGATACCTCCACAGAGAGGTTGTCATCGTGAAGTATACTCGATTCGAAAGGGCGCGCATCATCGGCTCTAGGGCCCTGCAGATAAGCATGGGAGCACCGGTACTGGTCGACGTGCCTGAAGATCTCATAGACCCGATTGAGATCGCGATCACGGAGTACAACGAGGGCGTCATACCGATGACCGTCAAGAGGGAAACCTGAGGAGTTCATCAGATGGAGGAGCAAGCGGTTACAGAGATGGAAGGGACGGAGGAGCAGGTTTCTCGTCTTCTCATACCAGAAGATGTCTATCTGACCTCTGGAGTACACATCGGCACTCAGCAGAAGAGCGCCGACATGAAAGACTTCATTTTCAAGGTCCGGTCCGACGGGCTGTATGTGCTCGACGTGAAGAAGACCGACGACAGGATCCGGGTGGCCGCGAAGTTCCTCGCGAGATACCCGCCCGAGCGCGTGCTGACCGTGTCGGCGAGACAGTACGGTCAGAAGCCGGCGAAGATGTTCGCGAAGACCATCGGGGCGATGGTCGTGGCCGGCCGGTTCGTCCCCGGGTCGCTGACGAACCCGATATTGCCAGCGTTCGTCGAGCCCGAAGTGGTCATCGTCACGGACCCTGCAGCCGACGACCAGGCGCTGTCGGAGGCGCTCAGTGTCGGCGTGCCGATCGTCGCTATCTGCGATGCCAACAACGAGACGAGGAACGTCGACCTCGTGGTGCCGTCGAACAACAAGGGCAGGCGTGCGCTCGCGACAGTCTACTGGCTGCTCACGAGAGAAGTTCTGAAGGCGCGCGGTGTCGTGCAGTCCGACGGAGACTTCAAGATGTCCATCGAGGACTTCGAAGCGACACTCTGATCGTGGGTGGATTTCTGGCAAAAACCTATTACGCCGCCAGAGTGATTGCTGTACCGAGTAGGGGAGGCGTTGGATGAGGAGTGCCGCGGTGGCAGGACAGTTCTATGCCAGTGGAAAGACGGACCTAGAGCAGCAGATAGAGGAATGCTTCAAGAGCCCGCTCGGTCCGAAGACGGTCCCTGCAGTCCAGGATGGACCGCGGAATATAGTCGGCGGAGTGTCCCCTCATGCCGGGTTCATGTTCTCAGGCCCAGTGGCCGCGCATCTGTTCAGCGCAATCGCCAATGACGGCTTCCCGGAGACGTTCGTCATAATCGGGCCGAACCATACTGGCAGAGGTTCAGGGATCGCCATCACGATCGAGGATTTCGAGACGCCGCTCGGGATCGCGAAGGTGGATGTCGACTTGGCGGAGGCGATGAAGAAGGACCTCATCGACATAGACCCTCAGGCGCACCACTACGAGCACTCCATAGAGTTGCAGCTGCCCTTCCTGCAGTATCTATCGAAGGACTTCAAGTTCGTCCCTATATGTATGGCGTTCCAGGACTACGACGCCGCCATATCCGTTGGTGAGATCGTGCGTCAGGCCACGGAAGGGAAGGAAGTCGTCGTCATCGCTTCGACCGACTTCTCGCATTATGTCACGAAGGAGAGCGCCAAGAAGAAGGACGGCATGGCGTTGGAGGCCATCGAACGCATGGACGCCAAGGCACTTTACGACGTCGTCCTCGACGAGAACATCTCCATGTGTGGTTATGGTCCCGTGATGGCAATGATGACGGCGTGCAAGGGTGGCAGGGCGCGCGTGCTGAAATACGCCACATCGGGCGATGTGAGGCCGATGAACGACGTCGTCGGCTACGCGTCGGTGGTCGTCGAGAAGTGACTATAAGGCCCAAGGCAATGACGGTGGACGAATGCGGCTTCCGAAGATCACATCGCTGGCGATACTGGTCATGTTCGCGTTTACCGCGACGTGGCTGACCCTCGTCGTCGTATCACCGTTCCTCGTGCCCAGCGGCACGTTGACAGACCTCTCTGGTCGGGTTGGATACCGCGACAACTCCGTAGTCATCTCGCAACTGGACCCGATACCACGCGCG
>DATKWQ010000025.1:0-2512 GCA_035529455.1 Thermoplasmata archaeon
ACATGGCTATTCTTGAACGCCCTCGCCCACACTTAGGACAGCGCTTACACGATTCGCAGACCCCATCCTGGTTGCCCGTCATCTTGCCACATTTACATCGTGTCCAAGTTCGTGTCATCTACCCACTTCTCCCTCGGTTGCATATTATCTAGAGGACAGAAATCTGGGAACACTCCATCCTCTTTCAGAAACCTCTCGTCAAGTACCTCCCCTGCGTCTGCGCCATCCTCTCCGCAATAAGGAGGGGCGTGCCTGAGATGAGCGTTCGGGCAATAGCGACATCCACATATTGGGAACGCCTTTTGCAGTCTCCGTTCCTCGCCAGGCATCCTTACCTCCTTTCGAGGATGTCGAAGCATGACGAACAGACCGCACGGTACTTGCCATGGGTCCTGCGATAGAGCTCGGCCTTCGTCCCGCACCTTTGGCAATTGCTCGGAGCGTCGCCCCACAATTCCTTTCTTTCAGTGTATGGCATCTACTCCCCCCTTCTGGCCGCATCCTCCTCGACAATCGCAATCGTCGGTGAGAGTAGCCATCGGGCGAGCCTGACCTTGAGCTTCTGCAGTCCTCGGGCCTTCGGCACATGCAGTATCATCGCAGGATACTTCTCGATGCGTATCTCCATCCCTTCAAATCCATCCTTAAAAATCGTCCCGCCTTGCATGGCCGCCGGTATCTTGATGATGCAGGGCTCGACGGGGACGAGAGGGCGCTTCCTGACAATCCCACATATCTGACAGAGCCATTCCGAAGGAGACTCACCGAGGATGGAGTCTGTGCCGCACTTAGGGCAGGGCTTTCCGAAATAGAACCGTTCGGTTTGGGTCATCGTCCCCAGCGCCTTGCGAACCACGCCCTCGACCATCTCCTGATCGTTCATCGTTACCTCCTAGTTCCTGTAATAGAAGCGCCTTCCGCACTTCTCACACTGAACGGTCACGCCCTTTGCATGCTCCACGACGACATTGAGCCGCCCACCACACTTGCATTCCAGTTCGATCATGTTGCAGCACTCCCCTTTGGAACGACGGGCGCAACCCACCCGGTCTTCCTCCAGTACCCCTTACCGTCATACACCAACCTTGCCCACCATTCTTGCTCGCAAGTCATCCTCTGGCCTCCTTCACATCGATAACCATGTCATCGACAAGGCGAATAGCGAGGGTCAACTGTACCTTCCCTCTCTTGTTTCCCATTTCGTCCCGTAGGTGCCACAGCACCGTACGCAGGGCGCTCAGCTTAGTCTCCAAACTCGGTCTGTCCTCAGGCATGGGCCGCACCGTCCTTGATGTCGTTTTTGACCTTGCCCTCGATGCCGAGCTCCAAGCAGGTGCGTTCGAAATCGGCAGCTCCCTTCTCGTACCAGCTCTGGTCCTTGAACCCCGCATAGTTCCATCGTCCGAAGATCGCCTTGTCTACGAACGGAACGGCGCGTAGGATCTCCTCGACGCTGTGCGTGCGCAGCGACGTCGGCGGGAACGGCTCGATCGACACCCAAGTATCGAACCCCTCATCGTGCTTCATGCCGAGACCCGCGATGCGTGCCTTCGGCAGGGCAGCCCCGGGCTCGAACTCCTTACTGAACAGGTCGCTCAGGGTGACAAGCGAGATGCCGTACTTGATGTCACAGTCGGCCGGGTCGCCGTTGTTGGTCGCGTCGAATAGGTTGCCCTTTGTGAGGACCGTCACTCCGATCATGTTCCCTACGAGGACGTCTATCAAGTCGTTCGTGACCCCCCGCATCACCTCGTTCCTGTACATGTACGGATCCGTCGTGAAGCACAGCTCGACGTCCTTGATTTGTCGGCCGCGGTCGATCATCCGGTTCAGTTCAGCCCGGACGACCACCGGCGCCTCGGTGAACACTTTCGGCTTCACCCAATCATCATAGGTGCGACCATGGAGCGTCTGCTGTCGCATCTGCGCGTAGCATGGATATCTACAGCCATGCGAGCACCCGGATGCGTGGTTGATCGCGTAGAGCCCGTCCGGCCTACCCGCGATGAACTCATGTGTCTCGTTCGCCCTTCCTCTCGGCTTATACAGAAATCTTCTTATCATCTTCTCACTTCCCTCATCATTCCACCTCGAACATCTGCATGACCACGGCATATTTGGTCTTGCACATCTCGCATTCTCCTCTGATTAAGAACGCCTCATCCTTTTCGACATCGTCTTCGTTCCACTCGAGGATCACGAATCCTCCGCATTTCTTGCACAGCACCTTACCACCTCAGTATGGATAATTCGTGTTTTCCCATGCCGTGAAAGCCCATCAGCACGTCTCTCAGCTCAGTCCCGGTTGGAGGATCTATGTAGTCTAGCCGCGCCAGCGCGTCGGCATATGAGCCGCTCCAGTCATATCTTCGAGGAGCTCCACCGATGGTGAAGTATGTCCGAGCCACCAATATCGGGATGACTTCCGTCAGCTCGAACTCTCTTCGCCAGTTCCAGGGGCTCCGATAGGGCAGCCCCTCCCAACCATGAAACGGCTGGATGTCGCCTACTG
>DATKWQ010000026.1:0-22423 GCA_035529455.1 Thermoplasmata archaeon
TGACCTTGACGTCGTCGAAAGTCCCGTCGAGGTCCCGGTCCACTATCTCCACGGTGGTGAATGCCACCGCCGAAGTGCCATCGGAATCGGTGACTCGCACCTTCGCCGTGTAGTTGCCTGCCCAGTTGTATATGTGATAGATCGTGGCGTTCACGGATGACTCGTCCGCCACGAACTCGCCACCGTAGGCGATGAAGTCCCACTCGAAGCTGGCGATATCGTCGTAGCTATCGATAGAGGCCGTCAGCCCCACCTCGTCGAACTCGACGAAGTCTTCAGAGGCAGGCAATGTCGTCAACGTGACGCTCGGCGGAAGCTCTGCAACATCGAAATCCAGCTCGAACTCGTCGGTGTCGCCATCGCCCTCGGACACCTCCAACACCATCAGATACGAACCGTTGGGGAGGATGAACTCCACATCGGCCATCTCGTCTGCCGTCAAATCGAACGATTCGCTGTATCCCCCGGGACCAGTCAGAGTCCACGACCATTCGGTGACGCCGTCGAACGAATCAACAGCGATGAATGTGAAAGGCACGCCTTCGCCAGGGACGTCGTCGGAGAGGGTCAGAGACGCGTCAGGGCCGATATCGAGGATGGTGATGTCGACCACGCAGAGCGTGTAATCACCGTCGTCGTCGGTCACGAGCACGGCCACGGAGTACTCCTCCGAGTCGCCGTCTGCGCCGAACTCCATGGTTGTGGTGTTCGATGTCGTAACGACATCGGCAACGAACGCGCCGCCCTCGTACGAGAAGTTCCATGCGTAACTCACGATCGGGTCCCAGGGACCGTCGTTCCACGGGTCGACCACGACCTCGAATGAGACGCTCACGCCTTCATCCGCGGTCGACGGCGCTATGAGCATCGCGTCCGGGTTCATCGACAAGACCTGGAACTCGCATGTGAAGTCCGAGACGGAGCCATCGTTGTCCGTGACCTCTAGCGTGACGGAGTGAGGGCCATCGTCAAACACGTCGGTTATCGAGTCCGCCATTCCGCTGCTGACGAGGACTTCGTCGACGGTCCAGTTGAGCAGAATGACATCGTCGTACGATGTCGTCGTATCGTTGAACGTTATGAGCTCGCCCTCATGAGGGACTGCGGGGAACAGCGTGAAGCTGACATGTGGTGTACTATCGACGACCGTCACTTCGGTGAGGGCGAAATCGGTCAACCCAAGCGGGTCCCTGACCTCCATGGTCACATCGAACACGTCGATCTCCATGTATGTGTGCACAGGGTTCGGTTCCCTGACCCAGTTCGTGTAGTCCCCGTCTCCGAAATCCCATTTGTACTCCATGAACGGTATCTCCGACGAGCCGGTCGTGGCTGAACCGTTGAATGTGAGAGGGTCGCCCTGTTCGGAGGCGTACGGGCCGCCTGAATGCGCGACCGGGGCGAAGTTCAGCTGTTCCCACACGGAGACCGAGTGAGAAGCTGCATCACATACGACGAGGTCGCCTCGGTGGTCCTGACTTCCGTCTGCCACCATCGCACAAACCGGAGAAGCTCCCGTCACGAATGTCATGGATGGAGTTTTCGGGAGCACGCCGCCTTCTTGTCTGTACAGGAAGACGAGGTCAGCCGAATCGAATATCGCGAGCACGTCCTCAGACCCGTCGTCAGTGGCGTCCAACAACGCCAAGAACGAAGGCATCTCGGGAAGGGCAAGGGTGTCGAACGGTAGCGTTGACTCCCCGAACGACATCTGGTCGAACAGATACATCCTCGGGTCGTCTGCCCTCAGGCCCACGATGTCGTCACGGCCGTCGCCGGTGATGTCCCCGCACATAGCTGCTGCGAATTCACCGACGAAACTTGCTGTCAGGTTGAGATCCGCAGGCAGGGAGAGCGGTGACTCTTCCCGCTGGAGTATAACGCTAATCGTCCTCGTCGGTCTTGGGTAGGCAATGTCACTCATACCGTCAGAGTCGAAATCCCCGATAACAATCGATTCAAGGGATCCACCGGGTAAGACTTCGATCCCGTAAGACTCGCCGTACATGGGTTCCTGGCCGAGGTTGATAAAGACATCAATGAAGCCTTCGTCAGTGGCCACAGCGACATCTGGAAGCCCATCGTTGTTGAGGTCTCCCACGGCGACATCGGTGATGTTGCCCGAGCACACGCACGTCAACGTATCGAACAGCCCCGAGCTCGGACCTGTCGCATCGCCCAAATGGACCGTGAACTGATCACCACCGGCCTCGGTGGTGAGTACATCACAGAACCCATCGGCATTCAGATCAGCGACGACGAGTTTCAGTGGTTCTGTAGCCAAGCCTATGGCCTTCGAACTGCCCGAGTACGAGAGGTTGTAGCCGAAAGCGTTGATGTCCGGATAGAGCAGGATGAGATCCTCGTGACCATCGCCGTTGATGTCACCGGAGGCAAATGTCGAAGCTTCGTAGTTGGCGTTCGTCCAGACGGTCATGTTGCTGTTCGACAAATTGTCCGGACCCGCGAGGTACAGTGCAATGCTAGATCCGTTCCAATCTGCCCTTGCCGATGCGATGGCCACATCGATGCTGCTGTCAGAGTCCAGATGGCCGATCAGCGAATTCCTCGGGAACTCACCAGTCGGGAATCTTGCATCCGGACTGTATCCCCAATACGGCGAACTCGCCCGCTGATACATAGACATGGCGATGCTTGAGTCGGCTGACAGAATCAGTAAATCATCCGATCCATCGCCGTTCATATCGCCCACGGTCAAGTCACTTGGAGAGTACGGGAGCGAGCGGTTGTAGTTCTCTGTGAGAGGGAGTACATATAGGCTCTGGAAGAAGAATCGGACATATGACGATTCTTCGGTGCACACCGCGAGGTCGTCCGTATCATCGTAATCCAAATTCAAGCTTCCAGCGGCTAGCGCCGTCGGGAAACCGTCAATTTCGAGAATGGCACTCGGCGACATCCCAAGCGAGAACGGTTGATTGAACACGGTCACTGTCGAATCATAGTAGTTTGAAACTGCAATGTCATCAAGGCTGTCCGCGTTGAATCTGCCAAGAGTGACATCGTTTGTGCCGTTTCCGGCGTGAAAATTACACATTGAGAAATACAATGGACCGTCCTTGATTTCGACGATGCCTTTCGTTATCGATGGTTCTGATTGTGAGCAGACAATTGCGACATCGTCATTCTTGTCTCCAGAGAAATTTCCCACTACCATCGACATAGCGTTTTCGTAGAGAACTGCTCTCTGAACGTACAATTCGTAAGACTGTGATATCGAGTTGTAGTTGAAAATCTCAATGTAATCAGAATCCAGCTCTGTCGTGCGTCTTTCTAAGACTATTATGGAAAGAGTCTCATCTCCATCTACATCAATTGATGATATTGACAGAGGATTGCGAGCTATCGTGATGTTCCACGTAGGATAGGTGGGAAAAACTCCGTCCGCTTGTCCATGGAATACAGATATGCATCTTGTTGACCCGGAAACAGCAATCGCCAAATCGTCGTAACCATCACCATTCACATCCGCGAGCGCTGCATCGGTCGATCCTCCAGGAAGCATCAGCGCCCTGGAGATGAGCGGATATTCACTCAGAGGTGCGGAGGTGTCTATCGGGTCGTCGAATTCGATACCACGAAGTCCGAAACCACCCAAGGCCGGAGCTGCCAAACCGGGAAATGAGGTCGAAGGCGCAACCTCGTCCGACGCCTGCGAAATTCCAAGAGGCATCAGAAGAGAAGCAACTATGACAACGACCAGCGTCGCCGTCGAGAACCTGTGCAAATGCGTCCCATCCCAGGGTTATGACAGAAGGTTTACTTTTATATGATACTTTCGGAAAAAATGAGCGCCAGTGGAACGCAGCGTCCTGTCCAAACCTTAAATAGCGTCATCGCGTAACCAGCGCCCATGAACGGCATTTCGTTGAAGATCGGTAGGGCGTTGGGTATACCGATCTACCTACACTTCACATTCCTCATCATACTGCCGCTCTTCATCTACGTCTTCTCCACCGGGGACGCGGACATCTTCGGCATCACGCTAGGGTTCGGCGGCACCGACCTCAGCACCGCCGCCAAGGTCGCCTTCGGGACGGTCGCCGCAGTGTTGTTCTTCGCGGCAGTGCTCGCGCACGAGCTTGCGCATTCCTATGTGGCGATACGATACGGCGTCAGAATCAAACACATAACGTTGATGCTGTTCGGCGGGGTGGCGTCGATGGAGGAGATGCCCAGAAAGCCGTTGGAGGAGCTGAAGATGGCCTTTGCGGGCCCGATGGCGAGCTTCGTGATAGGTGCGACGGCGTTCGGTGGCATGGTCTTCGTCGACTTCCTGGACCTCGGCTCGTCAGGTGAGTCCATCGTCATACTGCTCGGCCTCACAGGATTCTACAACGTGTTGCTGGCGGGGTTCAACCTCCTGCCCGCGTTTCCCATGGACGGGGGCAGGGTACTCAGGTCGTACCTCGCCACGAAGATGTCTTATGTGGACGCCACTAGAAAAGCGGCTTCCGTCGCCAAGGTGCTGGCAATCGGCATGGCGGTGGTCAGCCTGATCGTGTTCTTCAACCTCTTCCTCCTGCTGGTCGCGATGTTCATCTACTTCGCCGCAAGAGAGGAGGAGCGGGCCACCGTCATAGGGGAGAGCCTAGACGGCCTAACGGTGAAACAGCTAATGTCCGATGCGATAATGGTGGCCCACCCCAACATGTCCGTGCAACAGCTGCTCGACATGATGATGGCCACGAACAGGACAGGGTTCCCAGTGGTCGACTACGGCTTGGTTGGCATCGTCACACTCTCCGACACGCGCAAGGTCCCGAAGGACCGTGCACCGGTGACTCAGATCAGAGACATCATGACCAGGGAGGTTATCACCGTCCGCCCCGACACTCCGGCGAACGACGCGGTCAGGATACTCAGCCAGAGGGAGATCGGCCGGCTGGTAGTTGTTGACGACCGGCGCAACCTTGTCGGCGTCGTCACCAAGAGGGACTTCACAAGGATGGTGGAGGTCATGGAGGCCAGGAAGAGGGGCACCGCCTGGGGGCAGCCAGGCTGGGAACAGCAGGTGAGGAGGCCGCCGCCCCCGCCACCGCCAGGCTACACCTAGCCGGCCAGCTGTTTCCTCTTGAAGATGATCGCGCTCAGCAAACATGACACGAGTGTATAGACCACGAGCACAATCGCTGCGGTTGATGGCGTCGGATAGTAGTTGTGGAACTCCATAGTGCCGACGTCTATCATCGAGTCTTCGGGGTATGGGTCCATGAGGACATAGACGATTGCCGACGCGGCGAACGTCACCGAGCCCTCGACCTTGGCGCCAACGACCATCGTGACGCTGTCGACGATGGGCAGTATCATCAGCAGCAGGAAGAATGTGAAGACTATCGCGCCTGTGGAACCCTTCATGATGGCGCTGATGAGATAGGCGATCCCCATCGCGGCGAACACGAACCCGGCGGCGAACCCGAACGACACGAGGAAGTCGTCATCGACGCCGCTGGCGCTGATCATCGACAGCACCGCCACAACGATGTAGAACAGACCTACAACGACCATTCCCATGGTTATGCTGGCCATGAACTTCCCCGCGAAGAGAGTCTCGCGCTTGATTGCGTTGGGGAATATCAGGTAACCTGTTCTGCTCTGGAACTCACCGACCAGGGAGTCGGCTGCGAACGCCACGGAGCATATGATGATCAGTATGCTCACGAAACTGATGAAGTTGGAGTCGAACGATTCGGCAGACACATGCCAATCATAGGTCGTTGAGATATCGTGCCCCGCGACGTCCTCCCCCACCATGAACAATAAGACGTTGTGCGTATCACCCTCGATCTCCGCGTTCAGGTAGACCCAGTTGGCTCCGTCCAGCGATGGGTACAGCTCACCGCCAATGAACACTTCGATCGTATCTGGCTCGATCGTGTCCCTGTCGATGAACGCGACGAACTGCGCATCGTCTGGCCCCGATGGGGTCATCTCCATGATACCGGCCGAGAAGGGCAACAATACCACATCGCTGTCCGTTCCATTGTAGCCGTCGAAGTAGAGGGGGACGAGGTAGATCAGGGCCAAGATGATTCCGACAATGGCCAGTGTGGCGAACAGCCTCTTTGATCGCACGTACTTCAGAATCTCGTACTTCCACACCACGCCCATCTGCTCGAAATCGGATGGAGTGTTGTTGTGTCTAACAATGTCGCCTGCCATGATACGTCACCTCGACTCCTTCACGAGATCCATATACATCATCTCCAACGGCAAGCCCACTGGGCTGAAGCTCTCGACCCTGAGCCCGAGCCCCTGAATGGCAATGAGAAAACCAGCCCTGCCCTCTGAGGGGCCGTCGTACGTGGCCACGAACGTCCTGTCGTTCACGGGGGCGACTTCCCTGACGGAGTCCAAAGCGGACACTCTGGAAAGAGTCTCCCCAGAGACTGGATCCAGGACGGTGACCTCGATCTTTGTTGTCTTGGTGAGCTTCTTGAGGTTCTCGATGTCGTCGTACACGAGCAGCTTGCCCCGCTCGATCAACGCCGCACTGTCGCATGTCTCCTGCACCTCGCCCAACAGGTGGGAGCTCATGAAGACCGTGTAGTCCTTCTTCTTGAGGCTCTTTATTATTTCCCGCACCTCGACCATGCCGCGCGGGTCGAGGCCGCTCGTGGGCTCGTCGAGGATGAGTATCTCCGGCTCGTGCAATATCGCCTGCGCGATGGCCAGGCGCTGCTTCATACCCTTGGAGAACTTGCCAATCCTCGTGGTCTTCCACTCGGTCATCTTAACCTGGGACAACACGTCCTCGCTCCTGATCGCGATCTCCCTGGAGGACATCCCCCGGATTCGCCCGAGGTATGCCAGGGTCTCGATCGGCGTGAGATATGGATAGAATTCCGGAGTCTCGACAACCGCGCCGACATGCGCCAGAGCCTTCTTCGGCTCCTTTGTCACGTCTATGCCGTTCAACACCGCGCTGCCGCCCGTCGATGAGATGAGATTGGTGAGTATCTTGATGGTGGTCGTCTTGCCCGCGCCGTTCGGTCCGAGGAACCCAACCATCTTCTTCTTTGGCACTTGGAGAGTGAGGTCATCCACTGCCTTGATGTCACCAAAGGTCTTAACGAGATGCTCGATTTCTATCATGGTGCGTCCTCCATTGCGAAGCTCAAGGACTATGAACAGTCGAATTGGGGACGGATATTTAAGTGAATCCGTGGAACCCCGTCTGGGGATTCTACCTGCCAATCGAGGCGTAGAGCTCCTGCGCTATCCTGCTGGCCTCTTCCTTCGTCTTCACAGGATGCATGAGTATGCGCCCGTGGGGGTACAGCGTCATCTCAATCTCCTTGCGGACCACGAGCATCACGCCACGGTTGGAGACAATCTCGTAACCTTTGTCTCCGAGCATCCTCTCGCATTCGTCCAAGTCGAGGACGACCTTCCTCTTCGGCACGACCTCGAAGGCGTCCGCCTTGCACGGCTTGATCGCCATGAGGTCCAAAGGGTCACCCCTTCTTCAACAGTCCATCAAGGAGCGCGTTGATCTGAGTCGTCAGTTCGTCGAGCGAGCCCTCGTTCAGAATCATGTGGTCCGCCAGCGCGATAGCGTCTCCCAGGCCCCATTCGAGCTCGCGCCTGTCCCTGTGCTCAAACTCTGCGTAGTTCGATGGCGAGTCCGGCCGGGAACGGCTCTTCAGCCGCTCGAACCGCGTCTTGGGGGCGGCGTGCACCGCGACGACCTTGAGGGCGTCGCCGAAGGCGTTCTTGAACGCCTTGATCTCGTCGGGACCCCTGGTGCCGTCTATCGCCACGAGGTCACCTCCGACGAACGGTATAGTGCGCTTCGCCCAGACATCCATGCCATACCTCTTCCTCTCCTCATCGGCGAGGTTGCCCACGCTCGCGTCCGAGAGGTCCAGTCCGAACTCCTTCGCCTTCTCGCGGACCATGTCTCCCATCCGGACGATCTTGGCCCCTCTTTCGACGCAGCATTTCAGCAGCTCTTCCTTGCCGGAGCCTGGCATGCCTGTAGTGACGAGTATCTTCATGGCTCACACCTGGACGATACATGCCCGAACCCGCCAATAAACTTTGCAGCGATGTTTTCAAGCTCGACAAAACTTATCTACGCTCGAGCGAATCACGACTGCGGACACGGGGGAAACGGCGTGAGAATGGATTATCCAAGAGACACCGTAGACGAGCGACGCAAGATCGACCGTAGACATCGCCCTCCTCTGCTCGACAAGAGGGTTGAGAAGGACGGTACCCAGCGAGAATCTGAGGACTCGGACAGTACTCCCGGAGCTCGCGACTGACAAGTCGCCCAGCTGACGACGCTCATCCGAGGTCGATCTCCGCGCCCATGGCGGGCCCGGCAACGCTTCGTATAGAGTCACGGTCGAACCCCACTCTGGCCCAATATCGTGGGCACAGCCCGAGGGAGAGACACAACTCGTAATCTCGGTGGTCATCGAACGATTCTCTGAACCCACCTTTCGTGGAGCCTACCCAAGGCTCCGGACTATCCAACGACATCAACATAGCCTCGAGCGCGGCGATGTCGACCTTTCCCTCTCTTGCCTGAAGTGCAGACACGGACGCCATCGGTTCCGCACCATATCTGGCGCACAGGATCAGTGACTCGATCGTCTCCATCGCACTCATCCCAAGCGATGCCATCATCTCGACTGAGGGGACATCTTGCACGAGACATCCTGGTTCTCGGTTGTCGAGGGTCATCACACTCGGCTCCTCGTGCACCTTGTAGTAACTCCTGCACGGGAACGGGCAGGCGTAGCAACCGACATTCCTGTGCAGGAGCTTTCTGAAATCGTCTCGAGCAGCCGTCTCAGAGAACGAGGCCAGGCCGTCGTTGGTTCCTAAAGACACGAGCTGCGAGCGCATGAGCGAAGACGATCTCGAGAGGTGGCCTTCGGCGTCGTGAAGCTCCAGCTCCCCCATCCCTCGGAACGCGACCGCAGACAAGCCTATCCTGCCGAACTCCGCTGCGGCGCCGACCATGTCTTCGCCGCCCCAGTAGTTCATCGTCAGCTGTGACGTCGCGATCCCATGTTGGCCCCACGGGCCGCCCGCGATGACTTGTATCTTTCCGTCGCCCTGGTCGGAACGAATCTTATCGGTGCGCTCCCATGAATTCAATTCGCGGATTCCAGGCGACGGGACGAACTCACAGATGCCGTCCCTGATCCACGCGTATCCGTCCTGGACAGCCTGGCCTGTAATCACGACGAAATCGAAACCCGTAAGCTTGAGCTCCACGCCCATGAAGCCCGTCAACGGACACGTCCTCATGTTCTCCGACCCCGAAGACGGGAACCTTATGAAACCGGCGCACGACGCTGGCACCAGGCTTCCAGTCAGTACGCCCGAAGAGATGGCGATCCCGACGCTGCCGGCATCAGATACTGCGGAGTCGATGACCGCCATGACGCCTCGCGGGTTCAGTGCGTAAGCCTCTGGAAGTTCGTGCTCCTCCACGTCACCTGAGGACAGGTCCAACACGGCATACCGACCGTTCGCGAGATACATCTCAACCCTCCACTGTGATGCATCCAGTAGGGCATATGATCGCGCACTTAGGGTCGCCGTCACAGAGGTCGCACGGCTCCCTTAGGAGTATGGGCTTCGCCCCTGGCCCACCCGAATCAGAAGCCTGTTGGCCCGAAGTGACGCCCTCCGGCCGTACGAAAACGAGGCCCTCAGAAGCGCTCTTGAGCACGAGGCCGAAGTAGTCCGCCTTGTCCTCGGAATGCAGTATCACACTGGATGACATTGGCGTGAGCACGCCGTCCCTACGAAGGCTGCACGTCATCTCGCACAAACCGCAGGCCACACATGCCAACGGTTCGAAGTGCAGACGCATAGCCATCGTCCCCCGCAGGAGACTACACCAGGTTCTCGGCGATGTCGGTCGTCATCCGGTCGCAGTAGACACATCTCAGTGCTGGAGGCTTCTTCGTCTCCACCACGAACTCGGGCTCCACAGGCTCGTTCTTGTTGGTGATGCATCCCGGGTTGGAGCAGCTCATTATCCCCTTCACCCGCTCCGGCACCTCGACGACGAACTTCTCGGCGACGTTGTAGTCCCTGATGATATTGATGGTGGCGTCCGGCGATATGAGCGCTATCTTGTCGAGCTCCTTGGGGTCGAGCTCGCGGTCCTCTATCTTGACGACATCCTTCCAGCTCTCCTTCTTGCTTGGGACGTGCATAAGCACGCTGACGGTCGAGCTGACATCGCCCCTCACACCGATGATGCGCAGCACCTTGAGGGCCATCCCCATCTCGATGTGGTCGATCACCGTGCCGTTCCTTATCGGGGTCACCTTGAACTCCTTCATTCGATCCCTCCAAGAACCATCGACAGAAGCGCCATCCTAACCGGCACGCCGTTGAACGCCTGCTCGAAGTACCTTGCGTGCTTTGTCTGATCCACATCCGGGCTTATCTCGTTCACCCTCGGCAGTGGGTGCATGATGATCAGGTCGTCCGCGACATCCCTCAGGAGAGCGCTGTTGATCGTGTAGGCGCTGGCTACCTTCTGGTACTCCGCCGGGTCGGGGAACCGCTCCTTCTGTATACGTGTGACGTAGAGCACATCCGCCTCGCCGATGACATCGTCGAGTGAGCTGCTTATGCTCGGTTTCGTGCCCCTCGCCTCGATGTGCTTGATGTGCTCCTTGGGCATCTGCAGCGTAGGGGGCGCGACGAATGTCAGCTTAGCGCCGAACATGCTGAGCGCCTCCGAGAGCGAGTGCACGGTCCTGCCGTACTTCAGGTCGCCGACGATGACCACGTGGTTCCCGTCGATGCCGCCCTTCTCCTTCATTATCGTGAACAGGTCCAACAGCGTCTGCGTCGGATGCTGGCCCGCGCCGTCGCCCGCGTTGATGACCGGCTTCTCGGCGAAATGCCCCGCGAGCCTCGCGGCGCCCTCCTGTGGGTGCCGCAGCACGATCACATCCGAGTACGCGTCGACCATCCGGATGGTGTCCGCCAGTGTCTCGCCCTTCGCGACCGAGGAGCCCTTCGGCTCGTCGAATCCAAGGCTGCGTCCCCCCAGCCGTGTCATAGCCGCCTCGAAGGACAGTCGCGTTCGCGTCGAGGGCTCGTAGAACAACGAACCCAAGACCCGGCCTTCGAGAAGGTCGCTCTTCTCCTCACCCCTCGCGATAGGGACCATCCCCTCGGCAACCTTGAGGATGTGCTCGATCTGGTCCCGTGAAAAATCGCGGATGGATACTATGTCCAAACCCTTCAGACTACCCGACATCGGCCTCCTAATCGATTGGCGACATATAAGCCTTTCACGGAGGACGGACTGACGGGACGCTCAGACGAGGTCGAAGTCGTCTATCGCGGACTTCATGTTGTCGAACCAGTCGTCGGCGCACTTCTTGAGCTTCTGCCGCAGCTGTGTCGGGGGCACCGATGAGTAAACGTGATAGTAGCCACCGCGGTCGATGTTCTTGGTCTCTCTGTACGCGAGGCCGGCTCCGACGAGCCTCTGGAGCGCCCGGTATATCGTGCTGCGGTCCTTCTTCATGACCGGGACGAGGTCGTCCGCCCTCAGGGGGCCCTTCTCGACGAGCTTCCTGTAGATGACAATCTCGAAATCCGAGAGCCCATACATGCACTTGACTATGTCCCTGCATGTTGCCTGGCCCGAGAGTATCTTCTGCGTTTCGACCATATTGCACGCTATTGCCATTTTTATACTTAACCGTTTTGACGAACGCTCTGCAGAGCAAACGATGCAACACGTGAGAATGTTTATTAGGATAGAGTCCAATCGTCAATGCACGGTAGTGACAATACCGCAGGAGAGATACCCTTGGACAAGGATGCGACACTCGATGCGAGAGGCCTGATGTGCCCGATGCCGATCGTGAAGCTGGCGAAGAAGGTTAAGGAGATGAGCTCGGGCCAGGTCCTGGAGCTCCTTGCAGACGACGTGGGGTCGAAGGACGATGTCCCAGCATGGACGAGCAGGACGGGGAACGAGATGCTCGGCATGGAAGAGGATGGCAAGGTCTTCAAGTTCTACATCAAGATCAAGTGAGATGAAGTAGCAGGATGATAAACGGAGGCGAAGAAATGGCAGACAAGTTCGTGATGGTGGTGGCGGAGGGCAGCTTCGACAAGGCGATGATGCCCCTGATAATGGGAACGACAGCGGCGAGCATGGGCATGGATGTCCATGTGTTCTACACGTTCTTCGGGCTCAAGCTCCTGAAGAAGGGAGTGCGGCCGAAGCTCAAGGGAATGATGAGCCTGTTCACTGGGATGATCGAGAAGAAGATGAAGAAGAACAAGATTCCAGGATACAACGAGATGATGCAGCAGGCGAAGGACCTCGGCGTCAACTTCTACGCATGCAGCACCTCGATGATCCTGATGGGTGTCGAGCAGAGCGACCTCACGGAAGGGGTGAAGGTGCTTGGAGCGGCCGCGTTCCTGGACATAGCGGCGGACTCGAAGGTGCAGCTGTTCATAGGCTGAGGGATAGAATGGTGAAGACCGCGTTCATAGTGATAAGGTCACCACAGGAACTGGACCCCGCTGAGATGATCCGAAGGTTGGCAGGGCGGGAAGAGGCCAGCATCATACTCTTCGAGGACGGCGTATACAACGCACTCCAGAAGGAGCGGGCGAAAGTGCTCGACGAGGTGGCGGCAGAGGTTATCGTGGCGGAGGACGACCTCCGCGCGAGGGGGTTCTCCGGGCCGGACCTGAAGACGGGAAAGGCAGCGAGCTACGACGACATCGTCGACATGATAATGGAGCGGACCGAGCGAACGGTCGCTGTCTGAGGTGATGTGCGATGACGAAGACGATGACGATAATCTGGAGGGGCGGCTCGATGATGGCTATGGACGCCAACGTGGCGACGAAACTAGCTGCTGCTGCGCTCAGGAAGGGCTACAAGGTGAAGATGTTCGGCTACGGGGAGGGCATAACGGCCGTCAAGAAGGGCCAGGCGCCCAAGCGGTTCCCGAACGTCGGCAACGAGCTGGAGGAACTCGCGAAGGCTGGCGCTGAGATCTCCCTGTGCGAGACGTGCTACGCCGCGAGGGGATTCCAGAGAGGCGAGGAGATCGAGGGCGTCAAGATCGGCAGCCTCACGAACAACCTGTTCGGCTTCGTGTCCGACTCGGACCGGCTGGTGACGATAGCGAGGTGAGGATGACATGGCAGATTCTATGCTCGTGATAGTGACGAAACCCCCTTACGGCCTGGAGGACGCGTTCGCCGGTCTGAGGCTGGCGCTCGCGATGGGCGTGAACGGAATGAAGGTCTCGGTCGTGGAGGTCGAGGACGGCGTCTACAACGCCGTCGCCGGGCAGAAGCCGGAGGCGGTGGGAATGCCGTCGAACGTGGACGCCACCACGGAGCTGTACGATTTCGATGTATCTGTCTACGCAGTCAGGGAGGACTTCGAGGAGAGAGGCATCGCGGAGTCGTCCTTGGTAGAAGGCGTCAAGACCATCGGGAAAGGCGACCTCAAGGGGTTACTGGCAGAGCACGACGTGACGACCACTTTCTGACACAGGGCAGCGGCCTTGGAACAATGGCCCTGTCAATTCATTTTATAGCCTTCTGAGCAATCACTCTCCGTGAGATTCGAGATACTCGACAGAGATGGCTTGGCCAGGACCGGCGAGCTGGAAGTGGACGGTGCCACGCACAGGACGCCGACAATGGCGTTCGTCGACACGTGGAAACATCCTGCGCCGAAGGGGTGTCTCAAACTCAGACAATCGAGTCTCGCGAAGGAGGGGGACATCAGCATAGCCCCCTCGGGGTTCTCAAGGTCTGCCGATGATAGAGAGTGTCACATAGAGGTCGGCTACCGAGGTTCGCCTTTCGCGGAGGACCATCACGAAGGATGCTTCGCTGTCCTCGACCGCATCTCCGAACTGATGCTGAACTCGCGCGCATTCGCTGATGCCGTCGACGGGATCAAGTCGGGCACGAACCTTCTCAAGCCTGCGTTCTGCCCTGTCGCAGGACTGCCCAGCAGGCTGGCCCTGTTGGCCTACTGCGGCGTGGACCTGTTCGACTCCATATCTCTGATAATGGCGACGAAGAACGGCCTCTACCTGACGACCAGCGGCGCTATCCACCTCGACAGCATAGGCGATCTGCCCTGCGGCTGCGCGACATGCAGCGACGGCATCGGCGACAAGGAGGGGCTGCTGATGCACAACTTCTCGGTGGCGGAGTCGGAGCTGAGGCTCATCAGGCATCACATATCCCAAGGCGGGCTCAGGGAGCTGGTGGAGAGCAGGATACGCTCCGAGCCGTGGCAGATACAATCCCTGCGGCTGCTCGACCTCGAACACCGGCCGCTTCAGGAGATGCACGCTCCCATCAAGGGAGCGAAGTTCGTCGCTGGGTCGAAGGAATCGCTGTGCCGTCCGGATGTCACGAGATGGCGTTCCCGGCTGGTCGACCGGTATCGGCGCCCGGAGATGGCGCGCGTACTCGTGCTCATACCGTGCTCTGCGAGGAAGCCGTACTCGACATCATCATCGCATAGACGTTTCAGGGAGGCGATATGGAACTCCGGCAGGGCGCACGCGGTGCACGAGGTGATCGTCACCTCGCCTCTGGGGCTCGTGCCTCGAGAGCTGGAGCTGTTCTACCCCGCGCAGGACTACGACATCCCCGTGACAGGCCACTGGGACAGAGACGAACAGAAGATGGTCGAGGACATGGTCCGATGGCTGGTGGAGAGCCAAGGATACGACGTGGTGATATCTCATCTCGGAGATGAGAGAGACATCGTCAACGACCGCGTCTCCGATTTCATCGACACTTCAGATGGTAGGCCAGGATCCGGCGGGAGTCTGAGGAAGCTAGAAGAGACTCTCCGTGAACAGCTGCCCGATGACGAGACGAAGCCGCCCTGGAAGGTGCGCGCGGCCGACGACATGCGATCTGTATCTATGTTCCAGTTCGGCGAGGCGGGGAGCGCGTTGACGGACGACATCCGGGTGAGAGGGAGATGGCCGGAGATGAAGATCTTCGGAGGAGACGTCCAACGCGGAGCTATGTCCGGCCAGCGAGGCATGATATCTCTCACTCTCGATGGTGCGGAGTCGATTGCATCTCGAGACGCGTACTGTGTGCAGATCGAGGATTTCACGCCGAAGGGGAACCTGTTCGCGGTCGGCGTGGAGGACGCCACGGACGATTTCCGCATAGGTGACGACGTGATTGTCAGGCACGGACGGGACATCAGGGCGGTCGGCGTGGCACGCATGACGCCTGTGGAGATGCGCGCGGCCAATAGAGGCGAAGCAGTGCATATACGCCATTGCGTCAAGTGACCATTTTCACGCGTCCAGACTATTTTCGCCGAGCTCCCCAAGTAAGGCTATTGACCACCGTCGATGATTAGTGTATCAGATACGAAGGTGTGTGAATGGACGATGCAGATCACTACAGCTGGGAACAGGTCTATGACCTGCTCGGCTGCAACGCAGAACTGGAGCCTCCTGTTGTGTGCTGATATATGCCATCCCGCATAGGTAGGAGATTTTGCTCCCTCCTGCCTATCAAACCATTTCCTCAGGATATTCTCACGGCTATGTTTCTCTCGAAAGAATAAAATAAGCATGGGTGGATTCGGCTTCAGCGCAATGGGATGCACCGGTGGATATCGACGAGCTCATGCTCTTGTCCACAGTGTCAACGCAGTCTTGAGAGGTCGTAGTATGAGCCATCGCGGATTCAGTCTGGGAGCTTTGACTAACATGTCGGGAGGGTACATTTCGAAGAAGTCGGAGAGCTCGAATGTATTAGCCAGGATCATCGTTGTCGACGACGAGGACTTCATCAGAGACCTGTACAGGGACATGTTCGAGTCGAGGGGGCACACCGTGTACTCGGCCAGGAGCGGCGACGAGGCTATACGATATCTCAAGACGATGTCCGTCAGGCCGGACGCGATCATAATGGACCACAGGATGCCCGGAAAGGACGGCATCGAGACGACGAAGGAGATACTCAGCATCGACCCGAACATTCCGATCATATTCTCCAGCGCAGACGAGGGCGTCCGTCAGGACGCGATCAAGGCGGGAGCGACATCGTTCTGGACGAAGCCGTTCCCCATACGCATGCTCATAGACGCGACAGTGGATGTCGTCAAGGCGCGCAGGAACTGAGGAACTAATTGTCTCACGCCATCGGATATCTGAGGATAGCGGCTATCCCCCCGAGAGAGTCCAGCCGCCGACCGGCCTCGTGCAGCGAGCTTATGATCACGAACTCGCCGCGGGAGCTCTCGACGAGCTTGAGCAGGTCATCTGCCTCATCGGTCCTCACCTTCTCGTCTAGGACCAGGAGTATCTTCACGGCGCCGGCCTCTGTGGCCGTTCTCACGGACTGCATCCCGTAGGCGAAGAGACCATTGGAGCCTATCTCCGAGAATAGCTGTTCCACCAGCCGCGTCTCCCTAGCCACGCGGGAGCTCTCCACCGCCTTTCCTCCCAGACCCCTCTTCATTGCCTCGTGGACGCCAGCCATGCCCGCCTGGCCCGTTGACAGCAGGATGATCTCGGACGGGAGACCAGGGTGTTTCTCCCTGATCCGACGTGACAGGGATTCCTTGGTGAAGCCCGGGCCGAGTATGACCAAGGGCTCCCCTTTCAGGATGGGCACGACCTTGTCGATCACCTCGTCGAGGTAGGCCTCCTCGTTGGGCTTTGAGTCGTACATCTTGCCCCCGGGATTCCTCGTTATCGTCGCCGACTCCTTGAAGCCGTATTCCCTCGCCAGCGCGATCACCGCCTCCGTGTCCTCTATCGCGATGAAAACGATCGAGGGTTTGTCGCTCGCCTCGATGGCCCTCTTGATCCTCTCCAAGTAAGCCTGCTTCCACTCTGTCTTCACGATTGTGATGTCGTCGCCGATGCCGATCATGAGAGTGTGATGCTGCCCCACATCCTGAGGACCAGATTCGATCTCGCCGAGCATGCGTAGGCGGTCCTCGGACTCGTGGAACTCGACCTTCCTCACCCGTATGCCCAGCGTCATTCGGACCTTCTCGGTCCGCTCTGGCCTGAGCTTGTCCGCCTTGTCCTCCTTTCGCCTGTAGGTGGAGGCGTAGACCAGGTCGGACTCATCCAGCAGGTTGCTCAGATGCCAAAGGTCGTCTATCGTATCTGGTCGCAGTTTGATCTCGTTGGTCCTCGTATCCTGATGTAGTACTTTCATCTCCAGGCTCCCTCATGCATGACGATGACCAGATATCAAGGCATCGAACCGCAGCATCCGAGTCGGTCCGTGCCCGACGACACAACCCGACACGTCTTCTGCTGGAGCGCCCATAATCGCCCAGCGACATCTCCCAAGTTTTATATTCTCTGCAGGTCATTTGCAGGCAGTTATCGGGGAGGGACTCGTGCATGGCACAGTATTTGGCTATCGAAGAAACGTTGGATGAGCTCCATAAGGCGCTTCCATCCGTGTACGAGGCGACTGTCGTATCGAGGAGCGGTATGCACATAGCCGGAGATTCGCCGAAGGGCGTGCATCTCGAGACCTTCGTTGCCATGTCCGCGATACTTCTTGGAGCAGCTGAGACTGCGACGAGCGAACTCAAGGACAAGCTCCAGTACGTGTCTGTCGAGCTGACAAGGAGTAGATTGGTGCTCACCAGCGCGGGCAACAGAGCCCTGCTCGTGTTGACCGCCTCTGACGAGATGTCTACGGAAGAACTGGCCGAGAACGCACACAAGTACGCGGACATCATAGCAGGGCATATCTGAACTCAGAGTCTTTTGAATCCGCGGCGTGCCCAATCCAAGTTCGCTTCAGCAGCGTAGACCACACCCTCGAGCCAGCTCCTGCTTCTGCCGTCGGTCCTAGACCGGCCGCCCACTATCGCGCTTATCACGTCCGCCTCGGTCACCGCATCGTCGACGACCGTGTACGACCTGCCGATCTCCCCGATCTTGTGCGCGTCGCTACCACCAACGGCAGGGAGTTTCTTGTCCGCCGCGACGGTCGCAGCTGCCCTGTTCCCGCGGGCGGAGCTACCACCATTGAGCACCTCTATCGCGTCGAATCCGGCGTTCGCAGCGGCGTCCACGCCGACGCCCGACCCGAGCCTGGTCGGGTGGGCCGCGACGGCGATTCCGCCGGCCTTGTGTATCTCCGCGATGGTCTCCCTCATCGGCATCCCTCTCGGGACCGGTCCTGAGAAGCCATAGGCCAGCACATGCCCGTCTGAGCTCGACACCTCGAGCCCTCGAACGACGATCAGCCCCATCTCCGAGCACATCTTGATGGCTCTCAGAGAACCTTCGATTGAGTTGTGGTCGGTTATCGAACATCCGTCGAGGCCGATGTCTCTGCAGCGCTTGAGTATCTCCACAGGGTCAGCAGTGCCGTCCGCTGAGAAAGTCGAATGGATGTGTAGATCAAGCTTCATCGTATTCTCGCACCCGTTGGTATGTCCCTGTCGAGGACTATCCTGACACCATCGGGACCGTGCATCACAAGGGCCGTGTCGTCCTGCACCAACGCGGCGCACTTGACTCCCGAATCGACGCCGCAACCAGCGCAGCCGATCATCTTGCCGCCAATCTCCAGCTTCGGCGGGTCCCCGCCCGCAAGGAGCCCGACTCGCATATCCAGCTTCTGGAAGGTCTTGTATGATATCTGAAGGCTCTGCACATCGAGCCCGCTCGATATCTGAGTGCCCGAGGCGAGTTCCTTCTCAGGCTTCAGCAGCGCGAGCTTGCCGTCTGCCTCTGCCGCCAATAGCATCCCCTCGGATTTCACGCCCCTCAGTTTGGCGGGTTCGAGGTTGGTGAGTATAATCAGAGTCTTGGTCTTCAACTCGTCCGCAGTGTAGAAGTCCTTCAGACCGCTGACGATGGTTATCGTCCTGCCGATGTCCACTGTCATGACGTACAGCTTGTCAGCGTTCGGGTGTGGCTGGACATCCATGACCTTCCCGACCTTGAGGTCCAGCGCGGCGTACTGAGAGAACCCTCCTCCGGTCGACACATCGACCTTCGCGAACAGCGGTGCCGGTCTTTCCATGTGTCCTTCCTCCTTCAGCGGCGTCTCGACCCCGGCCCATCCGGCGGACTCCACGGACCCTTCCATGCCCAGGTCCTTCCATATCCTCTCGGACGAGAACGGCATGAACGGGCAGGCCAGGACCGCCAATGCCCTGCACAACTCGAGGCTCACGTGGAGCACTGTCCCGCAGCGTTCCCGGTCGGAGCGCACCAGCGCCCACGGAGCGACGGCGTCGAAGTACTGGTTACCGAACTGCGCGAGGTCCATCAGAGACTTCATGGCATCCCTGAACTGACATGCCGTCAGGGACTCGGTCACGGCCCTCTTCGCCTCCGATATCCTGGCGAGCGCCGCCCTGTCACGGTCGTCGAGCTCGCCCTTCTTCGGGATCTCCCCGAAGTTCTTGAAAGTGAACGACATCGCCCTGTGTACGAAGTTGCCGTAGGTGGCGACCAGCTCGCTGTTTACCCTCTGCCCGAAATCCTCCCAAGAGAACTCGCTGTCCTTGAACTCGGGCATGTTGGCGGTGAGGTAGTACCGAATGACGTCGGGCTGGAACTTCGTCAGCAGGTCGGGTATGTCGATGCTCACTCCCATGCTCTTCGAGAACTTCTGGCCTCCGAGGTTCATGAACTGGTTGGCGACGACGTCGTATGGCAGGTTCAGCCCGCCATAGCCTGTGAGCAGCGCGGGCCATATGATCGTGTGGAACACGATGTTGTCCTTTCCAAGGAAGTAGTAGCTCCGGCAGGACTCGTCCATCCAGTACGTCTCCCAAGAATCTGGCGTGGACTTCAGCTTGGCCCACTCCTTCGTGGCGGAGAGATACCCCATGACGGCCTCGAACCAGACGTACATGCACTTGTCCTCGTAGCCCTCGACCGGCACCGGGACGCCCCACGATAGGTCCCTCGTCATCGGCCTGTCGATGAGGCCCTCGTTGAGGACTTTCAGCGTGAATGCGCGCACATGCGGGCGCCAATGGCCGCAACCCTTGACGTAGTTGACAAGTCCGTCGGAGAAATGCGACAGCAGCAGGAAGAAGTGCTCCGTGTCCCTCAGCTTAGGAACGGAGTTACAGAGCTGGCACCGCGCGTCCTTGAGGTCCTCGGCGTTCAGGTCCATGCCGCATGCGTCGCACTGGTCGCCTCGTGCGTTCTCGGCGCCACAGTGCGGGCAGGTCCCCTCAACGTACCTGTCGGGCAGGAACCTGTCACAGTTTGAACAGTAGTACTGGGATGTGGTCATGCGCTTGAGATGGCCCTTCTCGAGGAGCCTGAGGAAGAACTCGCGGGCGACCTCCTGATGGTTCTCCGTGTGGGTGCTCGTGTACAGGTCGAAGCTGATGCCAAGCCCGTCAATCGCCTTCGAGTTGATGTTGTGGTACCTGTTCGCAATCTCCTCTGGGGTGACCTTCTCCCTGTCGGCACTCACCGTGATAGGAGCCCCGTGCATGTCGGAACCCGAGACCATTATCGTCTCGTTGCCAATGAGGCGGTTGAACCGGACGAATATGTCGGCCGGCAGGAGCGATCCCGTCACATGACCGACGTGGATCGGGCCGTTTGCATACGGCCACGCAACGCAGACTAGAACTCTATCCATGTTCAGCGGCGCCCTCAATCGATGGAACCACACTTAAATGTAGCGTGCTCCGCGGACGGCCTCGATGACATGCGTAACCACCGCAATCACGACCACATGCCAGATGATGCCTGGAGGCGTGTCTCCGCATGCCACGATTGATATGTTTTTAAACGGAGCCTTCCTTAACCCACCCCGTGAGAATAGCAGTACTTCTGAGGGACCGATGCCAGCCGAAGCGATGCAGCAAAGAGTGCATACACTACTGCCCTCCTGTCAGGACCGGCACGGAAACCATAGCGATGGGCGCCGACGACAAGCCCGTCATATCCGAGGAGCTCTGCGTCGGGTGCGGCATATGCGTCCACAAGTGCCCCTTCGAAGCCATCAAGATAATCGGCCTCCCGCGCGAGCTCGAAGGGGAGATGGTCCATCAATATGGGAAGAACAGCTTCAGACTCTACAGGTTGCCCTTGCCAAGGAAAGGGCAGGTCATCGGCCTGCTCGGGCCCAACGGGATAGGCAAGACGACTGCCATATCCATCCTGTCAGGGGAAGTTGTGCCCAACCTCGGCGATTATGATTCCGAGGGAGCCTGGGACAAGGTCCTCGAGAAATACGCCGGAACCGAGATACAGGATTATCTCAAGCTGTTGGCGGACGGGGAGGCGACCACCGCGATGAAGCCCCAGTACGTGGACAGGCTGCCCGCCGCTCACAAGGGACAAGTCAAGGAGCTCCTCGGGAAGATCGATCACAACGGCAAGCTGGACGAGATAGCGGAGAGGCTGTCCATTGCTGGGGTGCTGTCCAGGGATCTGGGCAAGCTCTCAGGTGGTGAGCTGCAGAGGGTCGCGATAACCGCGACGCTCCTGAAAGATGCCGATGTCTACTTCTTCGACGAGCCGTCATCGTACTTGGACATTTACCAGAGGCTGGAGGTCGCCAAGGTCATCCAGGACCTCGGCAAGGAGAAACGTGTCGTCGTCATAGAGCACGACCTCGCGGTGATGGACTTCCTCGCGGACCTCGTGCATATCCTCTACGGCTCCGAGGGAGCGTATGGCGTCATATCCCAGCCGAGAGCAGTGCGGTCGGCGATCAATGTCTATCTCGAGGGATACCTGCGAGAGGAGAACATACGCTTCAGGGACTCCGAGATAAAGTTCGAGCGGAGGCCGCCTCGCAGTGATTGGACTTCCGAGACGCTCATCGAGTTCACGGACCTGAAGAAGCGCTTCAAAGGGTTCAGCCTCGCGGTGGGTGGGGGCGCGATCAAGAAGGGAGAGGTCGTCGGCGCTGTCGGGCCAAACGCGACCGGCAAGACCACACTTGTGAAGATCCTCGCCGGCGAGATAACCCCCACATCCGGCAGCGTGAGCGGCAAGGTCGCCGTCAGCTACAAACCCCAGTACATAAAACCGGAGTATGGCGGGACGGTCAGAGAGATGCTGTACGAGTCCCTGGGCAAGGATTTCGACTCCGGGTTCTTCCAGGCAGAGGTGGCTCATCCGCTGAACCTCAAGTACCTCCTGGACAGCGATGTGAAGAGCCTGTCCGGCGGGGAGCTGCAGCGTGTGGCGATAGCCGAATGTCTCGGAAGGCAAGCGGACATCTACCTCATCGACGAGCCGTCCGCGTATCTCGACTCGTCTCAGAGGATGACCGCGTCCAAGACCATCCGGAGGGTCGTCGAGAAATCGGGCAAGTCCTGCCTGGTCGTGGACCACGACGTCTACATGGTGGACCTCATATCCGATTCTCTGATGGTCTTCAGCGGTGAGGCCTCCAAGAAGGG